>NZ_JBWYII010000005.1:0-168852 GCF_056779705.1 Acinetobacter sp. 25-47-130 | reverse complement strand
GATGGTAGTGTGGGGTTACCCATGTGAGAGTAAGTCATCGCCAGCTCATTATTCTAAACACCCCCTTCAATACAAGGGGGTGTTTTTTTATATATATATAAATTGAAATAAAGAATTAAATATAAAGGGAAATGTATCTTAGAACTCACTGATAAAGATTTTTATATAGTGAGGAACTAATAATAAAAGCCTTCATCAAATCTTCATTGATCTGTCAGAGGAATGACACCATCATGCCGTTTAATCATGAGTCCTTACTTAAGTGATACATATGGATTTATGAAGAAGACACTTTTAAGCACAGTACTATTGTCATTTTTAGCCCTTAGCGGTTGTAATGATTCTGATGATAAGATTACCTCAGATCAACAAAATCAAATAAATGAACCTACACTTGTTTCATTTGCAAAGCTTGATGTGGCTACCTATGCCGATGGACCAGATTCAGGACTTTATGTTAAAGGTGCAAATGGTATTTATCCGCCATTTAAAGGTCAGCCAGTTCAAGGATTTTCTGGGGCATTAAAAAATGCTGATGGAACGTATCTTGTAATGTCTGATAATGGATTTGGGGCACAAGATAACTCAGCAGACTATCTATTACGTCTTTATAATATTTCAGTAGATTTTAGAACTGCTAAGACCAACTCAAATAACGTTAAAGTACTGTCTCATATACAGCTTCGTGATCCGAATAAGTTAGTACCATTCAAAATTGTCAATGAGAGTACGCCAGAACGACTTTTAACAGGTGCTGATTTTGATCCGGAATCTATACAGCGTGATAAAAATGGCGATATTTGGATCGGAGATGAATTCGGTCCATTTTTACTGCATTTTAGTGCTGATGGTGTTTTAAAGAGTGCTCCGATTGCATTGCCTCATCCTGAAAAAGAAGGAGAAGAGCTTCGATCTCCACAAAATCAACTTCATCAAAGTGCGGCTGAAATAGAAAATGCGCTCGTGCAAAGAAGTGGTGGATTTGAAGGCATGGCTATTTCTCCAGATGGTCAATATTTATATCCAATGCTGGAAAAACCATTAAGCAAGAATGTGCAAAGACATTTATTAATTTCAAAATTTGATATTGCTAAAAAAGTATATACAAATGACCATTACTATTTTGAGCTCGACCCTAAAGCTACAGCAATTGGTGATTTCCAGTTATTTAGTCAAAATGAAGGGGTTGTGATTGAGCGTGATGATACTGAAAATAATATTGGTGGTTTTAAGAAATTAGTTCGCATACAACTGAATGAACCGAAGCAGTTGGTTAATAAGACTGACTTGGTCAATTTAATGGATATTGCGAATCCAAATTTATTATATGGTACGCCACGTGAGGGCGATATTATGACGGGTGAGCGTTTCGGTTTTCCATTCTTTACCATTGAAGATATTGTGATTGAAGGACCTGATTTAATTACAGTGTTGAATGACAATAATTTTCCAGGTTCAAGTGGGCGTAATGCAAAACTTGCAGATGATAATGAAATTATTCAGATTAAATTAGACAAAAAGTTATATTAATTGTTCGAGACCTCATGGATTTTGATCTATGAGGTTTTTTATTAAAATAAGTGAAAAATATCATAATGAAATAAGTACTTTAATAAATTCGTATTTGAGCGAGATATCATCATTACTCACCAATAAAATGATGGAAACACTGATTTTCATAAGTCAAACTAACTTTGGTCTAATGCGATATTTAGATAAAAAGCCTAATTTTGATTGGATTTTAGACTAACGTTCAATTTTTATTAACACAGAATTATGTGAAATTTACCTCACAGACTTTAAGCACACGATTTTGATGCGTCGCTCACAACAATTAAATTCAAAGTTGGTTGGATCGTGCTTAAAGATTATTGAAATACGATCTCTCACAGGAGGTGAGGAATGTCACAGCAAGCAATGAACGTCAATAAAATTATTGACCATGCTAAATTCACACCATTTCACTTCAATGTTGTCGCTTGGTGTTTACTCATTATCCTGTTTGATGGTTATGACTTAGCAATTAATGGCGTAGTTTTACCATTATTGATGGATGAATGGGGTTTAAGTGCTGTTCAAGCAGGCATGCTCGCAAGTACTGCACTTGCAGGGATGATGTTTGGCGCAATGATTTTTGGTTCTTTAGCAGATAAGATTGGCCGTAAAAAAGTCATTATGATCTGTATTATTTTATTCAGTGGATTAACCTTTGCGGGTGGTTTTGCATCCAATCCAACTGAGTTCGGTATTTTGCGTTTCTTGGCAGGTTTAGGGATTGGTGGTGTTATGCCAAACCTTGTGGCTTTGACCTCAGAATATGCACCTCAAAAAATGCGTAGCACCTTGGTAACTACTATGTTTAGTGGTTATGCGGTAGGTGGTGTGATGGCTGCATTATTAGGTTCATGGTTTACACCAAGTTTTGGTTGGGAAATCATGTTCTTTATCGCAGGTATTCCATTACTTTTACTTCCAATTATTTGGAAATTCTTACCTGAATCTTTAACTTTCATCGTAAAAGAAAATCGTCAGGAAGAAGCTCGTCAAATCGTGGCGAAGATTGAACCTAAAGTAAAAGTTGAGAAAGATACAACTTTCGAGCTGGATCATGTAGATGAGCCTGAATCGGCAACTGTTGTCAGCTTGTTCCGTCGTGGTCGCGCTGTAAATACATTGTTATTCTGGGTTGCATTCTTTACATGCTTATTAACCATGTACGCTCTCAGCAGCTGGTTACCGAAATTGATGATGGCTGCGGGCTACTCAATGGATAATAGCTTGATGTTCATGATGGTCATGAATGTTGGTGCGGTAGTGGGGATCGTTGGCGGTGGTATCTTGGCAGACCGTTACCATTTAAAACCTGTATTGATGTTCTTAGGTTTAATGGGTGCGATTGTGATGAGCTTAATGGGCTTCCAGTCGAATATGCTGTTACTTTACATCTTGGTGTTCTTGGCAGGTGCTGCATCGATTGGTTCACAGATGTTGTTATATAGCTACGTAGCTCAGTACTATCCATTGGCAGTTCGTTCAACAGGGATTGGCTGGTCATCTGCGATTGGTCGTATGGGAGCAATTGTAGGTCCGATCTTGATTGGTGGCTTACTAGGGATGAACTTACCAGCGCATTTTAACTTTATGGCAGTAGGTTTACCTGTGTTGATTACCGCAATTGCAGTGGCTCTGATTATGAATGAAAGTGAATCTGAAAAGATTAATGCGAGTAAGCCAATTGTAGCTAAAGCATAAGTCTTAGTTTTAAAAAAATAAAAGCCTCCGAAAGGGGGCTTTTTATTATAGAATTATTTTTTAGATTATTATTTATACTAATTATTGTAAAAATGTATTAAAGGAAAAATATGGATTGGTACACACATGAAAAATTTGAGAAAAGTTTATTAAGTATAAAATTTACAGGGGATGATTTAGATCAGCATGGAGTGAGTATTTACGATTTAGCTGAATGCTTGTTAGCGATACAAAGAATTATTCACAAAGCATATCTAGCACAAGAGAATCGATTGTACAAAGGTTCTTATCCAAAAAAAGAAATAAGAGAAAAATTAGCTTTACAGTTAGGCTCTAGAAAAAAGGGATCAGATTTATTTGCCTTAGTTCCTTTAATTTCTGATCCTAATATTAATGATGTTTTAAAAAAAGCATTTGATTATGTGATTTCTGGCATAGTTGGATATTATACTGGTGATGTAATTGATAGATTAAAAAAAGAAAAAGACGATAATAAAAAAATTTTTATTGGTTCAATTCATACAGAGGTCGCAAATATTGTAAATAGAGTTGATACTATTGGTGGGGTAGAGGGGATTAGTATAGGTTCACCTTTATTAGGTCGTGAAACTATAGCTGCATTTGATTCAAATACTAAAGATTATTTAGCTTCTATTAAAGATGAATATTATCTAGGAGCTTATAACGAAATAAAAGGAAGTGTATACAAGTTCTATCCTAATAGTAATCTAGTTGGAATTAGAAGATCTGGTGGAAGTGCTGTTTCTGTGTGGTTAAGCAAAGAAGATTTTGACCAAATTCGTTATTTAAAAGAAAGAAATCCCATTTATTGCTTTAAAGGGCATCCACGGTATAAATTTGGGGTAGAGACAAAACAAATCTCTGAATTCGAAGCAGATGAAATAGAATATATTTCGCAAGACTTAGCCTAAAATTCTGATTAATCTTGATTAGGAATATATTATGAAACTCAATTCATTCGCCCCACTCCCTGAAGATGATAGCGAACTTCATCTTCCTGAACTCATCTATTGGGCTTCATTAGGCGAAATCACAGAAGTTGAAACAGCTTTAAATAACGGAGCTGATGTAAACCAAATTGATGATGAAGGTTATAGCGCACTTCAAGCAGCTGCAGAGAACGGGTACTTAGATGTAGTACAACTGCTAGTCGCAAAAGGTGCAAATGTAGCTTACAAAGGTCAATTTACAGCTTTAGAACTTGCTGAAATGGCAGGCGAGCAAGAAATTGTAGATTACTTAAAAAGTCTGTAAAACATGCAAAATAAAACCCCAAAAAAAGGGGTTTTAATCGTTTAAGACTGCGTCAATTCTTTATAAATGGCTTCATTAAATGCAGGAATATCATCAGGACAACGAGATGTAATGAGCGGCCAGCCGCCAGTATTACAACGATGCACCTCTTCATCGACCCATTTACCGCCTGCATTTTCTAAATCAATTTTTACTGACTTATAAGACGTCAGATTTTTATCTTTGATACGTTGCGCATCAATTAATGTCCAAGGCGCATGACAAATAGCTGCGATTGGTTTTTGATGGTCAGCAAAACTTTGAATCAATTTTTGAACCTGTGGATGAATTCGCAAGTTATCCGCATTCACCGTTCCCCCAGGAATAATCAGGATGTCATAGTCGTTTGCATTGACTTCATCAAAGCTTATGTCAGGTTGAACTTGATCTGAAGGCTCTTGATCCCCAACCACAGTCTGAACAGATTTCTTTTCTTCAGCAGCATGATAGGTTTCAATCCCTTTTAATTTTAAAAATGCTAAGGGTTTGATTAATTCATCTTTTTCAACACCAAAATTTGCAGTAATAAATAAAGCTTTTGCCATGTTCACATCCTCAATCTTTAAAATTTTGTATGTAAGCGGTTTGCACTAGGATATTCCGTATTGTAGGAACAGCATAAGTCGCTTGCACTTTGGAAATTACAGTCAGAGTTGTTGCGTGACACACTTTAAAATTAACAAATGGAATTCATGAAAGTGTTGTGAAAGCGAAAAAGCATGATGAATAATTGTTTTACAAGCGTGACAACGTGTAGTGTGCTTAAAAAATTCTATGTGTAAGAAAAAGAAAAGCCCATCTTCCTGATGGGCTTTTCTTCGTATCGGCTGCTTGTAGGTATAACTCCTGTCGTACCTCACGTCCTGATGCTCAAACTTATTATTGTTGTTTTTTGTTTGGGAAACTTCCTGTTTCCTGATGGTTTAAGAATAGTGCAGTGACGTTGATATGCATAGCCGACAATAGAAGAGATGATTGTAGGAAAATGCTTACAAAACTGTCTAAGTGATTCATTTATCGCTCAATAGATCAATTTAGCGTTTTATATTTTCACGAATGAATTGATCACTGTATTTTACCAGCTGATCTAATGCAGGTTGCTCAACAGGGTAGTGCCCACCATTTTGTAAAGTCATCACACGATAAGGTACTTTCAACTGTTTCAAAACAGGTTGGCTCAATTTTAAAGGAGTCCATTGATCCTGTTCAGGTTGAGTCAGTAACACAGGTGCTTGATTAAATTGAGTCAAAGGATATGGTTTTTGGTAATGCATATAGCTGTTTAAAAACTCCACGCTCATGCTATTACCTGCGGATGTCTTGTCAGCCAGCATGATGCGTAAGGCTTCAGGGTCATTGGTGAGTTTTGACATCTTTGATACCAAGGACATAGGTAAGGCGATTTGCTTCAAAGGGGTATGTGCTACTGCTTTCATACTCGGCAAAAGAACAGGGCTTAGAGCACTAAAACGCATAGTTCCTTTTTGAACGTCTTTAAATTCTTGATCGAGAAAGGTCATTCCGATGATGCCATCGACATGTTGATTCTGCATGGCCACATGTAGCGTGAGCATTCCACCTGCTGAGAGTCCATAAAGGAAAATAGGACGATCATCTTTTTGCGCTTGTTCGTTCACAAAATCATTGACCAATTTCACCCAATGATCATAACGAATTTCTTTTTTTGAAGGGTATTGCGTCAGACCATAACCGGGTAAATCCAATGCGAAGGTTTCATACCCTTTTTGGGCAAGTGGACGCCCAAGAATTAAACTCATCTGACGACCATTTGTACCTACGCCATGTAATAAAATGACTTTGGCTGGCGCTTTAGTATTGGGATAAGCATCGACATGTACACGGTAATCATTCCAACTCCAGTAGTACTCATGTGGTTTGTTTTGGTCATTGAGTCGAAATTTCGAAGGGAGTCTTTGTTGTAATTGTTGCCAAGCTGCTTGTTGCTGGTAAGACTGTGGAATTTTAGTTTGAGTCCAAGCCAAATTGGAAATTAATAAAGCCATCATGGTGGCAACGGTTGTGAGTATTATTTTGAGCACGATTAAACGCCTTTCGTTTTTTTCAAACACTATAAAAATGAAAAGCAACTTTGTTTATTACCCAAATCATCAATCGTAAAGGAATCGAGTCAATTGCTAAGCTCAAGTTACTGAAATTAAATGCATATTATTTTTTGTTTAGATTTGGTTGTATGTTAAATGTACAGAAATAGGTCTTAGGTCATCAGTGATGAATAGAAAATTTAAGCAGTTGTATTTGATTGTTTTTTAATCAAGCAAGTTGAGTTGAATTCATGGTAAAATGATCGGCTTTCATCTTTGATCTATTTTTTGATCTTCCATCTGCCAGCCGAGAATTGCTAGCCATGTCTACTGCTTATACCGCTCAGACTGCGCCAAAAGCGTTGTTTGATTACGACAAATATTGGGCGTCTTGTTTTGAACCCGCGCCTTTTTTGCCGATGTCACGCGAGGAAATGGACCAACTCGGTTGGGATAGTTGTGACTTTATTTTTGTTTGTGGTGATGCTTATATCGATCATCCATCATTTGTAACCGGTATCATTGGCCGTGTGCTTGAAGCGCAAGGTTTCCGTGTTGGTATTATTGCCCAACCAGACTGGACGAATGTTGAAGCATTCCGTGTACTTGGTAAACCAAATATTGCTTGGGGCGTATCGGCAGGTAACATGGACTCTATGATCAACCGTTATACGGCTGACCGTAAGATCCGTTCAGATGATGCTTATTCTCCAGATAACCAACCGAATAAACGTCCTGACCGTGCAGCAACAGTCTATTGTCAACGTTGTCGTGAAGCGTTCCCTGATGTTCCTGTTCTGCTAGGCGGTATCGAAGGTTCATTACGTCGTATCGCGCATTATGACTATTGGTCTGACAAAGTTCGTCGTTCTATTTTAATGGATTCAAAAGCCGATCTATTGATGTATGGTAATGGTGAACGCTCAATCATTGAAGTGATGCACCGTCTAGCCAAAGGCGAAAAAATTACAGACATTACTGATGTTCGTGGTACTGCATTTATTATTAATAAGCATAACCGTGCAGCGAAAGCTAAATTTGTTGAGATCGCATCAAATGATGTCGATACCATAGGCCGTGTTGATCCAATCATCAATCCATATGTGATGACCGAAGATATTGATGGCTGTGAAATTGAGAAAGACAAAGGCAACAGCTTAACGCAGTATCAGAATTTCCAAAAAGAAGTGGTCAGCAATCCGATTGTTCGTGAAGGCGACAATTTGGATGCAGATACGCAAATCGTGCAGTTACAGCCATCATCTAAGGCGATTAAGCATAAGTTGCCACCACGTGAATTGGCTGTGATTCGTCTACCTTCTTTTGAAGAAGTTGCCAATGATCCAGTGCTTTATGCCCATGCAAACCGTATTTTGCATCTAGAAACCAATCCAGGGAATGCGCGCGCACTCGTGCAGAAGCATGGTGAGCGTGATGTCTGGATTAATCCACCGCCAATCCCACTAACCACAGAAGAAATGGATTATGTGTTCGACTTGCCTTATGCACGTCTACCACATCCATCTTATGGCGATGCGCGTTTCCCAGCGTTTGACATGATCAAGTTCTCTGTGAACATCATGCGTGGTTGTTTCGGTGGTTGTACCTTCTGTTCGATTACGGAGCATGAAGGTCGAATTATTCAAAACCGTTCTGAAGAGTCGATCTTACGTGAAGTTGAAAAGATTCGTGATACGGCGCCGGGCTTTACAGGCATTATTTCGGACTTAGGTGGTCCGACAGCCAATATGTATCGTTTGGCATGTAAAGATCCAGAAATTGAAAAGAACTGTCGTAAGCCATCGTGCGTGTTCCCAGGTGTTTGTCAAAACTTGCATACTGATCACGCACCTCTTACGCAGTTATATCGTAAAGCTCGTGCTTTACCGGGTATTAAAAAGATTTTGATTGGTTCGGGTCTACGTTATGACCTTGCAGTTTTGAACCCTGAATATGTGAAAGAATTAGTCACGCATCATGTCGGTGGCTACTTAAAAATTGCACCTGAACATACCGAAAAAGGCCCGCTCAATAAAATGATGAAGCCGGGTATCGGGACGTATGATCGCTTTAAGCAGATGTTTGATCGTTTCAGTAAAGAAGCAGGTAAGGAACAATATCTTATTCCTTACTTTATTGCGGCGCATCCGGGTACAACCGATTACGACATGATGAACCTTGCAATTTGGTTGAAAAAGAATGGTTTCCGTGCTGACCAAGTACAAACCTTCTATCCATCACCAATGGCAACTGCGACCACCATGTACTACACCGGTAAAAATCCGCTTGCGAAAGTGGCACGTTATACTGAAGATGTCGACATTGTAAAAGGTGAAAAACGCCGCCGTTTACATAAAGCTTTCTTACGTTACCATGATCCAAATAACTGGCCTTTACTGCGTGAAGCTTTGAAAGAAATGGGTCGTCAGGACTTAATTGGTAATTCTAAGCAACATTTGATTCCGACGTATCAGCCTCAGGGCACGGATGGTCAATATCAATCTGCACGTAAGAAAAATTCAACTGTTGCAGGTGATTCACAAAAACGTACGGGTCAAACTGCTAATCGTGGTCAATCACAAGGACAAAATAATCGTCCGAAGAAAGGCCAAATCTTGACACAGCACACTGGTTTGCCACCACGTGAGACTGGAGATCGCAAAAAACCTTTTGGCGAGGGGAAACCTAAGGGTAAATCCAAACCCAAGTCTCGTGCATAAATGATAATTTCTTTTAAAAGGACGCTGCGGCGTCCTTTTTTGAACATTTTCTATACAATATTTTCGATAATGCTCATTTTATCGGAATATTGGGCTTGATTTGGGTAAGTCTCTTTTTTATTTTAAAATAATCATTTAAATTAGTAGTTTAGTGAGGTTTTGAGTTTTTCATTTCAGGTGATATTGTATTATCATCAAATGAGATTTTCATCATTGTCCAACAATTATGTAATAGTGTGATGTGGTTCATGTTTTAAACTATAGCCAATAAGTGCAGAACATGTTTAATATAAGCTTGGTCTGAAGCGCTTTTCACTTGGACTATGCGATGTTTAACATCAGCATAATGAAACAATAATAAAAGTTGTGTTTTTTTGAAGTAGTTTAAAAAAGAAATTAACGATAAGAATTCAAATAAGGATACTAGTCATGGATATCATGATCATCGCGAGTGTGATCATACTCGCTGTGGTGTTGTTCATTGCTTATAAAGGATTAAAGCATCAACAACCCTCTGATAGCATGCTCCGTCAAAGAGCAGTGTTTAGCCCCTATCAGCAAGTAACTTTCAATCGTCTTAAAGAAATCATGCCAAATGCGCATATTTTGGCACATGTCTCTTTTGACGCCTTACTGACCACAAAGTTACCGCGTACACGTCGTAAATATGAGTCAATGTTTGCTGATTTTGTGGTGATGAATAAGGATTGTAAAGTACTTGCCATTGTCAGTTTAGAAGATAAATTTTCATTCAAACGTGGACATACTTTACAGTTTCAAAATGCATTACTTGAAACAGCGGGATACAAAGTGATCTCTTACCATGCTGTCCCAGAATATGTGCAGTTAAGACGTGATTTTTTGGATGAATACACTGAGGAAATGCCAATTGAATGGGTAAACGAATCCGTGATTGAGCATAAATTAGAAAAGTATAGTGCTGGGCGATTGGCAGATATTCGCGCATTTAGCTAATCATCTTTGAAATAAAAAAGCATGCTCAGGCATGCTTTTTTTAATCAAGGTTTCGCAGCAATTACCGTTAACTCAACAAGAACATCGGGATGATACAGTTTAGCCTCTACGCATGTACGCGGTAAAGCTTTAATATCAGAAACCCATGCATCCCAAACTTCATTGAATGCTGCATAATCTTTTTCAATATCTTTTAGATAAATTGTCACAGACATGATATGGCTTTTATCTGTACCTGCTTCAGCCAATAAACGGTCAATAATGTCAAAGGTTTGTTGTGACTGTCCACGAATGTCGAGAGACGTATCTTCTGCTAACTGACCTGCCAGATGAACGAAGTGACCAAAAATAGCAACCTCAGAAAAACGTTTTTGAACGTGTAAACGTTGAACAGACATAAAGCTCATCCCTTATAGATATAAATATAGATTATGAAATGCCGTATAGGATTTAGAAAGTATAGGGGAAGTGGAACTATGAATTCGGTTTAATTGCTGTATCTCTGAAAGTTTATTTTTATGGGAGGAGATCAGAAATATTTGGAGGAAAAAGAGATTGTACCCATTCAGATTAGAGTGCCCTGTAATATTCGGATGGATTGTCACGCCAATCACAGGACAAATGTGTTAGATATAGGTCTTCTAACAACATCTCAGCAGACACATGGGTAAATGTATTGCGCGATTAGATTACTCTAAAAAGGAAAAAAAGGCGAAAAAAATTGACTTAATTTTGTTCTTTTGCATGAAAACTAGACGAAATTTACAATCCGAATAAATTGAGTTGCGTGTCTTGTTGTTTTTCTGAAAGTTGATACACCCCAACACCAATGAGTCTAAACTGATATTCATCAGGAATATTCATTTCCATTAACAATAATTTGAGTGCCAGTTGCAAATCCTCTATGTGATTGAAAGGTTGTTTAAAGCTTTTAGAGTGTTGTAAAACTTGAAAATTTTTAAGTTTGAGTTTGACGCTGATACCTCTAGCGATCATTTCCTTGTTTTGAAGATTTTGCCAAACACGAGAAAGCAGTGAAGTCCAAAATTGATCACATTGGTTTAAAAAAAGATCTTCATCAAACGTGGTTTCTTTAGAAATTTGCTGTCTTTGGCGTTCGCTTTGAACAGGTCGCTCATCAATCCCTTGAGCATAGAGAAATAATTGTTTGCCATATTTTCCGAAATGATGAGTGAGAAATTTTTCTTCCACCTGCTGTAAATCCCCAAGTGTTTCGAGTTGCAAAGCTTTTAATTTTTCCTGTGTGACCTTTCCTACACCAGGGATTTTTTTGAGTGGAAGATCATAGATAAACTGTTGCACCTGATTGGGTTTGATCACACAAATGCCATTCGGTTTATTCCAATCAGATGCAATTTTGGCTAAAAACTTATTTGGTGCAACGCCTGCTGAGGCGGTCAATCTAGTAAGCTGAAATATTTCATCACGAATATACATTGCAACTTCAGTGGCACTTGGGATCTGCTGTAAATTTTCAGTCACATCTAAATATGCTTCATCCAACGATAAGGGTTCGATGATGCTGGTATATTTTTGAAATATCTTATGAATTTGAGCTGAAACATGTTGGTATTTAGAAAAATTTGGCTCAATGACGATCACTTGTGGGCAAAGTTTTCTAGCTTGTGTCATCGACATGGCAGAACGTAAGCCATACTCACGAGCTGGGTATGATGCTGCTGCAACGACGGCCCGTGGGTGATGAGATGCAATGACCACAGGTAAGTGTTGTAATTCTGGACGCTCTCTAAGCTCCACAGAAGCGTAGAAAGCATCCATATCGATATGAATTATCTTTCGCAAAATGTTCAATCAATCATGAGATACCTTAATTTTAACCCATAATTAAGGCGTCGTTGAGCTGGTTATTGGGTATGCGTAAGGCTCCGTCAGTAAAGTCACCTTTCGACCTTGATGCTGTGCATGATCAATCACGAGTTGTAGGCTTTTCGGAGAATGATCTGCTATTCGTGGTAGAAATTCTAAAGGCTGTGAAAGTGGTTTAAAGAAATTGTCCCAATGAATTGGTATGACTTCTTTCGGTTGTAACTGATCAATGGTTTCAGCGAGATACTGCTGTTGAAACTCGGGTGATTGTTTTGAAAGCTGAGCAATTCCTAAAAACAAGACATCTACATTTAACTTTTGAAATTGATTAGGAAGCGCACCTGTGCTGGCTTTAACTAAAATTTTGTGATTATTGTGCTCAATCAAGTAGTCAAAGCTACCGCCTTCTTTAAACTCATAAAAACGTGCTGGCTGAGGCAGTGGATGCAGAATCTCTTCACCTAAATCATTGTTCACTGCTGTTGGTGGCGTATGTTGTGAGGGAATAGGCGTAATACGAAATGCACCCAATTGTAGTGCTTGAAAAGGCACAGCCAGTTTCAATTGATGCTCAGGTACTTTGCCGCCTCGTGCTATATTTAGTGTACTCAACGAACCAATGATGTGAGTTTTTGGGAGTGAACTTCCGAGCACTGAAATATCCAAAGCATGATCATAGTGACTGTGGGTCACCAATATGGCTTTGAGGCGTTTAAGCTCATGGTCCTGAATCATATTGTGAAGCAGTGCTTGATCACTGGAGAGGCGTTGTAAAGCAATGTTCATGAGAGATGGTCGACTAAAAAAACCATCAATTAGAATTTGTGAATTACCATCATCAAATAGCAATGTGGAAACGCCAAAAAAGCGAACATTTAATTTTTGTTCACTGACGGGTTGGTCTATTTTAGCCTTCCATTGATTAAATTCGGAGAGCTTTCCTGATGGTTGCCATAAATAAAAAAACGCAGCCATGAGCGTGACAGCCAAAAGACCAACCACTGTTAAAATCCCTTTTTTAAGCGACATCATGTCATCCTTATAAAGCGTAACTCGCTTGCTTGAGCCCAGTTGCACTCTATTTTTTAGTTAGATCTCTTTAGTTGTAACGTACTGACTGCTTAAGATTTATGGCTCAATTTGATTTAATTTTAGAAATTTTATCCAGTCGTTTTGATCGCCATTAAATACATTCAAATCCACTGGTGTAGAAATACCCTTAATTTTACCTTTATTGGTGTATTGCCAAAAGATCCAATCTGGATTGTCTTTTAATTCAGGTTGAGCGGTGTATTCACGTACCCAGAGTGGGGTATTCGTAAAAGCACCCGCAAGTACGATGTTATAGAAGGCTTTAGAAACATAAAAGATAGGTTGTTTGCCATAATGTTGATGCAGCAAATCGTGCATAAC
Organism: Acinetobacter sp. 25-47-130; assembly: GCF_056779705.1. Taxonomy (NCBI): domain Bacteria; kingdom Pseudomonadati; phylum Pseudomonadota; class Gammaproteobacteria; order Moraxellales; family Moraxellaceae; genus Acinetobacter; species Acinetobacter sp. 25-47-130. The sequence goes on along the minus strand of NZ_JBWYII010000005.1, from coordinate 155,267 downwards.
ATCGATTTCATGTAACAGTTGTTCTTTGCTATAGGTATTGATGCAATTGCTGTCGTATTCCAAATCAATGACTGGGGGAAGGGCATCTTCTTTACGTGGCACAGAATCAATGAAATTTAATGCCTGAACTTTTCCATCACGGCAAAGTCGATAGAAATGATACGCTCCGACTTTAAAACCATGCTCGCGTGCTTTAAGCCAATGATCCTGAAATTTTCGATCTTTAAAGTCGCCACCTTCTGTTGCTTTGAGGTAGACAAATTGATATTCCTTTTTTGGAATTTGCGACCAGCGAATCTCTTTTTGATGATGTGAGACATCAAATCCTTTGATTGGATACTCTTGAGCTGTTGCTGGTTGAAACGGCAAAAAGAAAAAGCTCAATAATCCGACCATGAGTGCGATCAGGGCTGCACCTAAAAGGGAGGTCCACAAGATAATCTTCTGCGAATAGATATGCTGCTTATTTTTTGAATTCATGAGCACTTAAAGATTGGTGCGAAATATGATTAATATCATAACGCGAATAAACGTAAATGGTAGCGACAGTATCTAGAATCCATATTCATTAGTCATCATCCATTTCTTTCGGAATTTTCCAAAAAATAAACATGGTAATAATATTAATTGAGCCCATTAAAATTAATGTCCATTGGAAGGCCTGTTGCATTTGTGCAGTACCAAGATAAGCGGTGAATACATTGACCAGTGTACCTGCAAGCGCTACACCAATACTCATGGACACCATCATAATCATCGAGAGAAAACTGTTACCACTACTAGCATCTTGTTGAGGCAAATCCTTTAAGGTTAGCGTATTCATAGAAACAAATTGCAATGAGTTCAACATACCAAAAATGAAGAAATGTAATGTTCTTAGCCATAAAGGTGTTTCGGCTGAGGTGAGGGCAAAACTTGCAATACATAAGCCAATAAGGCAGGTATTGACTAATAACACCCGACGATACCCAAATCGTTGAATAATTTGGCGAATGATCGGTTTTGATGCCAGTGAACCCAATACCGTTGGAATCATAAGTAAACCGGTAATAAATGGTTCAAAACCAAAAGCAACTTGTAGCATTAATGGGATAAGAAAAGGCATCGCATTGCCGCCTAAGCGGGCAAAAAAGTTGCCTACAATACCAATCGCGAAAATTTGATTTTTGAATAGTTTCCCACGAAATAGAGCATTTTGGTGGGTATGGGCATGCACCATGTACCAAGCACTTGCAGATAAACCAAACACAATAAGAACAATACTCCACCATAGTGGAAGATAGGGGCTAGCAAAATTTTCAATCCCTAAACTTAAGCCAACCATCGCGATGACTAATAACAAGAAGCCAAAAAAATCAAATTTAGCAACATGGGTCTCGGTCACATTTGGCATGGCTTTAAATGTGAGAAAAACTCCAATGAGTCCAATAGGAATATTAATTAAGAAAATCCACTCCCAAGTCACGTACTCCACTAGCCATCCGCCAAGAGTAGGACCGATTAAGGGGCCAATCAGACCTGCAAGACTCATCAGAGACATGGCTGCAAGGAATTGGGTTCTAGGAATGATTTTCAACATTGCAAGACGCCCAACTGGAAGCAGTAAAGCACCTCCAATCCCTTGAATCACTCGGAAAAATAAAAGCTCATTTAAATTAGAAGAAAATGCACATCCGAGCGATGCCAAAGTGAAAATGATAATTGCAGAAAAATAAACATTTCGGACACCAAATCGGTCAGCCAGCCAACCACTGAGTGGAATACAGGCTGCGACTGACAATACATAAGCCACCACGACACTATGCATGTGTAGAGGATCTTCATTGAGGTGATGAGCGATTGCAGGAATCGCAGTATTGATGATAGTTGTGTCTAGACCTTGCATAAAAAAGCCGATCGAAACCAAAAACACCAATAATCTAAACTCAGGCTGTAAGGGTTGGTGTGCTGTGCTGCTCATCTTGTAGGATCATATTAGTAAGTTAATATTTTAAAACAGTTTCTCAGTATCACTTGTGGTTTATTTACGAAGGATTTGCAACAAAATTGCAATCTAATGGTCACAGCATTGTCATCGCATGGTCATAGAGTTGTTGCCAACAACATCATAAGACGATTAAAAAAATGAAGCTAAAGTCTAACGCACTTGTGATCGCAATGTGTGCATTGGGGCTAGGGGCATGCAATGATGACACTAACAATATCACATCAGTACCAGATATTACGCCTGAATCGATTGAACTCACCTATCTCAGTCGTACAGACAGTCGTGGTTTTGCGGTCAGCGCAGCAGAGATACCTGCCTATGATGCACAAAGCCAAAGATTGTTTGTTGTAAACGCAAAAGAAGGCGTGGTTGATATTTTTGATTATCGCCAACCTCAGCAACCTAAATGGATTGGCTCTTTAGATGCTAAATCATATTTAACAGACTCAGAAGTAAATAGTGTTGCTGTAAAAAATGGAATTGTTGCCTTGGCTGTACAAGCCAAAGATAAAACAGATCCAGGAATCGTGGCACTTTTTAATGCCAATGATTCGAGCTTTATTGCCCAAGTTCCAGTGGGTTCTCTACCCGATATGCTGACCTTTAGTGCAGATGGTAAAACCTTATTGGTGGCGAATGAAGGAGAGCCATCTCATGATTATGCGATTGATCCCGAAGGTTCGATTTCAATCATTGATCTCTCAAATTTGAACAAACCAGTTGCAAAAACAGCTGACTTCAAAGCCTTTAACAGTCAAGCACAGCTATTACGTAATCAAGGTGTGCGAATTTATGGTCCAAATGCAACAGTAGCGCAAGATTTTGAACCTGAATACATCACACTCAGCGCAGATGGCAAAATTGCATGGGTCGCATTACAGGAAAATAATGCCTTAGCTAAGGTGGATGTTTTAAATGCCAAAGTCATGGCTGTTTATCCGCTCGGTTTTAAAGATCATGGCTTACAAGGTCATGGTTTAGATGTCAGTGATGCCGATGGTGAAAATGGTCTTGCGAAGATCAATATTCAAACTTGGCAGCATGTTCGTGGCTTATATATGCCAGATGCGATCTCAAGTTACGAAGTCAATGGTAAAACGTATATTGTCACTGCCAATGAAGGGGATGCTCGTGCTTGGGGTGAAGATGATCCTGAATATTGGGGAGAAAAATTAAAGGATAATCCGAGTGCTCAAGGTAATATTAAAAAGGGTTTTGTTGAAGAATGGCGTGTGAAGCATCTAGTCCATAAAGATGGTTTCGATAGACGACAAGGGGAAGATCTGCCACCACAATTAAGAGCACTGGCGAAAGGTGCTGAATTGAATCCTCTGCATTTTGCATATTGTGGAGCGATCGATGGAGATGCTAAAGGATGCCGTGAAGACAAGATGCTTGGTCGTTTGAATATCACTTGGACTGAAGGTTATCAAAAGAATACTAATGGCACACCTAAACTCAATGCTCGAGGCAATTTGGTTTATGATCATTTATATAGCTTCGGGGCACGATCTGTCAGTATTTGGACAGAAAATGATGCACAAACAGGATTAGAGCTGGTTTGGGATTCGGGTGATGATTTTGAACAATATATTGCTCAGCACCATCCTGAGATCTTTAATGCAAACCATGAAGAAGCAGGGATCGATAATCGTAGTGACAATAAAGGCCCAGAGCCAGAAGGCGTGGTGATAGGTCAAATCGGTCAGAAAACTTATGCATTTATTGGTTTAGAACGAGCTGGAGGCGTGATGGTATATGACATCTCCAATCCTGCCCAACCCCAATTTGTGCAATATATTCATTCACGAAAACTTGATGCAACCACTGCCGATATCGAGGCAGGTCAGGCAGGAGACTTAGGTCCTGAAGGATTAACCTTTGTTTCAGCAAAAGAATCTCCAACGGGTATGCCTTTACTGATTGTAGGGAATGAAGTCAGTGGTACTACAGCAACGTATCAGATCACGTTGAAATAGAGCCTGATCGTGTAGATGTATGATAAAAGAGCCATATGGCTCTTTTATTTTTTACTCGTCATGCGTAATGCTTTAAAGTCTTGTTGAATTTAGACCACGAATTGTTCAGGGCATTTCAAGTTTGCGATGGCATTGATGATTTGATGTGAATGCTCGCATACGATGATTTTTGCACGATGTTGAGCAGGTAGAAAACCTTCTTGTACTGCATGATCGAGTTGTGCAATCAAGGCATTATAGAATCCATTGACGTTATAAATAATCATTGGTTTTTGGTGTTGATTTAACTGTCCCCAAGTTGCGATTTCTAAGATTTCTTCAAATGTACCTAAACCTCCCGGGAGCGCAACAAAAGCACTAGCACGTTCAGCCATCATGGCTTTGCGTTCATGCATTGTTCTTACCACGTGAAGTTCTGTTAACTGATTATGGGCAACCTCGTAATCAAGCATAAATTCAGGAATAACACCAACAACTTCACCATGGTTTTCAATGACTGTATCTGCGACTTGTCCCATTAATCCGATACTTGCACCACCATATACGATGCCAAATCCTTGCCTTGCAATTTTTTCAGCCAAAGCAATGGCTTTTTGTTGGTAAATAGGATTATTGCCAAAACGAGAACCACAATAAAGTGCAATAAGGCATTGAGTTGCTTTTGATTTAACTGATGTATCGGTCTCTAAGGTGTTATTAAGAATGCTTGTATTCATATTTATTTACTCACCTTTTTTAAATTAACTTCATCATGTAGTTTAATCTAAGCAAGAAAGGTGACAACTGTATAGATAAATAAGATTTTTTTGAAATATTTTGTAGTTTCATTCCAAAATGATTGATAAAGCCAATCTTGATTCACCGAAAAAATAGTGAATTGCAATAAAATCTTTTCTATACTGAAAATCTGTTCGGCAACCAATACATCAATATGAGTAGTGATCGACATCGCTCAATAGAACAAAATATTATTTATTTTCTAAATTTAAATACTGCATTTATAACTTTGCCTCATCACTTTGGTTTAAATGAATCCCATCTTCCTGAAACGTGGGAGTGTAACTCATGATTTTTGAATGGATGTCTGATCCTTCCGCATGGGTGGGACTCTTAACTTTAATTATTTTAGAAATTGTTCTCGGGATTGATAATCTCGTCTTTATCGCGATTTTGGCGGAAAAACTGCCGCCTGAGCAACGCAATAAAGCCAGAATTTTAGGCTTAACGCTCGCGCTTGGCATGCGCCTAATCCTTTTGGCGTCAATCGCTTGGATTATCACGTTAACGAATCCATTATTCCATATCTTTGATCATCCATTTTCAGCCCGAGATCTTATTTTGATTTTTGGCGGTATTTTCTTGTTAATGAAGGGAACTTTAGAACTACATGAACGTCTAGAAAGTAAAGTTCATGTTAAAGAAGAAAATCCTGTTCATGCTGCATTTTGGATGGTCATTGTACAGATCGTGATATTGGATGCAGTGTTCTCACTCGACAGTGTGATTACAGCAGTCGGTATGGTCAAAGATCTTTCGGTCATGATGATCGCCGTAATTATTGCGATAGGAATCATGCTATGGGCCTCTAAAGCCCTCATGGACTTTGTGAATAAGCATCCAACTGTGGTGATTCTGTGTCTATGTTTCTTGATGATGATCGGTTTCTCATTGGTTGTCGAAGGCCTAGGCTTCCACATTCCGAAGGGTTATCTATACGCTGCAATTGGTTTCTCTGTCCTGATTGAGTTTTTAAATCAATTGATGCGCCGTAACCAAGAAAAAACGGTAACAACGACTGATTTACGTTTCAAAACAGCATCTGCCGTCATTCGTATGCTTGGTGGTAAGTCAAAAACGGCAGATGCTCAATCGGCAAATACGGATGATGTTTTGGCTACCCAAGCGTTGGTAGAGGAAATGTTCTCGGATGAGAATGCTGTATACCAAAGCGTGATGTTGCAAGGAGTATTAGGTTTATCTGAGCGACCAGTCAAATCATTAATGACCCCACGTCCAGAACTCGAATGGATCGATTTAGATGACGATCCTGAAAGTATTAAACATCAAGTGCTTTCTATGAAACATTCACGTTTGATCGTTGCACATGGCGAGCTAGACAATATTGCTGGGGTGGTGCTCACGCATAACGTTTTGAATGACTATATTGAATCAGGCGATTTTAATTTCGAAAAACACATTCGAGAGCCTGTCATTGTCCATGAAAGCGCTCAAGTCTTAATGGTGATGGATCAATTGCGTCAGGCACCCTTACAAATGGCGATTGTGCTCAATGAATATGGTTCCATTGAGGGTATTGCAACACCGATTGATATTTTAGAAGCGATTGCGGGTGAATTCCCGAACGAAAATGAAATAGAAACTGCAGTTGAAAGCTTAGAGGATGGTTCACTCATGCTCGAGGGTTCAACTGATATTCGTCATATTTCATTATTGCTTGATCGTGATTTAGTTGATGAGTCAGAACAGTATTCTACACTGTCTGGTTATATCTTATTCCATTTAGGACATTTACCTGAAAATGGAGAAACCTTTGAAGCAGAAGGATATCTATTTGAGGTGGTTACAATGGATGGTCATAAAATCGAAAAAGTACATATTGTACCCATCGTAAAACGAGACCCATCAGAATGATTTAAACTCAGTTAAAATAGCATCTCATTAGGTGCTATTTTTTTGGAATATTGATGTCCGAACTCAATTGTCCTTGCGGGCATGGAATTTATACACACTGTTGTGAACCTTTACATCGTGGTCAGCGTGTTGCAGAAAGTGCTGAACAGCTCATGCGTTCTCGCTATAGTGCATTCGCTAAACATGAAATCGACTATATTGTGAGTACCACAGCATCAGGTCAGCAAAGTCATTTAGACATTGCTGCCATTCGGGATTGGGCGATGAGCAATCAGTGGTTAAAATTAGAGGTTATTCAGCATTTACCTCGTCTGGATAAAACCCATGCTCAAGTTGAATTCAAAGCACATTACCAACATGTCGATCAGGTACATGTCCATCATGAAACCTCAAATTTCGTACTCATCAATAGACAGTGGTATTTTTTAGACCCAACGACAGATCAAACTGTGACGATGAAGCAGACTTGTATTTGTGGATCAGGGAAAAAATTTAAGCAATGTTGTGCGCGATTTCTCTAGAATTAATTTTTAATTAACTTAGAATATTGCGCATTAAAAACCCTCATTTGGAAGTAGGGCAATGTTACTCACCGTTATTTATATTATTGCGATTACTGCGGAAGCGATGACAGGCGCCTTGTCTGCAGGTCGACGAAGTATGGATTGGTTTGGTGTCATTATTATTGCCTGTGTGACTGCTTTGGGCGGAGGATCAGTTCGTGATGTTTTGCTAGGGCACTATCCTTTAACTTGGGTGAAACATCCTGAATATCTAGTACTTACATGTTGTGCAGCATTATTTACGATTTTTATCGCAAAATGGATGCGACATCTACGTTCGGTATTCTTACTTCTAGATGCCTTAGGTCTGATAGGTTTTACCATTATTGGTTGTCAAATTGCGATTCAAATGGAACAGGGTTTCGTGGTTTGTGCAGTGGCAGGTGTATTGACAGGCGTTTCAGGGGGTATTTTACGAGATATCTTATGTAACGATGTGCCTTTAGTCTTCCGTCGCGAACTTTATGCCAGTATTTCTTTTGTTGCGGTCATTTTCTATTGGGGCTGTATCGAAGTCGGTTTTTCACAAGATATCACCATTATTTCTACTCTTGTTTTTGGTTTCACATTGCGTTGTATCGCAATTTACTTTGGCCTTGAAATGCCAAAATTTATTTATAAAGATGATGATGAACAGTCGGCGTCATCAAAAGATGTAAATTAAACTTTTTACACTCATCTTTCAAAATGGCCGATAATGTGATCGGTCATTTTTATATGGTTCTTTAGAAAATAAAAATAAGCAGTGTTGAGAAAACAGCGATTGTCATTGGTTGTATTTAAATCACTCCTCACAGAGAGCATGCTATGGATTTAATCTCACGAATACAGCGTTTACCTATTGGTAAATTTCACTACACCTTGTTGTGGGTGATTGGATTAGGCTGGATGTTTGATGCAATGGATACTGGACTAATTTCCTTTATCTTGGCGAAGATGGCTGAAGACTGGCAAATGACGCCTGCTGAAAAAGGTTGGGTTGTATCCATCGGCTTTGTGGGGATGGCGATAGGTGCGGTGTTCTCTGGTGGACTGGCAGATCGAATCGGACGTAAAGCAGTATTTGCTACAACATTGGTCATCTATAGTATAGCAACAGCTCTTTGTGCTTTCGCACCAAATTTAACATGGTTATTAATCTTTAGATTTATTGTAGGTTTAGGCTTAGGCGGACAGTTACCAGTTGCCGTGACTTTAGTGAGTGAATACATTCCAGCCCATGTTCGTGGGCGCTTTATTGTGTTACTTGAAAGCTTCTGGGGGCTAGGCTGGTTATGTGCTGCACTGGTTTCTTATTTCGTCATCCCTAAATTTGATTGGCATGTTGCATTTTTATTGGGTGGTTTGCCTGCACTTTATGTCTTCGTTATTCTAAAAAAAGTTCCGGAATCTATTCCTTACTTGATCAATCGAGGTCGTATTGATGAAGCGCACGAGATTGTGCAAAAAATCGAGCGACAGTGTGGTGTCGAAGTCATCGAAAAAATTGAAGTGAAACCAGTTTCAACACATTCATATGTCAGTTTTGGTCAGTTATGGTCAAGCGGTTTCGCTAAGCGCAGTTTAATGCTGTGGTTAATTTGGTTTGGGATTGTTTATTCGTATTACGGTATTTTCACGTGGTTACCAAGTCTTTTAGTCAAAGAGGGATATACCATTGTGCAGTCTTTTGAATATGTTCTCGGGATGATTTTAGCACAATTGCCAGGTTATATTGTCGCGGCATGGCTCGTCGAAAAGTTAGGGCGTAAAGCGACGCTTTCAGGCTTTATTGCAATGTGTGCAGTATCAGCATATTTCTTTGGGCAGGCTGATACCGTAGCGATGATCATGTTCTGGGGATGCTTGATGTCATTCTTTAATCTTGGTGCATGGGGCGTTTTATATACCTACACGCCTGAACAATATCCTGCAAATATTCGTGCTTTCGGATCAGGATGGGCAGCAGCAATTGGGCGTATTGGTGGGATTGTTGCACCTTTAGTGGTTACCCATATGATGGTGGCTTCAAATGGATTTAGCCAAGTATTTATGATGTTTACCGCTGTATTATTGGCAGTTGCAGCCGTGATCTTGGTGCTCGGTGAGGAAACCAAAGGTAAGACACTTGAGTCTATGGGGATGTAAATCTGTGAAAAAAGAGGAGCTAAGCTCCTCTTTTTTAGACCCATTTTTGACGTGCTTTAGTTAAGTCAAAATGTAATGTGTTTGACACTTGCTGAAGATTGAATTTTTCTTTATCTTCAGGGAGTTGAATTAAAATAGGCAAAGCTGATACCCCATTGTCGCCATTGACAAAAGCATAGTGACGCTCAGTCTGATTAATTGAAATCAAACTTTCAAACTCAAGGTACACCGTCGTTTCATCATGTTTTTTGGGCACTTTCACGAGATCTAAATATGCAATTCGTCGATTATTAATTCCAGCCAATTTAAGCGCTTCAAGATCCGATTTTAACTTTTCAGTTTTATCAAACATTTTTTGAAAGAATCCTTTGTTTGATTGGCTTTCGAGTTCTCTTTTTTTCTGATTGAAAGCAATTTGATTGACTTTATGTTGGTCTAGAGCATCGGCAATAATTGTTTTAACTTGCTCAATCGCTGCTTGAGATTTGCTATGACTTGCCGCATAAGACTCTGCGTCTAAACTCACAAAAATAGTATGTCGTCTTTTTTCCATCAATTTTAAATAGGATAAAATTTTATATTCGAAAATTTGAGCTTGAGTATTGAAGGCGATAATGGGTTCACTTGAAAAGTCTTTATAAAAACTCGCAATATCAGAGAACAGACGATGCATACTGATAAAACAATAATCAAACTCATCAGGGTGACGAATTGAATGACGCAGTGCATATTGAAAAGGTTGCAAGATCTCAAGAGTTAAAGCTTTTTCGAAATCTAAAAGGCGCTCGTTAATGACTTGTTCGACTGAAAATCCAGAGGCATCGAGCGGTTTTTTGAGTAACGGTAACAACAGATCAAAATTGACGTTATGAAATTTTTCCATCAGATCCAAAATAGGAGTCGTGATCTGTCGTTGAATCGTAATAATTCGACTGACTTGCCATTTAAATTGTTCTAAATAACTTGGATCATTTAAACGTTTCTTATCCAACACCACGCCATTTAGGTAAACTCGATCTTCAAGACCTAGCTTTTCTTCCATTAAAAAGCGGCGGATAGAATATGGGTTCTGTCTAAAGTCATGAATGGTCGCGACCAGATATAAATACTGACTGCTTTCAATGACATCAAAATCACGAATTTTTTGTTCTTGAATAATAAAGTCTTGGAATAATGGATGGCTAATTTGCTTCAGTTGTCTCGGGAGGATGGTTTTGAACCAATAGCCTAAAATTTGATGTTTAATATGAACTTCAAGAATAAAAGTACGAATTTCTTCAGCTGTTAAATGTCGGCAATTATCAGGAACATTTAAGTCGAGTGTTTTGATGATATTTGCAGCATCATATAAAAAAGTTTTTCGTAGGAGTTGTTTGTCTCTAAGAAAACTTTGATCTTCTTCTGTTTCAATACGATCAATTTGATTTTGTACAGTTTCTAAGTAATCGGCGATTTTAATTACGTCTTGATATGATTTAAGCGTTTCTAAAGTGGCTGCGATCTTTTCAGCCAAAGTTCGCATTTTCGGTGAGATTAAATGACTGCTTAAATCCTGAAGACCAACAATGCCCTTAAAAGTGAATGATTGTCGATGTTGATCCCAGTAAATATTCTTCGCAGTCAGGAATTGTTCCTGGATCAGACCTTGTATTGGTGCGGGAACACTATTAAAAATATTTTTTAAACGCGTTTGCCAATGAACATCTAGATTAGGGTCAATTTGAAATAATTTTGAGCGAAGATCATAAGGAATGTAATTATGCATGTTTGTTCCGTTCATACGATGAGCGTATGTAAAAGCATTCGTTATAAAGTTGTGTTTTGATTATTGTATATTCAATAAAATTAATTGGATACAAGAAAAAAGTGCAATTTAAAATGAAATAAAACCAACTGGCCTTTTTTTTGTTATTTTATCTTTACAAAGTGTCCAACCTTGCTTGTTCTTCGCAGTTTGGGAGACTAGCATACACCCTTAAACTATTCATTCATTAGGATTTCACGATTCAATGACAAGCCTTGCGCACCAAGCGACAGAGAATCGTTCTGTAGCAGAATTTACAGAACAAGCTTACCTAAACTATGCGATGTACGTGATTATGGATCGTGCATTGCCTCATATTAGTGACGGATTAAAACCTGTACAACGCCGTATCGTATATGCGATGAGCGAGCTTGGTCTAAAGCATAGTGGTAAACCCAAAAAATCAGCACGTACAGTTGGTGATGTTTTAGGTAAATATCATCCGCATGGTGATTCTGCTTGTTATGAAGCAATGGTCTTAATGGCACAGCCATTTAGTTATCGTTATCCATTTATTGAAGGGCAGGGCAACTGGGGATCACCAGATGATCCAAAGTCGTTTGCTGCAATGCGATATACCGAGGCCAAACTATCACAATATAGTGAAGTCCTGCTCTCTGAGTTAGGTCAAGGAACTGTCGACTGGCAAGATAACTTTGATGGTTCATTAAAAGAGCCTGTAAATTTACCAGCACGCGTACCGAATATTCTTTTAAATGGTACGACGGGAATTGCGGTGGGAATGGCAACAGATATTCCACCACACAATTTACGGGAAGTTGTTAAGGGTACCATTGCACTGATTCGTAACCCGAATTTGTCTGATGAAAAAGTTGCTGAATATATTCCTGGTCCAGACTTACCGACTCAAGCAGAAATTATTACACCTGCTGATGAATTACTGAAATTACAAAGCACTGGGCGCGGCAGTTATCGCATGCGTGCGGTATATTCGGTTGAAAAAAATGAAATTGTCATCAGTGAATTACCATATCAGGTTTCTGGCTCTAAAATTATCAGCCAAATTGCTGATCAAATGCAGGCAAAAAAATTACCGTTGGTAAGTGATGTACGAGATGAATCAGATCATCAATGTCCAACACGTTTGGTAATTGTCTTGCGTTCAAATCGTATCGATGCAGATGCGGTCATGAGCCATTTATTTGCCACGACCGATCTTGAGTCGAGCTACCGCGTCAATATGAATATGATTGGTGCTGATGGTCGTCCACAAGTAAAATCAATCCGTCGTATTTTATTGGAATGGATTGAAATTCGTAAAACGACTGTGACGAGACGTTTGCAATACCATTTGAATAAAATTGAAAAACGTCTACATATTCTGGCGGGACTTTTAATTGCCTATTTAGATATTGATACGGTAATTCGCATTATTCGTGAGGAAGACCATCCGAAAGAAGTCTTAATGTCACATTTCTGTATTGATGAAATTCAAGCTGAAGCCATTTTAGAGCTTAAATTACGTCATTTGGCGCGTCTCGAAGAAATGGAGATTCGCCGTGAACAAGAAGAGCTTGAGGCTCGAGCAGCCGTGATTCGTGAGCAATTGGCGAATCCTGAATCTTTAAAAAATCTGATTATTTCAGAATTAAAAGAAGATGCGAAAAAGTTTGGTGATGATCGTCGATCTCCAATTGTTCAGCGTGAAGAAGCGACCGCGATTAGTGAACAAGATTTGATGCCGGCTGATCCTGTCACTGTCATTTTATCTGAAGCGGGTTGGATTCGTTGTGCGAAAGGACATGAGATCGATCTAGATAAAGTCAATTTCCGAGCAGGGGATCAATATTTAAGTCATGCACAAGGTAAATCTAATCAAAAAGTGTATGTATTAGATCAATCTGGTCGAAGTTACGCATTACCAATTACAGGATTACCTTCAGCACGTGGCTTAGGTGAACCATTAAGCTCGAAATTATCGCCAGCAAATGGAGTAAATTTCCAACAAATTCTGATTGCCGAAGATGAGGTGGAAATACTCGCGATCAGCTCCAAAGGATATGGTTTTAAGACGCAAGCGAAACAATTGGACACCAATGCTAAAGCTGGTAAAGCGTTTTTAACGCTTGCAGATGACGCAAGCGCAATGCCATTGCAACAAATTGATGGTACACATATTGCTGTACTCAGCAGTTCTGGACGATTATTACTGACAGAGCTGACAGAATTACCAATGCTCAATAAAGGAAAAGGTAATAAATTGATGCAGTTGGATGCAAAGGAACGCATTGTGTCTATGACAACACTTAACTTGGATGATGTGCTTCAGGTCGTTGCTGGACAACAACAATTGAAATTAAAAGGTGATGATCTGCTGAAATACATCGGTAAACGTGCTTCAAAAGGGCAGGTATTACCACGAGGTTATCAAAAAGCAAATAAACTCTTCATTCAAAGATAAAGCTAGCATCTAGTCGACAAAATACGTTATATATGAAATGTATTTATGGCTATGGATGCTTTATTGAGCAATAAATTAAATAAGATGCTCAATACATTATCGAAAATAAGAGTTTAAAACCAAGTATTACTAATTGGAGAATATGGCATTATGGAAAAGATTTGGTTCGCTGAATACCAAAAAACTGGAATTCCACAAACAGTAGAATTACCACCAGAAAATACCTCTCTTGTTGATATTTTTGAGAGAAACTTCCAGAAATTTGGTTCGCGTGATGCTTTTATCTTTATGGATAAAACATTAACGTTCAATGAACTTGATACGGCGAGCCGTCAATTTGCAGCCTATCTTCAAAGCCTTGGTTTAGCAAAAGGTTCTCGCGTAGCGGTCATGATGCCAAACGTACTGCAATATCCAGTGGTGGCACTTGGTGTATTCCGTGCGGGCTTAGTCCTTGTCAACGTGAACCCACTTTACACAGCTCGTGAACTTGAGCATCAACTGAATGACTCAGGCACTGAAGCGCTTGTGATTATTGAAAACTTCGCTTCTGTTTATCAATCAATTCTTGGTAAAACGCCAGTTAAGCATGTGATCGTGGCGACAGTAGGTGATATGTTAGGTACCCTAAAAGGTACACTCGTGAATTTTGTTTTACGTAAAGTGCGTAAGCAAATTCCAGCTTGGAGTATCCCAGGACATGTGAAATTCACGACTGCGATGTCTAAAGGCAGTTCTGCAAATTATAAGCGCCCAGCAACAACGTTGAGCGACACTGCTGTATTGCAATATACAGGTGGTACAACAGGCGTATCAAAAGGTGCGGAATTAACACATCGCAACCTTGTTGCAAACTTAATGCAAGCAGATGGTATTTTCCAATCTAAATTTGGTGCTAAAGATGGTGCGAGCGACGATCGCATTTTCTGTGCATTACCGCTATATCATATCTTTGCATTCATGGTTTGTGCACTTTATGGTATGTACAAGGGTCAAGCAAACGTATTGATTCCTAACCCTCGTGATCTCCCTGCAGTCATTAAAGAGCTACGCAAATATCAGCCTGGTTTCTTCCCAGCAGTGAATACTTTATTCAACGCACTCGTTCATAATGAAGAATTCAAACAACTTGACCATAGCAAATTAAAAATGGCGATGGGTGGTGGTATGGCTGTATTGCCTTCAACTGCTGCAGCTTGGAAAAAAATCACAGGTACAAATATTATTGAAGGCTATGGTCTTTCTGAGACTTCACCTATTGCAACGGCAAACCCACCAGCATCTGAAGAGTTTAGCGGTACGATTGGTATCCCATTACCTTTAACGGATGTCGCTGTCTTGGATGACGATGGCAATGAAGTTCCACAAGGTGAGCAAGGTGAGATTTCAATCCGTGGTCCTCAAGTCATGAAAGGCTATTGGAACCGACCAGATGAAACAGCTAAGGTGATGACCGCAGATGGTTTCTTCCGTACTGGTGATATCGGTATCATGGATGCTCGTGGTTACTTCAAGATTGTTGATCGTAAGAAAGATATGATCTTGGTATCAGGCTTTAACGTATACCCATCTGAAATCGAGGAAGTGATTGCAACACATCCTAAAGTACTCGAGGTTGCAGCGATTGGTGTAGCTGATGAAAAATCGGGTGAAGTGCCTAAGCTGTTTGTTGTGAAGAAAGATCCATCATTAACAACAGAAGAAGTATTAGCTTTTGCGAAAGAAAACTTAACAGGATATAAGCGTCCTCGTTATGTTGAATTCATGGATGAATTGCCAAAATCGAATGTCGGTAAAATCCTTCGTAAAGATTTACGCAAATAATTCAAATTCAGAAAAGCGCCGTAAGGCGCTTTTTTAATTTATTCTTTCATTAGCCAACGGTCGATATAAGGTCGCGCTGTTGCAATAATAAATGTGAATGTCAGCATTGTACCTAAATGACGCCCTACAGCAGAACTCGGTAACTGTCCTGAATAACTGAAGTAAATATCAACTAAGCTATATACTGAAATAATGCTCAGCCAGATCCATTTATTTGCTCGTTTAATCCCTACCGCGATAAAGGCGATGATGAGAACCAGTAATGTGCCGAGAGTCGATTGCCAATTCATATTGGCACAAATTACGCTGATCAAGAAAGCCATAATCGGAAGAACGATATAAAGCACACGATCGACACGTTTTTGATGTTGCTTTTGTAACTCGAGAACATCAAATAACTTTTTTTGGTCAGAATTGGTCATGCCATTACTCAGAATTTTAATAAACAAAATAATTTAACTAAAATTATCGCACAAACATCATGCTAAGATAAAACCAGCTTAAATCATTGGACTGAAATCCATGCACGGTATTGAAGGTGTTATTTACCTTATTTTAATTGCTTGTTTACTCCCTTATATATTTACAGTCATTGCTAAAATTGCAGGTGGTTTCAAAGGGCAGGATAATCAAAATCCGCGTGAATTCATGTCTAAAACCACAGGCTTAGCGGCTCGAGCAAATGCAGCTCAGCAAAATAGCTTTGAAAGTTTGCCATTATTTATTGCGGCAGTTTTGATGGCTGAGTATATGGTTGTTCAACAACAATTGGTGATTCTATTAGGTTCGGCGTATATCGTCTTACGAATCATCTATGGGATTTGTTATTTATGTAATTGGGCGACCCTTAGATCAATTGTTTGGTTCTTATCAATGCTTTGTCCGATCTTATTGCTTTTATTAATTATTCGATTGCTCTAAGAAAAACAGACTAACACCATACCTAAAATACATCTTCAGCTTGTATAATCGAATGATGATTGCTGAATAAAGCGTTATAATCAACCCCATTTTAATGAACACTGACAGTAAAGAGTTTGCTATGAGCTACAGTAATATCCCTGCAGGTAAAGATGCACCAAACGATATCTATGTAATTATCGAAATCCCTGCAAATGCAGCACCAATTAAGTATGAAATTGATAAAGATTCAGATGCACTTTTCGTAGATCGTTTCATGGGTACTGCAATGTTCTACCCAGCAAACTACGGTTATGTACCAAATACATTATCTCTTGATGGCGATCCATTAGACGTATTAGTTGTTACTCCACATCCTGTAGAACCAGGTTCGGTTATCCGTTGCCGTCCAGTGGGTAAATTAAATATGGAAGATGATGGTGGTGTTGATGCGAAACTTGTCGCTGTACCACACGATAAATTAACGCCAATCTATAAAGATGTTCAAGAATATACTGACCTTCCTCCTTTATTGATTAGTCAAATTGAACATTTCTTCCAACACTACAAAGACTTAGAGCCAGGTAAGTGGGTCAAGTTAAGTGGTTGGGAAGGTGCAGAAGTTGCTAAACAAGAAGTGTTAAGCTCAATTGCTGCTTATGCAGAAGCAAACAAATAATTTGCCTGATGTATAAATAAAGCTACAAACTTTGATCTTGTAGCTTTTATAAAAAACCTGCACAAAGTGCAGGTTTTTTTATTGATCTTTTTAGTTGAAAATTAGAATAATTTCACGGGAATGTCTAACCAAATACGCCATTCGTTGGTGTCGCCGATATAAGCACTTTGATATTCATTACTTGCACGGTAGTAAGAGTGACGAACACGTAAGCTTGCATCTTTAGCAAAACCAGATTGGACTGTATATTTCACTTGATTAAAGAATTCACGTTCCTGTGCATCATTGGTTAGCAATACTGAGCGGTCAGTATCCCCTGCAGATACATCAATATCCCATCCATAAACAAATGCCGAAGTCCATGACAGGCCAGGAACATTTAAAGCACCAAAATCATAGGTATATTGTAGCTGTAGGGATTTTTCATCATTACCAATAAAATCAGATAAATACGAGTTAGGCATATAAATCGTTTGATGGCCATCACCAACACCTTTGCCCAAACCATAGTCATAACCTGTATTACCTGTATTTTGTTGGTAAGCAAGCATTACATTGTGTGGACCAGTATTGTAAGTTGTTGAAATTGCCCAAATATTATTGCTTAAGTTGTTGAAATCATTTGAAGTATGAGAATAAGTATATGCTGTATTATTTGGTGCAGCATCCCATTCAGTACGATATGCACTGAAATCGTGAGTCAACTTACCTTTAGCCACGGCATAACTATAGTTGGCATTCACATAGTGACGTTCTAAACGATCTTTAATGTCTGTACCATAATAAGACGCATTGAGAGCATCACCAAAGTTATATTTAGTGCCCCAAACAACCGCGCGATCTAATTCATTTCCATCGGTATTGATTTGACTAGAACGTTGGTTTTCAGTAAATTTACCAGCAACCAAAGTCAAATTATCGATTTCATTACTTTGGATTAACAAGCCAGTGTAATATTCAGGTACCAAACGAGCTGTATTACTTGCAAGAACAGGTAAATCTAAAATCTGAGTCCCATAAGTAGCTGTGGTGTTCGACATACGAGCTTTGATGAAAGCACCACCTCTTGCCCAATGATCATAAGCATGACCATTATTATCGACTGGAATCATGTCATTACCGGTATGGGCATTATCACCTAATTTGAAAGACCCATCACCAATAACACCAACACCGAAACCAACGATACCTTTCGTGAAACCAGACTCAATTTTAACCATGGCTGTTTGAGCTGCTGAGCTGGTATCTTCGACACCGTTCTTTTTATCACGATGCAAGAAACCTGTACGGAATAATACTGATCCTTCAGCATCTTCTACGAATCCCTTTGATTCACTTTGCTCACTCGCAAATGCAGTAGAAATTAAAGCAGTTTGAATAAGAACTGCTAAGCTTAGTTTTTGGAATTTTTGCATTGGGAGAGAGCCTCATACAAAATGATTATGGTTAATGTTTAGTATTTGTATACGTAATGTATAACAAAATTGGCTCTATTATTCACAATTTCGCACCTAAAGTCATAAGCAAAAAGTATATAAATTAAACTAAGTTGTGAATTATTAAAGATTAAAATTATTATAAAATTAAATTTAACTATTAATAACATATATTTATTTTTAACCTGATATTCTTTTTTTTATTTAATTTAGTCAATCTGGCACGTTTTTTTTTGTAACATTAGAAGTAAATAAGGATGAATAAAGGATTTTAAATAAGAATGATATTTATTCAGTTCATTTTCATTTAATTTTAATGTGGTTCAGACATCATTGGTTTTTCATGCCGCACTAAATTGATACTCCAACTGTAAGGTTGATTAAAAAATAGCCTTAAAATGAGGCAAGTTGTAAATGAATGTGTGATCTAAAAAGATATGTCTTTAACTCAGGTAAATCGTCAAAAAAAATTTCTTTGAATATTTTTAAAAATAAGAAATTTAAACAAATATAATAATAAAATCATTAATTTAAATTATTTTATCTCGTTATTTTAATTTCTTTGTATCTAAACACCTTTCACTTTGGCATAGCTATTGCTAATTCACATATGAGTTCAACAAATAAACCGAAAAAGCATCTAATCATGATGTGGGGGAACATAAATATGAAATTAGCAATTCAAGCATTGGGTCTAGCAGTTGTAGCATCTGCATCAACATTTAGTTTTGCTGAGGTACCAACTTCACCGCATTCTGTATCGGGTAATATCAGTGTTTTATCAAGTTATATATTGCGTGGTAATACGGCAGCTCCTGAAAATACTGAAGCTACATTACAAGGTGGATTAGACTATAGCCATAGTTCTGGATTGTACGCAGGGTGGTGGACATCTACGTTAGGTACAGATGCTTACGGTACTACCAATCCAATGGAAAATAATTTTTATGTGGGTTACAACGGTTCAATCAATGAAAACACTGGTTTTACTGTAGGTACAACGTATTACTATTATTATGACGTTGAAACGTCAGTTTATGATGGCTTTGAATTATTACTTGGTCTGAATTACAAAGATGTTGGAGTAACTGCTCAAACTTTGTTGGAAGATACAGGTTGGGGGAACGCTGGAGACACATATTTAAAAGCTACATATAGTTATCCTCTACCAAACGATTTTAGCTTGGACACAGCTTTGGGTTTATATGTTTATGAAAAAGACGGTAAGTATGTTGCAGAAACACCAGAGTCAGAAAGTTTTAATTTCCGTCACTTTGATATTGGTCTAAGTAAAGCTTTAGGGGAAACAGGTGTCACAGCAAGCATGAATTATATTATTGGTGGTGATGATCGTTATGGAAACAATTTAAAGAATAAAATGGTATTAGCATTGGGTTATAGCTTCTAAACTCAACTCAAATAAAAAAAGCGACTCAACTGAGTCGCTTTTTTTATTCCTGTTTACGATAAGAGAGTGCTTCGGTTAAGTGAGCTGTTTGTATATGTTCAGAACTCGCTAAGTCAGCAATTGTACGAGCGACACGTAAGATTCGGTGGTAAGAACGTGCTGATAAATTCAAACGTTGCTGAGCCATAGCGATAATCTTTTTTGCAGAATCATCTAGTTGAGCCACTTGATCAAGCTGTTGAGAACTTAGATTTTGATTTGTCACACCTTGTCGTTGAATTTGCAACTCATAGGCCTGAATCACCCGTTTTCTGACTGTTTCAGAATTCTCCATCGGTGTAGTGCTTTGCATGTCTTGGGGAGGTAAAGGTGGCACATCAATATGTAAGTCAATCCGATCTAGTAAAGGGCCAGAAATTCGATTTTGATAGCGCTTAATTGATTCAGGTGAACATTGACAACGACTGTCTTGATTGAAGGCATATCCACATGGACATGGATTCATTGCAGCGACAAATTGAAAATTAGCTGGGAAAGTAATTTGTCTTGATGCTCTGGAAATGACGATTTCTTTCGACTCAAGAGGCTGCCTCAATACTTCTAAGACTTTTCGGTCAAACTCAGGTAATTCATCGAGAAAAAGTACACCTAAATGGGCTAAGGTGATCTCACCTGGTCGAGGGTGTGATCCACCACCAACCAAGGCCACAGCGGATGCCGTATGATGTGGTGCTCTAAAGGGGCGATGACCAAATTGATAAGGTGTATTTGCAATGGAGTAAATACTTGCGACCTCTAAGTGTTCTTGATTGGTTAATGGGGGCAAGATGCCAGACAATCTTGAGGCAAGCAGTGTTTTACCAGTGCCTGGCGGGCCTTTAAATAAAATAGAATGTCCACCAGCTGCTGCAATTTCTAAGGCGCGTCTTGGACGTAATTGACCTTTGACATCAGCGAGATCAAATCGATTTATTTGAGGTTGGATCGTTTTATTCGCTAATATGGGTTGAATTGGACTCGATTGATCAAAGTGTTGGCAAACATCTTTTAATGACTTGGCTGTATACACCTCAAAATTGGGAAGAAGGGCTGCATCATCCAAATTACTCACAGGAATCATTAACTCATGACCTGCGGTTTGACATGCCATTGCGATAGTCAAAGTTCCAGTTACAGGTCTTAACAGACCATCGAGTGCCAATTCACCTATAAATTCAAAACGGTCAATATTTTGATCATGTAGTTGCCCTGAAGCGATTAAAATCCCCAAAGCAATAGGTAAATCAAGCCTTGAACTATCTTTGGGTAAATCAGCTGGGGCTAGATTGATCGTCAGCCGTTTGGTTGGAAATTGAAAACCGCTATTAATGATTGCAGAACGGACACGATCCTTACTTTCTCGAACAGCAGCTTCTGGAAGACCTACAATGGTGAGTGAAGGTAATCCTTGGCTGACATGAACCTCGACTTCAATCAGTGGTGCATGTAAACCAAGAAGACCTCGGGTATAAATTTTGGCAAATGACATAAAACTGAACCATTATTATATTATTTTTAGAATTGCTTTATTTTTAATCACTAACTTTGTGTTTAAGCACTGTATTGGTGCAATGTTGCTTATTTTTGATCGGAAATTAAGCTTTCTAATGATTTTAATTGCGTTTGAAGTTCTGTTAAACGCAAATTGGCATTGTTTAGTGCAGTTTTCTGACGCTCAATTTCTTCTTTAGAAACCAAATCCATTTTACTAATCGCTTCGTTTAACAACGCTCTCACATTTTTTTCTAAATCTTTCTTGGGTTGGTCAATCTGTTCTAAGATTGCCTGTAATAAAGTTTCAATCATAGTTCTTCCGAATAATAAGTCATCAACATTGAAGTTTAACATCCGTTTTAGATTGACCCTAGTGTTAACTACATTTCATAGGTTAAACCAATAAGAACATAAAAAAAATCCATCAAAATTCCCAATATTTTTAGAACATAAGACCGTGTAGGCGTATAAAATAGGTTATAAATAAGTTCATGCTGGCTGATTAATATCCCCAACCATTATGAAGTTTGGCATGAAATTTGAACATAAAACCTTACTGGTGAAAAAAGCCGAAGGAAAACAACATGAAACTCGTAACAGCAATTGTAAAACCATTCAAATTAGATGATGTGCGTGAAGCACTCTCTGAAATTGGCGTTCAAGGGATCACCGTAACTGAAGTAAAAGGTTTTGGTCGTCAAAAAGGTCATACTGAACTTTATCGTGGTGCTGAATATGTGGTTGATTTTTTACCTAAAGTAAAAATTGAAATCGCAATCAGTGACGAAATGGTTGATTCAGTGATTGAATCAATTACACGTGTAGCTAGTACTGGCAAAATTGGTGACGGAAAAATTTTCGTGACGAATCTAGAACAAGTTATCCGTATCCGTACTGGTGAGACTGGTGCTGACGCAGTTTAATTTGGCATGAAGTTTGCTGAGTAGCGAATAACTCACAAAAACTAGGTTGGGGGATACGAATGAAAAAAATGCTAATGGCGCTGAGCTTGTCTGGCGCACTCTTAGGTGGTTCTGTCGCATGGGCTGAAGAAGCAGTGTCAGAACCAACTTCTACTGAAGTTGCAGTTGTTGAAACTGAGGCTTCATCTACAGATTCTAATTTGGTTGAAACATTACCAGCAGCTCCAGAAGAAGCTCCTGCTGAAGAAGGGGCAGTTCTTGATACGGGTGACACTGCCTGGATTTTAGTTTCAACTGCACTCGTTTTACTCATGACCATTCCTGGTTTAGCGCTGTTTTACGGCGGTATGGTACGTAAAAAAAATGTCTTAAGTACCATGGCACACAGCTTTGTCGCTGCTGCGGTGGTCAGTATCGCTTGGGTAGTGGTTGGCTACACACTTGCTTTTGGTGAAGGTAATGCCTTTATTGGAAGTCTAGATAAATTTATGTTGTCTGGTATCACTACAGAAGCATTGAGTGGAACAATTCCAGAAATTTTATTTGTCATCTTCCAGATGACATTTGCAATCATTACCGTTGCCATTATTAGTGGTTCTATTGCTGAGCGTATGAAATTCAGTGCTTTTGTTGCGTTTATCGCAATTTGGGTGGTGGTTGTCTATGCTCCTATTACACATTGGGTATGGGGTGGTGGTTGGTTAGGTAACGATGGTGCACTTGATTTTGCAGGTGGTACTGTTGTTCATATTAACTCAGGTGTTGCTGGTTTAGTTGCGGCGTATATGCTTGGTAAGCGTATGGGGCTAGGCAAAGAATCAATGGCACCACATAACCTTACATTGACTGTCATTGGTGCGAGTTTAATTTGGGTCGGCTGGTTTGGCTTCAATGGTGGTTCTGCATTAGGTGCAAATGGTTCAGCAGGTTATGCATTGGTGGTAACTCAAGTTGCTGCTGCCGCTGCTGCCATTTCATGGTTAATCACTGAAAAAGTGGTTCGTGGCAAAGCTTCTGTGTTGGGTGCCGCATCAGGTGCGGTAGCGGGTCTGGTTGTGATTACGCCAGCTGCTGGATTCGTGACAGTAGGTGGTGCTTTAGCGATGGGCTTAATTGGTGGTGTCGTATGCTTCTGGGGTATTACAGCATTAAAACGTGCATTGAAAGCGGATGACTCATTAGATGCCTTTGGACTTCACGGTGTTGGTGGTATCGTTGGCGCAATTCTAACCGCATTCTTTGCAAGTGAGTTCATCATGGGCGATGCAGCACCTACAAACGTATTAAGCCAATTATGGGTACAAGTTGAAGGTGTTCTTGCAACAATCGCTTATTCAGCAATCCTGACATTCATCATCTTAAAAGTCATTGATTTAATCATCGGTATTCGTGTTGAGTCAGACGATGAGCGTATGGGTCTGGATTTAAGTCAACATGGTGAGCGCGTTGAATAACGATTAAACACAACAATCAATATATAGTGTGAAACAGCCCTTTGGGGCTGTTTTTTTTCTATATATTGATGAAAGCTCAACATGAGCAGAATTTTTTGATACACTTGGTGCAAATAGAATTTGTTCAATTAAACTGCTATGCATTGTCCATTTTGCAACGCCGCTGATAGTAAGGTGATTGATTCACGTTTAGCTGCTGAAGGCTGCCAAATTCGCCGTCGTCGTGAATGTATTAGTTGTAATGAGCGTTTTACTACTTTTGAAAGTTTTGAAGTGGTGATGCCTCGTGTCACCAAGTCCGATGGTAAAAACGAACCTTATGATGAAGCGAAACTTCGTCGTTCACTCATGCATGCTTTACAAAAACGTCCTGTGACACAAGAACAAATTGAAGCGGTGGTCAGTGATATTCAACTTCAAATTCGTCGACTAGGTGAACGTGATGTGCGTTCGCGTACTATAGGCGAAATTGTAATGAAGGCTTTATTTGCCCTTGATCATGTCGCATACGTACGTTTTGCCTCTGTATATCAAGATTTCCAAGATGTAGAAGCATTTCGCCGTCAAATCGAACAAATGCAACACCGAGATCAAGAACATTAATCTCGCCCCAAATTCAACTTCAAGGTTATGAATGTCTGAGTTCTCGCAACAACAGATCGATCAAGATCAAATGTGGATGCGTCGTGCAATAGCATTGGCGAAGCAAGGTCAATATTCGACAAAACCAAATCCTAATGTGGGTTGTGTCATTGTCAAAGACGGACAGATCATTGGTGAAGGTTTTCACCCCCAAGCTGGGCAACCACATGCCGAAGTGTTTGCACTTCGTCAAGCAGGGGAGCAAGCACAGGGTGCAACCGCGTATGTCACATTAGAACCTTGTGCGCATTATGGTCGTACTCCTCCTTGTGCTAAAGGTTTGGTCGAAGCGGGCATTGCAAAAGTGATAGTGGCTTGTTCAGACCCTAATCCATTGGTTGCTGGTAAAGGTGTGGCTATCCTACAACAAGCAGGTATAGACGTTGAAGTCGGGATCTGTGAGTTGGAAGCGCGTCCTTTGAACTTAGGCTTCTTTAAAGCTATGTCTAAGGGATTACCTTATGTACGTTTAAAGGTCGCGTCGAGTCTCGATGGTCGTACAGCAATGGCTTCAGGGGAGTCGAAGTGGATTACAGGTGAATTGGCACGTCAGGATGTTCAACATTGGCGTGCAATTTCTGGTGCAGTGATCACGGGTATTGAAACAGTGTTGGCTGATGATTGTCAGTTGAATGTTAGAGCTCTACCGAATATTCAATTAGAACGAGTTGTGCAGCCAAAACGTGTGATTTTAGATCGTCAAGGTCGCTTACCTTTAGATGCTAAAGTGTTAGAGAATCCTGATACTGTCATGGTCATGGGACCATTTCGAGCAGAACTTGCACAACTTGGCGTGATTCAATTCGAAGTTCAGCCCTTAGTTGAGTTGCTAAAAGTCTTAAAAGATTTTCAAATCTATGATGTGATGGTGGAAGCTGGTGCAACCCTATCTACTGCATTTTTGCAGGAAAATTTGGTAGACGAATTGATTAGTTATATTGCACCTACACTATTAGGTCAATCAGCTCGTCCAATGTTTAATGCTGAATTTAAACAAATGGCAGAACAACTCCGTTTTAAACTTCAAGATGTAACTCAGTTAGGTGATGACATCCGTTTAAAATTAATCCCTGATCAAGAGTCGCTATGAGTACAGAGTCAACGGTTTATCATAAACGTCGCCATGCAGCACGTACGACAGATGAGTATTTGTTTAATCAACTTGTGCCTTATTTAGGCAACAAGCGTCGTTTATTACATTTGATTCTTGAGGCATTAGAAAGCACTGGAACTTTGAATACGAGTTCAGGTCGAGCGCCTATCTTTGCGGACTTTTTTGCTGGGAGTGGTGTGGTTTCTCGTTTGGCTCGTCAAAATGGCTACCGAGTAATAGCGAATGATTGGGAGCCTTACAGCCACGCACTCAATCATGCCATATTATCATGTACTGAAGCTCCTGCTTTTAAAGAATTAGGCGGATATCAGAAAGCAATTGATTATCTTAATCGCTTGCCTGAGGTCAAAGGATGGGTAACACACAATCTCTGTCCTCGTAATGATGAGATCTATGATCCTTCACGAGACCGTTTATTCTTCAAACGTCGAAATGGCATGCGCATTGATGCAATTCGTCAACAAATTGCAACCTGGCAAGCTCAAGGTGCAATTGATGATGTGGAAATGAGCGCTTTACTTGCACCTTTATTGTATTCAGCAAGTTTTGTGAGTAATACGTCAGGCGTATTTAAGAGTTTCCATCACGGCTGGGGCGGTAAAACTCAGACGGCTTTAGAGCGAATTGAATCATTACTATGGCTGACCCCAAGTCGTTTTTGTGAAAATTCAAATCTGACAGGCCCAGCAGCTGAAATGTGGTGTGTGGATGCTCAACACTTAGCAAACCAAATGAGTGGTTTCGAAGTCGATGTGGCATATTTGGATCCACCCTATAATCAGCATGCGTATAGTAGCAACTATCATGTATTGAATGCTTTGACTTTATGGGATCAGGTAGATTTACCAAGTCCAGATACTAAGGGTTTCAAGAGTGGAATCGACCGTGCTTGGCGTAAAGAACGACCAAGCCCATACAATTCTTCTAAACATGCCAAAGAAGCGTATGAAAAGCTTTTGCAAACCATTAATGCACGCTATATTTTGACCAGTTATTCAACGGATGGAAATATTGAGGCTGGCGATTTACTTAAAGCGAATTTAGAGCGTGGACGAGTCACAATTTTGACTCAAGATGTTCCAAGATATCGTGTGAGTAAGCAGCGTCAGTCTGAGCGTGCGCGCGTTCTTGAGTTTATCGTCATTACCGACACGCACGCAAAATCAGGACCGCCAATTCGACAGTTACTTGGTCAGTTACACCACTATGCTGAATTGGGTGGAGTTGATACTACAGGCGTCGCTGAACAATTGGATTTATGGTAAAAATAGAACAAATTTAAGAGTACCCATTATGTTTACAGGCATTGTAGAAAGTTTAGGAAAAGTCGAAAGTTTACAAAATGTAGGTGGTGATATCCGCTTGCGTATACAGACTGATCTTGATATGTCTGATGTTCACTTGGGTGATTCTATTGCGACTAATGGCATCTGCTTAACTGTTATTGCATGGGGCAATCAATGGTACGAAGCAGATGTGTCACTTGAAAGTATTCATCGTACAACTTTATCGAGTTGGAAGGTTGGGCAAACCGTCAATGTAGAAAAAGCGATGTTACCAACAACTCGCTTTGGTGGTCATATTGTTAGTGGACATGTAGATGTAGTTGGTGAAATTACGGTGCAACGTCAAGATGCACGTTCACTCTATTTTGAGGTAACGGCCCCGCCTGAAATTGCAAAATATTTAGCGGAGAAAGGTTCCATCACAGTTGATGGAATTAGTCTTACAATCAATCATCTACGTGGCAATGTGTTGAGTTTAAATCTTATTCCTCATACTGCAGAGCGGACCAATATTAGTACGTGGAAAGTCGGGACTAAAGTAAACTTAGAAGTCGATGTACTTGCACGATATATTGAACGTTTATTGCTTGGGGATAAGGCTGCTGAACATAAACCTGAGTCTAAATTAAGCATGGAATTTTTAGCACAGAATGGCTTTTTACGTTAAAAAATGATTAAAATAGAAAACAGCCTAAATTTTTAGGCTGTTTTTTTGTTTAAATAAATTAGGTATACAATCTATCTAAAGGAGAAAGCAACATGCTCAGAGAACTTCAGAATGATTGATTTTTTACTGCATTTAGAGCAGCTTTTACCTAGTTTATTAGAGCAATATGGCGTATGGATTTACGCAATTTTATTTTTAGTGATATTTGCGGAAAATGGTTCCGTTTTCATGTTTTTTTTACCCGGGGACAGTTTGCTCATCGCCATCGGTGCTTTATGCTCGACCACTGAGTTGATTCATTTGCACTATATGGGATTGTTATTATTTATCGCCTCAGTCCTTGGTTATATTCTCAATTTCTATACAGGGCGATGGCTTGGTATTAAATATTTTAGCGAGCACTCACGTTGGTTAAAACCTGAGTATATTGCCAAAACCAATGCTTATTTCGAAAAACATGGTGGTAAGACCATTTTAATTGCGCGCTTTATCCCTTTTGTACGTTCTTTTGCTCCATTCGCTGCTGGCTCTGGATATATGAGCTATAGCAGTTTCATGTTTTACAATATTATTGGTGCTTGGATTTGGATCGCACTTTTACTGGGTATGGGGTATGGCATGGGAAATATATTCTCAGCCGTTTTAGATTTTTTTGCTTAAATTGATACTTCAAACCTGTTAAAAAAAGCCCTCAGCGGGCTCTTTTAAATTTTATTAATGGTGAGTGATGTGCGATCAAACCAATTCTCTACCAAAGCTTCATCTTGAATTAAAAAGTCACCTTTTTTAGACTCATGTTTTAGATACACCAAAACGGATTGAAAATCTGCTCGACTAATCAATAGTTCTTGAGCACTTATCGTGACATGCTCGCCAGATTTCAAATGAGTGATTCGTTCAGAGATGTTGTTTAAAAGATCCATGGTGATACTTTCCTCATGTCCGTCAAATCGCAGAGTGCATTTAAATCACATTCATGGTGTGACAAATATGTTTCATTTTGATGACACTAAGCATCCACCGTTTGAGCCTCTAAGAGGGTAGAGATATATTTTTTAAAATAAGTTCGATCTCTTCTTTTGCTGCTGCTTGGAGTTTTGATTTAAAAATTTGTACGGCATCTTCAATCATGGTTTCAGCTTCAAGCTCGAGACGTAAACGAATCGTATCTAAATCTTGATGAATTGATAAATGCGCAGAAGAGTTTCCTGAAAAGTCCCGATGGGGTGTAGTCACTTTTTGGTATTTTTCAGTATATTCACCGATCTCTGCATCAATCACTTGTCGTAACTGTACGAGCGAATCGGTTTGTTGTTGAAATTTTAGATATTCGTCTTGTAGAAGCTTTTGATTATAAGCCTCTTGCAGTGCACGTTTTTCTGCTAATGATTTTTCTAAAGCCAATTGCTTACGAATACGAGCTTCTTCAATTAATCGTGCTTTTTCATCCGCATAAGCCTGTTCAACCTTTAACTGAGCCACTTGCTGGGCACGATTATCATGGTCTAACCATTGCTCTGGTTGAGTTTGAGGTTCGAGTAAATCACTGATGCGATTAAGGTCGTCGATAAAAGCTTGGCGAACCGCTTCTGGCGCTTTCAACCAACGTTTTTTAAAATCTTGACCGACATTAATGGCCACCGTGATTCTCCTTTTTCCAATGACAAAGCGCTAAAGTTTATGTGTTTGAGGTGAGATATCTAATTTTCGATAGGTTTTATATTTCTCTCGTCCAATTTCTTTGGCAGCTTCGTTGTTTTCAATAATTTCGATAATGTGACTGAAACGTGAAGGATCTTCAAGTGCATGAATGTGAAAATTAAACACGATCCATTCCTGAGTTTCAGGGAGCTTAGACGAAATACAAATAGCTGCTGATTGATCATCAATGCCATGTGTCAAAAAACTCTGTGGATCGAAACTCCAAAGTAAATCATCGAGTTCGTTTTGAATGCTCAATTCTGGACAATGAATCCATATTTTTGCAGGGTGATGCAGAATTTTTCGACATAAACGACAGGCACTTTGGACCTGTCGTTCTGGACTCTTTTCAAATAAGTAGAAGCTGATTTTAGACATTAATTTACGCGATTTGCGAGAAATTGAACCAATAATGGAACTGGGCGACCAGTTGCACCTTTTGCTGCGCCAGATGTCCAAGCTGTACCAGCAACATCTAAATGTGCCCAACGATATTCACGTGTGAAGCGTTGCAAGAAACAAGCAGCTGTAACAGCACCAGCTTTTGGACCACCAATATTGGCAATATCAGCAAATGGAGAGTCAAGCTGTTCTTGGTAGTCATCATAGACAGGCATACGCCATACACGGTCAAAGGATTGTTCACCAGCTTGAGAAAGTTCATGTGCCAGTTCATCATCTGGTGTGAACATACCTGTTAAAACAGAGCCTAAAGCAACAACACAAGCGCCTGTTAATGTTGCGATATCAATCACAAGTTCTGGGTTAAAGCGATTGACATAGGTCAGCGTGTCACAGAGGACTAAGCGACCTTCGGCATCTGTATTTAGAATTTCAACAGTTTGACCACTCATCGTGGTGACGATATCACCTGGACGAGTTGCATGACCTGATGGCATGTTCTCAGCGGCCGCAATTGCACCTACAACATGAATCGGAAGGCGAGCTTCACAGAGTGAGCGCATGGTTCCTAAAACTGAAGCTGCACCACCCATATCGTATTTCATTTCATCCATGCCTAAACCTGGTTTTAATGAAATACCACCCGTATCGAAAGTGATCCCTTTACCCACGAGGACGATAGGAGCTTGTTCAAGTTGACCTTGATATTCAAGAGTAATGATACGTCCAGGACGATCTGAACCTTTGCTGACTGCAAGAAATGCATTCATGCCAAGATCAGCAATTTGCTGTTCATCTAGCACGGTTACTTTCAATAAATCTGGGAATTCTGCTGCCAATGCAATTGCATGATCCGCTAAATATTCAGGAAAACAAATATTTCCTGGACGATTTGCTAAATCACGTGCAACGTTTTGACCGCTTTCAATTGCTTGAATTAAGTTGAGTTGATTTGACGTTAGCGTAGAGTTTGATGCAATTAGATGAACTTGTTCGAGTATAAAGTCATTTTTTTTTGACTTAAACTCGTCAAAAGCATAGGCAGATTGAGTGAGTTTAAGTGCAAATAAGTAGTGTAACTCATTCGGCAAAGCTGAAATATCAACACTGATTTGTTTGAATTTTTTTTGTGAAGCTTTGATAATAGTTTGTGCAATTTTTGCTAATTTTGCAGCTTTAACTTCTTGTGCATTACCTAAGCCAAGTAGAATGCTATTCGGTTGATTTTCAATTTGACCCAATAACGATAAAGACTCATTAAAACCTGCTTTGAATTGAGCTGCTTCAGTTAGGCTGTCTAAATTGTTGATTTGATAGTTGCTTTTAACTGCATGGGTGTTTTCAGAGTCGACTAAAATAACCAAATGTTGGCTTTCTGAAATTTGTGCCAATGATGTATTAATTGAAAGTTTCATATGCTTGTTGTGTGCCTATTGAGACCGTTTAAATCATTAAACCATTGAAACACTACCAATGATAGAATTTCAATGAGGTTTTATATTTTTAACATTCGGGTAAACTAGCGCTAGCCGATTTAACCTAATTTTGGAAGATTACTTTGATTATAAGACGTTACCTCGTCAAACAAGTGGTATCTACCTCTGTGGTTGTGATTTCATTGCTTACACTCATCATGTTGGGTGGGCGTTTGATCAAGTATTTTGGCGTGGCAGCTCAGGGTCGAATGGATGCAAGTATTTTATTTAGCATCATTGGCTACCGTCTTCCAGAATTTTTGACATTGATCTTACCTTTAGGTTTTTTCATTGGTCTCATGTTGGTGTTTGGCCGACTGTATGTAGATCATGAAATGGCGGTTCTCAATGGCAGTGGTGTTAGTCGTAATCAATTGGCTCGTTTATTGTTACCTCTCACAGCCATTTATTTGGCCATTCAAACGGTATTAATGGTATGGATGTCTCCATGGGGTATACGTGAATTTGAAAAGCTTACGACGACCCAAGCGGTTCGATCAGGCTTTGATTTGGTACGTCCAAAAGAGTTTATTTCCTCAGGTCCTTATACCATTTATGCTGGTGCACTTTCAGAAGATCGTAAAAACTTAAAAGAAATTTTCTTCTATCAGCGAGCAGATAAGCCTGAAAAACCTGACATCATGATTTTAGCGAAAGAAGCGATACGTGTTGAAATGGTCGGTGAAACAGCGAGTGTTGTTGATTTAACCCAAGGTCGCCGTTACGAAATTTATCAAGATAGTCCGAAATATAGTCATACTGAATTTGCTTCATATCGTTTGCGTCTTGAAAGTGATAAAGAGGCGAAATTTGAAAGTGGTGATGTAGAAGCGTTACCAATTTCGAAGTTGATTGAAGCTCGTGAAGATGCTGTAGTAGCCAGTGAATTGGGCTGGAGAATATTTGTGCCATTTACATTGATTGTGGCATTGATGTTAGCAACGGCATTGTCTGAGGTTACTCCACGCCAAGGACGATATTTAAAATTATTTCCTGCACTCTTAATTTTTGCTAGTTTGATTGTGGCATTAATGGCGATTAAAACCAGAATTAGTAAAGATGAGATTGGTATTTGGGCTTATCCCGCTATCTTGATTGTTTATGCAGTGGGTGCAGCGATTTTCTCGCGTAAACAAAAACTAGCACCTAAGTTAAAAAAACGAATTGAGCAGGTGAAATCATAATGTTGGCACGTCGAATTGTCGCAAAACATGTGACGAAAACCACAGCGCTGGCGATGTTGGGTGCTACAGCGATTTTATCAGCCCTTCAAATTCTTTTTACCTATATGGGTGAATTAGGCAGCCTGAAAGAAGGATATGGAGCTTGGCAAGCGCTTATTCATGTTCTATGGGCTTCACCGCAATATTTATATGAAATTTTACCTATTTCAGCATTGATTGGTGCAGTGCTCGGTTTGGGTTCAATGGCTTCAAATAGTGAGCTGATTGTCATGCGCGCTTCAGGGATTAGCCTGTGGCGTATTGTGGGTTGGGTCATGCGCTCAGCAATGCTCTTGGTATTGCTTTCATTTTTACTCAGTGAATATGTTATTCCTTACACCAATGAGCGGGCGGAAAGTATTAAAGACCGTCGTTCTGTTGCTGAGCTTGGCGAAGTCAAAGGGTATTGGACTAGAGAAGGTCAACGATTTATTTATATTGACTATGCAAATGCGCAAGGGCAGTTACGTCAAGTTGAGATGATGGACTTTGATCAAGATTATCGTCTGAAGTCAGTCTTGACTGCGAATCAAGGTCAATTTGTACAAAATGGACAATGGTCTTTAATTGAAGCCAGTCAGATGGATATTTTTCCTGAAGGCTATTCGAGACTGATTCAAACTCCTCAGCAGGATGTTGCTTTAGCGCTTCAACCTAAATATGTTCATATGGTGACGATTGATCCTGAAGATTTAGCTCCAAGTCAATTGATCAGTTTTATGCGCTATATGGATGAATATAGTCAAGTTCCTAAAACGTATTTACTTGCATTCTGGCAAAAAGTGGCTTCGCCATTTGCATTGTTGGCACTTGTACTGATTGCTTGCTCATTTATTTTTGGCCCTTTACGTCAACAATCCATGGGATTTCGTTTAGTAATTGCGTTATTTGTAGGGCTTGGTTTTTACTACCTACAAGACTTCTTAGGGTACGCGAGTTTGGTGTATTCACCATCTCCCGCTTGGTTTGTTTTTCTGCCAATTGTGCTTATCTTTGCGGTAGGTAGCTATTTGCTATATCGAGCGCGCTAGAGAATTTTTAAATTGAAAAATAGATGGTCTAGATCAATCAAAGCCATCGTGTTCAGATAGAGTCTTAATGAAAAATTCGTTAAGATACGTTGATTAATTTGTAAACAGAAAAGAGTGTATATCATGACGGATGCAACTGCTGGCAAAATCCCTCACGTTTTAGTCATTATGGATGGTGTGGGTCATCGTGAAGCGGTCGAAGATAATGCTTTTCTTGCAGCGAAAACACCTAATTTAACTGCAATGAAACAGAATCATCCACATGGTCTGATTTCAGGTTCAGGTGAAGATGTTGGTCTTCCAGATGGCCAAATGGGGAATTCAGAAGTTGGTCATATGAATCTTGGTGCTGGACGCGTGTTGTATCAAGATTTCACTCGTATTACCAAAGATATCCGTACTGGTGATTTCTACAAACATGAAGTATTGGTTGATGCTGTAGAAAAAGCAAAAGAAAATCAAAAAGCAGTACATATTTTTGGATTGTTGTCTGAAGGTGGTGTTCACTCTCATGAAGACCACATTGTTGCTATGGCAGAGTTGGCACTAAAAAAAGGTGCTCAAGTCTATTTACATGCTTTCTTAGATGGTCGTGATACTCCGCCAAAAAGTGCACAGCCGTCTTTAGAGAAATTAGATGCACTATTTGCCCAATATCCAGGTCAGGGTCGAATCGCAACGATGATCGGTCGCTATTTCGCAATGGATCGTGACAATCGTTGGGATCGTGTCGAACAAGCATATCGTTTATTAACAGAAGGTGAGGCTGTTCGCGTAGTTGAGTCTGCTGTGGAAGGTCTCGAACAAGCGTATGCTGCTGAAGAGTCAGATGAGTTTGTGAAAGCAACACGTATTGGGGATGTAGCCGCAGTACAAGATGGTGATGCTGTTGTTTTTATGAATTTCCGTGCAGATCGTGCTCGCGAATTGACAAAAGCATTTGTTGAACAAGGCTTCGATGGTTTCGAGCGTAAAGTTGTGCCTCAGCTTGCGAAATTTGTCATGTTAACGCGCTATCAAGCGACAATTAATGCGCCGGTGGCATATATGCCAGAACCGTTGGTCAATTCAATTGGTGAATACCTGTCTAATTTAGGTAAAACTCAATTACGTATCGCGGAAACTGAGAAATATGCCCATGTGACTTTCTTCTTCAGTGGTGGTCGTGAAGATGAGTATCCAGGTGAAAAACGTATTTTGATTCCATCACCAAATGTTGCAACCTATGATTTAAAACCAGAAATGAGTGCTTATGAAGTCACTGATGAGTTAGTGAATGCAATTAATTCAGGTGAATTTGACTTACTCGTTGTGAACTATGCAAATGGCGATATGGTTGGACATACAGGGGTATTCGATGCTGCCGTTAAAGCAGTAGAAGCAGTGGATGTCAGCTTAGGTCGTGTCTATGATGCAGTGATGGCGAAGAAAGGTCATATGTTGATCACTGCGGATCACGGTAATGTTGAACAAATGCAGGACTATGAAAGTGGTCAAGTCCATACTCAACATACAACTGAGCATGTGCCATTTATTTATGTAGGTCCAACTCAAGCAAAAATTGCAGAGGGTGGGGTGCTTGCAGACGTTGCACCGACATTATTGAATTTAATGCAGTTGCCTGTTCCTGCTGAAATGAAAGGTCGCAATTTAGTGACTTTAGTTTAAAAAATAAGAAGGAATTCAGTATGAATCCATTGTTATTCAAACTCATGTTAGGTCTAGCTTTAAGTTTGAATGGGGTTCATGCTTTCGCTGCTGGATCTAAGGGTCCAGCAGTTGATCCTTTAGAAGAAGACTGGTCATCAAACAGTTCAGAAGTTCCGATTGAATCTATACAGCAGTTTGTTCAGATTTACGGTACAGTAAAAGAAAACTATGTCACTGAAGTCACTGACGATCAGTTATTTTTACAAGCGATCCAAGGTTTGGTGAGTGGGCTAGATCGTTACTCTCGCTATTTATCTCCAGAAGATTATCGCCAACTCCTCAAATATACCGAGGAGGATTTAGCGAGTATCGATTTTGATCTTAGCTTTGATACCTCACGAGGTTTATGGCAGATCGAAAATTTAGATCCCGATAGTGACTCGGCAAAATTAGGATTGGCCAACGGCGTTACACTTTACAAAATTGATGGACAAGAGCTTAGATTGTTAAACCAAGATCAAGTCAAAGACTTGCTCAGCGGCTCGATTGGATCAACCATCAGTTTACAAAGATCACCGAACTCATCTCCAATTATTTTAGTGAGAAATCAAAAACTAGATGTTGCCGATATACAAGCACATATGCTGAGTAATCAAGTTTTACTATTAAAGGTGAAAGTTTTTCAGCAAGATACTGCGAATGAAATAAAACGTTATATCGATGAGCATCATAGCCAACAACTCAAAGCTGTTTTAATAGATCTAAGAAATAATCCGGGTGGATTATTATCTTCTGCTGTGGAAACGGCAGATTTATTTTTAAATCAGGGTTTGATTGTATCTACACGTAGCCGTTCAGAAGGTGATCAACAATTCCAAGCTTTACCTGGACATGAATTTACAGGGCTTAAAGTCGGAGTATTGATTAATCAACGTTCGGCTTCTGCAGCAGAAGTATTTACGGCAGCAATGAAAGATCATCAACGCGCCGTAATCATTGGTGAAAAGAGTTATGGTAAAGGTGTTGTGCAAAAACTCTTTCCACTTGAAAATGGTGCGGCACTACAAATGACAGTATCTCATTACTTAACACCCAATGGCGTCGAGATTGATGGGCAAGGCATAGCCCCTAATATCGAATATCCTTGGCCGCAGGATATGAAAGAAGAGGTTTACCTCCAACACGCAGCCGATTTGTTGTTAAGAAGCCGTTAAATATCATCAATATCGGGGTGATGCTAAGTTATTCATCTTCAGTATCTAAACCAAATTTTTTTAAACGATATCGTAATGAGCGGAATGTCATTCCTAATTTTTTGGCGGCTAGGGTTCTGTTCCAATGCGTTGAGTTTAACGCATTAATTAAAACTTCTTTTTCTACTTTCTCAAGGTATTGTTCTAATCCCTCTTCGGGCAAACCTTTGGGTGTCTGAGAAGGTAAATCAGTAGTTCCTTCAATTTGACTATTTGGTTGTTGTGCTAAAGGTGGGGATGTTAAGCCTAATGAAGGGCTTTTAACATGCTCGACGGCTATGAGCTTATCATCGCAAAGTGTAAGTGCACGCTCGATGATATTTTTAAGTTCGCGTACATTACCTGTAAATGGTTGTTGTTTAAGGAATTGTATCGCATCTTGAGATAGTTGAGGGGCTTCAATACGCCATTCACTACTGATTTTATCAATAAAATGTTGAGCTAGAACGGGAATATCTTTGGGTCTATCGCGGAGTGGGGTAAGACGTAAATCCATCACATGAATTCTAAAAAATAGATCTTGTCTAAATTTGCCTTGCTGAACCAATTGCTCAAGATTTTGATGGCTTGCACTGACAATTCTAAAATCAACATCAAGCTCTTTATCACTGCCAATCGGACGTATTTTCTTTTCTTGAACTGCTCGTAGCAATTTAGCTTGCATGGCGAGTGAAAGCTCTGCAATTTCATCTAAAAATAATGTTCCGCCGTCAGCTGTTTGAATTAACCCTTGTTTGTCTTGGTCAGCACCCACAAAACTGCCTTTGATATGACCAAATAATTCACTTTCCATCAGGTCTTCATTCATCGCACCACAATTGATCGCGACAAAGGCATGATCATGACGATTACTGAGTTGATGAATAAGATTCGCAACGATTTCTTTACCAGTCCCTGATTCACCTGTAATAAAGACGGGTGCTTGTGATCGAGCTATTTTTTTGATTGCTGTACGAAGCTGTTGAGTTTGTTCTGAGACACCAATCATCAGTTGTTCCTCAAGTGGAAGCTGATTGAGATCATCATCCACTGCAGGGGTATGTAATGCTTTCTTAAGCAATTGATGCAAATGTTGTTGATTAATGGGCTTACTGACGAAATCGAAAGCGCCTGCTTTTAAAGCGGAGATTGCCAACTCCATATTGGCATAGGCGGTCAGTACCGCGATGGGCGTCTTCGGATAGTGCTGGGTGACGTATTTAACTAAATCGATGCCATTGCCATCTGGTAAATTGAAATCGGTGATACACGCATCGTATTTATATTCGCTTAGAAAATGTAGCGCTTGTTTCAAATGATGTGCCATATGCGTTTTAATGCCCATCCGAGAAAGGGTCATTTGCATCAACATACATAAATCAGGTTCATCATCGACTAAAAGTACTAAAGGTTGTTGCTTTACCATAACCTGATCTTATCCATCTAAACGTCTGTCTTATGGCATGTAATACGAAAACATGCACCTTGCTGTTCTTGCTCGATATAACTCAATTTTGCTTGGTTAGCTTCACAAATACTTTGTGATAAATATAATCCTAAACCAGTTCCATTGGTTTCAGTACTAAAAAATGGTTGAAATAATTGAGATAAATCATGTTGTTGGATGCCTTTGCCAAAATCGATAACATCAATAAAAATTTGATTTTCTGAACAACTACTTCTGACAAAAATGTACTCTGCGGTCGGATCATTATGACGAATAGCATTGCGAATTAAATTAATCAGAACTTGTCGCAGTTGGATTTCATCAAAATAAACTTCAATATTGGCTTCAAGCTGTAATTGGATATGAGAACTGATATCTGCTAAATCTTGTTGAATAAGATCATGCATAAACTGCTCAAAATGAATCAGTACACCGGCAGTTTTTTTATTCTTTGCCATATCCAATGTGTCTTTGATGATTTTATCAATACGTTTTGCTTGCTTAGCAATCATTTGATTGAGCATACGTTTTTGTTCTTCATCCGTATCATCATTAAGTTCATTGGCTTGTACGATTGCTGCTAAAGGATTACGTATTTCATGTGCAATACTGGCTGATAATTGACCAAGAGAAGCTAATTTCATTTGTTGAACTTTCTGATTAAGTTTTTGCGCATCTTCCAAAATTAATAGCGTGAGCGCTTGTTGAGGCGTAACCAGTTTTTGAACACGAATATCAACTGTATAGGATGATTGATGAGATTCAAACTGAAAGCGCTCTCCATGAGCAACCAATGTGTTTTTTAGAATTTCATAGAGATCTGGTTGGAAGTTGGCAAGATTATATTGTTCATGAGCGTACAGGGGCGAAATACCAAGTAAGGAATATGCAGCAGGATTGCAGACGATAATTTTACAGTGATCATCTAAGACCAGATAACCGACTTCGATTTGCTCAAGAATATAGCGATTAATATTTTGTAGTTTAAAGAGTTCATTGGCTTGATGTGTATTGACGGATTCGAGTACTTGAAACCGTTGTATTGATACTTGACCAATGCCATGAACCACAAAAAATAAAAAAGCAAGAAAGGCACTGTCACCAATATTATTTAGACTTTCAATGGAGAATAAACTGCCAAAAAACTGTTGATATACGACCCCAATCACCGCGACTAATGTGATGAATAAGGCTTGGTTTTTACTGAGTAAAAAGTTTGCTGCAAAGACGGAAATGACAAACAATAACCCAATTGCGATATTGGGACCACCGAGTGCAAAAGTAAGGGTATTTAGAAAGAGCAGGTCAACTGCAAATAAGGTGATAATTTGTTTAGAAATAGCTTGTGGTAAGTATTTTAAAACGATCGTTTGTACGATGCTACTTGCAACATAAAGGAGTAAAGCGTAAAAATAGATTGATTCATATTGATAAAAATAACGTTCAGAATCAATCGTCAGTAGGAATATGAGTGTTAAGCTTAAGGCGATAATGACACGATAACTTGAATATAGTGTTCCAAGACGGTAGATCGTTTGATAAATAGAAATTGAAGCAGCAGACGTCATTGGAATACTCAGATCAAATTAAGGCTTAATCAAACCATAACGAATTGCCAAATGAGTCAGTTTGACATCACTATCGATTCCTAATTTTTCAAATATACGATAGCGATAAGTATTCACTGTTTTTACGCTAACAAAAAGTTTGTCTGAAATTTCTTGGGCACTAATACAATTCACAACCATCATCGCGACTTGCATTTCACGTTCAGAAAGTGCATCAAAAGGAGAGGTTTGTGTATCAGATAAATAAGAACTCGCAAGCTGTTCAGCAATATCTGCACTGAAGTATTTACCACCTTGCATGACTTTATTAATTGCACGCACCATTTCTGTGATCGGAGCTCCCTTCGTGATATAACCACGAGCCCCGGCTTTTAACAGTAGTGATGGATAGGGTTCTTCCGCTAGACCACTGACGGCGAGAACTTTGGTGTCAGGCGCTGTTTGTAATAAACGGCGAGTGGTTTCTACGCCACCGATACCAGGCATGTTCACATCGAGCAAGACGACATTAGGGTGGTGTTGACGAACAAGACTAATTGCTTCTTCACCGGACTCTGCTTGACCAATGACTTGAATATCTGCTTGATCTTCAAGCATACGACAAATACCTGTACGAACTAACTCATGGTCATCTACCACTAATACCGTGATCACAAACACCTCCTCTGAAATCTATTCTTACTTTTTTGTTACATGATGCAAAAATTGCTTGCATTGGACTAACAAAAATAGCAATGCTATTCCTAATCTTTACTAAAATACTGTGCATAATCACGTGGTTTAATATTAATCACGTTTGTACCTAAATGTAAGTCATATTTGAGGTGATTAGCAATGATGCAAAATGCCTCCGTAAGATGAGTAAGTTATCGTGAAAAAACAGAAATTAACGCTAATGCATGTGCTGACTACATCAGTACTACTCTCTATGAGCTCATTGAGCTTTGCAGAATTAATTAATCATGCTAATTCTGCACCGGGGCAGGCGAGTATCAGTTGGTCATCTGAAGATGCAAGCCAATTCTTAAATAATGATAGTGTCAAAGCTTCTACTTCCTCTTCAGAAGAGTATACACCTCAAGCAACGACCACGATTACAACAACAATTCGTAAATCTACAGGCCCTGCGACCTCAACATCACCAACTACGCAGATTCTTGATAACAGTCGCTATAGTAATCAACCTTCAGTGAACGCGCGTGCAGCGTTGGTCATGGATGCAAATACAGGTGAGGTCTTATTTAGTAAGAACACGAATACTGCTCTTCCGATAGCGTCTGTTACAAAGTTAATGACAGCTGTTGTGATCGCAGATGCACAATTAAATATGTCTGAAAATATTACGCTGCAAAGCATTGATTTTGCAGGTGCGGGTGGTAAAAACTCAAGCTCGACATTGCGTGTAGGTGACACAATGAATCGTGCTGAAGCCTTATTATTCGCTTTAATGAAATCTGAAAATCCTGCAGCTGCGGCTTTGGCTCGAACATATCCAGGAGGTCGTGCGGCTTTCGTCTCTGCTATGAATAATAAAGCACGTGCCTTAGGGATGCATTCATCTAAATTTACTGAGTCTACAGGTCTAGATCCTCGCAATGTTGCTTCTGCGCGGGACTTGGGTATCTTGGTGAGTACCGCATCACAGTACGGTCTTATTCGTCAATTTTCTACGACGCCAACTTATGATTTTAACCTCGGTTATCGTGTGTTGAAATCGAACAACACGAACTCTCTCGTTCGTAACGGTGGCTGGAATATTAACATTTCAAAGACGGGATTTATTAATGAGGCTGGGCGTTGTGTGGTGATGCATACGACTTTGAATAATCGTCCAGCTGTAGTTGTGCTTTTAGGAGCAAGCAATACTCAAGCTCGTAATGATGATGCTGTTCGCTTAATGCGTTGGACCAGTCAGTTACCACGTGCGATCTAGACCATAAATAAAAAACCCTGCATATGCAGGGTTTTTTATCATGCAATCTTACATATTAGACAAAATTGAATCGCGTACTTGATCCATCGTTGCATCTATTGAAAGCATGACTGCATCAGAACACTGTTTGATAGCAGTATCAGGATCTTTAAGACCATTACCTGTTACAGTACAAACAATGACTGAGCCTTCAGCAATTTTGCCCGCTTTAATATCGCGGATTGCACCACCAATCGAAGCTGCAGAAGCAGGCTCAACAAATACACCTTCATACATAGAAAGCAAACGTTGAGCTTCTAAGATTTCAGCATCTGTTAATTCATCAAACCAACCTTGAGAGTCACGTACTACCGCTTTCGCATGGTTCCAGCTTTGTGGGTTACCAATACGGATTGCAGTTGCAACAGTTTCAGGGTTTTGAACAGGTGCACCACGTAAGAATGGTGCTGCGCCAGAAGCTTGATAGCCAACCATCGTCGGTAAACCTTCAGGTTTAGGACCAGTGAACTGATCAGTTTCAGCATCATAAATTACTTGCTCAAATTGATCCGCAGGTTGATTTGCAACAGCTTCAGTATAACCCATCCAGTGTGCAGTGATGTTACCTGCGTTCCCTACTGGTAAGCAGTGATAGTCAGGTGCACGACCTAATTCATCAACGATTTCGTATGCAATCGTTTTTTGACCTTGCAAACGGTAAGGGTTGATTGAGTTTACGATAGTTACAGGTGCTTGGTCAGCAACTTCTTTAACAAGGCGCATACCGTCATCGAAGTTACCACGAATTTGCATTGTGATCGCACCATACATCATTGCTTGAGCCATTTTACCCATTGCAATTTTGCCTTCTGGAATTAAAACAAATGCTTTAATACCAGCGCGAGCAGCATAAGCGGCAGCGGCAGCAGAGGTATTACCTGTAGATGCACAGATAATCGCTTTAGAGCCTTCTTCAACAGCTTTAGTGACTGCCATGGTCATACCACGGTCTTTAAATGAACCAGTCGGGTTTAAGCCTTCGTACTTCACATAAATTTCAACATTTTTGCCAATTAAACGTGGAATATTCGCAAGCTTAATCAGTGGTGTATTACCTTCGCCTAGGGAGATTGCACGAGTAGTTGCAGACACTGGTAAACGGTCGCGATAACGGTCAACTAAACCAGTGTAACGATTGGCATTAGACATGATGATGTTCCAATTGTGTGTAGAGCTGGAGAGGGCAGCAGTACCCTCTACCCGAGATGATTAATTATCAAGCGATTCTAAACGAATTCGTACAATTTCGCCATGGATGACGGGTAATGCTTGAATTTGTGAAAGCGCTTCATCCATTTTTGATTCAACAATAGGATCTGTCAGAATCACGATAGGAATAAGGTCTTTTAAGCGAGGTTGCTGCATAATGGCATCAATACTGATTCCTGCACGACTCAAGATCGTAGTAACTTCAGCAAGTACGCCTGTTTGATCTTCAGCATTAATACGGATGTAGTAACCCGTTGTCATTTCTTCACGACTTAGAATTGGTAAGTCTGTGAGTGCTTCAAATGCTAATTGTGGAATAGTTCCAGCACCGTCTTCAGTATAAGAAATGTCACGAACGATATCGACAACGTCAGCGACTACGGCAGAAGCAGTTGGACCAGCACCAGCACCAGCACCATAATATAAAGTTGGGCCGACTGCGTTCGCTTGTACGAGAACAGCATTTTTAACGCCGTTTACATTTGCGATCAACTGGTCATCTGGAATGAGCGTTGGGTGAACACGTAGTTCAATGCCTTTTTCTGCACGACGTGCAATACCTAAATGCTTAATACGGAAGCCAAGATCTTCAGCATACTTCACATCTTGAGCAGTAACTTTACCAATTCCTTCAGTAAAAACTTTATCAAATTGAAGTGGAATACCAAATGCACAAGATGCAAGAATGGTTAACTTGTGAGCAGCATCAATCCCTTCTACATCAAAGGTTGGATCTGCTTCAGCATAGCCAAGTTCTTGCGCTTCTTTCAGAACGTCCGCAAAAGCACGTCCTTTTTCACGCATTTCACTTAGGATAAAGTTGCCTGTACCATTAATGATGCCTGCAAGCCATTCGATTTTATTGGCAGCTAAGCCTTCACGAATTACTTTGATAATTGGAATACCGCCAGCAACAGCTGCTTCATAGGCGATCTGCACAGCATTGTCTTCAGCAAGTTTAAATAACTCGTTACCATGTTCAGCTAAAAGCGCCTTATTGGCAGTGACAACTTGTTTGCCATGAACAATTGCTTCTTTGATGACTTCATAAGCAGGGTGAATACCGCCCATGACTTCAACAACAACATCAACATCAGGTTGACGAACGATATCAAGAAGGTCGGCACTTTGTTTAACTGAGTCTGAAAGATTTAAATCTGGGCGAGGGCGACGAGTACCCACATAAGTAATTTGAATTTCACGACCGGTGCGACGTCTAATTTCAGCAGCGTTTTCTTGTAATAGTTTAAGGGCACCACCACCTACGGTTCCAAGACCGAGTATTGCCAGACGAACTGGTTTCACGTCACACTCCAAAAAATATGTAAAATTTTATTGAACCTAGATCATAGCTAAAAAAAGAGGCAGACTCTAG
This sequence comes from Acinetobacter sp. 25-47-130, assembly GCF_056779705.1. Classification (NCBI taxonomy): domain Bacteria; kingdom Pseudomonadati; phylum Pseudomonadota; class Gammaproteobacteria; order Moraxellales; family Moraxellaceae; genus Acinetobacter; species Acinetobacter sp. 25-47-130. The sequence continues at coordinate 111,582 of NZ_JBWYII010000005.1, read as the reverse complement.
GGTCAATCGAGTTAAATATTGATGTATAAAAAGCAGTAATTTATCTCATAAATATTAGTTATTTAAGCTACGTAGTATTTCATCTGCTGTCATGTATCCACCAAGATAAACACCTTCTGAGCTGTAAATTGCAGGCGTTCCATTTACACCTATTTTTAAGCCCATTTGGTATTGATCTTTAACAGGATTTTCACAGTTGGTATTGTTTAATTGTTGACCTGAAATAGCTTGATCAAATGCAGTTTTACGATCTTTACTACACCAGACACTTTCCATTGCTGGGAAATACTGTTCTCCACGTGGCCACGCGATATAACGAACTTCAATTCCTTTAGAATTGATTTCATCCATATGTTCATGCAATTTATGGCAGTAAGGGCAGCTGATATCTGTAAAAACGTAAACGATATGTTTGGTTTTAGATTTAGCTGGATAAATAATGAGATCTTCAGCTTTTAATTGGCTTAGTAATCCTTTACTCAATGCCGACTGGAAGGATTGTCCAATATCTTCAACTTTTTTATTACCTAAACGTAGTAAATCACCTTGGAAAATATATTGACCATCTGCAGTAGTGTATACCGCAGTCATACCCTCTAAATTGACCCAGTAAAGATTTGGTACTTCGGTTGGTTTAATGTCTATAATTTTGGCATTGATATTGGCAGTTTTAAAATTTTTCTCTAACTTTTGAATCAAGCGTTGTTGCGCATTTCGCTCAGTTAAATTTGATGCTTGGCCCGTTGCTGGTGCAGTTGCCGTTAAAGTCCCATCAGATTTTTGCGTGTCTTCAGATTTGGAGCATGCACTGATAAAAAGCGTCGTTGCAAGGGTAGAAGCGAATAAAATTTTCGAACGGGTAAATAACATAAACAACCCTTTTAAAGTTTTCAGCATTATTTTTACTGTGCTAAGCATAACAAAAAATATTCTCAAATCGTAAATTATAGCTTAGTGCTACAAAATTCAGATCGATGACTTAGCCACGGGGATGATGCTGAGCATGAAGTTGTTGCATGCGAATTTGTGCAACATGCGTATAAATTTGTGTTGTCGATAAATCACTATGCCCGAGGAGCATTTGTACCACTCGGAGATCTGCACCGTGATTGAGCAGGTGAGTTGCAAAAGCATGTCTTAATGTATGGGGGGATAGCTCTGTCGCTATACCTGCTTGGAGGGCATAACGTTTGATGGCATACCAAAAGTTTTGACGGCTCATAATCCCGCCATGTTGGGTCAGAAATAAGTAATCTGTAGCACTTTTATAGAGTTGGGGGCGAGCTTCTGCTAAATATTTTTCAATCCATTCCACAGCAATTTGCCCCAAAGGAACTAAACGTTCTTTATTTCCCTTGCCCAAGATTCGCAAAAAACCCTGATTGAGATTGATGTGATCTATTCTTAAATTAATCAGTTCGCTCACGCGTAAACCACAAGCATAAAGGACTTCAAACATCGTGCGATCACGCAAGCCTAACGCTGTGTTTGTATCTGGTGCTTGAATGAGTGATTCAACATCTTGCTCAGATAAATCTTTAGGTAACGCTCGTCCTAACTTGGGTGTTTTATGTGCGGCTATAGGATTATCTGTTCTTAAATTTTGCTCTCTTAAAAATTTATAGAAAGACCGAAGTGCCGATAAAGTGCGAGCAATTGATCGAGGACTTTTCCCTTGTTTGGTGAGCTCAATCAGTACATCTGAAATATCATCATGTGACCATAAGGTCATGGGGCTGATTAACAGAGTACTGCATTGGACTAAATCTGTGAGATAGGCATTTCGGGTGTGTGGGCTAACAGACTGAGCGATTAAATAATCTCGAAATCCGTGTAAGAACGAAAGTTGTTCTGGAATTTGAATGGGTGCAGGAACTCGAGGTTTCTTATTAATCATAGGGATATTCGATTGGGAAATTCGATTGATTTAATTGAGATTATCTAATGTAGTGTAATTTTCTATGCATGTCGATGTGTTATAAGAAGATGCGAATCATTCTTGATGAGAGTGCGGTAATAATTCTCATTTGTATGTATACTGTTCAAAATTTTTTAGGGTTAGGTACGGTGCGTTTATCTGATTTGAAAGTCAAACAATCTGCCATCATTACGCAAGTGCATCGCACTGTAGATGGTACTTCTACAGATATGGTGGCAAGTCGTTTAGAAACGCTAGGATTTGTTGCCGGAACTAAAGTACAAGTCATTACGAAAGGACTGTTTGGCGGTGATCCAATTCTCATTCAAGTGGGTTTTACTCGCTTTGCCTTAAGAAAAAATGAAGCACAAAAAATTGAAATAGAAGGAGTGTCGGCATGAGCGATGCGTTGCGTGTTGCCCTTGTTGGTAATCCTAACTGTGGTAAAACTTCATTATTCAATCATTTGACTGGAACACGCCAAAAAGTAGGTAACTATGCAGGTGTAACCGTTGAGCGAAAAATTGGTCACTTCACGCTAAACTCAGGTAAAGCGGTTCGTGTTTTAGACTTGCCAGGAACGTATAGTTTAGACGCAACTAGTCCAGATGAAGAAATCACCCGTGATGTTGTTTATGGGAAAATTGCGGAAGAAGGTCATCAAGATGCATTTTTATGCGTTGTTGATGCAACCAATCTGAAGTTGCACCTTGGTTTAGTTTTGGAGTTGATCCAATTGGGTCGTCCAATGCTACTCGTACTTAACATGATGGATGAAGCTCGTCGTCGTGGAATGCAAATAAACACCCAAAAGCTTTCTGAGCGCTTAGGCATTCCAGTTGTAGAAACGGTTGCTGTGCGTCGCTCAGGTATTGAAAACCTGATGAATGCGCTAGATCATGGCAAATATGCTGTTCCTCAAACTGAGCTGACAGGTTTGAAAGGATCTGATCACGACAAAGTTGAAGCGATTGTCAAAGATGCCGTTCAATTTGTTGAATTTGATGATAAACGTTCAGTTTTTCTCGATAAAATCTTTCTGCACCCAGTACTTGGTCTATTCAGTTTAGCGGTGATGATGTTCATCATTTTCCAAGCAGTTTTTGCTTGGGCGGCACCCTTCATGGATGGTATTGAGACGTTCTTTGGCTGGTTGGGTGAAGTCGTTGGTGAGAATATTGCACATCCATTACTCAATAGTTTAGTGGTTGATGGAATTATCGCGGGTGCAGGTGGTGTAGTTGTCTTTTTGCCTCAGATTCTCATCTTATTCTTCTTTATCTTGGTGCTTGAAGAATCAGGTTATTTACCCCGAGCGGCATTCTTACTTGATAAGTTGATGTATAAAGCAGGTCTTTCGGGACGTGCATTTATTCCATTACTGTCGAGTTTTGCGTGTGCAATTCCTGGAATCATGGCATCACGGACTATTAGTGATCCAAGAGACCGTTTGACCACGATCTTTGTTGCGCCATTGATGACTTGTTCAGCTCGTTTACCCGTCTATGCGTTGTTGATTGCAGCTTTTGTGCCTTCTCAAACGGTTTGGGGACTATTTAACCTTCAAGGTTTAGTGCTGTTCGGTCTATATATGGCAGGGATTGTGAGTGCACTGATCGTATCGTTTGTGTTGAAGTTTTTCCAAAAAGATAAATCTCAACATATGTTATTGATGGAACTTCCAAGCTATCGTTTTCCAGATTTGAAAAACGTGTGGATTGGCTTGCTTGATCGAGCAAAAATCTTTTTGAAGCGAGTCGGTGGAATCATCTTTGCGCTTTCTATTTTATTATGGTTCTTGTGCACATTCCCACAACCACCAGAGGGTGCAACATTACCTGCGATTGATTATTCATTTGCGGGGATGTTAGGTCATTTGATGCAACCAATCTTTGCGCCATTAGGCTTTAATTGGCAGATTTGTATTGCTTTAATTCCAGCCATGGCTGCGCGTGAAGTTGTCGTTGCTGCTTTAGGCACGGTGTATGCTTTGTCTACTGTTGATGAGGATGCGATGTCGGAAGGCTTGGCATCACTGATTAGTAGTGGTGGGGATTTGGGCTGGTCTTTAGCAACAGGATTATCACTTTTGGTCTGGTTCATTTATGCACCACATTGTTTGGCGACATTAGCGACAGTGAGACGCGAAACAGGTTCTTGGAAGACAGTTGGCTTTATGACGGTCTATTTATTTGGTTTAGCGTACTTTATGTCGTTCTTGACCTATCAAGTCGCGACCAGCGTGTTAGCTTAAATCTGAAGAGTTGAGGAGACTGAGATGATTGAAATTCTAATTATTACGGCATTGGTCCTTTGGAGTGCATTGGTCGTATTCAAAAAGGTTTTTCCACAGACGTCAAATTCAGTCTTTATGAAACTGTCAGATGCTACGGAAAGAAAAGGGTGGAAGGCACTATCAAAGTGGCTTAAACCCAAAATGACTGCTGGATGTGGCGGAAATTGCGCTTGTCCTGTTTCAGACAAGGAAACACCCAAGTTAAACCCTCAAGCTGTGAAATGGAAGTAGTTTACTTCAATAAAAAAACCGCCTAAATTGGCGGTTTTTTTACGCATGGACACAAAATAATGTCAAGATTATGAAATCAAAAAAAGCATTCAAAGCAGCAAAGTGCTAACATTTCGGCAGTTTCTAATTAGACTAAAATATGGGGCAGAAATGTTAATACAGCGTGGTGGATTAAAAGTTGTCGCAGGACTCGGAATTTCGGGTGTTGCTGCGGTAAATTTTCTACATGAAAAAGGCTATCACGTTGCAGTAACAGATTCGAGGACCTCTCCACCTGGACATGATCAAATTCCACCTGAAGTCCAAACTAGCTTTGGGAAATTTGACGAAGAAATGTTGTTGTCTGCTGAGGAAATTATTATCAGTCCAGGGCTTGATCTTAAACTGCCAGTGATTCAAACAGCACTTGCACAAGGCATTCCTGTTGTCAGTGAAATTCAAATTTTACGACGTGCGACTGAAAAGCCTATTGTTGCAATAACAGGTTCTAATGCAAAAAGTACAGTGACCACCTTGATCGGCTTAATGGCGAAATATGCAGGCAAAAAAGTCGCTGTAGGGGGGAATTTAGGACGTCCAGCCTTAGATTTAACCAAAGATGATCCAGAGCTATATATCTTAGAACTATCCAGTTTCCAATTAGAAACTACATCGAACTTAAATGCTGAAGTTGCTGTCGTCTTAAATATGAGCGAAGACCATCTCGATCGTCATGGCGATATGATGGGATATCACACTGCCAAACATCGTATTTTTCAAGGTGTCAAGAAAGTGGTCTTCAATCGGGATGACTCTTTGACACGTCCTTTAGTACCTGATGCAACGCCAATGCAGAGTTTTGGGCTCAATGCACCAGATATGAATCAGTATGGTGTACTCAGAGATACTGATGGCACGATGTGGTTAGCAAGGGGGCGTGAACGTTTATTGAAAAGTTCTGAGATGTATATTCAAGGGACACACAATGTCGCAAATGCACTTGCGTGTTTAGCTTTAGGTGAAGCGATAGGTCTACCATTAGAGGTCATGCTGGAAACTTTGAAAACCTTCAAGGGGTTGGAACATCGCTGCGAATTTGTCAAAGAAGTGCAAGGTGTTCGTTATTATAACGACTCAAAAGGTACAAATATTGGGGCAACCTTAGCAGCATTAGACGGCTTAGGTGTGGCGATCGCAGTACAGAAAGCTAAAGTTGCCATCATTTTAGGTGGTCAAGGTAAAGGGCAAGATTTTACTGCTTTAAGAAAATCATTAACGGAATTTGCAAAACTCGCGGTACTCATTGGTGAAGATGCGCCAGTGATTGAACAAGCAATTCAAGGCACAACCACAATTCTTCACGCTACATCATTAGAAGAAGCAGTAAAATTATGTCAAGCAAATACACAGCAACATGATGTGGTATTGCTTTCGCCGGCATGTGCAAGTTTTGATATGTTTACTGGCTATCCACAACGCGGACATCAATTTGTTGCTTGTGTGAATGCGCTGCACGAAGAACAATAAGGACGAAGATATGGCTGAGTCAGCTCAGACAACGATTGATAAAGTGAATAAAATTTACCAACGTTGGGTACCACGTATTCCAAGTGAAATTACATCAAGGAATGTTCTAATTTTTTGTGTGATTGCACTGCTCTGTATTGGAACGGTGATGGTTGGTTCAGCTTCTATGCCTTACGCAGAAAGATTGCATGAAAATCCATTCCACTATGTCATCCGCCATGCCATATCCATCGTGGTTGCGTTTGTCGCAGCAATTTTGGTTTATCGTGTTTCGTTAAATACCTGGTTTAAGAACACATTTCCGTTATGGATGATGACTATGGCATTGCTTGTCGCGGTGTTATTAGTCGGTTCGGAAGTGAACGGTTCGACGCGTTGGATTCGAATCGCAGGATTTACCTTCCAGCCTACTGAAGCTGCGAAAGTGATGATGGCTATTTTTACTGCAGATTATGTTGTCCGTCGGGCAGAAGAAGTGCGGAATAATGTGAAAGGGCTGGCACGATTAGCAACAGTAATGCTATGTACAGTTGGTTTGATTATTGCTGAACCTGACTTAGGTGCAACGGTAGTGGTTGCCTTAACGATGTTAGGGGTGTTCTTTCTTGCAGGTGCGCCACTAATCCAGTTTGGTATTGCATTGGGTGCCATTATCATGGCATTTGTAGTGCTGGTTGTGTTCGAGCCTTATCGTTTCGAGCGTTTAATGTCTTTTACCAATCCATGGGCAGATCCTTTAGGTTCTGGTTATCAGCTTTCAAATGCGCTTATGGCCTTTGGACGTGGTGAATGGTTAGGGGTAGGCTTAGGCCATAGTATTCAAAAAATGTCTTATCTCCCTGAGGCGCATACGGACTTTATGTTGGCTATTTTGGCAGAAGAGTTCGGTTTCATGGGTATTACGGTTGTTCTCGCACTGTCATTTCTTATGGTGGGTGCGTGTATTCGAATTGGGCATCGTGCCATTCAGCATCAATTTTTGAGAGCGGGTTATTTGGCTTACGGGATTAGCATTATTTTTGTTCTGCAAATTATGGTAAATGCTGGCATGAATATGGGGCTGCTCCCAACAAAAGGTTTAACTTTACCATTTATTAGTTATGGTGGTTCATCTCTGATTATGTGTGCTGTCATGGTCAGTTTAATGCTGAAAATTGAAGCAACAACCCAAGAAAAGAATCAGGCTAAGGAAGTATCTAGCTTTTAAAATACACGATTGTATCTTAAGCATTCAAATCTGATGATGGTGGAGTACTATTTTGCTGCAACACCATTGTTGGCATATGTGTGCCACAGTTTAAACAGGTGACTTGACCAGATTTGGGTTTTGATAGTGGAATCAATGGAATAAAAAATAAAGAAAAATAATTGCGTTGTTGTTTAATTTCATAATTGCTATGTGTACGACAGACTGGGCATAGAAATTGCCCCTTTTCCGTTTTGATGGTTTTAGGTCCTACCCCAAAAATAAAAAACATAATGAACTCCTGATTAATCTAGCTAAATGGAATTCAAAAACATTTTCAGCTGAATAACAAGCATGATTCTGTATGGACACTATTCAAAAACATCTTGTATTGTGGTGCCAACTGGAATTTTCTTACGATCCCATTGTTGAATTGCCTGTAGAAGCATGCGATTTGGTTGATCTAGATCAACTGGATCTTGTCCTAATGCATGAATAGCTTTGTTCAAGAGTTGGGGGGCTTGGGTGAGATCAAGTGCTACAGCTAAATTTTGCTTAGAAAGCTTTGTACCATCTTTATTCATTGCTAGGGGCAAATGCATATACTGAAGTTCAGGGTAGCCCAATAATCGCCCTAACCAAATTTGTCGTTCAGTGTTATCCAGCAAATCAGCACCACGCACAACATGAGTCATTCCTTGTAGATAATCATCCACAACCACGGCGAGCTGATAATTAATAATACCGTCGCGACGTTTAAGAACAAAATCTCCTAATTCATTGGTCAAATTAGAGCAATGCTGACCTTGTAAAAGATCCTCAAAACAAATCAACTCGTTTGATGTTTTAACCCGAATGGCTTGTTGATCGTGTGGTAGTTTTAAATCGCGGCAAGTACCGCTATAGATATGATTAGAGCCTAAGATTTTTCGTGTACATTGGCAGGCATAGGTGAGGTCACGTTGCTGAAGATCGTTTAAGACAGATTCATAGATGTTTAAACGGTCTTTTTGAAAGATAATTTCGTCATCAAACTCGAAACCGAAAGCTTCAATACATGACAAGATATGTTCTTCACTACCAGGATATATGCGAGGGATGTCTGTATCTTCAATTCGTACAACCCATTTGCCTGCATGAGATCTTGCTTCACAATAGCTTGCAACAGCTGTAATTAGTGATCCAAAATGAAGAGGGCCGGTTGGCGATGGCGCAAACCGGCCCACATAAGCCATCCTGTTGTCCCCCTCCTTTATCAAAGGAGGGGTTAGGGAAGGATTATTAAATAACATGATTAACCGTTATTTTGTTTCTCTTTAATTTCAGCTAAAGTTTTGCAATCAATGCAAAGCGTCGCTGTTGGACGAGCCTCTAAACGACGTAAGCCAATTTCGATCCCACAGGTTTCACAGAAACCATAGTCATCATTTTTGATTGCTTCGATAGATTGTTCAATTTTGCGAATTAACTTGCGTTCACGGTCACGAGTACGAAGCTCAATCGCAAACTCTTCTTCTTGCGTTGCACGGTCATTTACATCAGGCAATGCAGTATTTTCATCTTGCATTGTATTTAATGTTCGATCCACTTCTGACATTAACTCGTCTTTCCATGCCAATAAAATTTGACGGAAATGCTCAAGTTGACCTTCAGACATGTATTCTTCATTTTTTTTCGGCTGATAAGGCTCGATGCCAAATAGACTCGCTGTAGTACCGCCTTCGGAAGTCTTTGGCTTGGTCTTACGCACGCGTTTTACTTTTTCAGCAACTACGTTGTTTTCTTCCAAGACTTGATTTTGGTTGTCATTCGCCATAAAGGGCATTCCTCATCATATGCGTGTTTGCGTACGCAAAAAATATGGTGATATGCAAGTGTTTTTATCGCTTCCGATAGATTGTTGCTATCGGGGGCGTCATCATATAGATTTTTTATCAAAGATGAAAGCTATGAATATCTGTTTTGGACTGTTCAGATTCCATTCGGACAGATAACTTAATCCAAAACACTTTAAAAGAAAAGCTAATAACCTGAAATTTCTTTATTAATATTTTGCGCGAAATTTTGTAGGCGATGAACACGTGTTTCAAAGCTACCGTCAGTTTTCAGTAGTAGGCTGCGATAGCCTGGTGCAAGGTCATCAAAGGCAAAATCTTCAGTCTTTGGTTTAAACTGAACGGAGGTGGAGGGCGTTGATAAAAATTGAATATTTTTCCAAACATTCAACGAATCTTGGTGCACATGTCCAAAGATCACTGCTTGAATGTGTTGATACTCTGCCATGATCTGGGTCAATTGATCTGAATTTTTTAAGATGTGTCGATCAATCCACTTGGACTTCATTTCAAGTGGGTGATGATGACACGCCAAAATGACAGGGTGCTGCTGTGTTTCCTGAAGAATCATTGATAAATGATTCAATTGTTCTGCTTTAATCCAACCATCTACTTTGTGGGGCACAGCACTATTTAATAGGACGATTTTCCACGTTTCGAAAGTTAACACGGCCGGTATAGGATCAGGCGCTGCAAAAGGAAAATATTCGGCATCATCATGATTCCCTGGAATTTGATAAAACGGAATATTCAAATTTTTCATGAAACTCAAATATCGCTGATAAGTTGCCTCATGTGGTACCTGTGCCAAGTCACCTGTATGAATAATCGCATCAATGTCTTGATAGCGATTTAAAATATCATTGATCACTGCATGAAAACTTTGTTCAGGATTTATCTGAACAAACGGCGTGTCAGGATGATCCATGAGATGGGTATCGGTAATTTGGATAATGAGCTGATCATTTTTATTCTGTTTGATTAAAGGCGTCATAAATTACCTCAGCGCTATAGAGGTAGTGGCAATGTGCTGTTTGAGCCATTGCAGAGCCATGATGACAGGTGCATTACACAATCGTTTGGATGCCAATAATGGTTCAAGATCTGAATAAGCTAAGATATGCAGTTGGATATTCTCACCTTCATCTGGCATACCATGAATACCGCCTTGCTCAGGAAGATCTGCTTCTGCAACATACAAATGAAAAACTTCATCGCACGCACCAGCAGAAGGGTAGAAGGTAAATAAGTGTTCCAGATTACGAATTTCACAACCAGATTCTTCTAAACTCTCACGCTGAATGCATGTTTCAGGTGATTCATCGCCATCTAATACGCCTGCAATGATTTCTAGTTGCCATGGGGAGATAGGATCATCGATTGCACCAATTCGGAATTGTTCAATCAGTGCAAAGCGCTTGAGCGCATCATTGTAGATGAGTACACCAGCAGCTTCTTTACGATGCACTAATTCACGATGAATTGTTGGGGTATAAGTATTCTCACCAAATAAACGATGTGTGATGCTCAATTTCTCTATACGAATGAATCCTTGATAAAGGGATTCGCGAGAATGGACCTTAAAATCTTTATTATTGTAAGTAGCTTTTTCAAGAATTTTCATTCGTATACGTTAGGACAAAAATTTATTTCATCCTAACTGAGATTGCATTAAAGAAAAACAGGTTTTTTAATTTTTACAGCTTCTGATACAACTTTTGTCCTTGCTTATGATACTCATTTTTCATCGCGTTGAGACCTGATTCAATCTCTTGATTTAACTTGAGATCTAGATTATCAGACTGCTGATTTTGAGCGTATTCACGCACATTTTGGGTAATCTTCATTGAGCAAAATTTAGGTCCACACATCGAACAGAAATGCGCTGATTTATGTGCCTCTTTAGGCATGGTTTCATCATGCATACTACGTGCTGTATCAGGATCTAAACTTAAGTTAAATTGATCTTCCCAACGAAACTCAAAACGTGCTTTTGAAAGTGCATTATCACGGACTTGAGCACCTGGATGTCCTTTGGCGAGGTCTGCAGCATGTGCTGCAATTTTATAGGTGATAATGCCATCTTTGACGTCTTTTTTATTGGGTAGACCTAAATGCTCTTTAGGTGTTACGTAACAAAGCATCGCTGTTCCATACCAACCGATCATGGCTGCACCAATTGCTGAAGTAATATGATCATAACCAGGTGCAATATCTGTTGTTAATGGTCCTAATGTATAAAAAGGTGCTTCTTTACAAACCTCAAGTTGTAAATCCATATTTTCTTTAATCATATGCATAGGAACATGACCAGGACCTTCAATCATGACTTGCACATCATGTTCCCAAGCTCGATGGGTTAATTCTCCTAATGTACGCAGTTCGGAAAATTGGGCTTCGTCATTGGCATCTTGAATGCACCCAGGGCGTAAACCATCACCTAAGCTGAATGAGACATCATAGGCTTTCATGATCTCGCAGATTTCATCAAAATGGGTGTATAAGAAATTTTCTTTATGATGTGCAAGACACCACTGTGCCATGATTGAACCACCGCGTGAAACGATGCCCGTTAAGCGATTGGCTGTGAGAGGAACATAGCGCAATAAAACACCAGCATGAATCGTGAAGTAATCAACCCCTTGCTCAGCTTGTTCGATTAAAGTGTCTTTAAAAATTTCCCATGTAAGATCTTCTGCTATTCCATCCACCTTTTCTAATGCTTGATAAATCGGAACAGTTCCAATAGGTACAGGGGAGTTACGAATAATCCACTCGCGTGTTTCATGAATATTTTTACCCGTAGATAAATCCATGATGGTGTCAGCACCCCAACGTGTTGCCCATGTCATTTTTGCCACTTCTTCATCAATGGATGAACCCAGTGCTGAGTTGCCAATATTGGCATTAATTTTCACTAGGAAATTGCGTCCGATAATCATCGGTTCGAGTTCAGGGTGATTGATATTGGCAGGAATAATGGCACGACCTGCTGCGACTTCTTGACGTACAAATTCTGGTGTAATTTCTAATAAGTTTTTTGCACCAAAGTTTTGCCCAACATGTTGGCGAGTATCCACACCTTCACGTTGTTTTTGATTCTCTCGAATCGCAATGTATTCCATTTCAGGCGTGATAATACCCTGCTTAGCATAATGCATTTGCGTAACGTTATGTCCTGGTTTAGCTCGACGAGGTTTCTGGATATGTGCGAAACGAATGCCAGCTGTACGAATATCTTGAAGACGTTCTCGCCCAAATTTTGAGCTTAATGTCGCGAGTTGTTCTGTATCTGCGCGCTCTTCAATCCATGTATCTCTGAGGTTTGGTAGGCCTCGATTTAAATCAATTTGAATCTCAGGGTCGGTATAAACACCTGAAGTGTCATACACCAAAATGGCAGCATTATACTCACCGCCTAAGCCCGTTGGTGTATCGGAGAGTGCAATTTCACGCATGGGTACGCGAATATCTGGACGAGAACCTTGAACATAGACTTTTTTTGACGCTGGTAAAATGCGGGTGAGATCTTGAGCATCTTGCTCATGTTGAGCAGAGAGATCTGTATTTGAAAGATTCGTTAATTGGTTCATTGCAATGATCCTTATGAATGACATCAACGAATCAAGCACGACCAAAAACGGTGGCGGAATTATCCTGAATGAATAACCTAGAACAAAGTTTTTAGATGGCTTGATTCCTACGCAGGTATTAACCTGATCAGGTTCAACGGTACTCACCATCAAAACAATGTTTTAGGTGATCTCAGCGAGTTATTACTCGCGCTCCGTCAAGCGATGCCAAAATATTAACATATAAAGTCAGATTAAAGTCATCAGACTATGATGCATAACAAATTGCGTCTTTAAAGCAATTACGACGATTTTCAAGATCAACAGTTTTTAAGTTTAAATAGTGACTTAGCTGTATAAGAACTTGCGGATTTTGATCAGTCTGATTTGAAGTTAATTTACTTTTTTGTTGTGAATCCAGTTCGATAAATTTTAAGAAAAGTCTCGCTTGATCTGCTAAACGACTATTTTTCATATTTGCGAGTTGTTCGATTTCAGCTAAAGCATCGGGTGCAATTTCAACACGTCCTTCAAAATCATGAGAAACAGGATCATGTTTGAGACCTTTAAATAATAGATTTGAATAAAAATGATAAAGGTACTCTGCATCTAAACGGAAACTGCTTTGAGGGTATTTTTTTAGATAATTTTCCCAATACTGGGCACGTCTAGAAATCTCTTGTGCTTCAAGATGAAAATGAGGATCTTCAAATTGTGCTTGCTGATTTTGTTCAGCAAGTTCTTGCATAAATGCTTGTTCTGCCTCAGGGAAATAGGGGGCAAATACTCGTGCTAAATAATATGGGTTTCTTTGATAGGTTGCTTGGTGGTTAATATCGACGAGATCAATATACGCTTGACCCTTATGCCGAAGTAAATATTGATCTCGTGGATGTAATTTTTCAATTTGTGATTGTTGAATCGTCGGAAATTGCGACTGGTCATGAGCATATAAATCAAAAGCTTTCTGCTGTTCAGGTGATCGATCTAAACTTAAGAAATTTCTATACATGATGTCTGCCAAACCAATCAATTCTTTCTGTTCCTGAAATGGCATTAAGGGAAGACAAAGTCGAATATCTTGATTGATTTGCTCAATGGCGAATGTAGTCCGTTGAGCAGTTATCCCGAGCATTTCTTTTTTGAGTTTTTGACAAATGAGGTTGAGATCAGGTGTGGTGTTCTGGTTTTGGGTTGGGTTTGGAGATTCAGTAGGTATTTCTTCGGAAATCGGTTTTTGACACGCAGTTAAGCCAAGACTTACGACTATAAGAGTCAATAATTGACGAATAGGCTTAAACGTGTGCAAAAATGACTTCATTGAGATATCAAAATACAGTTAAAGTGTGAAATGAGGCGCAAATAGATTTTCACTTATTTTAAAACCGTACAGTGAAATTTATTGTAGTTGCTTCGCAATCAAGCGTTAAAATAATGTATGAAAAACATACATCAATGCACATAATTCAAAATAATTCTCCGGATTAAATGAAAAAATAATAAAATTGATACGTAAAAAGTTCGATTAAAGATTATATTTGCAACATCCTATTCTAATTACTTGTTATTCAAATGCTTAAGGTACTGTGAAGTCATTATCATGAAAAAAACTCTACTTGCAGTCAGTTTAATTGCGCTTAGCCCGATGAGCTTTGCATTGAACCTCGTTGAAGCCTATGAGCGAGCAAAGCAAACCGATCCAAATTGGCAAGCCAACGTTTTGCAGTATGAGGCTGATCAGTTAAATATAGGTTTAGCAAAAGGTAATTTGCTGCCGACAGTAACCGTTTCAGGAAATGTGACGCGTAAAAACCAAGATGTAAATCGTTCAAGTACAGAATCGAATCCTTTTTTTAATAGTTCTGACCTGTTGGCATCGACATCGACCACTCGTCAAATTGCGATTACTGCACGACAACCCATTTTCAGAATGGATGCTTGGCAGGGATATAAACAGGTAAAAACCTCAGTTCAACTGAGTGAAGTCACTTTAAAACAGCAACAGCAACAACATATATTAAATGTCTCTGAAGCTTATTTTAATGTACTACGTCAACAGGCTTTAACGCTCACTAACGCTCAAGAAGAAAAAGCATTATTCGAGCAGCTCAATATGATGAATGCCAAACTCAAAGAAGGTTTGGTTGCTGAAAGTGATGTCAGCGAAGCGAATGCACAATATCAAAATGCGCGAGCAAATCGAATTGCGACAGGTGTTCAATTAATCTTGGCACAAGAGCAACTTGCTCAGTTGATTGGACCTTACCAAGAAAAGCTCGCTGTTTTAAGTGATGATTTCGAGTATCAAAAGCCTGTACCGAATATCATGAGTGAATGGACTAAATTAGCTCAAGAACAGAATCTTGAAATTCTACAAGCGCGTTTGCAACGTCAATATGCCAATGATCAGCGACGTGTAGAGCAAGCGGCGCTTTATCCTCAAGTCGAAGCCGTAGCCACTTATGGATATAGTGAACAATCACCACAAACAGCTATATCGAGTGATGGACAGTTCGATCAGGTGGGTGTAGAAATGAACTGGAATGCCTATACCGGTGGACGAACTAAAATTAATATTGATAAAGCGACAAAAAATGTTGAAAAGTCGGAACGCCAATTAGAAGCTGCGATACGTAAAGCAACCACAGATGCTAAAAAATCTTACCTACAAATTGATATGGATAGTGCTACATTGCAAGCGCGCAAAGCTGCCATGGATTCTTCAGCATTAGTCGCGAAAGCATCCCAAGCTCAGTATGATGAAGGGCTTAAAAGTATGGTTGATGTGTTGCTTGCGCAAAGAAATGCTTTTGCAACGCGATTAGATTTTGTGAATGCTCAATATGATTATGTGTTGAATGTGTTGAGGTTGAAGGCTTCTGTGGGACAATTGAATGAAAATGAGCTTCGTCAAATGAATGCATGGTTAGTTGAAAAATAGAATAAATTGATTGTTTTGTCATCAAATATTCACAATTGATATGCTTTAATATGGCAAAAATTTCAATCCATTCACGCTGTGTGGAGTAATAAGACTTTGAGCTCTAATAATCCTGTACTTAGCCACCATATTTCTTCTCAATTTAACGAAGATTTGCAAGATGTCCATACCAAATTTATGGCGATGGGTGGTTTGGTTGAGCAACAAGTTGCTAATGCCATTCATGCTCTTTTAGATACAAATGTGAATTTAGCTGTAGATGTCCAATTTCAGGATAATACGGTAAATCGCTATGAGCGTGAAATTGATGAAGGTTTGACTTTGATTTTAGTGCGTCGCCATCCTGCTGCAAGTGATCTGCGTATGGTGATTGCAATGAGCAAGGCCAATACCGATTTAGAACGTATTGGTGATGAAGCAGCTAAAATTGCACGTATAGCCCAAAATCTATGTGAAGAAGGTGAATCACCTCGTGGTTATATGGAAACACGTCATATCGGTAATCAAGTGCGAGTAATGATTCATGATGCATTGGATGCATTTGCACGTGTTGATGCAGAGCAAGCACTTAAAGTATTGTTGGCTGACGCAGATATCGATCGTGAATATCAATCTGCTACACGTACATTAATGACCTACATGATTGAGGATCCTCGTCATATTTCTCGTGTTCTGAATGTCATGTGGGTGCTGCGTTCTTTGGAGCGTATTGGTGACCATGCGCGAAATATTTCTGAACAAGTGATTTATATGGCTAAAGGCTATGACGTACGACACACCAGTGTGGAAGAGATTGAAGAAAAAGTTCAAGGTAATCATTAAAATAGAATTCATATAATACACAAGAACCTCGAATATCGAGGTTTTTTTATGTGATAATAAACTTGATTTTTGTAAAAGATATAGACAAAAAAATTCCTAGATTTTGGGGGAAATCTAGGAAGGAAAACTGATGAAACAGTACGCTGTTATTATTATTTGTTCACTCATAATCTTGCTATGAAATAATAATATTTAAATTATGTGTAAAGTTCAGCTATAAAAGTGTGGTTTTGTGTAATTTAATATTAATAAAATGTAAACTAGTTCACATTTAAGTATCTTATTCAATCCTGCCTATTTTATTGATTTATGTCAATTATCATGATGATTTAAAAGTATTTTAGAATCATTGAAATAAAAAAAGCCCTGATATTCAGGGCTTTTTTAAAGTCGTACTTATGCAGATTTTGCTTCAGCAGGTGCAGATAACATATGACCTGTTTCTTCAAAATTAGAATGCCAAGAAAGCGCTTCTGTAAGTAGGTGAGGGGTTTGTCCACCTTTAGCACATGCACGATCGAAATAGTCGTTTAATGCATCTTTATACAATGGGTGAACACAGTTATCGATGATTGCACGTGCACGTTCACGCGGTGCAAGACCACGTAAATCAGCAAGACCTTGTTCAGTAACAAGAACGTCTACGTCATGACCTGTGTGATCTACGTGAGATGCCATCGGCACTACAGATGAAATGTCACCGCCTTTAGCGATTGATTTAGTCACGAAAATTGCGATATGCGCATTACGTGCGAAGTCACCTGAACCACCAATACCATTCATCATTTTTGAACCACATACGTGCGTAGAGTTCACATTGCCGTAGATGTCAAATTCAAGCGCAGTATTGATCCCGATAATCCCTAAACGGCGTACCAATTCTGGGTGGTTTGAAATTTCTTGAGGGCGTAATACAAGTTTGTCTTTGTATTGCTCAAGATTATTGAATACTTTTTCACCATAACGTGCAGAAAGTGTAATTGATGAGCCAGAAGCGAATTTCATTTTACCAGCATCAATTAATTCAAAAGTACAGTCTTGAAGTACTTCTGAGTACATGATGAGATCTTCAAAATTCGATTCTTTAAGACCCGTTAATACCGCATTGGCAATTGAACCAATACCTGCTTGTAATGGACCTAAATTTTTAGGAAGACGTTCTTCAGCAACTTCTTTTTCAAAGAATTCGATTAAGTGGTTTGCAATTGCTTGAGTCTCATCATCTGGTGCAGTCACTGTTGATGGAGAATCATGGAATTCGCTGTTAAATACGATGCCAACAATTTTAGCAGGATCGATATTAATTGCATGTGTACCAATACGCTCATCGACTTGAGTGAGTGGAATCGGCTGACGTGTCGGACGATAAGATGGGATATAAATATCGTGCAAGCCTTCGAATGCTGGGCTTAAATTTGTGTTAATTTCAACAATTACTTTTTCTGCAAAGATTGCAAAGCTTGCTGAGTTACCTACTGAAGTTGTTGGAATGATGCCACCATCTTCAGTAATTGCTACAGCTTCGATTACAGCAATATCAGGCTTTTTCAATTGTTTATTACGCATTTGTTCAACAGTTTCTGACAAATGCTGATCAATAAACATTACTTCGCCTTTATTGATCGCCTTACGCAAAGTATTATCGACTTGGAAAGGTAGACGACGAGCCAATACGCCAGCTTCAGTTAACTGTTTATCTAAGTCATTACCCAAAGACGCACCAGTGATTAAAGTGATCTTTAAAGGGTTTGTATGAGCGCGTTTTACCAATGCCAATGGAACTGCTTTAGCTTCACCAGCACGCGTGAAACCACTCATACCTACGGTCATGCCATCTTCAATAAACGTTGAAGCTTGTTCAGCTGAAATGACTTTTTCATGAAGTGACTCTAAACGAATGCGATCTAAAGACATGGTTTACTCTTCTCTTGATATTCTGGATCTGGCACCGATTGTACCGATCAAGCGAGCCATTTTGCATACCTGTTAGGCTAAGGTCTAATTTTTTCAAAAAATGCGGATATAAAGATATATTATGGTTTGTAAGATATTGTTTTTTATTTTTAATTTTCATTGTGGTGAATAATTAAACCAATTCAACCGTTCAACTATTCACCATTCATCAAAATCGTTCGGTGATGGTTTGCCTGATTTTATCTAAGGTGCTATTGGTTGAAATATCAACAACTTGAGGTGTTGAAAGGGGCAGTAGAATGATAGCTTCAAGACCTCCTTCAGGACGATTATGAATTTTTAATTCACCTTCATGAATATCGACAATTCGTTTTACAATGGCTAAACCAAGACCACTCCCTTGGATGGTACGTGCTTCATTGCCACGTACAAAAGGTTGCATAAGGTCTGCAATTTGATCTTCTGGGATTCCATCACCGTGATCAGCAACACAAATTTTTAGATGGTCTCCCTCGACTTTCGCACTTAGCTCAATGGGTTCAGCACCATAACGCTTAGAATTATTAATTAAGTTACCAATTAAGCGCTTGAGGGAAAGCGAACGAGCAGTAATCAGTGGGAGTTCTTCTGGTTCAAAGCGAATATCCAGGGGTTTAAACTGAATAACCAATTCTTGCAAAAGGGTATTGATATTGGTTTCTTTTAGGTCTTCATCTGAACCATCACGCATGTAAGAAATAAACTGATTAAGAATGGCATCCATATCATCCACATCAAAGATTAAGCCTTCTTTCAAGAAGTCATCATCTGACATCATTTCAGCACTCAGTCGAATTCGAGTGAGCGGGGTTCTTAAATCATGTGAAATACCAGCCAACATAATTTGACGATCACGTTCAGTGAGCTCCAATGTATAAATCATATGATTAAAGGCTTGGTTGACTTGGCGGATTTCCAAAGGTCCGTGGTTCGTCTCAAGATAGGGGGCTTTTCCAGTTTTACTGTAGCTATTTGCTGCATTTTGCAGTCGGCGTAGTGGGCGATTGAGCTGTCTCACTAAAGTTAAGATAATCATGGCTGAAATCAGCGGTACGCCAAGAAACCATGCCAAAATCAATTCGGGGCTATAATTTGCATAAGTTTTTAACGGTTCTTGAACCCAATTCCCGTTCATTTCTGGGGTTTGAATCCAAATACGTGGGCTAGGTTTAAATTGGAAATAGACGGTGACCTCAGGCACGTCGAGCTCTTTGGCCAAACGTTTTTCAACTTGGTTCGTAAAGAATTCAGCAATGACTTTATCGCGCTGGTTGGGGAACGCAGCAGGGTCTGTAACGTATTCAATTCCAACACGCTGTTTTAACCATGTGTCAACATCAAGTTCAGTGTCACCATGAAAAATTCGAAGGTCGGGGTTGTTGATAATTTCGAGTTCAACCGCAAGGTAGCGTGCATGCTGTTGAATCTCTGGTAAATAGAGGGTTTTCCAAAAAAACCAAAGTGACATAAACAGACTAAAGAACACCACAAAAACAACCAAAACTGTTGTTCGCATTGCAGCGGAGCGCGGCTTGATTTTGTCAAGAAAGCGTTCCCATTTCGTTCGTTTTCGCTCTGAATACGCAACAAATTCATTAAATTTTTGTGGGTCAATAGGATCAAGTTTCACGGTCTAACCTGAGAGTTTGGGCTTAAAAAGAATAAGTGCATGTAATTGTTTAATACATAAAATAAAGACCCCGACATCATTGATGGCGGAGTCCATTGTTTAAAAAATTATTCTGCACCATCTGGTACGAATACGTATCCCACACCCCACACCGTTTGAATATAGCGTGCACGAGCCGGATTTTCCTCGATTAAACGACGTAAACGAGAGACTTGAACATCAATAGAGCGTTCCATTGCTCCCCATTCACGACCACGTGCCAAATTCATTAATTTATCACGTGTCAACGGTTCACGAGGATGTTGCACCAATGCTTTGAGTACTGCGAATTCACCAGTAGTTAAGGTCACCACTTGACCCTCACGAGTCAGTGTTCGAGTCGATAGATCGAGTGACCAAGGACCAAATGAAACCACTTCAACATTCTGGCTTGGTGCCCCAGGAACCTCACGCACTTGTCGACGTAGTACAGCTCGGATACGAGCTAACAATTCATTTGGGTTGAATGGTTTTGGTAGATAGTCATCAGCACCTGCTTCAAGCCCTGCAATACGATCAGAGTCGCTACCACGTGCAGTGAGCATAATAATAGGCGTGTCAATGTTAGACTGCCTTAAACGACGACAAATGCTCAAACCATCTTCTACAGGAAGCATAAAATCTAAAACGATGAGCGAGAAAAGTTCACGTTGTAATAACCGATCCATTTGCGTGGCATCATGTGCGGTTTTAACCACAAAACCTTTATCTTCTAAAAACCGTTGTAAAAGGGTACGAAGACGCACATCATCGTCGACGACCAGAATGCGTTCAACTCTGTCAGTGTCATTGTGTACTACATCAGTATTTTCAGCAGGTACAACTAAACTCATGATGCACTCCCTTAAAAGTTGTATTTATAAATAGTCATTTGTCTCAGTATAATGCCTAAGTTCTTGTTAAGACTATGTATCAAATTGCTCAAAATTACAATTTTAAGTGTGTTCTGAAACCAAATCACAACATGTATTGACCTGTTTTTAGGCAAATAATTTAAAATAAAATCGCTATTCAATATGAAGCTAATTTGAAGTGCTATTGAAAGCAAGAAATTTACATCAAAATCAGAAAAATAAAGTGATTTTAAAGAGTTAAATGTTTTAGTTCATTGTCAAAGTGATGACACAATGACGCATTACACTCAAATAATTGATCAGAGACTTCACCTGAAGATTTTTCTCTGGGAGATAAAACTAGAAAAATTGAGACTTTTATTTAAAATTTCATTGCAAATATTCAAAACAATTGTGGATTTTATAGTCTCGGTCTTTATAATCACTAACTTTTAGTCCTTATCCTTGTGGAATTTAACACGATGACTGACTTAGTTCAGCAGTTGGCAAGTGAACTTGCCGTACGTCCAAACCAAGTAGAAGCTGCCATTAAGCTGATTGATGAAGGTTCTAGTGTTCCATTTATTGCACGTTACCGTAAAGAAGTAACTCAAGGCTTAGACGATACGCAGTTACGTCAACTGGATACCCGATTAACTTACCTTCGTGATTTATTTGAACGCCGTGAAAAGGTCATTGAATCACTGAAAGAACAAAATAAACTCACGGATGATTTGTTAGCTCGCGTCAATGCCGTTGAAACAAAAAATGCATTAGAAGAAATTTACGCACCGTATCGTCCAAAACGTACGAGTAAATCATTTAAAGCAAAAGAGGCTGGTTTAGGCCCAATCGCTGAAAAAATCTATAATGAAAATGTTGAACCTGCAGAAGCTTTAGCAGGATTTAATCATGAAGATTATCCTGATTTAGAGAGTCAATTAGACGCTGTTCAGCATATTCTCATTGATGACTGGGCACAAAATATTGCACTCACGACAGAGCTTAAAGCGATGTTTGCAAAAACAGCAGTGTTAAAAAGCTTAGTTGCTAGTGAAGAGAAAAAAGAAGTTGGTAAAAAATTCCGTGACTACTTCGATTTTTCTGAAAACTTAAACAAAGTTCCATCACATCGCTTATTGGCAATGTTACGTGGACGTCAAGAGAATGTACTCGGTCTAAAAGTTGATGGTGAAAATGATGCTCCTTTGGCGCGCATTGAAACTGAATACAATCTTGATCAAGTTCAACCTCAAGCCCGTCAAGATTTTCTGAAGCAAACTGCAAAATTATTCTGGCTCGGCAAAGTCCGGCCTACAATTGAGCATTCACTTCTGACAGAAAAGCGTTTGGCTGCTGAAGCAGAAGCAATGCAAGTATTTGCAGAAAATTTACGTCATTTACTTTTATCTGCACCAGCAGGTTCACGTACTACTTTAGGTGTGGATCCTGGTATCCGTACAGGTGTGAAATTGGCTGTCGTGAATGCATCTGGAGATGTACTGGCACACAGCACGATTTATCCATTCGCACCTAAAGAAGATAAAGAAGGCTCAATCAATGAATTGGCACGTTTATGTCGTGAATTCAATGTTGAGCTAATTGCTATTGGTAACGGTACCGCGAGTCGTGAAACAGAAGCTGTTGTTGTGGAAATGATGGCTGCTCATGCTGATCTTAAATTAACGCGCGTGTCTGTATCTGAAGCAGGTGCTTCAGTATATTCAGCATCTGAATTGGCTTCACAAGAATTACCAGATTTAGACGTATCGATTCGTGGTGCAGTATCTATTGCGCGTCGTTTACAAGATCCATTGGCTGAACTTGTGAAGATTGATCCTAAATCAATTGGTGTAGGTCAATATCAACACGATGTGAATCAAACAGGCTTGGCAAAAACGCTTGAAGCTGTAGTGGAAGACTGTGTGAACTCAGTTGGTGTAGATGTAAATACAGCATCTTCAGCGATTTTGGGTTACATCGCAGGATTAAACAAATCTATAGCACAGCAAATTGTAGACTACCGTAAAGAGAATGGTCGTTTTGATAATCGTCAAGATTTGAAAAAAGTACCACGCTTAGGTGAGCGTACTTTTGAGCAAGCTGCAGGTTTCTTACGTATTCAAGATGGTTCAGAGCCATTGGATGCTTCAGCAGTTCATCCTGAGTCTTATGGTTTAGTCAACAAGATTGTTGAAGCGAAAGCGACCACTGTAAAAGATATTATTGGCAATACTGAAATCATTCGTCAGGTTAAACCTGAAGAGTTTGTTGATGACAAATTTGGTTTACCAACGATCCAAGATGTTTTGGCGGAGCTTGAAAAACCAGGTCGTGATCCACGTCCAGAGTTCCGTACAGCGAAGTTCCGTGATGACATTACTGAGGTTTCACAACTGACTGAAGGCTTAGAGCTTGAAGGTGTAGTGACCAATGTGACGAACTTTGGTGCATTTGTTGATGTTGGTGTTCATCAAGATGGTTTAGTTCATATTTCAGAACTAGCGAATGAATTTATTTCTGATCCACATAAGTTTGTGAAACCAGGGCAAATTGTTCAAGTGCGTGTGTTACAAGTTGATGTGGAACGTAATCGTGTTAATTTATCGATGCGCCCTGCAGGATCTGAAGCACCTGCGAAGGCACCGCGCCAGCCACGTCGTGAAACTCATGGCCAGCAAGAGCAACGTGGTGAGCGTAAACCACACGCGAAGCGTCCTCAGCAAGCACGTCCACAGGGTGATCGCCCACAACATGCGAAAAAACCTCAGCAGCAGAAACCACAAGAACAGAAGATTGGTGGTTTAGGTGCATTATTATTACAAGCAGGGGTTAAAGGTTCGAAGTAATCTTTAATCAGGTAAAAAACCTCCCATATGGGAGGTTTTTTTATGCTTATGTTTTTAAATAAATGAAGAACATCAAGGTGATTTATTTTAAATGTAAACTTTAAGATGGTATAAAACAACAAGAAAAACTTAATAATCAATTCACTTCAAAATTATTTTTAACTTTATAAGTCATATAATTAAGAGAAATTAAACATGAGTATATCTCAAAATAAAGAGCTGAAACCTCGATTTTATAGTCGTGATTTGCTCTCAGGTCTGGTTGTTTTCCTTGTTGCACTTCCGCTTTGTTTGGGCATAGCTCATGCATCAGGTGCACCACTCATTTCAGGCATTATTGCTGGCGTGATTGGTGGAATCGTTGTTGGTTTTTTTAGTGGCTCACATATCAGTGTATCTGGTCCCGCTGCAGGCTTAGTGGCGATTGTATTGACCCAAATTGAATTACTACAAGGTAATTATCAAGCCTTTTTGTTCACATTGTTTTTAGCTGGAATTTTACAAATATTATTTGGTATTTTTAGGTTAGGTGTTTTCTCAAATTTCGTACCCACCAATGTGATTTTGGGATTGCTTGCCGCGATTGGTCTGTTACTGATTATCAGTCAATTACCTAAATTGATTGGTTTGGATGTCAAAGGCTTTGTTTTGATTGATCAATGGTCAATTCAATCTGTACTGAGTCATATTGATATTGGCTCAGGATTAATTGGTCTAAGTTGTATTGCGTTAATCCTACTGTGGGATAGTAGTAAATTAAAAAAACTGCCGCTGCCTTCAGCCTTGATTGCGGTGATATTTGCTGGACTTCTTAACTTTATCATGTTGAAAATCGGCTCTCCATATGCAGTAAACCCTCAACAATTGATTAATCTTCCGAATATCTTTTCTGGTTCAGAAACGATTTTCCAGTTTCCAGATTTTTCGTATTGGAATAATAGTTTAATTTATACGGGTGCAATTACATTAGCGGTGGTAGCTTCTCTTGAAACACTATTGAATTTAGAAGCTGCCGATAAGATGGATCCACAAAAGCGCTCATCACCACCGAATCGTGAATTATTTGCACAGGGTGTTGGAAACTCTATGTCAGGATTGATCGGTGGTATGCCGATTACCTCAGTCATTGTTCGTAGTTCAGTGAATGCAACCAGTGGAGCTAAAACCAAATTTTCTGCAATCTTTCATGGTTTTTTACTGATTGTTGCAGTGGTGGCGCTCACCCCATTAATCAATGCGATACCGCTATCTTCATTGGCAGCAATCTTAATCTTGACTGGATTTAAATTGGCAACACCAAGCCTATTTAAACGGATTTATGCGCAAGGTTGGAAACAATTTTTACCTTTTTTTGTTACGGTAGTTGCAATCATTGCAACTGATTTACTGAAAGGCATCATGATTGGTCTAGTGATCAGTTTATTGATTATCTTACAGAGTCATTTACACCGTGGTGTACGTGTGATCCATGAAAAACACTTGCATGGTTCACTTACCCGTATTGAATTAGCACCGAATTTAAGTTTTTTAAATCGTGCCGCACTCGTCACCGCTTTAGAAAAAGTTAAACCGCATGAAAATGTGCTAATCGATGCATCCAATACCTATTATATTGATCCAGATATCTATCAAATTATTAAGGACTTTCAAAGTGAAGTGGCGGTAAAGCAGGGGATAAAAGTTAATTTACAAGGTTTTAAAGCACATTATCCTGAAATAAAAGAGGACGAGCTCGATCTTGATGTGAGTACGCAAGAACTCCAAAAACAGCTCAGTCCTGATCAAGTTTTACAGATGCTAAAAGACGGGAACTTGCGTTTTATTAATCATCAGCGTTTACACCATAATATTGCTCGCCAAATTCAAGTTACGTCAAATGCAGGGCAACATCCTATTGCTGCAGTGTTGGGTTGTATGGATTCTAGAGCACCGACAGAGCGCATTTTTGATGTAGGAATCGGTGATTTATTCAGTTTGCGTATTGCTGGAAATATTGCTGGTCAAAAAGTCGTGGGCTCTTTAGAGTTTGCATGTAAAACCAAAGGTTCAAAACTGATCGTGGTATTGGGGCATACGGACTGTGGTGCGGTAGGATCTGCTTGTCATTTATTTGAGCAAAAGGTGGATTTGAGTCAACTAAAAGATACACCGAACGTTCAGCATTTTTTGAAGCCGATTATGCAGGCGGCGGAAACAGTCAAAAATGATATGAGTAATTATCAACTTACAACCAATTTTATTGATGCCGTAACTGTGTTAAATGTGCGAAATAATATTAATTATATTATTAAAAATAGTGACACGTTAAGAGACATGATTGAGCGTAAAGAGATTGGGATTGTTGGCGCAATCTATGATGTGAAATCTGGTCAAGTCAACTTTTTATCTTAAATGATCTCATTTCATCAGTAAGTGATATTAAAAACCTCCCAAATGGGAGGTTTTTAATTTATCCATTAATCATGGGGACAATCCAGCTGGTTAAGATCAATAAAATCCCGAGATGACCTAATTTTCGTGAAATTTTTACGAATTTTGGAACTGATTGTTCGATCTTTTGTGCATATTCTTGTAGGTTGGCAGCTTTAGTTTGGCGGCTATGCCACAAGAATACGGCAAGATCGATACAGATGAGAATAGTTCCTACATCTGCGACTACGTCTAAAACTTTAAATTCTTGAGTATAAAAACCGAGAGTAACTTGATAAATGAGGAATATCGCAAATGCGATGGCTGCACATTGCAGCACTAAAGCTAAACCACGCATAAGTACAAAGCATAAAATCAATAAGATGCAAGGTTTATAACATAACTCTGCCGCCTAACGAATGATCTCAAAATTTTTTTTACGCCTAGATTTGAACCCAATCATGATTAGCACTAAATAAGATTCGGTAAGATCAAGCTGAATGCAATAGTGCCTAAACCTATTTTTGACAAATGATATGCATAAGACTTTGGTGCTTTGGCATGATTCATCTGCTGTTGATCCAATTCAGCTTTATTTTGAGCATCGGCTGGTTTTATGTTGAATCCCAGCTCAAGCAAAATTAAAAATAAACCTAGCTGTAATAAGGTGTCGAATGAGTAATGTTGCTGAATAATCATGCTCATGATTTGAGTAAAAATCAAAACAGCAACTGCTAGAAAAAATAATCTAAAAAAATAAATTTGAGCCATGACAAACTCCTATTTTATGTTTTGATCATGGCATTTAATTCTTAAAGAATAATTAAAATCACACAGTGAAAATGTAACAAGATCATCTCACAAAGTACTTAAATTAACTTGTTCGATCACCAATGTTCGCCAGGAAATAGTCGGGCATATGCACGCTGTACAATGTTTAATTTCTCTTGGCGACCGACAGAAGCAGTAGAGCTTGGAAATAAATTAAATCCAATCGACATCAATTTATTATTAATATCAGGTGCAATTGCATAGGTAATTGATGCAAGTTTTCCAAGACCAGTCGCTACCTTTTTTGGACGGTTCACAATAGCACCAGCGATTAAATCTGCAGCTTGATTCGGTGAAAGTGCTGGCACGTATTTATATATTTTAGTTGGAGCGATCATCGGCGTTCTGACCAAAGGCATGTAGACCGAGGTGATAGCGATATTATGCGCATGGACTTCAGCTGATAGGCAACGGCTAAATGCATCCAATGCAGCTTTTGAAGCGACATATGCAGAGAAGCGTGTAGCATTGGCTAATACACCAATTGAACTGATATTAATAATATGTCCTCGTTCACGGTCTATCATATGTGGAAGGATATTTAAAATGAGGCGAACAGCACCAAAATAGTTGAGTTGCATCGTGCGTTCAAAATCGTGAAAACGGTCGATGGACTCATGGACTGCACGGCGAATCGAACGACCTGCATTATTAATTAAAATATCAATATGTGTGACGCTATTGAAGATTTGTTGCGTTACAGCATCGATTGAACTCATATCATTCAAATCACAAGGAAAAATGTCAGCTTTTCCCCCTTTTTGCTCAATCTCATATTTTACTTGTTGTAAAGTTTCCTCAGTTCGTGCCACCAATAATACATGCGCACCTGCCGCAGCCAATTGATGTGCAACAGTTAAACCGATACCACTGGACGCGCCTGTAATCAGAATATTTTTTCCATGGACACGTTTTTTAAAACGCTGTTCTAATTTTTTATTCACTTCATTCTCCCTGTAAATGCAATGAATTGTGGAACACGTATTTTTAAACGTGTCATACAAATCAGCATAGTGGAAAAATGAAAATAAACCATGGCATAAGTTTATGAATTTATTGTAAAAATTAGAGTAAATGCTCTAATTTTTTATTGTGGTAATACGAATAAAATAATTGAAAAAGACGATATGGTAAATGAGGATAAAGCCCCAGTCATGAGGCTTTATTTCTAATGTATTACCAAGATTAAACTTGAGCGAGCGCTTGTTCTAGGTCGGCGATTAAATCGTCAGCATGTTCGATTCCAATAGATAAGCGAACCATATCCGTAGAAACGCCAGCAGCTTTTAACTCTTCTTCATTCAGTTGGCGATGCGTTGTAGTTGCTGGGTGACATGCTAAGCTTTTTGCATCACCGATATTCACCAATCGTGTGAATAATTGTAGGGCATCTATAAAGCGAGTTCCGCCTGCTAAGCCATCCTGTACACCAAATGAAAGAATTGCTGAAGGTTTGCCCTTAACGTATTTCTGAGCTAAAGCATGTTGCGGGTGATCAGGTAGTCCTGCGTAATTTACCCATTTTACTTTTGGATGAGCTTGTAAATATTGAGCAACTTTTAAAGCATTTTCAGTATGACGTTCCATACGTAAACTTAATGTTTCTAAACCTTGCAGGATTAAGAAAACATTTTGTGGGCTAATCGCTGCACCTGTGTTGCGTAATGGCACGACACGAGCACGTGCAATATAAGCTGCTTCACCAAGCGCTTCGACATAGTTCACGCCGTGATAGCTTGGATCGGGCGTATTTAACGCTTTAAAACGATCTGGATATTTACCCCAAGGGAATTTACCGCTGTCAACAATGATACCGCCGATCGAATTACCATGTCCGCCGATGTACTTGGTTAGAGAGTGAACAACAATATCTGCACCAAATTCAAAAGATTTTTGAAGCACTGGTGTAGCAACTGTATTGTCCACAATTACAGGAATGCCAAGTTCATGTGCAAGCTTAGAAATCGCTTCTAAATCAATAATATTGCCGAGTGGATTACCAATAGACTCAACGAAGACTAATTTAGTTTTTTCATCAACAAGTGCTCGCAAACTTTCTGGATTTTGATAATCGAAGAAGCGCACTTCGATCCCTTGTTTTGGTAGCGTATGTGCAAATAAATTATATGTACCACCATAAAGTGTAGATACAGAAGCGATATTGTCCCCAGCTTCAGCAATGGTTTGAATGGCATAGGTAATGGCTGCCATACCTGATGCAAGTGCTAATGCGCCGATCCCACCTTCGAGTGCTGCAATACGTTGTTCAAGCACAGCAGTCGTTGGGTTCATAATCCGTGTATAAATATTCCCAGAGACCTTTAAATCGAATAGGTCTGCGCCATGTTGCGTATTATCAAATGAGTAAGACGTCGTTTGATAAATGGGTACCGCAACTGCTTTAGTCGTTGGTTCAGGTGAGTATCCAGCATGGATGGCGAGGGTTTCGTCCTTATATGTCATTTTGAGATCTTCTTGTGGTTTAAAAATTGTTCAATGAGAATATAGCACCCTAATCATATTATAAAATTTATAAAATATTGAAAAAGTTATCTAAAATTCTCATATGTTGCTCATTTAAAAGCCATATTCTTGTGCACTTTGAATGGTAAGTTTGATGAAAAAATAAACTTGTAACATTCCTTGCAAGTTCGGGCGTATGGCTTATGTTTTTATCGTATTCATCGTATAATGCTCCCTAATTATTTGTCCGCGATTTGTATTTACAGCGGATTTTGTTTTTTTTATAGAGGAGTCCTACGTGGCCCAATATATTTACACGATGAACCGTGTGTCTAAGATGGTTCCGCCTAAGCGCGAAATCCTTAAAGACATCTCTTTATCATTTTTCCCGGGCGCTAAAATTGGTGTTCTTGGTTTAAACGGTGCAGGTAAATCTACCTTGCTTCGTATTATGGCTGGCGTAGATAAAGATTTCTCTGGTGAAGCTCGTGCACAACCAGGTATCAAGATCGGCTACCTTGAGCAAGAGCCGCCATTAGATGAAACAAAAGACGTTCGTGGCAACGTTGAAGATGGCGTTCGTGAAGCACTTGATGCATTAGCTCGTCTTGATGAAGTTTTCGCTGAATATGCAGCTGAAGATGCCGACTTTGATGCACTTGCAAAAGAGCAAGAAAAGCTTGAAGCAATTATTCAAACTTGGGATGCGCATAACTTAAATAACCAGCTTGAACAAGCAGCGGCAGCGTTAAACTTGCCAGCTTGGGATGCTGATGTCACTAAATTGTCAGGTGGTGAGCGCCGTCGTGTGGCACTTTGCCGTTTGCTCTTGTCTAAACCAGACATGTTGCTTCTTGACGAACCGACGAACCATTTGGATGCATCATCTGTTTCATGGTTGGAACGTTTCTTAAAAGATTTCCCTGGTACAATCGTTGCGATTACGCATGACCGTTATTTCTTGGATAACGTTGCTGAGTGGATTCTTGAGCTTGACCGTGGTATGGGTATCCCTTATCAAGGTAATTATTCTTCTTGGTTAGAGCAGAAAAATGCCCGCTTAGAGCAAGAACAGAAGCAAGAAGAATCTTTTGCTAAAGCATTGAAAAAAGAACTTGAATGGGTTCGTTCTAATGCAAAAGGTCAGCAAAAGAAAAATAAAGCACGTATGGAACGCTTTGAAGAGCTTAACTCTCGTGAATTCCAACAACGTAACGAAACGTCTGAAATCTACATTCCACCTGGTCCACGTCTAGGGAACAAGGTTGTGGAAGTTGAAGGTATCAGCAAATCGTTTGGTGATCGTACGCTTTACAAAGATTTATCTTTTGTTGTTCCACCTTGTGCGATCGTGGGTATCGTGGGTGAGAACGGTGCGGGTAAAACCACACTATTCCGTATGATGACAGGTGAATTACAACCTGATACAGGTACGGTAACGCTAGGTGAGTCAGTTAAAGTGGCTTACGTGGGTCAGATTCGTGACACCTTAGATAACAATAAAACGGTTTGGGAAGAAGTTTCTGGCGGTTTAGATATCTTACGTATTGGTGAATATGAAATCGCATCACGTGCATATATTGGTCGTTTTAACTTTAAAGGCCAAGATCAGCAGAAGCGTGTAGGTCAATTGTCAGGTGGTGAGCGTAACCGTTTACAACTTGCGAAAATTCTACAAATGGGCGCAAACGTTATCCTTCTCGATGAACCATCGAACGACTTGGATATCGAAACTTTACGTGCGCTTGAGGATGCAATTTTAGTATTCCCAGGTACTGTAATGGTCATCTCGCATGACCGTTGGTTCCTAGACCGTATTGCAACGCACATCTTGTCATTCGAAGGTGAAACACCAGAATTCTTCACAGGAAACTATGCTGAGTTCGAAGAATACCGTCGTAAACGCGATGGCGATGATCTAGTGGCTAAGCGCCAAAAATATCGCAAAATTGGTGGTTAATTCCATCTAATAAAAAAACCAGCCTTCAGGCTGGTTTTTTATGAATTAATTTTATGAAAATGCTAAAAGACTATAAGCTTGAAGTAGAGTTCTTTTTGCATTTTCATTTCCAGCATTCGCTGATTGGTTCAGCCATTTTTCAGCAATTTGATAATTTCGATCCAAACCTAGTTCACCATTTAAGTAACTCAGACCTAATTGATATTGTGCTTCAGCATTCCCACGTAATGCATCACGTAGGTATAACCACATTTGATTTCGAGGGTTTAAGGATGTGGATGGCTCGAGATTGGATAAATTAGCCGTTCGAGTACGTTTTAGATCAAAGAATAGTGATTGAAATAGTTTTATTATCATTATGGTTCTCCTTGCTTATCCATGCAAAAATGAGATCTATTTCATTAAATTATGCTCTTTTGAAGGTTTTGTCTACTACTCATATATAAAATTTAAATTTATTTAATTTTAAGTCCTAAAAGCTCAAATGAGCTTTTAGGACTGATGAAAATAAACAATTAATTTTCCCATTCGTGATTACATTCACGACATTTCCATTTCTTTTGAGATTGCATGAAGGCTTGCATCGAAATTTTGAAATCTGGTAAATCTTTCCAGAACATCACACCTGCAATCACTGCAATTAAAAATACGATCACAGTTGCAATTTGAAGTGTCTCGCCAGCACCATTGCTAAAAATCATCAGTACAACGCTAATAATGACCAATAATAGGAGTAAAAATAGAGTGGGTACGAGGATAATTAAGCTTTTAGGAACATTTGGTCGTACAGCAGGTGCATTGGCACTTGCTAAAGGAAGAATTTTACGACTTTGACATTTAGGGCATTGGTACTGCATGAGCGCTCCGTATTTCTTTTGCTTAATTCTATAACATCGAAACTAAAATCAAAAATGTATAGATGAAAAAAAACCACTGATCGAGGTCAGTGGTTTTTTAGAATTTGGCGTCCCTACGGGGATTCGAACCCCGGTTACCGCCGTGAAAGGGCGATGTCCTAGGCCTCTAGACGATAGGGACTTATGAGGCAACACAGTCAATGCTATAAAAGCAATCTAGGTATCAAGCTAAGTGCTCAATCTGTGTGAGCGCTATATTAGGGATATAACACTCATGCGTCAATAAAAAAATTAATTAAGCTTCATCAACTGCATCATTTTTCGGCAATTTTAAGCTTTCATTCAATTTTTCCCACACTTTAAGCTCTTTTTTACTTGGACCGCCAACGATTTCGAGTGCATGACGCAGGCGAGCAAAAGTTAAGTCAGGACCAATGGTCACCATGGTTTGCATCACTGGTGTTGAAGCAGTAGAACCCGCAATGGCAATAAAGAACGCAGGCATAAAGTCACGTAATTTAATTTCCATTTGTGCAGCTAAATCCATTAGCGTCTGGCTAACAGTGTCATTACTCCAAGTAAATAAGCTTTCTAAGCGCCAAATTGCAAATTGTAGGCTTTGACGAACTTGCTCTTCAGATAACTTTTTACTTTCGAATTGTGCTTTAGACAGTGTAGGGAAGTGATTAAAATAATGTGCTGACCAATTCACAGCTTCAGACAATAGGTTAATACGTGGTTGGATTGCAGCCGCAATTTCTTCTAACTTGGCACGATCTGCCTTCCACGCCAATAAAGTGTCTAAAAGCTCAGCAGGGCTAAGTGCTTTGATCCATTGCCCGTTTAACCAATTGAGTTTTTCTACATCGAAAATTGGACCCCCAAGCGATACACGTTGGATGTCAAAATTCTCGATCATCTCAGCCAAATTGAACTTTTCGCGTTCATCTGGCATTGACCAACCCATACGACCCAAATAGTTTAATAATGCTTCTGGTAATACACCGATATCCTTGTAGTAATTGATTGAAGTTGGGTTTTTACGTTTAGATAGTTTTGATTTATCAGGGTTACGTAAAAGTGGCATGTGGCAAAGCACAGGCATTTCCCAACCAAAATATTGATAAAGCAATTGGTGTTTAGGTGCCGATGGAATCCATTCTTCACCACGAATCACGTGAGTGATTTCCATTAAATGGTCATCAACAACGTTTGCTAAGTGGTAAGTTGGTAGGCCATCGGTTTTCAGCAGAATTTGCATGTCGACTTGTGCCCATGGGATTTCTACTTCACCACGCAGTAAGTCATTAAATTTACAAATCCCTTCTTCAGGTACTTTCATGCGAATAACATGCGGTTCGCCAGCCGCTAAACGTCTTTCAACTTCTTCTGGCGTATGTTTTAGACCACGACCATCATAACGAGGAGATTCACCACGTGCTTGTTGTTCTGCACGCATTTGATCTAATTCTTCAGCAGTGGCAAAACAATAGAATGCATGACCTTTTTCAACCAGTTCTAACGCATATTTTTTATAAATATCCATACGTTCAGATTGACGATATGGCGCATGAGGGCCACCCACATCTGGACCTTCTGACCAATTTAAACCTAACCAGCGCAATGAATCGAGAATCATTTTTTCTGATTCAGGTGTTGAACGGAGTTGGTCTGTATCTTCAATACGTAAGATAAATTCACCGCCATGCTGTTGAGCAAAGCATAGGTTAAATAATGCGATATAAGCAGTACCTACATGGGGGAAACCTGTAGGAGATGGTGCAATACGAGTACGAACTGTCATAGCCAGAAAAAGTTATCAAATAAAAATTGGTTTTATTATAGCAAAAAGCCCAGTGGCTTAATGATTAATTCATTAAATCGGACTGGGCTAAATTTGGCTCAATTGGGGAGATTGAGAAAAATGGTGCTTAAGATGTGTGCTGAGGAAATAAACTTTGTAAAAAACGCGAAAACTGTTGGTGTTGCGATGCTAGGAAGTTTTGCGTTGGAGCATTCTTAATAGAGGTGATCACTTTAATCTGATCCATCTCTGAAGAAGGTTTGTTCTCAGCACGTTCACGTTTTTGTTGAGTCAATGCGCGTTCGATAGGTGTTAAAGACTTTTCAGCAACACTAGAGTTTTGTAGTGATTTGGCAGGGTTTTGTAACGTTGCTGCATGTGTCTGGCTCATACCAAAAACACATAAAGTTAAGCTTAACGCTTGTAAATAGCACAAATTCATTTCAATTTTCCCCTATTTTGAATTTATTGTAAGAGTAATTAGGTTTACATTTTAAACATAAAATTCACAAAAGTACAAATGCATCACACTTTCTTACAATTTGTTATTCAACAATCCTTAAGTTACTCAACCTGTAGCTGAAATAAATTTTGCCTCTTTTTATCAATAAAATATGGAGATTCGGTGAAGATATGATGTTATGCGGTAAATTTTAAAGAAAATTTAAGTGATAAAAATGCAATTCTTATGAAGAAAATATATATTAAATTTAGATATTTATAATGATTTAATTCGTCTATTGAATACATTGTGACTGAAGTAAATAAAAAATAGAGTGCAATTCATAAATGTAATAAAAAAGAGATTTTAATGAATAAGCACTTTTTCAATAAATTATTGGGCACAATGAGTATTGGGGCATTGTTGTTCAGTATGACTGCACAGGCGAATACATCATTTTTAAATGTTTCTTATGATCCCACTCGCGAATTTTATCAAGAATATAACCAAAGTTTCGGTGAGTTTTGGAAAAAACGTACTGGTAAAGACGTGCAATTTAAGCAATCTCATGGTGGATCTGGGAAACAAGCACGTGCTGTAGCAACAGGATTACAAGCAGATGTTGTGACCTTGGCACTTGCAAATGATATTGAAGAAATTGTAAAAGCAGGTTATATCAATAAAAATTGGCAAAAAGAATTTCCCAATAATTCAGCACCCTATACATCTACCATTGTTTTTTTAGTAAAAAAGGGCAATCCAAAAAATATCAAAGACTGGAATGATTTAGTCAAACCAGGTGTTGAGATCATTACCCCGAACCCAAAAACAGGTGGTGCGCCACGATGGATTTATTTATCTGCATGGGGCTATGCACTTAAACAGCCTGCCGGAAATGATGCCAAAGCTCGTGAGTTAGTCAAACGATTATACAAAAATGTCAAAGTGTTAGATTCAGGAGCCCGTGGATCACTCACGACTTTTGCTGAACGTGGAATTGGTGATGTTTTACTGTCTTGGGAAAATGAAGCGCTCTTAGCGACGCAAGGTTTGGCGCAAGATAAATTTGAAATTATTTATCCATCCATTTCAATTCTAGCTGAGCCTTCTGTTGCCATCGTAGATAAAACCGTAGATAGAAATGGGAATCGTAATCTCGCAAAAGGATATCTTAACTATCTGTATTCACCTTTGGGGCAGGAATTAGCTGCTAAACATAATTTTCGACCACGTAATGAAAAAATCGCAGCTAAATACAGTACTAAATTTCCAAAGGTACAATTATTTACCATCGATAAAGTATTTGGTGGTTGGGCGAAAGCGCAGCAAACGCACTTTGTAAATGGCGCTATTTACGACCAAATTTCAGCAGAAAAATAATCTATTTTTAGAACTTATGTGAATGGATAGCGATATGC
The DNA here is from genome assembly GCF_056779705.1 of Acinetobacter sp. 25-47-130. Classification (NCBI taxonomy): domain Bacteria; kingdom Pseudomonadati; phylum Pseudomonadota; class Gammaproteobacteria; order Moraxellales; family Moraxellaceae; genus Acinetobacter; species Acinetobacter sp. 25-47-130. The sequence goes on along the minus strand of NZ_JBWYII010000005.1, from coordinate 75,787 downwards.
TATCCATTTTTAATTATAAGAAATCCATAAAATACTATATATTTGAATATAGACTGTATTTAAGATGATTTATGAATTAATTCATAATCTTGAAAGAAAAATGGTAGCAATATAACGTAAATCACATGTCCAAATTAAATTGATGAATATGATTTTATTTCATATATTTAGATTAATTATGTATATCTAGATTTTTTGACTATGAAAACTCAATTTAAAGCCTTGCTTACAGCGGGCTTACTCGCAACAGGTTTATCGTTCAGCTTATCTTCTCAAGCAGCACAACGTGATTTCCTGAATGTATCTTATGATGCGACTCGTGAATTTTATGATGAGTTTAATCAGTCATTTGGTCAATATTGGCAGTCAAGAACTGGAGTGAAAGTCAACTTTAAACAATCTCATGGTGGCTCAGGTAAACAAGCACGCTCTGTGGTTGATGGCTTGAAAGGCGACGTTGTCACTTTGGCTTTGGCAAATGATATTGAAGAGATCGTGAAATCGGGTCAAATCAATAAAGGATGGCAAAAAGAGTTCCCTTATAACTCTGCACCTTATACATCAACCATTGTTTTTATGGTGCGTAAAGGTAACCCTAAAAAAATTCAGGATTGGCAAGATCTTGTTAAGCCGGGTGTAGAAATCATCACACCAAACCCTAAAACAGGTGGACTACCACGCTGGGTATATTTATCAGCTTGGGGTTATGCACTCAAACAACCAGGTGGTAATGAAGCGAAAGCAAAAGACTTTGTTGGCAAGATGTACCATAACGTCAAAGTGATGGACTCTGCGGCGCGCGCTTCTATGACGACATTTGCTGAGCGTAAAATTGGCGATGTGTTGCTCACTTGGGAAAATGAAGCACTGGTCACTCAAAAAGCCTTGGGCAAAGATCAGTTTGATATTGTTTATCCATCTATTTCTATTTTGACAGAGCCTTCTGTTGCCATCGTTGATCGTACTGTAGATAAAAATGGCAATAAATGGTTGGCAACTGGCTATATCAACTATTTATATTCACCATTAGGTCAGGAGATGGCTGCTAAGCATTTCTATCGTCCGCGTAATGCTGAAGTGTTAGCAAAATACTCAAAACAATTTCCTAAGTTAAAAACATTCACCATTGATGAGGTTTTCGGTGGTTGGGCAAAAGCACAACAAGCACATTTTGTGAATGGTGCGATTTTTGATCAGATTTATAACAGTCGTCGTTAATATACTGAAGTAATTGAAAATTAATAAAAAAGCCTCCAAGTGAGGCTTTTTTATTTGAACATTCCAGTGAATGAAACGGTTTTGCCTATAGAAAGTAAAATTTACCTACAAAAAGTCGTTTGGAGCTTTATTAAAACAAGGTAATAATGTGCAGTTAAATTTTTAGATGTTCTGAAACGTTATTATGTCGCATATTTCTGTATTACTTCATGAAACTGTAGATGCTCTATTGGGTGGGCGTAATACAGGGATTTATGTAGATGGCACCTTTGGTCGAGGAGGTCATACTCGACTTCTCTTGTCTAAATTAGATGAACATTCTCGTGTCTATGCCTTTGATAAAGATCCGCAGGCTTTGGCTGTGGCTGCTCAGTTAGAACAAGAAGATCCAAGATTTACCATTATTCATGCAAGTTTTGCAGATATTAAAACAGCCCTAAATCAACGCGGTGTTGAAACTGTCGATGGTGTTATGGCAGATTTGGGTGTGTCATCGCCACAGCTTGATCAGGCCGAACGTGGTTTTAGCTTTATGAAAGATGGTCCACTGGATATGCGAATGGACAACTCTCAGGGCCTAACTGCAGCGCAATGGTTGGTGGAAGTAGATGAAGAGCATTTAGCGAATATTATTTTTCAGTATGGCGAAGAACGATATAGCCGCCGCATTGCGAAAGCGATTAAAGCAGCAGGTTATATTGAGACGACAGGTCAATTGGCTGAAATTGTAAAAGTTGCCCATCCGAAATGGGAAAAAAATAAGCATGCTGCGACACGTACATTTCAAGCAATTCGAATTGAAATCAATAAAGAATTAGAAGATGTGCATGCTTTTTTACCTGAAGCGCTGGAGATGCTTCATAATGGAGGTCGATTAGCGGTCATCAGTTTCCATTCCTTAGAAGATCGAATTATTAAACAATTTATTCAAAAAGAGTCGACTTTAGCTGAGGATGATGGTTGGGGCTTACCTCAGAAACCTAAAGAAACTCGTCGTTTGAAAAAAATTGATCGCGTACGCGCGAGTGAAGAAGAAGTGAAACAAAATCCGCGTTCTAGAAGTGCTTGGTTGCGAGTTGCAGAGCGTATAAATTTTAAAGGCGAATAATGAAAAAGGAAAAAGACGTAGAACAACAGGAACCTGTAGCAACGCCCTTGGTGCGTAAAAAAATACTGATTTATAGCATTTTAACCGCTATGGTCATGGTGAGCGCATTTATGGTGGTCTATCAGGTCTATTCTTATCGTCAAGATTTTCGTGAATTCAATACGCATATGCGTGAGCTTGAAGACATCAATGCTGAATGGGGTCGTCTACTTATTGAGCAACAGACATTTGGAGCGACTGCACAGATTGGGACACGTGCAGTGACACAATTACGTATGTATTCACCACCAACATCACAGACTGTGGTGATTTCACTTCTTGCTGAAACCGCGAAAAATCAATAGGCACGCTGAATGGTTGATAAAAGCAAAACAAAACAAACACGTAAAAAACAGCAGCCCATTACACAGAAAAGAACCGTTGCTGTAGATATGTGGCGTTTCTATTTAATGTGGGGCTTAGTCCTGACATTTTTTGTGGTATTGGTTGCACGTGCCTTTTATGTTCAAATTGTGAACAAAGACTTTTTGCAAAATAAAGCCAACGCAAAAATTTTACGTACTGAAAAATTAAGTGCGATGCGAGGGGTTATTAGCGACCGTAATGGTGTGCCATTAGCAATTAGTACACCGATTATGAAGGTAGTGATTGATCCTCAACATTATTTTGAAACTAAAGCAACTTTTGATGAAATCACTGAAGAGTTAAAAAAGAATCCAACCAGTCGAAAATTAAAAAATCAGTTACCACAGGAAAACCTGAATTTAGATGAGCTAGCAGATGCAGTTGGGCTGGATCGAGCTGACCTCAAAAAGCGTGTTCAAGATCGAGCTCGTTCACGTTATTTAGTATTGAAAAAAGAAGTACCACCTGCTCAAGCGGCTCTGTTAGCACAACGCAATTTTGCTGGCGTATATTCTGAAAAATCATATAAACGTTATTACCCACAACCACAACCCAACTCTCAAATCATTGGTTTAACCAATACCGAGGGAACAGGGATTGAAGGTTTGGAGATGCAGCTGAATAAGCGGCTTGCAGGGGTCAATGGCGAACAGAAAATTGTACGTGATAAGCATGGTAACCGTGTTCAAGTTCCAGAAGTTATTAAAGAAGTTGAAGCTGGGGAAAATATTACACTGAGTATTGATTCTCGATTGCAATACATTATGTATCGAGAGCTTACCGCGGTAGGCGTGGCAAATAATGCACGTTCTGCTACAGCAATTGCGGTCGATGTCAAAACCGGTGAAATTCTAGCGATGACCAGTTGGCCGTCGTATAACCCGAATGATAAAAAAAGTTTATCCAATAAAGATGCAATGCGAAATCGCGGTGCAGTTGATTCGTTTGAACCAGGTTCGACGATGAAACCATTAACGGTGGCGATGGCGCTTGAAAGTGGTAAGTACACTGCAAACTCAGTCGTTAATACCACGCCAGGGTCGATGCGTGTCGGTAATCATACGATTCGTGATACACATAATTATGGAGCGCTTACTTTAGGTGGCATTATTCAAAAATCCTCCAACGTAGGTGTAGCGAAAATTGCCTTATCTTTGCCTTATCCGACTTTACCAACGTTCTATAAGCGTCTTGGTTTTGGACAGCGTTCGGCTGTTAAATTCCCTGGTGAAAGCCCAGGTCTGATCTTACCGCCAAGTAAATGGAATATTTCAGAAGTTGCAACCATGTCCTATGGATATGGTCTCAATGCCACGGTACTGCAATTGGCAGACGCTTATGCCATGCTGGCAAATAAAGGGAAGAAAGTCCCTTTAAGTTTGTACAAGTTGGATGAGGCTCCTCAAGGTGAACAAATGATTGATCCTAAAATTGCGGATCAAGTCTTGTTAATGATGGAGACAGCAACATTACCAGGCGGTACAGCGACTCGTGCTCAAATACCAGGTTATCGCGTTGCAGGTAAAACGGGTACAGCACACAAATTACGTGCTGACCGTAAAGGTTATTCGACCAATGAATATCGAGCTTTATTTGCAGGTGTTGCACCTGTAAGTGATCCACGTTTGGCGATGGTCGTCGTGGTCGAAAATCCAAAAGGCACATATTATGGTGGAACTGTATCAGCACCTGTTTTCGCAAAAGTAATGCAGGAATCGCTGAGACTATTAAACGTACCGTTGGATAAACCCTTAGATACTCCAAAATCCATTCCATAGGTGATGAATGTCGATTACATTTCAACAAATCTACGCTGTAGATCATCCAGCAGAATGGATGCAACAAGCATTTAATGGCTTCCAGTTGGATAGTCGTAAAGTTGAAGCGGGACAAGTGTTTATTGCTTTGACCAGTCTTTCTCAACCTGAAAAAACTGCAGAATATGCACAGAAGGCACTGGATCTTGGTGCTTTGGCTATTATTTCAGAACAAGATTTAGGTTTAACGCCAAGTTTGATCGTTCCGAATGTGCGTATGCTCATGGGACAATGGCAGAAAGATTATTTGCAACAGACACAGCCAGTAAATCCACTTCGAGTATTGGCTGTCACGGGAACCAATGGTAAAACGACCATTTCAAGGCTTGTTGCAGAGCTATTGGTGTTAAGCAAACACCCATGCGCGGTGATGGGGACGACAGGGAATGGGATTTTACCTCACCTTGAAGCATCTACACATACCACGTTAGATGCGTTGCATATGCAAAATCAATTGCATACTTATGTTCAGCAGGGAGCTGAGTTTGCTGCTATTGAAGCAAGCTCCCATGGTCTTGAACAGGGGCGTCTCAATGGAACGGCAATTGAAATTGCAGCTTACAGTAATTTAAGTCGCGATCATTTGGATTATCACAAGACTTTAGAGGCCTATGCAGAAGCTAAATCACGCTTATTTCAGTTTGAGAGTCTTAAAGTTGCAATCATCAATATCGATGATGCTTACGCAAATATCATGCTTAAAGCGGCGGAGCAAAATTCAGCAAAACCTAAAATTTTGACTTACTCCACCACTCGACCCGCGGATTACCGTGTTGAAGAGATTCAATATAGTTTAGACGGTGTTCATTTTAAATTGGTGACCAAGACCCAAAGCTATTTAGTGCATAGTCCGTTATTGGGTCATTTTAATATTGAAAATGTGGTTGCGAGCTTAATCTCTGTTGAACAGGCAGGTTTAGATTTATCTCAGTTAGTCGCTTTAGTTCCTCAGCTAAAAGGCGCGCCAGGGCGTATGCAAGTATTGCGTGATCAAGATCGTTTGTTTGTCGTGGATTATGCGCACACTCCTGATGCATTAATTCAGGTTCTTCAAACATTAAAACGTCATGTTTCACAGCAATTATGGGCTGTGTTTGGGTGCGGTGGTGATCGTGATCGCGGTAAACGACCATTAATGACACAGGCTGCTTTAGATCATGCAGATGTTGTATTGCTTACCTCAGATAATCCACGTACTGAAAACCCAGAACAAATTTTTGCTGACATGAAGGCTGGAATTGAATTTTCGAACAGAGAGGTTCATGAAATTCATGATCGTCGTGAAGCGATTAAGTTTGTAGTGAAAACAGCAAAAGCAGGTGACATTGTTGTGATTGCAGGCAAAGGCCACGAAAATTATCAAGAGATTGATGGTGTTCGTCATTGGTTTGATGATGTGGTAGAAGTCCAAGCAGCCATTAAAGGTCAGCATGCGACTGAGCCAGCATCTTATCCAGCAGACTAAGGAATCATTATGCACACATCTACTACAAGTACTGCGACACTTGTCCCATGGACTTTGTCTGATCTTGTTGCTGCAACTCAAGGGTATTGGTTGAATGATAAAAAACCGACTGGAGAAGTAAAGCGTATTTTGACAGACTCACGTCATGCGGAGTCGGGGGATGCTTTTTTAGCCCTGAAAGGTGAGCGTTTTGATGCGCATGAGTTTGTTCAACAAGTGGCTGAAAGAGGCTGTCAGATTGCGATTGTTGAGCGGCCTTTAGACATTGATATTTGTCAGTTGGTGGTAACAGATACGAGATTAGCATTAGGTATGCTTGGTGCATTTCGTCGCGCTCAACATGCGCAATTAAAAGTTATCGCACTGACTGGTAGTAGCGGCAAAACCACGACTAAAGAAATGCTTGGTAGTATTCTTGCTCGCAAAGCACCGACATTGATCACGCGAGGTAATCTCAATAATGATCTGGGTGTGCCTATGATGCTATTGGAGCTTCGACCAGATCATGAATATGCAGTGATGGAGCTCGGAGCAAGTCATCAAGGAGAAATTGACTATACCTCGAAGCTCGTTCAACCTCATGTTGTGGGTATTATTAATATTGGTACGGCTCATCTTGGTGAGTTCGGTGGGCGTGACGGAATTTGTAAAGCTAAATCTGAAATCTATGGTCATGTTTCAGAAACTTCGATCGTGCCAGCAGCTGATGATTATATAGACCAGATCCGTCAAAGTGTAAAAACAACAAAAACCTTAAGTTTTGGAGAAGGTGGCGATGTCTATGCTTCAGATATTCAGCTGAATCCACAGAGTGCTCAATTTAAATTACATACGCCTGTAGGTGTCCAACCCGTGGATTTACCTTTTGCTGGTGAGCATAATGTTCAAAATGCTTTGGCTGCTGCTGCTTTTGCATTGTCATTAAATATCAGCTTGGATGATATTGTCACGGGTTTAGAACAAGCTGTGGGTGCAAAGGGACGTTTGAATTTTATTCAAAAAAATGATTTTTTATTTATCGATGATACATACAATGCCAATCCCACTTCGATGCGTGCAGCGGGTGAAGTGCTTGCACAGCAAGAAGGTATTCGTGTCATGGTGATTGGGGATATTGGTGAGTTAGGTCCGACTGCTGCTCAACAACATTATTTACTCGGGCGAGATTTGGTTTCGATTCGCGGACTCAACTTTGTTGTTGCTGTTGGTGAGTTTGCACCAGCAACACAGGAAGGCGCACGTAGTACTCAGTACGGGAAAAAGTTACAAGCTTTCCTCAATCAAGAGCAAGCTCTACCATTTTTAATTAGTCTAATCGAAACACATCAACCGCAAAAAATGAGTTTCTTATTCAAAGGTTCTCGTTATACCCATATGGAAACGTTGATGGCAGATTTGATGGAGAAACTCTAAATGCTGTTATGGTTATTTGAACAACTTTCCGGCTATCACAGCTCGTTCCAAGTGGTTCGTTATTTAACATTACGTGCGCTGCTCAGTGTCTTGACAGCACTCACGATAGGCCTAGTCCTTGGTCCTGTCATGATCCGTAAGTTACAAGCTTTAAAATATGGCCAAGCGGTAAGTTCTTTCGCTCCGGAAAACCATGCCAAAAAAATGGGAACACCAACCATGGGTGGTCTCCTTATTTTGCTTTCTATTGGGATTTCAACTTTACTTTGGGCAGACCTTTCAAACCCTTATGTTTGGATTGTGCTTGGCGTGATGGTGATATTTGGCGCCGTAGGTTGGGCGGATGATTGGATTAAAATCCGTTATAAAGACAATGCAGGTTTGCCAGCGCGTAAGAAGTTTTTTTGGACATCTGTCGCTTCTTTGGGTGCAGGGATATCACTCTACGTAATTGCGACTCAGCAAACTAATCCTGTACACACTGCGAATATGTTGGATTTGCTGATCCCTTTCTTTAAAGATCTTACAATTCCTTTATCGGTAATCCCTTTAGGGATCGGTTTTATCATATTCACTTATTTAGTGATTAACGGTGCGTCTAATGCGGTTAACCTGACTGACGGTTTAGATGGTCTTGCAATTATGCCAATTGTATTGGTTGCGGCGGGCTTAGGGGTATTTGCTTATCTGGCGGGTGATGTTCGTTTTGCAAATTATTTACATATTCCCTATGTGAAATATTCATCTGAACTCGTTGTTATTTGTGCTGCAATGATAGGTGCAGGTTTAGCATTCCTTTGGTATAACGCGCATCCTGCACAAGTATTTATGGGGGATGTTGGTGCCTTGTCGCTTGGAGCGATGCTAGGAACTATTGCGGTGATGGTACGTCAGGAAATTGTATTTGCAATTATGGCGGGTGTATTTGTAGTCGAAGCAGTCTCTGTATTCTTACAAATCGGTTCGCTTCGTATGCGAAATAAACGTGTTTTCCTTATGGCGCCGTTACATCATCACTATGAAAAGAAAGGATGGCGTGAAACACAGGTGGTCATCCGTTTCTGGATTATCACAATTATGCTAGTAGTTTTAGGTCTAATGACCTTAAAATTGCGCTAAGCAAGAATCAAATGAGATCAAGTCGGCTTATGCCGACTTTTTTTCATCGCTAAAATTTTTTGGAGAAAATGATGAATCTGTTGATGTGTCCTGTTTGTCGCGAGGCATTGGCACTTGAGGGGAAAACATGGCGCTGCAAGAGTAATCATAGTTACGATATTGCAAAGCAAGGTTATGTGAATTTGCATGTCGTACAGCATAAACATAGTAAAAATCCAGGGGATACCCCTGAGTCTGTTCAAGCTAGACGGTCGTTTTTATCAGCGGGATTTTATGCGCCATTACAGCAAGCTGTCGTTGCTAAAATCCGAGAATTACGTATTGAAAATCTTTTAGATATTGGTTGCGGTGAAGGATATTACACCAATGCAATGGAAGCTGAAGCGATACAAGTTGTGGGGGTGGATATTGCTAAAACTGCAGTTCAGGTAGCAGCAAAATTAAATCAAAATGTCACTTGGGTTGTGGGTACGGGGGCTGTGTTGCCTGTTTTAAGCGAGACTATCGATTTATGTACCAGTTTATTTAGTCCTATTCCCGAGGCGGAAATATTACGTGTATTAAAACCATCGGGGTATTTAATGGTTGTTACCCCAGGTCCACAACATTTATATAAAATGCGAGAAGCACTATTTGAAGAAGTAAAGGCACATGAGCCACATAAATTTGTAGCACAGTTGAGCGAGCACTTTGAGTTAATTGATGAAAGCTTAATTCAGGCACCATTGGTGTTGAACCAAAATGACCTAAAGTGTCTTATCGCAATGACGCCATATGCTTATAAGGCCAAACCTGAACGGCGTGACCAATTAGAGCAAGTTGAAAAATTTGAACTGAGTGCAGAGTTTCAGATCTATATTTTAAAAAAGAAAAGTTAAAAGAAGCCCTCTTTTAGAGGGCTTTATTTTGGTTATTGAACTTGATTAATCAAATTTTCGATTGAATCTCGTTTAACTTGTGGTGTTGAATTCATATCCGGTGGTGTCGACGACGTCGGCGTTAACGGTTGATCGTTATCTGGTAGATCATCAAAATCGCGATCATTCGTTGGTGCTACCACTGGAGCAGGGCGATAAATTGGACGAGCTAAAGGTGGAGTTTTATCTTTTTGCTCATGGTTTAATGTATGTACACGACCACGTTGTTCTCGAGTTAAAGGAGCTTTTGCATTTTTATCTAAACTTACCCAAGCATATGGTGTATTGGCAAGAGACTTCTCCATAAAGTCACTCCAAATTGGAAGAGCAGCGATACCCCCATATTCACGACGACCTAGTGTAGTTGGTTGGTCGAAACCTACCCATGAAACTGCGACTAAATTGCCGTTAAAGCCAGCGAACCAAGCATCTTTTGCATCATTAGTTGTTCCTGTTTTACCTCCTAAATCACCACGACCAATTTTTAATGCTGCGCGACCAGTACCATGCTGAATTACGTCTCGTAAAATATTCGCCATATCAAATGCTGAGCTGGATTTTAAAATTCGATGTGCTTGACGATATTGGCTACGCTCTTCATCAGTTAAAGTGGGTTGCTTATCCTCTAAAGACTGATTGGTAACTTCAATAATTTCGTCGTCTGGTGTTGTTGCTTCAGCAGAGGTTGTATCTTGCTTCTGAGATTTAATACATGAAATACATGCGTATTCTGGATTGGCTTGATAAATCACTTTGCCGTAAGCATCCTCAATACGGCTAATGAAGTGAGGTTGCACGCGGAAACCGCCATTGGCAATTGCGGCATAGCCTGTTGCCATTTGCACAGGGAGTACTTGAGGTGTTCCTAATGCAATCGTGTAGTTACGTGGAATCTGATCTTCCTGCAAACCAAAATCCATAAACAATTGGCGAGTACGTTCTAGACCGACTGTTTGTAAAAGGCGAACAGAGACAGTATTACGTGACAAATATAAAGCCCGACGTAATGGAATCATCCCCAGATAGCGCCCATCAGAATTGCGTGGTGACCATTTACCAATGGTAATGGGATTATCACTAACCATGGTATGCGGCGTCATACCTCGTTCAAGTGCAAGCGAGTAGACAAATGGTTTGATAATAGAGCCAGGTTGACGCCAACCTTGCAGTGCACGGTTAAATTTCGATTGATAAAAATTATATCCACCAACGATCGCGACAATGGAACCATCATTTGGGTTAAGTGCAATTAACTGACCTTGTACACGAGGCACCTGTACCAAGGACCACATACTACGATTTTGATTTGGACGTAGACGAACAATATCTTTGACTTTTACAATTTGTGAGGCATTGCTCGGTGCACCACCCACACTATTGGCATTGCGATAGCGTCTCGCCCAAGACATGCCAGACCAAGGAACAGTGACTGATGAACCATCTTGTAAAGTTGCTTCAAAAGAATTACTTAAAACTTTAGTGACTTCAGCAGGGTAGGTGTTTGCAAATGGTACAAAGTCTTTTAAGGGTTTGTCATGGGCTTCTGGACCACGCCATCCATGACGACGGTCATAACTTTCTAAACCAACACGAACTGCTTCTTCGGCAAAGGCTTGACGATTGTAATCAATAGTGGTGTAAACCTTATATCCTGAATCGATCGCGAGATCGCCAAATTTTTTGACGAGTTCAGAACGAACCATTTCACCGACATAAGGGAATTTATTGTTAATACCGCGATCAGGCATGTCCAAAGCGATAGGCTCTGATACTGCATCTTCATATTCAATTTGACTGATATAACCCAACTGTAGCATACGACCTAAAATCCAATTGCGACGTTCTAACGCACGTTCAGGATTGGCCACAGGATTATACTTAGAGGGTGCTTTAGGTAATCCTGCAATCATTGCCATTTGGGCAATTGAAAGATCGTCTAAATTCTTGTTGTAATAAATTTTTGCTGCTGCGGCAATACCATAGGCATTTTTACCGAGGAAAATTTTATTGACGTAGAGAGTTAGAATTTCTTCTTTTGATAATTTTTGTTCAATTTTACGTGCTAAGAAAATTTCGGTGAGTTTGCGCTTGAGAGTTCGTTCTGGTGTTAAATAATAGTTTTTAGCCACCTGCATGGTAATTGTAGAACCACCAGTTTGAATGTCAGAACCCGTGATCGATTCACTGACTGCGCGTCCTAAACTTTTAAAACTAATACCGCTATGCTCAAAAAAAGAAGAGTCTTCTGCAGCTAAAAAAGCATGAATAAAATCTTGTGGGATTTGCTCATATTCAACTGGAACAGAAAGTTTGCCACCATATTCTGCGATTAATTGGTTATCTGCTGTATAAACTTGCAGCGGTTTTAATAATGGAGCCTTCTTAAAAGCAGTCATCTCTGGCAAAGATGGTGCAATATAGAGATACATTCCATAAAAGCCCATTGGAATTGTGACTAAGATAATGATAATCAGCAAAAAAAAAGGGTGAATCTGTCCACAACAAGATAGCTTTTTCATAACAAGTAAGTTTTAATAGGTGCTAAAGGCAAACTAATAGAAGGTCAGTATAGCTTCTCATTTAACAGAATGTTAGTTGAGTTATTATATCCGCAAAAAAATTAGACCAAGTGTAGTTAGTTTGTATTGTGCTGTTGTTGGGGACAAAAAAATAATAGGAATTGCATTGTGCTTAGACTATATCGTAAGCCAAATAAGGGGTTAGTGGGGGTAGATGTTAGTTCGACCTCTGTTAAGCTATTAGAGCTATCAGTTAAAAACGGTCGCTATTGGGTTGAAAGTTACGGGTTAAGTCCATTGGTTGATGGGAGTGTTGTTGAAAAAAACATCCTCAATCAGGATAACGTGGCTGATGCTTTAGAGCGCGCGATTAATATTGCAAATCCGCAATCAACGAATGCTGCTTTTGCAGTGCCTACGTCTATGGTGATTCACAAGGTCATCGAGATGGATGCCGACATGAGCGATGATGAGCGTGAAGTTCAGATTCGTATGGATGCTGAGCAATATATACCATTCCCACTTGACGAAGTCAGTTTAGACTTTGAAGTTCTTCCTGAGCGATTAAACAATCCAAACAGAGTGAACGTTTTACTCGTTGCGACACGTACTGAAAACGTGGACTCTCGTATTGAAGTATTGGATTTGGTCGGGCTTACCCCAAAAGTTGCCGATGTTGAAAGCTATGCACTGGAACGTAGTTTTGAAGTCTTTGCAGATACATTGCCGATTGGTGCAAATCTTGTTGGTGTTCTTGATATTGGTCATACCATGACGACTTTATCAGTTATGCAAAATGGCAAAATTATTTACACGCGCGAACAAGTGTTTGGCGGTAAGCAATTGACTCAAGATGTGCAAAATCGTTATGGCTTATCTTATGATGAAGCTGGGCGTGCTAAAAAAGACAACACCTTACCAGATGACTTTGAAACAGAAGTTTTAATGCCATTCCTTGATGCAGTGATTCAACAAGCAGCGCGTTCATTACAGTTCTTTTTCTCTTCTTCTCAATTTAACGAGATTGATCATATTTTATTGGCGGGTGGTAATGCCAATATCCCAGGTCTTGCAAAAATGATGCAACAAAAATTGGGATATCGTGTCACTATTGCTAATCCATTTTTACAAATGGGCTTTTCTCCTCAAATCGACCTGAAAAAAATAGAAAATGATGCACCATCATTATTGGTGGCGTGTGGCTTGGCATTGAGGAGTTTTGATTAATGGCTAAAATTAATTTACTCCCTTGGCGCGAAGAGCTAAGAGAACAGCGAAAAAAGCAATTTGTTTATATCTGTATCGCAGTGGTATTACTTGCGATTTTATCGGTTTTAGCAGCTTGGTTCTTCTTGAATCATAAATTGCAAGACCAAGAACAAGCAAACCAACTTATTGTAAGCACCAATCAAAGTTTAGACGTTCAATTAAAATCCTTGGAAGGATTGCAAGAACGTCGAAATGCAGTGATTGAGCGGATGAAACTGATTCAAGGTCTTGAAGGTCAACGACCTGTTACTGTGCGTTTAGTAGATGAATTGGTACGTGTTGTTCCTGAAACGGTGTATCTGACGAAATTTACCCGTACTGGTAATAAATTTACCATCGAAGGTAAAGCTGAAAGCCCGAATGCGGTAGCAGAGTTATTACGTGGTTTAGAAGCTTCCCAGTGGTACCGAAATGCATTTATGAATTCATTCTTGGCTGCGCCAGAAGTGAAGGAAAAAGCACCAAGTTCGGTAATCCCTCGAGTTGAAGAGTCATACGGTACATTTATCGTGACTGTCGACTTGGGTGCAATTGCTCAACCGACATCAGATATGGACGCGAATAATGTGGGAGGTGCACCATGAGTCGTAATGATTTAAATGACTTTGATTCAGATGTCACTGCACCAAAAAAGAAGTCCATGACTGTTGAAAAGTTCTTTCAGCAATTTAATACTTTGGACTCCAATAACTACGGTAGTTGGCCACTGTCTGTAAAAATTACCTGTTGGATTTTTATTTTCCTATTTGTTTGTGCTATTGGTTACTTTTTGGTGATTAAACCAAAACTTGAATCCATTGATCTTGCTAAAGCACAAGAGGCAAATTTACTGACAGAGTTTAAAGAAAAGGATTCTAAGCTCCGTAATTTGCAGCAATACCAAGCACAGTTGCAACAAATGGAAATGAATTTCAATGAGCAATTACAACAATTGCCAAAAGAAACAGAAATTCCAAGTTTAGTTGAGGACATCAACTTAACAGGTGTGAATTCAGGGCTCAAATTTAAAAATATCCGTCTCGAAAATGAAGTGGCTCAAGAATTCTTTATTGAGCAGCCAATTTCGATAGAAACGACAGGTGATTATCATTCATTTGGGCGTTTTGTGAGTGGAATTGCGTCTTTACCGCGTATCGTGACTTTGCATGATTTTGTGATTACAGCGACGCCAAGTACAGATAAAAAATCTGATATTCCACTGATCAATTATTCATTAAAAGCCAAAACATATCGTTATGTTGCATCGACTGAAGATACGGTAGGTTCAGCGGTTGTTCCACCAGCTGATATGCCAGCAGGAGGACAATAATGAAATCATTTAAGCTTTTGTGCGGATTAATTATTGCAACGACTTTGGTGGGATGTGATTCGCGTATTGATGCGGTCAATCAAGAAATGGCGAATATTCGTAGCCAGCCGCCTTTACCCATAGAACCGGCACCTGTATTTAATCCAGTTCCAAATTTTCTTTACTCGGCACATCAACTTCGAAGTCCATTCTTGCCAAACTCATTGGCAACAGAGCTAAGAATTATGTCGGGTAAACGTGTTTATCCTAATTTTAATCGTCAACCACAGCCTTTAGAAAGCTATGCATTGGAAACGTTAAACTTCAAAGGAAGTTTAAAACGTAACAATGGCCAGATTCTCGCTTTGATTCAAACCCCTGATGGTGAGATTGAGCGTGTGCAACGTGGTAATTACATGGGGATGAACCAAGGGCGCATCGTGAAGATAACGCCGACTCAAATCGATCTGATTGAAATTGTTTCAGATGGTCGAGATGGTTATATCGAAAGACCGAGAAGCTTAGTGTTGCTTGGGCCTGTTGGTTAAGACGAGTTAAGGAATAACAATGAAAAAGAGTATGCAAAATTTTTGGGGTGGGGATCGACAGTATATGAACCGTTTTCTTCGTCAATTCGCTATGACCACTGTTTCTATAGCTGTTATGCAGGCAGCGGCGGCTAAAACTACGATGACCAATATTGTGCCTTTGCAGGTGCCAGGTCAAGGAACAGAAATCCGTGTCATGTTTAACGGATTACCTCCACAGCCACAGTCGTATCAATTGGAAAATCCATCTCGACTGGTTTTGGATTTTATGCAGGCAGGTCAAACACTGGCGAATACTAAAATACCTGTGTCGACCACTGAAGCAAACTCAGTTGAAGTCATTTCTAATGATCAGCGTTCACGGTTAACTGTCAATTTAACGCAAAAGGGGAGCTACACGACACGTGTTGAAGGTAATACCTTTATTTTAAAAATAAATAATCCAAACTCTGCGAAAGTGGCAACACCAGCGGCGCCAGTGGTTACACAAGCCAAAGCAGCAGAACCAGCGCCTAAAACAAGTGTTTTAAAGCCAGTCATACGTCCTAATCTGACGAATAACGTTACACCTGTTGCGGCTACAACTGTGGCCACGACACCTGTAACGCCAACACCTGTGATTCCTGTTGCAGCACAGCAGGTATTGAAACCAACTGCACCAACGCCTACGGTTTTAAGACCTGCCGCTCCACCTGCACCAGTGGTTCGTCAGCAAGTTGCAGCACCTGTACCACCTCCAGTAGCTCCTGTTTATCAGCAGCCTGTTGCGTATACACCGCCAGCACCTGTCGCTTATCAAGCAGTAGAACAAGGACTGCAAGATATTGGTTTTGAGCGCGGTAGTGCAGGTGAGGGACAAGTTGTACTGAATTTAAAAACAGCAGATACACCAGTGGATGTACAACAGCAAGGTAGCAAAGTTGTGGTGCGTTTCCTCGGTAACAAAATTCCATCGCATTTGGTGCGCCGTTTAAACGTTAATGATTTTGCGACGCCTGTCTCTACAGTAGACGCTTATAATGATAAGTCAAATGGTGTAATTTCCATTCAGTCGAGCGGTAGCTTCGAATATATGGCTTATCAAACAGATGGTAAGTTAACCATTAGTCTAAAACGCCCAGAAGAGAAAAAAGGCTTAAGCAGCCAAAATCGCACACCGAAATATACAGGTAATAAGATTTCTCTCGACTTCCAAGACATTGAAGTGCGCCGCGTATTACAATTGTTGGCTGATTTTACCGGTATTAATATGGTGACTTCGGATTCAGTTCAAGGGAATATTACATTACGCTTAAAAGATGTGCCTTGGGATCAAGCGCTTGATATTGTAATGAAAACCAAGAACTTGGATAAGCGTCGCAACGGAAACGTGATTTGGATTGCACCTGTTCCAGAATTGATTAAAGCCGAAGAAGAAGAGGCGAAAGCCATTGCACAAAGTGTGAAATTGGCACCATTGCAAACCGAATATATTCAATTGAGCTATGCCAAAGTTGAAGATATTGAAAAGCTGATTACTGAAGGTCGTAACAGCCGTTCATCTAATGGTAATAATACAAATTCAACAACTGACCCATTGGGGGATAGTGTCGGGTCATTATTAAGTCCACGTGGTACAGTTTCAATTGATCCACGTACCAATACATTGATCATTAACGATACAGTTCAAAAAATTGATCAAATTCGCAAGATGATTGATTTATTGGATGTTTCTGTAAAACAAGTCATGATCGAAGCTCGTATTGTACGCGCGACAACAGATTTCACTAAAGAAATGGGTGTGAAATGGGGGGTAGTATCGAAAGGTGTTGCAACCAATAATGATCTTTTGGTTGGTGGTAGTGATCAAACGCTGTGGGATTTAAAATCACCAAGTGAGGATGGTCGTTATAATATTCAACGTCCTGATAACTTAAATGTGGATTTAGGTGTGGCTGGGGCTGCAGGTAAAATTGCATTTGGTTTAATCAATATGTCTGATTTTATGCTGGACCTTGAGTTGTCGGCACTACAAGCTGATGGCTACGGTGAAGTTATTTCTACTCCAAAAGTTCTCACTGCTGATAAGCAACAAGCGAAAGTTGCTTCAGGTCAGGAAATCCCTTACCAAACCACTGAAACTGCAGGTGGTGCTGCAACGGCGACGACTTCCTTTAAAGAAGCGTTGTTAAGCTTAGAGGTAACACCAAGTATTACGCCTGATGGTAAAATTCAAATGAAATTGAATATTACCAGTGATTCACCAGCAGGTTATGCACAGAATGGTGAAATCATTTTGAATAAAAATCAAATTGATACCAATGTGCTTGTGAACAACGGTGAAACTGTGGTGTTAGGTGGTATTTTCGAGCAAGAAACGATTTTTAACCAAACCAAGGTGCCTTTCTTTGGTGATATTCCTGCTGTTGGTCGTCTATTCCGTAAAGACAGTAAAACAGAGAATAAGCGTGAGTTATTAATCTTTGTGACACCAAGAATTGTTAATGACAGGCAAACTAGAAACAATTAATATAGTTTCAATGAAAGCAATTCAATAGGTGACTCCTTGCCAAGCAAAGAGTTTGAAACCCTACCGAATATTTATTTGGTAGGGCCCATGGGAGCTGGTAAAACAACCGTTGGTCGACATCTTGCAGATTTACTTCATCGAGAGTTTCTTGATAGTGATCATGAGATAGAAAGAAAAACTGGGGCGACCATCCCATGGATTTTTGAGAAAGAGGGTGAACAGGGATTCAGACATCGTGAATCACTGGTAATTGATGATTTAACATCAAAACAAAATTTAGTTGTTGCGACGGGTGGCGGTGCAGTTACTCAGTCGATTAATCGATCTTATCTAAAAGATCGAGGTATTGTGATTTATCTTTATACTCCCGTAGAAATACAACTTCAAAGAACCTACCGTGATAAAAATCGACCTTTATTACAAGTCGAAAATCCTGAACAGAAATTACGTGAATTATTGAATATTCGTGATCCGCTGTATCGTGAAGTTGCACATCATATTATTGAAACGAATCAAGGTGCTGCGCGTGATTTGGCACAACGTATTCTTAATGTGATTGTCGCAAAAGAATTGAATTAAATGTGTTTTATTGGCTTATAACATCATGCAAACCTTATTCGTTGAACTCGGTGAACGCCGTTATCCTATTTTCATTGGTAGTGATTTAGATCCGCAACAATTACTTGAACCCTATATTCATGGGCAACAGGTCATGATTGTCACCAATGAAACGGTTAAACCGTTGTATTTAAATCACTATGTATCAGCTGTGGAAGGTTTAGGTAAAAAAGTTGAGACATGTGTTCTACCTGATGGTGAATGTTATAAAAATATTGAACATTTGAATTTAATTTTTGATGCCTTGCTTGAGGCAGGATTTAACCGAGATTGTACAGTGCTTGCCTTGGGTGGAGGGGTGATTGGTGACATGGCTGGATTTGCATCAGCTTGTTTCCAACGCGGAGTGTATTTTATTCAAGTCCCGACCACGCTGCTATCGCAAGTCGATTCGAGCGTTGGCGGTAAAACTGGAATCAACCACCCATTAGGCAAAAACATGATTGGTGCATTTCAGCAGCCACAGGTCGTGCTTGCGGATATGGCGCAACTTAAAACATTGCCTGAGCGTGAGTTGTCAGCAGGTTTGGCTGAAGTCATTAAGTATGCCCTATTAGGAGATGTTGTTTTTCTTGCATGGCTTGAGGAAAACATGGATGGTCTCGTTGCACAACATCCAGAATTACTTGCTGAAGCAGTGTACCGCTCTTGTGCACACAAAGCGCGAATTGTGGCCAATGACGAGAAAGAACAGGGTGAGCGTGCATTACTGAATTTAGGTCATACCTTTGGACATGCGATTGAATCTTATCTGGGATATGGTGAGTGGTTACATGGTGAGGCTGTGGCGACGGGAATGGTGATGGCGGCAGATTTATCTTATTTAATGGGGTGGATCACAGAAGCTGACCTTGAACGTACAAAAATTATCATTCAACGTGCGAAATTACCGATAAAATGTCCTCAAATTCCACTTGATGAATTTTTGGCATATATGTCTCATGACAAAAAAGTCCTGAATGGTCAATTACGTTTAGTGCTCTTGAAGTCGCTAGGGCAAGCAGTAATTACCAAAGAGTTTGATGTGGAATTAATGAAACAAGCGATTTTACGTAATCAAGCATAATCTTAGGTTTTCTCATGACGGTACGCCACTCATCCCCACGCACAGCGCAACAATATATTTGGTTGATCGGTGGCATACTGTTTTTAGTCGCATCTTTTGTATTCTGGATTTTGACTGATAGCAAAGAGTTGGTTACTCAGTCTAAGCAAATTGAAGAAACTCAAGTCCAGATTCAACCTGAAAAGGTGGCAGCAACAAATTATTTGGGCGGGCTGACTGATCAAGTGCGACCTTTGGAATTAACTGCGCGTAAAGTGGCTTCAGGAAACCATTTGCCTGAATTTAGAGGCACAAAGTTTATTCAAGACAATAAAAATAATTATTATATCGAACTATTTCGCGTTACCAATGAAGATGTAATTAAAAGTTTTCTTAATAAGCAAACTGATCGTAAACCATATATTTATTTTCGTTTGAGTGGTGAGGATCAAGTTGAACAGTACATTTTGGGTTATGGGCTGTTTATGGGGGAAGGTGCTGCCAAGACAACTTTAAATGGATTGGATTTAAAGTTACCACCTTCTGTAGCGCCTAAAGTTGCTGGCTTTAATCAGTTTGTGGGTCAAGTCAATGACATGGGTTCTGAAGAACTAACAACTGCAAAATTATACGAAATTAAATTACGACCTGCAGCGGTACCATTGATTGATGAGTCATTGCTGGTTCGTCCTAAGCCAACCCCTGTGGCTGATCCTGCTAAGGCAACAACCAATGTGACTATTACAAGAAAAGATCAGTCAGGAAATGTGGTTGATGTGAGACGTTCGCAATCGAATGTTGACCCTATTTCGAGCGATAATTCAAAGAATAATACGGATAAACGGAGTCAAGAGGCTCAAATTAGTGATCCATTTAATTAAAATGGTATAAAATGGCGCAAAATTAAACGAAAGCATAATAAATTTGCACATCATTGGTGCGATAAAGTGGTTCTAATTTGGTGCCTTTTCGGTTAATAATGACAAAATAATTGAAATAAAACGCTTGCACGGAATAAATAAATATTGGCATAGATTTTGCTTTATTGGTGCACTGATTAAGTAAATTGTCCCTATTTTGGAGCGAAGACCTTAATTTAGTGTGCGATTTAGTCAAATTGATCTGCTTTAAATGAGTGCAAATCGTCTCGTACATTTGTGAAATTAAATCAGAAAAGACGTTCAATAACGAAAGACATACAGAATCATGTCTTTGTTTTATAAAGAAATCGTATTTGAAGAATAGATAAGTTTTGCCCAATGAGGGCCATGTTGAAGAAGGGTACGCTATGCACATGCCATCGCCTAATACTGTAGCTCCCGCTAAAGGTCTATACCAACCGGATGAGTTTAAAGATAACTGTGGTTTCGGATTAATCGCCCATATGCAAGGTGATGCGAGTCATGACTTGGTCAAGACCGCGATTCATAGTTTAAGTTGTATGACGCACCGCGGTGGTATTGCTGCAGATGGTAAGACGGGTGATGGATGTGGTCTACTATTGGCTATGCCTAAGCAATTCTTCCGTGAAGAAGCAAAACGTTTAAGTGATATTACACTCAGTGAAATTTTTGCAGTAGGTACAGTTTTTCTTAGCCTAGATCCTGCAATTGCTGCACATGCAAAACAAGTGCTGACTAAAGAAATTGAATCAGAAGGTTTGCGTGTAATTGCATGGCGTTTAGTGCCAACCAATAATGAAGCATTAGGCTCAATTGCGATGCAGTCTTTGCCAGCATTTGAACAAGTAATTGTTAACTGTCCAATGGGTGTTGAAGAGGTTGAGTTTAACCGTAAGTTATTCTTGGCTCGACGTCGTGCTGAACAAAAATTAAGTCAAGATAGTTCATTCTACGTTACAACACTTTGTTCAACTGTGATCTCTTATAAAGGCTTAATGATGCCTGAAGCGATTGCAGATTTTTATACAGATTTAGCTGATCCACGTTTGGAATCACACATTGTAGTGTTCCATCAGCGTTTCTCAACCAATACATTGCCACGTTGGCCATTGGCACAACCTTTCCGTTACTTAGCGCACAATGGTGAAATTAATACCATTACAGCAAACCGTAACTGGGCGATGGCACGTACACCAAAGTTTGAAAACCCGCTCTTACCTGGTTTAACTGAGCTCAACCCAATCGTAAACCGTACTGGCTCTGACTCTTCAAGTTTAGACAACATGCTCGAGATTTTGGTTGGTGGAGGTATGGATTTATTCCGTGCACTACGTATGCTCGTTCCACCAGCATGGCAAAACGTTGAAACTTTAGATGCTGATTTACGTGCATTCTATGAGTTTAACTCTAAACATATGGAAGCATGGGACGGGCCAGCAGGTCTTGTGATTCAAGATGGTCGTCATGCGATTTGTATGCTTGACCGTAATGGCTTACGTCCTGCACGTTGGGTAATTACTAAGAATGGTTACATCACACTTGCATCAGAAATTGGTGTCTGGGGTTATGAACCAGAAGACGTAGTATCTAAAGGTCGTGTTGGACCAGGTCAGATCTTAGTCATTGACACTTTCACTGGCAAATTGCTGGATACTAAAGACGTCAGTAATCATCTGAAAAAAATGCGTCCTTATCGTCAATGGTTGCGTGAAAATTCAGTGCGTATCCAAGGCAGCCCAGAGCTAGAAGAATATCTATGTGATCAAGGCTTAAAAGGCGATGCTTTAAAAGCAGCGCAAAAAATGTTTATGGTGACATTTGAAGAGCGAGATCAGTTATTACGTCCAATCGCTGAAAGTGGTCAAGAAGCAGTAGGTTCGATGGGTGATG
The DNA here is from genome assembly GCF_056779705.1 of Acinetobacter sp. 25-47-130. Classification (NCBI taxonomy): domain Bacteria; kingdom Pseudomonadati; phylum Pseudomonadota; class Gammaproteobacteria; order Moraxellales; family Moraxellaceae; genus Acinetobacter; species Acinetobacter sp. 25-47-130. The sequence continues at coordinate 53,737 of NZ_JBWYII010000005.1, read as the reverse complement.
ATACGCCGATGGCTGTATTGTCTCGTCAAGTACGCCATGTAACAGATTACTTCCGTCAACAGTTTGCTCAGGTAACCAATCCACCAATCGATCCATTACGTGAATCGATCGTAATGTCTTTAGAAACATGTTTGGGTCGTGAACAAAATGTATTTGAACAAGGTCCAGAGCATGCGGATCGATTAATTATTTCAAGTCCTGTACTGTCAAACTCTAAAATGCATCAAATTCGCACTTTAGGTCGTAAGGGCTATGAGATTGCAGATATTGATCTAAACTATGCAGAGACTGAAGGTCTAGAAGCCGCGATTACACGTATTTGTGAAGAAGCAGCACAAGCAATTCGTGATGGCAAAACCCTATTGGTGATTTCTGATAAGAAAATTCGTGAAGGGTTCTTACCAGCCAATGCAGCGATGGTAACGGGTGCTATCCACCATTACCTCATCCATGCAGGTTTACGTACAGATGCAAACATTATTGTTGAAACAGCTTTAGCGCGTGATCCACACCAGTTTGCCGTAATGCTTGGCTTTGGCGCAACAGCAATTTACCCATATCTTGCATATGACGTCATTAATGATTTAATTGCGAAAGGTGAGTTGTTAGGTGATCCGATTCATGCGCAAGCGAATTTCCGTAAAGGGATAGAAAAAGGATTGTTGAAAGTCCTTTCAAAAATGGGTATTTCCACCGTTGCTTCATATCGCGGTGGGCAGTTGTTTGAGGCTGTTGGTTTATCTGAAGAAGTTGTTAATAAATGCTTCACAGGTGTTCCAAGCCGTATTAAAGGTGCGACTTTTGTTGATCTTGAAAATGATTTGAAAAAATTAGCAGAAACCGCTTGGAAATCACGTAAGCCAATTGAGCAAGGTGGTTTGCTGAAATTTGTATTTGATAAGGAATATCACGCTTTTAACCCTGATGTAATTAATGCTCTACATAAATCTGTACGTTCTGGGAAATATGAAGATTTCAAAGAATATGCTGAGCTTGTAAATAATCGTCCAGTGGCAACCATTCGTGATTTATTTAAACTCAAAACAGAAAATTCAATTCCACTGGATCAAGTTGAATCTGTAGAAGCGATTCTTCCGCGTTTTGACTCTGCAGGGATGTCTTTAGGGGCATTATCACCAGAAGCACATGAAGCGATTGCCATTGCAATGAATACAATTGGTGGTCGTTCGAACTCAGGTGAGGGTGGTGAAGATCCAGCGCGTTACGGCACAATCCGTAACTCAAAAATCAAACAAATCGCATCAGGTCGTTTTGGTGTAACGCCTGCTTACTTAACTTCTGCAGAAGTACTGCAAATTAAAGTGGCACAAGGTGCAAAACCGGGTGAAGGTGGTCAGTTGCCAGGTGGTAAAGTGAATGGCTTAATTGCACGTTTACGCTATTCTGTACCGGGTGTGACATTAATTTCTCCACCACCGCACCACGATATTTATTCAATCGAAGATTTATCGCAGTTAATTTTTGATTTAAAACAAGTGAACCCTCAAGCGATGGTCTCTGTAAAACTGGTATCTGAGCCAGGTGTGGGTACGATTGCTGCGGGTGTTGCAAAAGCCTATGCTGACTTTATCACCATCTCTGGTTATGACGGTGGTACAGCAGCATCGCCATTGTCTTCGATTCATCATGCAGGTTCGCCATGGGAGCTTGGTCTTTCTGAAGCGCATCAAGCCCTTCGTGTAAATGATTTGCGTGGTAAAGTTCGCGTTCAAACGGATGGTGGTTTAAAAACGGGTCTAGATGTCGTGAAAGCAGCTATTTTAGGTGCGGAAAGCTTCGGTTTTGGTTCTACACCAATGATTGCGTTGGGTTGTAAATACCTCCGTATCTGCCACTTAAATAACTGTGCGACTGGTGTAGCGACTCAGCAAGATCATTTGCGTCAAGAGCACTATATCGGCGAACCACAAATGCTTATTAACTTCTTCACCTTTATTGCTGAAGAAACACGTGAGTGGTTGGCTGCATTAGGTGTATCAAGTTTGAAAGACTTGATTGGTCGTACCGATTTACTAGAAATGCTACCTGGTGAAACAGATAAGCATGCTCACCTAGATTTAAGTGCTTTACTTGAATCACATCCAGCTGCTGAAGGCAAAGCTCAATATTGCGAAGTCGAAGGAAATGCACCATTTGATAAAGGTGTTTTGGCTGAGTCTATGATCGCAGAAATATTGCCTGCGATTGAAGCTGGTACAGGTGGTGAATACAGTTTTAGCATTGGTAACTGTGACCGTTCTATTGGGGCACGTGTTTCAGGTGAGATCGCTCGTCGCTATGGTAACTTAAGTATGGAAGCACACCCTGTTAAAGTGAATTTGACAGGTACTGCTGGACAATCACTTGGTGTATGGAATGCGGGTGGTCTGCATATCAAGCTTGAGGGTGATGCGAATGACTATGTGGGTAAAGGTATGGCGGGTGGTCGTATCTCAATTTTTCCACCGAAGGGTTCTCCATTCCAAACACAAGAAACAGCGATCATTGGTAACACATGTTTATATGGTGCAACAGGCGGTAAATTATTTGCTGCAGGTACAGCTGGTGAACGTTTTGCTGTTCGTAACTCAGGTGCGTTCGCGGTGATTGAGGGTGCTGGAGATCACTGTTGTGAATATATGACAGGTGGTATTGTGACGGTACTGGGTAAAGTTGGTCATAACTTCGGTGCGGGTATGACAGGTGGTTTTGCTTATGTACTTGATTTAGATAATGACTTTGTTGATCATTATAACCACGAGTTGATCGAGCTTAATCGTATTTCGACCGAATCAATGGAAGAACATAAAGAGTTCTTAAGCCGCATTTTAGATGAGCATATTAAGGAAACTGGTAGTGCTTGGGCGTACAAGATCCGTAACGAGTTTGATTTCTACAGCCGTAAATTCTGGTTGGTGAAACCAAAAGCTGCAAACTTGCAGACTTTATTAAAAACAACTCAAGCTGATCCTCAATAATTCCACTACTGCAGATATATAGGAAGATGCAGCTGAACTAACAACAGACTGCATCTACCCACGGAGAGAGACATGGCAGAACGCCTTAATAATGACTTTCAATTCCTGGATGTCGCACGCCAAGATCCAGAGAAAAAAGATCTCAACGTCCGCAAAGCTGAGTTTGTGGAAATTTATAAACCTTTTACAGCCGAAGTTGCTAAAAACCAAACACATCGTTGTTTAGGTTGCGGTAACCCTTACTGTGAATGGAAATGTCCAGTACATAACTATATTCCAAACTGGTTAAAACTGATTGCTGAAGGTCGTATTTTTCAAGCAGCAGAGCTTTGCCACCAAACCAATACTCTACCGGAGGTGTGTGGTCGAGTTTGTCCTCAAGACCGTTTGTGTGAAGGTGCATGTACACTAAATGATGGGTTTGGTGCGGTGACCATTGGAAATGCTGAAAAGTATATTAATGATACGGCATTTGCATTGGGCTGGCGTCCTGACATGTCTCATGTCAAATGGACAGATAAAAAAGTCGCGATTATTGGTGCAGGCCCTGCAGGTCTAGGTTGTGCGGACATTTTGGTGCGCAATGGTGTTAAACCTGTCGTATTTGATAAGCGCCCAGAAATTGGTGGTTTGCTGACCTTTGGTATTCCTGAATTTAAGATGGAAAAGGACGTGATGAAACGTCGTCGTGAAATCTTTACAGGCATGGGGATTGAATTCCGTTTAAATACAGAAATTGGCACAGACATCACTATTGATCAATTGCTTGCTGATTATGACGCTGTCTTCATGGGTATGGGAACATACACATACATGAAAGGTGGTTTCGCAGGTGAAGATTTGGAAGGTGTTTATGATGCGCTTGATTTCTTAATTGCCAATGTGAATCGTTGCCAAGGTTGGGAGAAAGATCCTTCAGAATTTATCAGTGTGGAAGGTAAGAAAGTTATTGTACTCGGTGGCGGTGATACTGCTATGGACTGTAACCGTACTTCAATCCGCCAAGGTGCAACATCTGTCACTTGTGCATACCGCCGCGATGAAGAAAACATGCCAGGTTCACGCCGTGAAGTTAAAAATGCGCGAGAAGAAGGTGTTGAATTTCAGTTCAATCGTCAGCCGATCGAAATCGTGGGTGAGAATGGAAAGGTCACAGGTGTTAAATTTGTGACGACTCAACTCAGTGAGCCTGATAGTCGTGGTCGTCGCAGTCCTGAACCGATCCCAGGTTCAGAGGAAATCTTACCTGCTGATGCAGTGCTGTTGGCCTTTGGTTTCCGTACAAGCCCTGCAGAATGGTTTAATGATGTAAGTATTAATTTAGATGGTTCAGGTCGTGTCGTTGCTCCTGAGCATCAACAATACAAGTTCCAAACTTCTAATCCGAAAATCTTTGCCGGTGGAGATATGGTGCGTGGTTCTGACTTGGTCGTAACTGCGATTTGGGAAGGACGTCAGGCTGCTGAAGGTATTTTAGATTATCTTGATGTTTAAACGAAAACATGCCTTACAAAAAATCCTACTTCGGTAGGATTTTTCATTTATATGCATGACTTGTTTGACAATCTCTTGTTGAATATTCAAAAGTATCCAATTCAAGAACTATCTTACGAATCATGTAATTAAATTAAAAAAGAGAATGGAGTTGTAATTTAATTTGCGACTTTATTGGCAAAAAATATAATTTATTTGTCTGTGTGGTTATTTTTGCAATATTAAATCTGATTTATTCTGACAGTATGAATAAGAAATGCTATATCCATATAGGCTCTAAAATGACAACTACACAAATCGCCAAAGATAAATCTTATTTAAATCGTCCAAAAGCGATTGGGATTACCGTACGACGTTTAAATTATAATCCTAAAGCCATACGACGCCATTTTTTCGCGAATTCTCCTGTCATGTCACACTTGTTGACGGCACTTTCTTCTACCTTTCCAATTGGTGAACAATTCTTTGTTCATAGTGTTCGTAATGTACGAGATAAAGTGAAAGATGAAAAATTACAAGCGCAGATTGCAGCATTTATTGGTCAAGAAGCGATGCATTCAAAAGCACATGCGGAATTTAATGACGCTTGGCGCCGTGATGATTATCAACTTGACAACTTTCAAGCATGGTTAGCGCGACGCGATGAATTTATTCGTACTACCCATCCAAAATTGCAGTTAGCAATTACCTGTGCTTTTGAGCATTTTACAGCGTTATTGGGTGGTTATATTCTTCGTCATCCTGAAGTCCTGTCGACCTTAGATGAAGATGCAACTAAGCTTTGGGTGTGGCATGCTATTGAAGAAATTGAACATCGAGCAGTTGCATTTGATGTCTATCAAGCGGTATACAAAGATACCAAAGTGCGCCGCAATATTATGCGTAGCGTAACCACAGGTTTCGCGAGTCTTACATTTTATTCAGCGACTCGATTATTTTGGCAAGATCGTCGAAAAAGCTTACCGAAGGTCAGTGGAAACTTATATGGTATTTACCTGATTTCTAAAATGATGATCGAGCTAATTCCAGAATATTTATCATATTACAAAGAAGATTTTCATCCTTCTGAAATTGACTATACGGATATCGTGAATCATTGGAAGGCAAAATTAGCTGAAGAATATCAAGTGGAAGGCTTCCAAGAGCATCCCCAACCTGTACTATATAGCTAACAAAAAAAACCTAGCGAAAGCTAGGTTTTTTTATTACTTAGATGAGTCTTGATTAAACTGACGCATTCTTCTTTGGCGCTGCCAAGGGAGAGGGCGGTCTAGTGCTTCGGGGACATCGCCTGATGTAGAGCGTAAACGTAAATGTAATGCAGCTTGTGCAATTAAATTTGCCGATACAGGCGCCGTAATAAAGGCAAGTAATGTAATCAGTAGTTCAGCAAACCCAAAGCGACTATGAAAAGCTGAATAAATCATAGCTGCTATTAAAAAACTACCTAGGCCTAGTGTGCTCGACTTTGTAGGGGCATGCAGACGCATGAATAGGTCAGGCAATTTCACCATTCCAATTCCACCTACAAGTGTAAAAAAGGCACCATTGATCAGGAAGAAGGAAACTAAGATTTCCATAATCAGCTGAATATTCATAGTTTTCTCCTAGTCCACCACATGGCCTGTCGTAAAATAGCGAGCCAATGCTGCTGTCGATACGAAACCGAGCATGGCTACCAATAGTGCACCTTCAAATAAAGAGGTGCTAGCCCAATAAATTCCTAGAACCACAACTAAACACGTAGCATTCAGAAATAAAGTATCTAATGCAAGTAGTCGATCAACCATTGAAGGACCGATTACAAGACGGATTAGACAAAGCAACATTGAAATCGTAATTCCAATTAAGCTAATTCCCAATACATAAGGAAGAATGATCATTGAGAATCTCCTTGCTGTTTTACATGGAAAATTGCGATGAGAGGCGCTTCGTAGCGCTGTTTGATTTCTAAAATATCAGCCTCTGGATTGTCTGTATTAATCGAGTGAACAAGAATATCTCCACGTTCTTGGTCGATTCCAGCACTGACTGTACCAGGAGTAGTCGTAATGATCATTGCCAGTAAACTGTTTACTTGGTCATGATCCGTATCTAGAGGTACCCGATACCACTTAGGGTGTAGACGATCAGTAGGTCCTAGGACTTGTTTAGCAACACGAATATTACTGATGATAATGTCCCATAACACAACAAAAACCAGTTTAACTGCTAAATCCCAATGAATATTGGGTGTACGAACGATAAAAGGTTGTACTAGCTTAGGAATGACTAAACCAATAAGAATAGCAACCAATATATCAAACAACGCTGCGCTGTTAGCCAACATCAGCCAACTGATAGCCACGATAACTGAAACAAAAGGATGTGGCATGATTCGATCAAATAGAGAGCTCTTTTGTATCATTTACTGCTCCATCGGTTGAAGCTTAGATTGGGCTTCTTCAGGTTGTCGCTGGTTCAATTCTTGTTCTTTGATTTGACGGCGCTTGAACTCTGAGATGTGTTCGCCCTCAAGTGATTTTTCACTTATAACATGTGGAATATAATGTGCATTTGGGTCTGCAAACTCTCCGCCGTATTTTGTTTCTGGAAGATAATTGGGATCAAATGGTTGTACACTAATTACTTCACCACGTTCATCCATTTTTAAAACAGCATTAATATATTGTTCTGAATCATTTAACTGATTTGCAGTTTGTTGAATATACTGTGTGACTGGATGAGCAAATATCACATAAGCGATTAAACTTATAATAAAGACAAAAATTGTGGTGTCATTACGTGGAGGTGCCTTGCTTGGTAACTTTTGATATTCATGATAAGACTCTTGATTAGGGTCATTTTCTGGTACAGTTGAACGCCATAAAATAACGAATCCTAAGCGCGTGAAAGCTATGATACTAAGCAAGCTCACAATCAGAATGACAATAATAATGAGCAATTGATAGCTAGATACAGAGGCCGCTTGAAGGATAAATACTTTTCCAAAGAATCCACTGAAGGGTGGAAGCCCTGCCATCATGAGTGCAATAATGAAAAAGCAAATCGAAACTAGCGTCTGCTGTTTCATGATTGGTGCGATTTTTAGATGATCTTTGAATGCACCACGCTGCGAAGTAATCCAACCGCATAGCAAGTAGAATGCAGCGGCAATAATCGTACTATGCACGAGGTAATATAGCGCTGCAGCCCAAGCATCTGCAGTCATCAGAGAAAGGGCGATTGCAATCGTTCCTATAGACGATAGGATCATGAAACCAACAAAACGACGCATTCGCTCTGCACCAATCGCTCCAATTACACCATAAATAGTCGTAATTAAACCAATTGGAAGCAGCCAAGTGCTGAGAATTTCTCGCGAAAGCTCATCGGTGAATACGGTTCCATTCACACGTAAAATGGCATAGATACCCACTTTGGTCATGATGGTGAATAATGCGGCTACAGGGGTCGTGGCGACGGCATAAGTTTTAGGTAGCCATAGTCCGACAGGGAGGATTGCAGCCTTGATACCAAAGACTACAAACAGCATTAATCCGCCTGCAACTGCCATATTGTACTGATCACCTTCAAGTGTACGTACAATTCGACCCACATCAGCCATATTCAGGCTACCAGTATTACCATAAATCATCCCTAAGCCAATCAAAAAGAATGCAGACGCTAATAGGTTGATCGTTACATAGTGAATACCAAGTTGGAAACGTGCTTTGCCTTGACCATGTAGAAGCAATACATATGAAGCCATCAACAGCACTTCAAAGAAAACAAACAAGTTAAATAAGTCGCCTGTTAGAAATGCACCACATAATCCCATGAGTAAAAAATGGCTCATTGCATGGAAATAGCGTCCACGTTCATCCCATTCTTTACTTGCAAACCAAATAATTGGTGTCGCAAGAGCATAGGTGAGCACGAGCATAAAGGCTGCCAAACGATCTAGTACAAGTACAATGCCAAAAGGAGCTGACCACTCGCTTAAACTATACACATAGATCTGACCAGAGTTTGCCTGAATTAAGTAAATGATTGCAGTCGCTAAACCAAGAAAAACCGATGTTAAACTGATTCCACGACGCCAAGGTTGACGCCAGTCATGCGCTAAAGATCCTGAACCTGGATTACCCAATAGCACTAAAATAAATGCAGTAAATGTCGGAATTAAAATACTTAAAATTGGCGAGTGGGTGAGCCATAAATCATAAAAATTCATCATTAAGGCTCATCCTCTCTTGGGTCTGTATTGATTATTTCTTCTTTAGAGTCAACATGATCAGTACCCGATTCATAGCGACTTCTCAATGCTAGTTGCACGATAAAAGCAGTTGTGGCAAAACCGATTACAATTGCCGTTAATACAAGTGCTTGAGGTAATGGATCTGTAACTTGAGTGGCATTGGTTAAAATCGCAGGTGAATTTAATTGAATCCGCCCCATTGCAAAGAGAAATAAATTGACTGCATACCCTATCATGGCCAAGCCTAGTACCACAGGGAAAGTGCGGGCACGTAAAATCAGATAAATACCAGTGGCAACCAATAATCCAATAGCGGAGGCGAGTAAAAATTCTAAACTAATCATTCTTTACTCCTTCGGTACAGGGCCGGTGATGCTTGAGTTGCGTGAGTCGCCTAAAACGGAAATCATGAGCATTGTTGCACCAACGACTGTGACATAGACACCAACATCAAATGCTGCAGCAGATGGCAAATGCATTTTTCCGAGAATGATCGGCTCTACATAAATATGAGCACTGGTCAGGAATGGTCGACCCCAGAACCACGCAGCGACCCCAGTCAGACCAGCAATAGTTAAGCCAGTACCAATCCAAATTTCATAAAGACGCCCAGACTTTGCTCGTAAGAGTTGTTCAGTGTGATCTTGACCTAGTGCAATGTACTGAATCACAAGCGCCATTGATGTAATGAGACCTGCGATAAAGCCACCCCCTGGAAGATTATGTCCGCGTAAGAAAATATATAAGCTGACGACTAAGGCAATCGGAAGGACCCAAGATGCGGTCATTCGGAACATCAACGGTGATGGATTAAAGCGATAGGTTAAGCCTTGTGTAATGGTCGTACCATGAGCACGCATTCCATCCATTAAACACAGTGTCCCAATCGCAGCAATACCCAGTACTGTGATTTCACCAAAGGTATCAAATCCACGGAAATCGACTAAAATTACGTTCACAATATTTGAACCACCACCGAGCGGTAGAGATTGTTGAACAAAGAACCATGAGATTGAATTGTGATCACGCGTTAGAATCATCCAAGTGATCCAACCGATTCCTAGGCCTCCGATGATTGCAATCACCGCATCTCTCCAACGACGAGTGCGTGAAGATTCATAAGGCGTAAGTTGTGGTAAGAGGGACAGACTCATCAGAAGTAAAACAGTTGTGACAACATCGACTGTGATTTGTGTGAGTGCCAGGTCTGGTGCTGACATCGTAACAAAGACCATCGTCACGACAAGACCGATTGCTCCACTGATAAGAACGGCTTTAATGCGTTCATGGTGAAACCAAAGCATCATCCAGCACGCTGAAAACAGTAATAACCAAAGCACGATTGCAACCAATGGTGCATGCGTCAGTTCGCGTGTACCTGCATAAATACCTTGACCAATGAGAGGCATGGAGACTAAAGCAACAGCAAAAATTAATATCCACAATAAATAGTTTTGTAGAGAACCTGTTTCTGTTGCTCTTTTTAATTTTCGCGAATTTAAGAGCAAATGTTTGAGAAAGAGATCAAACAGGACTTTACCTTGAAGTTTGCCAAGTATTGGATCAAGGTCAATGTCACGAATTCTACTGTTCTTCGCAAGACTAAAATAAAAAATAATACCGCCAATCAATGCAATCGCACTCATCAATAAAGGCACATTAAAGCCATGCCAGATTGCTAGATGTACGCCTTCAAAAGCTGGAAGGTTGGTGCTTGCTCGTGCACCAGCATTGACGATATCGCCTACTAAGAGCGCTGGTAATAGACCCACTGCAATACATAATGTAGCTAATAAAATTGCAGGTGCACGCATACCAATTGGTGGTTCATGCGCATCTTTATTTGGAATCGCTTTGCCTAAATCACCATCAAAAAATACGCCATGAACTAAACGAACAGAATACGCGACAGCAAACAGACCTGCGAGTGTTGCAATAATTGCTGCGAAGATACCTACACCACCCGAGAGATTCGCTAATAGTTCAGTAAAGAACATTTCTTTGGATAAGAATCCATTGGTCAGTGGTACACCAGCCATTGAGGCTGCTGTGATCATGGTTAAAGTCGCTGTAAATGGAAGTAACTGCCATACCCCACTGAGTTTTCGTAAATCACGTGTACCTGTTTCATGGTCGATAATACCAGCGATCATGAATAATGCTGCTTTAAAGGTCGCATGGTTAATGATATGAAAAATAGCTGCAGCCACAGCGAGTGGTGAACCAATCCCCAGTAAGCAAACGATCAAGCCTAAATGACTAATGGTGGAGTAGGCAAGCAAACCTTTCAGATCTTCCTTAAAAATGGCAAAGAACGCGGCCATACATAAGGTAAATAAACCAATGAATGTGACGAGGTTATGATACAAAGCAGAACCAACAAAGATCGGCATTAAGCGCGCCAGTAAGAAAATTCCGGCTTTCACCATTGTCGCTGAATGCAAATAAGCTGACACGGGTGTTGGAGCAGCCATTGCATTTGGCAACCAAAAATGGAAAGGGAATTGAGCACTTTTGGTGAATGCACCTAAAAGAATAAGGAGCAAGGCTGGCACAAATAAATGACTCGATTGAATCTGCGCCGTCATATTGAGGATTTGATCAATTTGATATGTGCCAGTGATTTGACCTAATAGAATAAAACCACCGAGCATGGCTAAACCACCCATACCCGTGATGGTTAAGGCCATTCTTGAGCCACGCTGTGCTGCTTCGTAGTTACTCCAATAACCCACTAAAAGAAATGAAGAAATACTGGTCATTTCCCAAAAGACAAGAAGAATAAGTAAATTATTAGAAAGTGAAATGCCGAGCATGGCGGCCATGAACAGCATCAGTAAGAAATATAGCTTACTTAGACAGTTTTTATGATTTAAATAATAATAAGCATAAATATAAATGAGTGTCCCAATCCCTGTAATAAGGAGGGAGAAGATCAAGCCTAATGCATCAAGTCTAAAGCTTAAGTCGATACCAAACTGTGGTAACCATGACCAATGTTCAGAGATGACTTGACCTTGAAAGACGTCTTTGGCTTGAGTCAGCAACAAGATAAAACTTGTTAAGCTGACTCCAATTGCCCCTAATGCTGTCGCCCCGCGAGAGATTTTTTGCAGCCAGAGGACAAGAAAAGTGCCAAGTATTAATGGTAACAATATAATAATCGGTAGCACACTCGTATCCATAGAGTTGTAGGTCGGAACCTATGATGAGTTTTATCTTTCAAAAGCTTGAGGATGGCAAAGAGTCATCCAACTACTTAAACTTTGAAAGCCGAACGAATTTTAAAAACAAAAACAAGTTGTGTTGCGCAACTTGGAAAGCTAATGCAAAGAAATAGACATTTTTTGATTAAAAAATGAATGAGTAGATTTTATTACATGTATAAAATTACATCAAACTTTTTAGCTACACAATTCAGAATTATAGCGAAAAAAAGCTTAAATTTCTGTTTAAATTGAGTGAGTCATACCCGATTAATTCATCTAATTCCAATCAATTAGGGTGATGAAATACTCGATAAATCTCCAGCTTGGAGATACTCAATAAAGCGCTGTTTTTCTGACAATGATAAATTTTTGAAGTATTCAAACAAACGCAAGCCATCAAGCGTATCAGTAGATCGACTCACTTCAGTGATTTGATCATCTTGTAAATCATTAGCCATGAGTTGAGCAAATAGTTCATCATATTGTTCCCTGATTTGGTTTTGTTCTACTTCAACAATTTTTCTATTTTCTAACTTAAAATGTTGTACATCTACTTCATTGTTTAAAATCAATTCAGAGCATGCAGATGCGATAATTTGAATTTGTGGGAATGCTTCATGCAAACGTCTGAGTACGTTTTGCACAAAATCTTCATCTACTTGAGCATCAATATTGTCAATTAATAGAATGCCTTCACCATCAAGGCATGGGTCAATACTATGAGGATTCAGGAGACAAAGTCGTCTGACAATATCACCTACTAAACACAACCATTGACGATACGAATTAGATAATTGCGAAAAAGGAATTTCTTGACCATTTTGTACCAGCATCAATTGGATCTTGGGCGTGTATTCAATATAAATGTCACTGATCGATGGGAATAATGTCTGGATGGCTTTCTTGAGTGCTTTGAGTGATGGTAGTTGCATCTCTGCTTCAAGATTCAATAATTTTGCAACTAAATCCTCTTGGTCATGATGAGAGGATAATTTTTGATTGGTTTGAATTTTTTGAAAAACTTGTGCTAATCGTGCATTTTCGATGTCACTAATTTCACGAAACCATTCGAAGAACCGAGCAAAGGTTGTATAAGGGAGTGCTGCAAGTTCGTAGGCTGCATGTGTTTGTAATACAGCAGGATTATTTTTGCTTAGCAAATTCACTTCGTTGATAAAACGATCAGAAGGATAGTAGGCCACCATAGGCATGCCTTGAGCAGGATCTTGTTTGATCGCTTGTTGATAAAGATGAACGAGTGATTCTAATTGAGTCGTTAGCGCTTTACTATGACCTACACCTTTACTGGTTAATGTTTTATAGAGTTGCCATTCGCACAAACCCTCTTCATTGTTTTGCACGGTCGCAGCCTGTTCAATAGATCCAATATCCGTGGGATATTGAACACAAATATCTATTTTGGCTTGAATGTGTTTGTGCTTAATATCCGAATCAAGCATGACTACACCAGCGGTTCTTAAATCTTTGGCGCGTGCAGCAAACCACGTTAAAGCTTGATAAATATTTTTAATAATCGCAGTTTTACCAGAGGCCTGATCACCTAAAATAATAGATATTGGTCGTTGAGTTGGATCAAATTTAATTTTTATATCTGAAAAATGATAACAGTGACGTAACTGAATAGATTGAACTTTCATATTTTGCCTGCAACTTATCGTAGGGGATTATGCTGTTGCTTTCGTTTTAATCGTGGATTTAAGTTTGAGTTGTTGTATTAAATCATAAATATGATGAATATTTAAGCTGCTTTTTGCTCGTGTACATGCAACATAAAGTAAACGTAATTCTTCATCGCTAATTTTATGTTCTAGTCCATTAATTTTAAATTGGTAATCATCTTCTAAATGCACGCGATTCCACTCTAAACCTTTGGCTTTATGAGCGGTTGAGATTACATAGTCCGCTTGTTCAATGGGTGTGATTTTGGCAAGAGCTCGTTTGAGTGGATCTGTACCATGTTCATCAACCAATTTAACCAAAGGCTTGATGTCACTACCATCATTTGTTTCACAATATTCATGCACATCATGCCAAGAGTTGAACCAAGCTAACTCTGGAACGTCCGTTACTCTTTTACCTTGTTTAAGTAAGCTTGCAGCATCAACAAAGCGATTTAATTTCGCATGATCGGCTTGCAGGCTCACTTTTTCTCCTTGAACTAATCCTGAGAGTAAAAGTTCCATCGCGCGTGCGTTAGTACGGCACAAAATCGCATCTCGCATTTTGGTATGAGGCTTGTTGACGACTTTTGATTGGAATTCGGGGTTGCCAATCAATGGAACAGTCTCATTGAGTGCGCCTAATAAGTGATTAGCAACTTCAGCGATATCATCACCAAAACGGAATGAAGTGGTTAGGCGCGATTCGGGTAAAGGCATTTGTTGCATCGCATTGACTGCCCCACGCCATGCATAAATTTGTTGATGTGCATCGCCGACATAGATGACTTGCGTACTTTTTTGCTTGAGTAAAATCCCCAGCATCAGGGGGTCAGCATCCTGTGCTTCATCAAACAATACATAGTCTGCGGGTATAAAAGGATCTGATAAAGCCCATAATTTGAGATAGATGTCATGCCCAATGCCAGCCTGATGATTAGGGTCGATTGATTCTAACCAACGACGTTCGACTGCAGGATAAAGGTGTTGCTGTAATACCGCAATATCGTCAGCATGTAGCCAACTTGGTGCTTGAATATGGCGGGGTGCAGGATATTGCGAGCTTGTTGAACAGAAATAACTGACAGCATTTGCAACTAAGCCCGCCAAACGACTAGGCATAAGCGCATATTTTTCGTAACGCCCCCCCATGAGTCGGCGTAATGTGATGGGTTGCAAACGGTATTCTTTGGCAATAAAGCTCGGGCTCAAGCGTGGGAGTCTAAGTTTATCAGTCACTCCACGTGGAACGCTTCGAAATGCTAAAGAGTGGAATGTACGACAATCCACGCGCTGATGAAATTTTTGTTGAGCCTCGCTGGCAATCGCTTTGTTAAAGGCAAGATACATACCGCGACGCTGTTGCATCGCATCACTGACTAATTTAAGCGTTGTTGTTTTACCTGTACCTGCATAGGCAATCACTTTGAAGGATTGACCAGATTGCGCTTGTTGAATCGCAATTTCTTGTTCTAAGGTAGGTTTGACAATGACAGACACAGGTTAATAAATCTTCAATGGTTTTAAAATGATCAGTGAGTATAGCAAGAATTTACAAAGGGGAGAGTTCAATCTTCTTCTTTTTGGATGGGGAGTCTTCGGCGACTTAAAAAGCCGAATTAAATAAAAAAGCCATGTTTGAACATGGCTTTATAAGAGTAAATTAATGCGTGCGATTCGCTTTTTCAACAAGTCCTGACAGACCCTGACGTCGTGCAAGCTCATTTAAAACGAGTTGAATATCAAGATCGAAGTAACCCAGCATGACTATGGTATGGAACCAAACATCAGCAACTTCATAAATTAAATCATTTTGGTGATCCAGTGTCGCTTCTTGTTTGAAATCTTTAGCAGCAATTACCGTTTCAAAACTTTCTTCACCAATTTTTTCTAATATTTTATTGAGACCTTTATGATAAAGCTTTGCCACATAAGAAGAGTCAGGATCTGCAGATTTACGTTCTGCCATCATTTGACCAAGATAATGTAATACATCGACTTGCTCAGCTTGAGCTGTTGATGCATTCATCACTTTACTATGCGCATTCTCAGACTTTTCGCCATAAATTTGGTTCGGATCTTTCAATTGAGCGTCTACAATTTCCCAACCGTTTGATGTTAAGCGGCGATAAAAACATGATTCACGTCCTGTATGGCAAGCAATGCCACCATGTTGCTCAATTTGAAGAACGATCACATCAGCATCACAATCTAAACGAATTTCATGCACAGTTTGGAAGTGACCTGATTCTTCGCCTTTATGCCACAATTTGCTGCGTGAACGAGAGTAGTAAACAGCTTGATTTTTTTCTGCTGTAAGTGCCAAAGACTCACGATTCATCCAAGCCACCATCAACACTCGACCTGTTTGATGATGCTGAGCAATGGCAGGGATTAAACCTTGTTCGTTAAATTTTACTTCATCGAGCCATTGCGTATTGTTCATAAGGATTTCACCAGAATTAAATGAGACACTACAAAATTGTAGGTCATTAGTTTAAGCGAATAAATCTTTGTAGGGGAGAGTAGAAATTAATTTATTTAAGATCTTGCATGTATTCTTCAAAGTTTTGCTTATGGATCATTTCTAGGAATGCATCCCCTAATCGTTGACTTTCAGCTACAGACTGTTTCCAAAGCTCGATTCGTTTTTTTTGATCAAGCCCTTTCAGTGTGAAATCTTTGCGATCAGGAAGACGTCCTAAAGGAAGTGATCTTAAATAAGACTCAGAGGGTGAAATCAATACGGTTCGTGCTTGATATTCAGCATTAGATCTACGTTTTTTGAGGAACTTATCGAACCAACCTGGTGTTATTTGATCTGTAAAATGAGGGTAGAGGACAATCCCATGACTCGGTAAAGGTAGATCAATATGATAATCGATTAGCCCGCCATCACGATAAGCAGCGACATCTGCACCTTCGATATTTCTGACCGCCGGCATCAAAAATGGAATGGATGCAGATGCCATTAACCAATCTTCTAAATTTTTTTCAGTCAACGCATAATCAAGATGTTCGAATTCATTTTTGATGAGTGAAAGTCGTGAAGCGTTGTGTGGTTGGGCAATTGTACGTTGCATGAAGTGCCCAATTTTAGCTCTCGAAAAAGTATTGAGACCGATAATGCCAGCAACTGCACGGGCAAGCATAAGAGGATGATCACTTTGAAATTTTTTCGATGACTTTACTGACAAAATAGCCAAATGGTAGTCGGGATGATCAATAATTTGATTGGTTTTACCTTGAAGGAGGGCTTTAAGCATGCCGCGACAGACGTCTCCAACTTCAATAATATTCATCTTAGGTCGAAATTCAAGATGGGTATATAAGTCTGCTAATTTGGATGTGCCTGCTTGTGCACCATGCGCTGCAATACTTGCAAAACGCCAACTCCCAATGGATGAGCCTATTAAAGTTCGCTTTTTCGGTGCTTGAGCAAAGAACTCACCAAAAACAGCTTGGTCCAATCCTTGAATTCCAATACCTTTAGGACCACCTGCTGCTCCAGGAACAAAATCAACCGCACTGGCTTGTAAACCTTGTTCTTCAATGACCTGTTTTGCTTTATAACCTACATGAATATTCAAGCAAGGTTGAGTGGTCTTGAGGATCTGTATCATAAGCAATTCAGCGACTAAAACCTATTGAAGTAGTAAGTTTTGACATGAGATAGTGAACTTATTTCACCATACGCCACATAGCAATGAAGGATGCCAACACAATTAAAATCATGGAGATGAACCATGGTGCAATCACAGCGATTGAGAGCAAAATTGCGATTACACTTCCGAAAATCCAACTACGCTTTTGCTGATGTTCCATTTGCAAGCGCAGTGTTTGAAGTTCATTCAATTGTTTAGCATGCCATGCAGACTGATTTTTTAAACCGTTAAGACTGTCAATCAGTAAAGTTGGTAAATCCTGAGCACCTAATAATAAGTCGGGAATTTTTTGTCCTAATTCTTTAATATTTTTTTGAGGATTCATTTGGGCTTTAACCCAATCCGTTAGAATTGGCTTTGCTAACTTCCAAATATCTAATTCAGGATAAAGGTCTGTACCTAAGCCTTCAACATGCACTAAGGTTTTAAGCAATAACATCAGTTGCGGTGGGATTTCTAAATGAAAACGTCGAGCGATGTCCATCACTTGGATCAATATGCCTGCGAAATCTAACTCATGCATCGGTTTCGAAACCATAGGTCCTACTGTACGACGCATTTCCCGTGCTAAAGCATCTTGATCCGTGCCTGGTGGAATCCAACCTGCTTGATGCACAATCTGAATCAATTGCATGAAATCACTGTTCATGACTGCCAGCAAGATACGTGCTATCGTCATTTGATCATGCTTGGAAAGCTCGCCCATGATGGCGCAATCGAGCGCAATAAATCTTGGGTTTTGCGGATTAATCGTTTCTACGAAAACATTACCCGGATGCATATCTGCATGGAAAAAATTATCGCGAAACACTTGAGTAAAGAAGATTGTTAAGCCTTTTTCTGCTAAGTCTGCACGATTCATTCCTAAACGATCAAAGGTCGCAGTATCTGATATAGGCACACCGGTGATGCGCTCTGCCACCATCACATCCAGACTATCCATATACACTTCAGGCACATACATCATGCTTGAGCCAGTAAAATAATGGCGCATACGTCGTGTATTTTCGGCTTCAAGAGTCAAGTCGAGTTCATTTAAAATGATTTGACGATAATCTTGAATAATTTCTGATAGATGCAAAGCACGGGCAGCTTCTAGCCTTTTTTCTAAATAGTGACCAAGCCATTCTAAAATTTCAAAATCTTGAATAATTTGAGCACGTATATTAGGGCGAGTTACTTTCACGACAACTTCACGCCCATCGTGAAGAGCAGCGGTATGTACTTGAGCAATTGAAGCAGCAGCTAGCGGCTTATCATCGAAGCGCGCAAATAATGTGGAAACATCTGCTTTAAGCGAATCTTGAATTCTTTGCTTAGCCACTCCAAGATCGAAAGGTTTAACACGATCTTGTAATAACACCAATTGTTGTAATATTTCTGGTGGAATTAGATCGCGACGCGTAGAGAGGAGCTGCCCTAATTTAATTGCGAGTGGCCCCATTTCTTCTAAAGCTTCTTTAAGCTTTAAAGGATTTTTACGTTCTCGACTAGAAAGTGCAGCAGGATGCAAACGTATAAGATTCAGCAGGGGGCGAACCTTTGCAGGAATATCTTCCGCAGGAACCAACGTGTCGAGTCTATAGTGCGCAGCTATACGCCAAAGTTCGATTAAACGTCTAATGTGCGGAATCATATATGCAATTACCTGAAATCTACGAAGGGTTAAATTTTGATTTTAAAAGCTGAATTTTTGCTTCTAGTCGATCAATATCTTGATTAAGCTGGCGAGTTCCATGGAGAAGATCGTCCATTTGCCAACGTGGTGCGAATAGTCCGGTATCTTCTTTTAAAAAGTCTTCCGCAAAAAAAAGATGAGATTGAAGTGACTTAATTAAATGTTGTGGTGCTAATTGAACCTTGCCGATTTGACTTGCAAGATTAGGTCCGATCCAATCACTCAATTGCGAAGCGAAGTCTGGCTCAGCATTTTGTATAATTTTTTGAATGTCTTGCAGAAGGCGATAGTCACCTTGAACGGGGATATTGCCAATGTCATTTGCTAGAAATAGTTTGCACAAGTCGACCACATTATTAACATGCAATGTGGAGTCTGCTTCAGTAATCGTGTGAGCTTGCTCCCAAGGCCGCTGTTCGAAAATAGAGGGTTGAGTGCTATGACCTGTTACTGTTGGTTCTAAACGAACTTTATTTTCATCAAAAAACACATCAACGGAAAGCTGTGGTGTATCAATCACAACACGAAGGATTTTCCCTTGTAATTGGTTAAATTGGATACGAGTAATCGCATCCAAATTAATCCAATGATGTATGGTTTTTTCAACTGCACCCAGTGCTAAGATTGACCACATGACGAAGTGCTACCTGTGGTTAGAGTTTAAAACCACGGTGAACTGCAACAATACCACCTGTTAAATTGTGATAATCGCAGTTTTGGAAGCCCGCATTTTCCATCATGCTTTTCAATGTGCGTTGGTCTGGGTGCATACGAATTGATTCAGCAAGATATTTATAGCTTTCAGCATCATTTGCCACAATTTTACCCATGATTGGTAAAGCAGTGAATGAGTACAAATCATAGAGTTTTGAGAAAGGCTCAAAGACTGGTTTTGAAAACTCTAATACAAGTAAGCGACCACCTGGTTTAAGTACACGATACATTGCTGCAAGTGCTGCATCTTTGTCTGTTACATTACGTAGACCAAAACTGATGGTGAGTAAATCAAAACTGTTGTCTTCGAAAGGCTCGAGGGTTTCAGCATTCGCCAGTACAAAATCAACGTTGGTACAACCCGCGTCGATCAGACGGTCGCGACCTACATTCAGCATGGATTCATTAATATCAGATAATACAACATGCCCAGTAGGACCAACTTCACGGCTAAATACTTTCGCTAAATCACCAGTACCACCAGCGATATCTAAAACGCGTTGCCCACGGCGAACGCCAGACATATTAATGGCAAAACGTTTCCACAAACGATGAATACCAAATGACATTAAGTCATTCATAATGTCGTATTTCGCGGCAACTGAATGGAAAACTTCAGCGACTTTTTGCGCTTTCTCTTCAGAATTTACGGTTTTATAACCGAAGTGTGTCGTTGGTCCAACGTTTCCAGTATTCGCACCACGTGGCAAATTATATTTCGGCACTGAAGAATGTACTGGCGTATCTGTCAGTTGCTCTTGTAGCGATTGTTGCTGACCTTGAGGTGCGCCAGTTGGTAATGGATCTGTTAAAAAAGGACTCACGTTGTCTTTATTATTTGCCGGCTCAACCTGAGCATGAGGCTGTTGATTTTCATTAGACATTCGAGTCACTCCTGAACACAAATAATATTAAATCTGAATTAAACTGCATAATGACAGATTCTTCAGTTTTTTTCAGTCTAGATTATGCAATTGATATGAATAATATACAGAATTAAAGCGAAGTTTCATCCATGAAATGAGAAGATGTTCTTTTATTTTCGATATTCTGACCAGACGCTTTTACGCTTTTTCGGCTGATCAGAATCTTTGCTAATGATTTCTAATTAAGCGATTTGGAAGGGATTTTCTTTCCCTGAGTGGACATTATTTACAATGATTCGCTCTTTTTCTGTAAAACTCCGAATAAAGGTCGCAGCCGATTTCATTGGTTTCATAGCGACAAAGCCTTCACCAATAAAGTCATACATCAGTTCAAAATTATATTTGCTTGCTGCACCTTTACACATTTTAAACGCTGTGTGCATGATGAATGAACGCATGTATTTGTCCAGACTCAGACCGAGCTCATCCAACAGATTGAGTTGTTCATGGCGCGCTTGCTCTTGATCTAAAGCCACTAAAGTTTCACGCATCATTTCATCAGTAATGGGTTGGTCTTTTGGATAATGTTGGAGTAAATGCTGTGCAACTTGTTCATCCAGTTGCATCGCCAAGACCGCCAGTCCTACAGATTTTAACCCAGTTTTAATGGCATTTTCTGGAATGATTTTTTCAGCTTTGTGTGCGTATTTTAGTAAACGTTCGATTTGCAATGCTAGGTCATCAAATTCAGGGCCACCATAAAGACGGTTAATAAAATATTGAGCCATCAGCTTATTTTTGTCTTCAGCGAATAACTCAGCATGTGTGTGAAGTATACGCTGTTTTAGCCAATTTTGAGCATCATTTAACCTTTGTTTAAGTGCCGGATCCTGATGATAATTGAGTTGTTTGTATTGTTCTAAAAGTTGATCTAATGCAGCAAGTTTGGACATGTTCTAGCTCAATTAAAAGGACTGAAAAAAGCATAATAGGTTGGATTGCGCTCGACTATGACTGTTGAAATCTAAAATAAAACCTTTCAGGTCAGTCATGGATGAAAAGACAATTGCAATAAATTGTACCTGAAGATTTAAGTTGATACTGTTCCTTGCGTATACTGTCGAAAATACAATAATTTTGAGTGGGCTATGTCTGAACCAAAACAACAATTTGATAAAAATACTGATCAACCCGAAGATAAGAACAAAATATTTGATGCAGATCAGATCAATTTAGACTTAATTGAAGCGCAATATGCTCTCAAAGATACACGTGGTAAGAAAAATGCCAAAAGCTTAGTGGTGTTGGTAAGTGGCATTGAGTTAGCAGGTAAAGGAGAATCGGTTAAGCAATTAAGAGAATGGGTTGATCCACGATATTTGAAAGTCAAAGCTGACCCTCCTCACCTTATTCAGCCGAATATCCCATATTGGCAACCTTATGCACGTTATATTCCTGCTGAAGGACAAATGATCGTCATGTTTGGAAATTGGTATAGTGATCTTTTAGCCACATCCTTACATGTTTCAAAACCATTTGATGAAACCATGTTCGAAAATTATTTGCAGCAAATGCAAAGCTTTGAGCAGGATTTAAAAAATAATCATGTTGATGTCGTGAAAGTTTGGTTTGATTTATCGTGGAAATCATTACAGAAGCGTTTAGATAAAATTGAACCTTCGGAGCAGCGTTGGCATAAATTGCATGGGCTGGATTGGCGCAATAAAAAACAATATGAAAATGTGCAACGATTGCGTCAAAAATTTACCCAAGACTGGGTCATTATCGATTGTGAAGATGAAGTATGTCGTGATCAGAAATTCGCAGAAGTTGTATTAGCGCGACTGAAAGATTTGCCAAATCATCCTCAAAAAATGCGCCAAAAATGGCATCAAGCGGATATTCCAGAAATTTTAACGTCCCCCAATGAAGCAGCACTTGAAAAAGATCAGTATAAGGCTGAACTCAAGAAACTGACCAAGAAAGTCGCTGAAGCATTACGCGCAGAAGGACAAAAAACGGTGATCGTTTTTGAGGGGATGGATGCTGCAGGTAAAGGTGGTGCGATCAAGCGTATTGTGAAAAAGCTCGATCCAAGAGAATATGGAATTTATAATATTTCTGCGCCCGAAAAGTATGAATTGGCGCGGCCTTATCTCTGGCGTTTTTGGAATAAACTGCTTGAAGATGAAAAAATCTCGATTTTCGATCGCTCTTGGTATGGTCGTGTATTGGTGGAAAGAGTTGAAGGTTTTGCAACGGATGTAGAGTGGAAACGTGCATATGATGAGATTAATCGCTTTGAAAAAGATCTAGTAGATACGCAAACAGTCGTTATTAAGTTTTGGTTGGCCATCAGTCAAGAAGAGCAAGCCAATCGTTTCAAAGCACGAGAGGAAACACCGCATAAGCGTTTTAAAATTACGGCTGAAGATTGGCGTAATCGCAAACGTTGGGATGATTATTTATTGGCTGCAGCAGACATGCTCCACCGAACAAATACCGAAGATGCGCCGTGGTATATCATTGCTACCAATGATAAATATACTGCACGCCTTGAGATTTTGAAGGCAATTTTGAAACAATTGAAAGTAGACGCCTAGAACTGGTGAGAGATATAAATAAAGCCCTGTAAGGGCTTTATTTATACGTCTAAGGTTTTATGTGTTAAGCGTATTTCACAACATTTGCTTGTTGTTTTTGTTGAATGCTTTTGGCAAGTTTATAGCTTTCTTCAACATGAGCCTCAGCCACTTTTTTCATGACAATATAACCCAAGCTAGCTGCAATAATTGAACCGCCCAATGGAATAAACTTAGTTACTTGCTTGGTCAACACTTTGGCTGCCATATTGTTCAGCGAAGCTTTAGCGGCAGTACGAGCCACGACTAGACCAGAAAACTCGAAACCGCGTTTGCGTAGTTCGTTCCAATGGATTTTTTTGGTTTGAGGATCAAAAACGCTGATTTGTTCAGGAGCTAAGCCAAAGCGAGCATTAATTTCTGGAATTAAAATTGACAACATACCTACGTCAATCACAACATCTAAAAAGGGCACAGGAATGACAGCAACACCTGCTGAAACATAAGAGCGTTTTTTGACGAGATCAAGACATTCATCTCGAATTTGTTCTAAATTTAAATTTGGGTCGATTGTTTCTGGAATTTTATCAATTTTCATTTATTTATCACCTAATCAAAGTCTATGGTTCTCGATCCATCACATGATGAACATAGCGCGAGATGAAAGTTTTATTAAAGTCATAAAGTAAAAGTGACATAGTCAGATTAAGATGTATAGTAATTTATGTTTATGATTTTGTTCACACAACTTCATAACGTGTACGTTGTATGGTGAAAGGGACCTTATGGGAATTCATGTAATTCAAAGTCAG
This sequence comes from Acinetobacter sp. 25-47-130, assembly GCF_056779705.1. NCBI lineage: Bacteria > Pseudomonadati > Pseudomonadota > Gammaproteobacteria > Moraxellales > Moraxellaceae > Acinetobacter > Acinetobacter sp. 25-47-130. The sequence goes on along the minus strand of NZ_JBWYII010000005.1, from coordinate 29,820 downwards.
CGCATTGAAGTTTTGGTACAAGGCATCATCACGACTCAAAAGCGTCCCACGAACAACCCATTTGCAGTCCTACAGCAACAACATTTTGTGGTGCCTTCTGCGGCAATGCAAGAGTGGTTAACCCAACGGTTATCTGAGCACCAAGGCATCAGTGCAAATACATTTTTCCATCAACGTATTCGTGGCTTTCAATGGTATGCCTACCAGCAAATTTTGAGTGACAAAGATAAAGTACGTAAAGCGAATATTCCACGTCTGATTATGAAGTGGCGTATTTTCCAAGCACTCAAACCTTTTATACAGCGTGCGCATAATCAGCTTGAGGTTGAACATCCTTTATTCCCATTAATCACACGTATCTATGACAGCGCAGCACGTATTGAACAGTCAAATGAACAATATCGAAAAAAAATGAGCATGTTGTATTGGGTGTCTGATCAAGTGTCAAAATTGTTCAGCAATTACATGATTTATCGAGCAGATTGTCGCCGAGCATGTGAATATGATTGTCGTTGTCCTGAAAATTGGATTCAGGTATGGGGGCGTAATGAAGCACTTAATATTGAACAACAATTACAATATCTAAACGATCAAGATTCCAGTTTTAAATTTTCGCAGGCACAACAATTAGAGGCTTGGCAACGTTGGTTATGGCTCAATATTTTTCATGAAGACTTTGTTGAAATGCAAAGTATTGATCATGATTTTTGGGGTGTACTTCGTGATGAACAGCAACAGAAAATAGCCCTCAAAAAACTACCACAGCAACTGATCGTTTTTACACTCTTGGATTTACCACCAAGTCAATTACAGTTTTTGCGCCGTTTGGGTCAGTACATTGATGTGTTGATTTTGCATTACAATCCCTCACAAGAATATTGGGCGGATAGTGTCGATCCGAATTGGAAAAAACAATATGACTTAAAGCTCAAAGAGCGATATATCGAAAAGTTTCAGCAAAAGCATCAAAGAAAACCAGCTGATAATGAAGTTGAGCATTTTTTTGAGAATTTTAGTCTGAGCTTTAATGGGCTGGCACGTGAGTCCAGACATCCCTTATTAACACGAATGGGAAAGCAGGCACGTGATCACTTTTCTCTGTTGTCGAACCTTTCCTCGGGTGATGAGGGGCAATGGATAGATGCTTTTGTGGATGAAGCACCGCAGCATTTACTGAGCCAATTGCAATCAGATATTTTACATTTGGTTGAACCTCAAGCTCAAAGTTATGTATTAGATCCAGCAGACGATTCAATCCACATTCATGTTTGTCATTCCGCTGTACGACAGCTTGAAGTCTTAAAAGATCAATTGACCCGATGGCTTGCTCAGTCAACAGCAGAAGCACCACGCCGTCCGAGTGATATTTTAGTTCTTGCGCCTGATCTGAAACAAATTGAGCCTTTGATACGGAGTGTGTTTCCGCAAAAAAATACTGCAACAGGTGTTTATCTGCCAGTAAAGCTAGCTGGTATCACGCAGTTAGATACAGTATTGGCATGGCGTTCAGTGTTAGGGCGAATTGAACTGATACAAAGTCGATTTACCATTGATGATTTTGCTGATTGGTTGAACTTAGCAGCGACCCAGGTGAGATATTGCTTAGACATTAACGGGACTGAGCGCATCTTATCGTTGTTGAGACAAGCGGGATTTCGACGAGGTTTGGATGAGCAACATCTGCAAAAAACATTGGCGGAGTATGATCAAGACTATCGGTTCAGTTTTAAGTATGCCTTAGATCGTTTGGCGCTGGGTGTGGCTGTTCCAGTTCATGCGATGTTTCAGGAGACCTTAAGTTCTCATGTAGTGGACTCGGGTGATTTTCACTTAATTGCCACGCTCATTGAAATATATAAGCACTTTGTAGAGCGTCGAGATTGGCTCACGATGATTGAAATCGAAAATGATCAAGAGACGTCAGAGCATGTTGAATTTTGGCTCAATCGTTTAATTTTAGAAGTTAATGAGTTTGAAAGCGCTGGTGTAAGCTCGTTAGAGATGATTAAAGAGATTATTCAAAAGCAAATAAGAATGCTAACGCTGGCAAATTTCTATGAAGAACATGATCAAGCCATTCTTAAAAACATACGTTTGCCTTTGAGCTATATTCTGACTGAAATCCAAAGCACCCTTGAATCGCAACTTGATTATGCATTGCCAACTGGACAAATTACATTTAGTCAAATTGGTTTGATTCGGCCAATACCGTATAAGTTAATTGTCATGATGAATTTAGATGGCGGGAAGTTTCCAAATCGGGAGAGCCATTTACCTTTTGATTTAATGGATTTACTCAAGCCAATGATTGGTGATCGATCACGTTTAGATGATGATCAAGGTGCTTTTTTAGACGCTTTGTTATTGGCCAAAGATAATCTCTGGCTATTCTATAATGGTTTTGATGTAGCCGATGGTGAAGTACGAGATCCATCGAGTAGTGTTCAGGAATTACTCCAACATCTCGCGTGGATCATAAAAACATCAGATCAATCTTCCTCGAATCCTCTCATTGATATTGATGGCATTCAAGTTCATCAGAATTTGAGCACACTCTATACGGTGCATCCTTTGCAACCCTTTGATCCTGATGGTTTTCAGCAACAGCATCAGCGCTATGAAGATGAATGGTATGCCGTGGCTTCTAACCTCAATCGTCAGGATCAACGTGGTCATAGAGAGGCTTGGATTAATACCAAGCTTGAATTGAATCAGGACATCATGGTCTTGAATGCTGAACAATGGATCAAAGATATTTGTTTTCCTGCGCGTCTTTATTTAAAAACCTTAGGCGTATCTAATTTAAAGGATCAGGATTTACCTGAGGTGAATGAGCCGTTGTTATTAGATGGATTGGCGCGATACTCTATTCGTGACTTTTTACAACAGCAGCCAAATGTTTCGAAGCTTCAGACTGAATTACTCAGTGACCAGCTTCCTGTCGGCAAATTACAAGAAGTCAGTTTGAAAATGAGTCTGTTAGAACATCAACAGTTATTAAAAAGGCAAAAGTACTATATTGATGAGCCGACCAAAATCACTCAGCGCGTCATAGCAATAGATGATATACAGCTTCAAGTGACCGTTCCTCAAGGGAATGAGATGAGCTGGGTGAGTGTTTCAACATCCAGTGCACGCGCACAACGACGAGCACATGTATGGTTAGAATACTTACTTTGGTTAAGTTATCGAGACTTACCAGATCATCTTGCAACTGAAATGCAGCGCATCCAAATCTTTAGTGATAAAACGATCATGTGTACTGGCCTGACGACGAAACAAGCTCAGGATATGCTTTCTCAATGGATTCGGGTATATAAACAAGCCCAAATAGAGCCTCTCGTTTTACCTGCAGCATTGCTGATGAAACTTGCTGCAGATGGAAAAGCATTAGAATGGGTCACTGATGAAGAGGGTCATCAGCAGTTAAATAACCTCGATAAGCTATTAAATGAGTGGAATAAAAGCGATGCCTTTCTGAGTTATAGTTTAAATGACAGTGAAGAAAGTCATTTGCACCGAGATTGGCAGTATATTTTACAGGATTTAGATGCTGAGCACTTATTAAAACAAGCGTGTGATCAGTTTGCTTATGTCTTATATCAGCCGATATATATGTATCAATCGGAGGCTGAAATATGAGTCAAAAGCCTATAGTCTCATATCAGCCAATTGTGGATATGCATTTCACTGGATTGCATTGGATTGAGGCTTCTGCGGGGACTGGAAAAACGTATACGCTCTCCAGCCTCATGGTCAGAATTTTATTAGAAGAATATTTACCAAAGCAGATTATTGCGACGACATTTACACGCAAAGCAGCGGCTGAATTGAAAAGTCGAATTCGTGCACGTTTAATCGAGGTACTTGGACTTTTAGAGTCATGTCGTGAGCTAACTCAAGATCAAGTTCAGGCGCGTGCAAAATTAGAATCAGATATTTTATATCAAGTGATTTTAAATCAATTTTCTGGCTTGATTGCACATGCATGTGCACGTTTAAAATTGGTGATAGATCAGCTTGAAGAACTCTTTGTTGGGACCTTGGATAGCTTTAGCCAAAAGCTTCTTCGTGAATTTGCATTTGAGAGCGGTAAAATTGAACGAATGCAAATCACCAATGATGCAAAACAATATACGGTTCAGTTAATTCATGATGAATTACGGGCATGGATTCAACAGCAGCCTCAATCAACTGTAGATTATTTGCTGCTTAAGAAAAAAATTAAGTCACAAGATGCTTATATCGATTTAATTGAAACGAGTTTGAATTTTTCCTCTGCTTATTTCAAAGCAGTGCCAGCGCCGACCATAGATGTAGACGCTTTCAGAACTCATGCAGAGCGCTTCATACAGATCGAGCTTGAAACGCTAGATTCATTAACAGACTTTTATGATCCTGAAGGGCAGTATTATGCTGTAGTCGCAAAGAAGTGGCGCGATCAAGATAAATTAAAAATTACACTCACGCAGTTGTTGCCTGAATTCCTTGATCAAGTTAAATCCCAAGGCATTGAAGTCATTTTTGCGTCGCATCTCAGCACTCATCTTAGTCAGTTGAATGAATTAAGAAAAAAAGTTCTCAATAAATGTCCCGTCGATGTTTTGGCGGCATTTGAGCAACATCCTATTATTGTTGAACTTGCTGAGTTTTTTAAACAGTTTGACAAGCTCAACCAACAACTCGAGCATTTGGAGAGTTATTTACAATATTATTTAGCACAACAAGTAAAACAACGTTTGCCAGAGTTGTTACAGCAAAAATCAGAAACCACATTTTCACAGCAAATTCGAACTTTGGCCGAAGCACTGCAGGGAGCGCAAGGTCAGGAGTTTGCAAAGTACGTTCACGCGCGTTACCCACTTATTTTAGTGGATGAGTTTCAGGATACCAACCAAGATCAAGATGATATGTTGGCGCAGATTTGGAGACATCCAAGTCGTGTGAAGCAGGGTTGTATGATTATGGTGGGAGACCGTAAGCAAGCGATCTACGGTTTCCGCGGTGGAGACATGCTCACGTTCCTAAAAGCATATCAAGATGTTGAAACTAAAGCAGGGCGTTTTTACCAACTTGTGCATAATCATCGTTCAGTGAAACCATTGGTCGAAGTCGTCGATGCATTGTTTCAACAACAAATGGATTTTGGTGAACAAGTTGAATATACGCCTGTTACAGCAGGTACTCGATCGCATCCATTATTGATCCAATCCGGTTTAGAAAATTATGCTCCGCTTCGTTGGGTTCAAGTAAATGATAAGGAACACGAGTTAGAGCAGGTTGCTTGGAAGATACTGGATTTGCTCAATCAGGCTGCCCAAAGTCAGCTATATTTCGAAAAGCAGGGGCAACGTATTGAGCTTCAGGCAGATGATATCGCTGTTTTGTCTCGTAACAATCCTGATTTAGATAAAGTTCATCATCACTTATTGATGTTAGGCATTCCTGTAAATCGACCTTCACGAAAAAGTGTCTTCAAAAGTGGAATTGCTCGAGATGTTGGTGCAATTTTGACAGCCATCATGAATCCATTTGATGAAGCTAAATTAAAGAGAGCTTTACTTACACGATTGATGGGTTTTAATTTACATCGTTTTTTGCAACTTCAAATTCAAGCAGATGGCTTAAGTTTATTTATCATGAAATTTGAAGAAATTCGTGAAATGTGGATGGGCCAAGGCTTTTTAACAGCATGGCAAAGTTTCCTCACAGAATTCAAAGTTTGGACAAACTTGGTTGAGCAATTCAGCTATGACAATGAACGCGAAGTGGTCAATCTACGACACATTTCAGAGTTGTTGAGCCAAAACAGTGATGAGTTAAGAGGTATGCATACCCTTTATCATTGGTATATGCGGCAGCTTTCAAATCCGATGGAAAGAGAGTGGGAAATTGAAAGACAGTTGAGTAATCAAGCGGGCGTTCACCTTTTAACTATTCACCAATCTAAAGGATTGGAGTTTAAGATTGTATTCTTGCTTGGCGCAGATCGTAAACTGTCAGATCGAAGCGAACTTAACTTTTCAATTCGTGAAGTGCAGGATCATGGAACTGGAAAGTCCGTCGCACAACGTGTCGTGGCGTTAAAGCGTGAAGAATTATTGGAACCATTAGAGGTTGAGCAACATGACCAACGTGCTTTGGCAGAGCATCGACGATTATGGTATGTGGCCTTAACTCGAGCACAACACCGCGTTTATTCAATGATGAGTGATCAAAAAGGGCAATCTATTTATGGCTTGGCGTTTTGGCGTGGTCATGGTGCGAACCAATTTCAGCATGCTTTCAGTTTAGATGAGCCATGTTTAGAGCAATGCCCTGAGAAAGTAATCGCAAAAAAAGAACATCATAATGTTCAAATGATTGCGCAGAAATATCCTCAAGTTCATTTTTATCCTAGAGCCAAAACCAGTTTTAGTTATCTCGCACAACATTTGAGTCATCAACAAATTAAAGATCGTATGGCGGCTCAAGATATGATTGAACATCATGCGAGTGATGAGGTCAATGCTGTGACGCTCGTGACTCCATATCAATTTGAGGATTTGGATCATCAACAACCTTTGAGTTGGATTCGTGCTCATTTTCCGATGGGAACATTAGCTGGAAATTTCCTACATGAAATTTTTGAACATATCGATTTTCAAGATCGCCGAGATTGGACATTAGAAATTCGCCGCCGTTTTAAAAATGCCTATTCGAGTTTATGGGAGCAATTATTCGCTAAATTTCAATCAGATTTTCATCAACATCATGATGCCGAGCAACATCTGTTAGAAATGATGGCTGAATGGTTAGCAGAGGTTTTAGAGACACCTATTCAACCTGAATTTCGACTCAAACAATTAGTACCTGAAGCACATTTGGCTGAATTTCCATTCTATTTGGCTTTAGCAGACCGAATATTTGGTATTCAGCGTATTCAGCAATTATTTTTAGAGTTTGGGCTTAATATGCCCGAATTCAATGCTGCAAATTCAGCACGTTACCTCAATGGTTCAATTGACTTGGTTTATTATGATGGGAAGCGCTATCACATTGCCGACTATAAGAGTAATTATCTCGGAAATCATGTGGAAGACTATTCAGCTCAAGCTATTCAGCTGAGCATGACGCATGCAAGTTATTGGCTACAAGCAGCCCTATATTTGGTGGCATTACATCGCTATTTAAGTATTCATATTGATGACTACAACATCGATCGAGATCTTGGTGGTGCCAGTTATTTATATTTACGTGGGATGAATGGCACTGACCAATATGGATTTAATTATTGGCGTCCTAGTTCAGAATTTATTTTAAGATTAGATGCAATATTGGGCTATTTTGCTGAGGATAAAAACAGCAAAATAGCATGAATATTTAAATGAATTTATTATTAATCATTAATTTATCTTGTGGATAATATTGATGATAAATGTGTAGATAACTATGAGGATAACTGTGTGGAAATTAATCAGAATGAAAAAGTTGATGTTCCTCAATGGGTAACAACTTGGGCTGAATATATCCTAAATCAGTATCTTTCATCAGATGATTTAAATGAACAATCCATTAACACCATTGAACAAGTTCTGATGGCATCTACTGTCGGCGATAGTTGTATTGATTTGAAAGGGGAGGTTATCCAAGATCTGAGTAAGTTGCTCGTGAGCGCAGAGCTTGCAGAACAACAGGTCGCGCCTTTTGTTTATGATCAGAACTATTTGTATTTATATCGCTATTGGCAATTAGAGCAGCGTTTAGCTCAACAAGTTTATCGTTTAAAGCAGCAAACGATAGTGCCTGTAGATTGCACAAAATATGAAAAATTATTAACCGATCCATTTCAAAAGCAAGCCTTAGAAATGGTATCAATGCAAGCGCTGAGTATGATTACGGGTGGTCCGGGTACAGGGAAAACGTATACTCTAGCGCGTATTATTGCTGTATTAAATGAGTCGAATCATCAGTTAAGAATCGCAATGGCTGCACCGACAGGAAAAGCTGCACAGCGAATGAAAGAAGCATTGCAAAACTCATTAAATGACGATGCAATGCTCAATATGGGTTTGGATATTGCCCACTTAAAGCAGCAAAATACGTTAACGATTCACCGTCTTCTGGGTTTAGGGCATAGCGCTCAACCTAAATACAGTCTGAAAAAGCCATTACCCTATGATGTGGTGGTGATTGATGAAGCCTCAATGCTCGATCTCAATCTCGCGACGATGCTTTTTGAAGCCATTCCAGACCAATGTCGTTTGATCTTGTTAGGGGATGCACAGCAGTTGGCCTCGGTTGATGTGGGGATGGTTTTGGCGGATTTACAACAAGTAAAAGCGCTTAAAGACCATCACGTGAATTTAGTGACCAGTCGAAGATTCAAAGCAGGTGCAAAAATCGGTGATTTGGCAAGGTTCATCCAGTCACATCAATGCTTACCACAAAGCTCGAAAGTTGAGGTGTTGGCTAAATTTGAGAAGGAGATTTGTAGAGCATCTGAAATCCAACAGATTAATTTAGCTGAGCTTCAAGAGGATCTTGTTCAACTAGAGTATTTGAATAAAGAATATTCAGATCAAGATTTAAAAGCCTATTACCTTAAATTAAGCTCGGGGTTTACGGATTACTTTAAAGCACTCAACCTTTATGTCAGAAATGGATATCAGCAGCAGGATGTGGCTGAAATTATCCAAAAATTTGATGATTATAGGATCTTAGCTGCAGTGAGACATGGACATTTGGGATTGAATCGTTTGAATGATGAGATTGAAAGGGAGCTATTTCAGCACATGCGGATATCACGACACGACCTTTGGTATATTGGTCGCCCTGTCATGATGACATATAACGATTATCAACTCGGGCTTTCTAATGGTGATATTGGGATATGTCTCAGACATCGCCAGTTTGCTGATCAATTTGAAGTATATTTTCCAAGTCTTGACCAATGGTTTCCAGCATCACGTTTACCAAAGTCAATGCAAACCTGTTATGCGCTGAGCATTCATAAGTCGCAAGGTTCTGAATTTAAACACACTGCAGTTGTATTAGATGAGTTTGCGTCACGTCTATTGAGCCAAGAATTATTGTATACCGCGATTACGAGGGCAAAAAAAGCAGTCAGTTTATTGGTGGATACTGATGCTTTATTTGAGGCAATAAACATTAAAACAATAAGAAAAACAGGTTTATTGAATAAATTAAACACTTTATTTATATCTAATATTTAACGATTGGTTGAAAATAGAAAACCTTTGTAGGAAATATCTTACAAGGATTCGAGAAATTGGCGCATAGAGCTTCGTACAATTTTTTGCGATGATTGCTTGCATAAAAGGTTCAACACGGAAAGTTGAGCAATATCGCATAATTACAATAATTTATAGTCGAGAGACTGCGAACTTACAATGATGTAAGTGATAAAAGAGGAAACTTACAGCCGCTAAGCCTTGTAGTTTTGGGAGAGACTACAGGGCTTTTTTATATACATATAAGATTAAATTGATTACATAATGTACGCAATTTCTTACATAAAGATCAGAAAACTGCGACTTGTGTTGCATAATGAATCTGGCAAAATAGTCATATAAGGAAATGAAACCTTAAGAACAAGGACCGTATTAATAATAAATGTGTGTGCAGCACTTACAATAAAAATATAAATAACAGAATCATAACTAAAATATAAGAATCTACAGCGCAAAAAAGGCCCTATGACTTGTCATAGGGCCTTTTTTAACCGTTTATCTCAATTTTAATTTTTAGGCATCTTTATACTTGTTTTGACTTAACGATTCTATTAAAGTGCGTAAAAATTATCACTTTACAAAAAAACCATGAAAAAATTAATAATTTTAATCATTTTGGTGAGTGTTGTTCTGTTTGGGTTGTATAAATGTTTTAAGCCTGCAGATCAAAACACTTCCTCAGTCGCTCAGATTGATTCTCTATCTGCTCCTGAGAGTGGACAGCAAACGCCAATATCGCCTAACGAAGATCAAGTCGAAGATTTAAATGAGTCTGAGAAGATGCCTGTTACTGATTCTCCAGATTTAGTAGATCCGAAGAGCGATTTTTCGATTAAGCCTATTGATCCAGAAACTGATCCAGCCAATCAAGTGTAATTTTTTACCCTGCGCACTAAAAACATAACAACGGAGAATAATTATGTTTAAAACTTTATCATTAAGCGCATGTCTGAGTGTTTTGATGGTCGGAACTGCGATGGCTCAGATGAGTCCTGTAGCAGCTAACGCTCAATTGAACAATCAGGCAAAACAAAAAGTGTCGAAAGGTGGTATTAATCTGTCGGCATTACTGAACAACAGTTCAAATGATTTAATCGTTGAATATCATGTTGACACTAATCATTTAGAAAATAATCGCACTCAACTTCGTGAACATCTTGCTCAAAAGAAGCAATCGATTCAATCGCGGTTTATACGTTTAGGTGGTATTCAATTACTACGTGATTATAATGCTTTACCATATAGCTTTCATCGCGTTCAAAAGCGTGACACGCTCGTAAGCTTATTGAATGACCCGAATGTAAAAGCAGTTTATCCAAATAATGTTTCTTATACGACAGCATCTCAAAGTCTACCATTAATTGGTCAAGTACCTGCGGCTGCGCAAGGCTATACTGGTGAGGGGACAACAATTGCTATCTTAGATACAGGTATTAATTACCGACATTCAGATTTTGGTAATTGTACAGCGCCAGGTGTACCATCATCGACTTGTAAAGTTTTAGAAACTGTCGAGGTTGCTCGAGAAGACTATCAGTTAGATGTTAATGGACATGGAACTAACGTTGCAGCAATTGCTTCTAAAGTTGCACCAGGTGCAAAAATTGTCATGCTTGATGTCTTCACTGGTAGTACCTCTAGAGATGGGGGGCCGGCATACGATTATGATCTAGTGGCTGCCTTGAATTGGGTGGCGAACCACTCCCAAAGCAAAAACATTAAATCTGTAAACTTAAGCATTGGTAATGGACGTAGTTATTCCTCAACTTGTACTAGTTCCGTACTTACAGATTCTTTTTCGAAGTTGAGAGGCTATGGGGTATTACCAGTTGTTGCATCTGGTAATGATAGCCATCTGAGAGGTATATCCTATCCAGCATGTACTGCGGGTGCGGTCAGTGTAGGAGCGGTTTATGATGCTAATGTAGGTTCAATTGGATTTAAAAATTGCTCTGACAGTGCAACTTATAGCGACAAAGTAACGTGTTTCAGTAACTCGAGTCGTAATTTAACTTTATTGGCGCCTGGTTCACGTATTACCGCTGGCGGATATACAATGGATGGTACTTCAATGGCTGCACCTCACGTCGCTGGGGCTGTTGCTGTGTTACGTGCGAATAATGCTTTCCCGAATGAATCATTGGATCAAATTGTTGCACGTATGACGTCTACGGGAACTTTGGTTACGGATCATCGTAACTCAATTCGCACACCTCGTTTGAATTTAATTGCTGCGTTAAATGGTGCTCCATCTACTCCAGCACCACAACCCCCTGTTGTTGAGCCACCTGTAGTGACGCCAACTCCTACGCCAACACCAACTCCAGCACCACAACGTAACTGTCGTACTTTCTTATTTGTGACAATCTGTAGTGGTTAATTAATAGCTAATAGATGAAAACTTTAAAAAAAGGCATCTAAATGATGCCTTTTTTACATTGATATTAAACACGTTCAGTTTCAGATTGATCAGTTCCAAATAACGCGCGTCTTTTTTCCTTAGGAATACTTGGGCATTGGTTGGATATTTGATATAGCACTTTTGCTAAAGCGGCTAAATGTGTGCCTAACACAGATTTCCCTGTATTTAAGAACGATACACTGATATCCCGTTGAGGATCTGCCCAACATAAAATATTCGAGAAACCTAGATGACCAAAAGCTTGTCCAGTATTTGGGCCAAATACACCGATTGGATTACTGCCTAACATCGGACCAAGTGCATAACGCATAGGTGCTAAAAGGTTACGGTCTATTGTTGTATTGGATGTAGGGAGTGTTGCTCTGAAAACCGTTTCTGAATTGATAATTTGCTGGTCTTGATAACGACCACCATTGAGTAACATTTCAAAAAAGCGATTGGCTTGTTCAGCACTGGTGTAAATATTTCCTGCAGGACAGACGGTATCCATAAAACGGGGATCATTAGTGACATCCACTGCCAGTTGCAGTCCTCCGCCTAATACACGATTGAGATATAGGTCAGTCCCCAAGACAGGGTGAATCCCAGTTGGATAATTTTTTGCAACTAAATGACGTAGTTCTGGTTTTAAACCATAGTTGAAGAAAGGTAAATTCATTGGTTTTTCAATATGTTCGTGCAAGTAATCACGAATATCTTGTCCTGTTACACGTTCAACCAATTCTCCTAAAATATATCCAGCAGTTACAGCATGATAAGAGAGTTGCGAGCCTACGGGTGCAATCGGTTTTGCTGCATAAAGATGCTCCAGGATCCCTTGACGATCAAATAAAAGCTCTGGAGTGACCTCAGTTTCAATTTTAGGAATACCGCCACGGTGTGATAACAAATGAAATATGGTGGCGCGTCGTTTACCGTTAACACTAAACTCTGGAATATAGCGACTCACTGGATCAAGTAAGTTAATTTTCCCTTGTTGATCTAACAAATGCACTAACATGGCATTAACGATTTTAGAGGCAGAAAACATACAGACCGGTGTTTCTGGTGTCGCAACTTTAGAAGGGTCTGTTTGATAGTTTGGACCAAGTTCTGTGTAACCAATACTGCGATTAATTAATATCTGACCCTTGCGACGTAAACACATACTGATCATTGGATGATTGCCAGTACGATAAAGTGCTTCAACACTGTGCCAAATTTTATCAATTTGCTGTTGCGTCATTCCCCCAAGTTCTGGCGCAACTTCGTCTTTATGACGAGTGATCGTAGTTAAGTCTTTTGGTGCTATGCACGTATTTGTAGAGAGTAATTTCACGTTCATTCCATGTTTCATTGTTTTTATAACAGGCAAGTTTGCCCTGCCAAAAAACAAAAGTCAGTATCTTTAACGACATGAATTGATGATTGTTTCTGCCAGAAGTTATTGAGCGGATAATTTTGCTTTTTGAGGGGGGTTCCTTTAAAATAGCACGCTGCTGTAGTGATGCACGGCAGTCAATTCCGCTTTGAAGAGCGTCATTGATTTGTATCAAATACTTTTAAATAAGCATCTCGGAGAAATCGAATGGCTTTAACAAACGCAGATCGCGCAGAGATCATTGCTAAATTTGCTCGCGCTGAAAACGACACTGGTTCACCAGAAGTTCAAGTAGCTCTTTTATCTGCTCAAATCAATGACTTACAAGGTCACTTCAAAGAGCACAAACACGACCACCATAGCCGTCGCGGTCTTATCCGTATGGTTAACCAACGTCGTAAGCTTCTTGACTACCTTAAAGGTAAAGATGCTACTCGTTACAGCGATTTGATTGCTGCTTTAGGTTTACGTCGTTAATTCGATTTAAACTTTATTTTCGGATTATTGCATGTTGAATGCTGTATTGCTGAAAACTAAAGGCGATCTAGTTTCGACTAGATCATGGGGAAGGGGCGAATAGTTTCGCTCCTTCTTTGTGTTTAAAAATAGTGTTTCTAGTGAGGTCGGCTTCTAAGCTTTGTCATTTAAAACCTGTGTTGTGAATGCCAAACCTTAGGGGTCTCCACTAGAATAAAATCAGGAAAAAATAGAACATGTCGATGTTTAATATTATTCGTAAAGAATTCCAATTCGGTCAGCACCAAGTTGTGCTTGAAACAGGCCGTGTGGCGCGTCAAGCAAATACAGTAGTGATTACCATGGGTGGTGTGACTGTATTGGTTGCTGTTGTTGCTCAACCGACTGTGAAAGCAGGTCAAGACTTTTTCCCATTGACTGTTAACTACCAAGAAAAACAATATGCTGCAGGTCGTATCCCAGGTGGTTATGGTAAGCGTGAAGGCCGTGCATCTGAAGCTGAAACTTTAATTTCACGTTTGATCGACCGCCCAATTCGTCCGTTGTTCCCAGAAGGTTATTACAACGAAATCCAAGTGACTGCGACAGTTGTATCATCTGACAAAACAATGGAAGCTGACATTGCTGCAATGTTAGGTACTTCTGCTGCACTTGCAATTGCAGGTACACCTTTCCGTGGTCCAATTGGTGCTGCACGTGTCGGTTTAATCAACGGTGAATACGTTCTTAACCCAAGCCACGAACAACTTGCTCAATCTGATCTTGATCTTGTCGTTGCGGGTACTGAAGCTGCTGTACTTATGGTTGAATCAGAAGCGAAAGAACTTTCTGAAGACCAAATGTTGGGCGCAGTTCTTTTTGGTCATGACGAAATGCAAATTGCAATTCAAGCAATCAAAGAATTCGCAGCAGCAGCGGGTGCAACAGAGTCTACTTGGACTGCACCAACTAAAAATGAAGAACTTCAAGCAAAATTAAAAGAAGCATTTGAAGCGAAAATCTCTGAAGCATACACGATTGCGGTTAAGCAAGACCGTTATGCAGCACTTGATGCACTTCATGCTGAAGCAATTGCGCAATTCGTTCCTGAAAATGATGAAACAGGTATTGCTGATGAAGTGAACGAATTATTTGAAGACCTTAAATATCGTACAGTTCGTGACAATATCTTGTCTGGTAAACCACGTATTGATGGTCGTGATACTAAAACTGTTCGTGCAATCGACGTACAAGTTGGCGTGTTAGATCGTGCGCACGGTTCTGCATTGTTCACACGTGGTGAAACTCAAGCGTTAGTAACGACGACTTTAGGTAATACACGTGATGCATTAATGGTGGATACCCTTGCAGGTACGAAGACTGATAACTTCATGCTTCACTACAACTTCCCTGCATACTCTGTAGGTGAAACTGGTCGTGAATCTGGTCCTAAACGTCGTGAAATTGGTCATGGTCGTTTGGCACGTCGTGGTGTTCAAGCAGTTCTTCCACCAGCTGATCGCTTCCCGTACGTGATTCGTATCGTATCTGACATCACTGAATCGAATGGTTCGTCTTCAATGGCGTCTGTGTGTGGTGCTTCTTTATCACTTATGGATGCAGGTGTTCCACTTAAAGCGCCAGTTGCAGGTATTGCAATGGGTCTAGTGAAAGAAGGTGAACGTTTCGCAGTTCTTTCAGACATTCTAGGCGACGAGGATCACCTTGGCGACATGGACTTTAAAGTAGCAGGTTCTGCAAACGGTATTACTGCACTTCAAATGGACATCAAGATCGAAGGTATTACTGAAGAGATCATGGAAGTTGCATTGAATCAAGCGTATGCAGGTCGTATGCATATCTTGAATGAGATGAATCAAGTGATTTCACGTGCTCGTCCTGAAATCTCAATGCACGCACCAACATTCCAAGTGATCAGCATCAATCCTGATAAGATCCGTGACGTGATTGGTAAAGGCGGCGCAACTATTCGTCAAATCACTGAAGAAACCAAAGCAGCGATCGATATCGAAGATAACGGTACAGTACGTGTATTTGGTGAAACTAAAGCAGCGGCAATGGCTGCAGTAGCGAAAATCCAAGCGCTTACAGCAGAAATTGAACCAGGTACAATTTACACAGGTAAAGTCATTCGTATCGTTGAATTCGGTGCGTTCGTCAATATCCTTCCTGGTACTGATGGCTTGCTTCACATTTCACAAATCTCGAACGAGCGTATTGCGAATGTGACAGACGTTCTTACTGAAGGTCAAGAAGTTAAGGTACAAGTTGCGGATGTTGATAACCGTGGTCGTATCAAACTTACAATGAAAGACATTGAACAAGCTTAATCATTTAAGCTAATTCTAAGCCTTGTGTGGTGCTTCGTTTAAACGAGTGTTACACAAGGCTTTTTTTATGGCACGATCAAAATGTTCTCATTTAAAAATAACTAAAATGCAAAAGTTTAATTATTATTATCATCAAGGTGACGGGTATATTTATCTGAGTGAAGCATTATCGACTGATGTTGATGCAGAATTTATATGGTTGAGTTTTGAACGCCACGAATTGATTCAAAATACAGAGACGTGGCAACGATATATTTTTGAGAACACTGGAATTCTGTTGAATGAATTTCATCTTAAAGATATTCAAAACCTTGAGCATCCTTGCGTATTTGATGCATTAGATGATTATGATTTGTTGATCTTTAAAAAATTAATCACCCCAGATGACCACATACAAATTCAGAATGGTCATTCAGCTGAGCAACAAACTGCGGACATTGTTACAACGCCGGTAAGTTTTGTCATGACATCAAATGTTTTAATCACAGTGCATGAACGAGGTAATCGTGTATTTGAAACATATCTTGAAAGAGTGCAGGCGATTCAAACACGACCTATAGAGCAACAGAATATTCCACGAAAATTAGCACAGAGTCCTGTAGATATTGTGCTTAGATTACTGAATATGATGGTGGATGGCTATTTAGGTTTACGTGTGCCACTAACCAAACGTGTGGAATTTTGGCAAAGAGAACTATTACAAGGAAATCAAAAATTTAATCGATGGAATCAACTGCTGCAAGAGATCACCGCTTTTCAACAAGTTGAAAATTTGTGTGAAGAACAGGTTGAATGCCTACAAGAATTAAGAGATGAAATTGTCGAAAATTATCATCATATTAAAGCTAAACGTAAGGCAGAGAAGCAAAATTTAATGCTCGTCCGAATGGATGATTTAATTAGCCATATTGAAAGAATACAAAAGCACAGTGTTCGGTTAAACCATGCAGTACAAGCCGCTATCGATTTGCACTTTTCAGCAGTGGCCAATCAAACCAATGAAAATATGAGAATTTTAGCAATTATCACCGCTGTATTTGCACCACTGACTCTTCTTACAGGTATTTACGGAATGAATTTTGAATTTATTCCAGGATTAAACTCACCGCATGGCTTTTGGTATATGCTCACAGCCATGTGTGTGACAACACTTTTGTTAATTTGGTATTTTTATCGTAGACAAATGGTCGGGCGCGGTGAAAAAAGTGTGATGGAATTGTTGGCTCAACAAAACCAGCAGCAACAACTCGGTTTGTTTGCATTTTTGGAGTATGAACCGATTCAAAAAACATTGAAAGGTACGCTCCGAGAAATGGGACGTTGGACTCGATTAAAATAGTCAACGTCACATAAGGCACTTATGCTTTAAGTCAGAATGATAAGTGCCAGATTCACCGTTATTTTATAATATTAAATTGAAATTACTGAGTAAGGTTCGTCTGCGCTTGTTTGAGCAAACGATACATTTCATCTTTTAATTTAAGTTTTTTTCGCTTTAGAAACTCAATATCATCATTAATTACATTAACTGGATTTAGTTCCAAATGCGTAATTTCATGATCTAGCGTTTCATGTTCCTCGAAAATTTTAGCGAAGTGAGGGTTTTCTTCTCTTAAAGGCTGAATAAGTTCACGGAACTCAGGGAAAAGGTTTTTCAGCTTTTTATTGCATTCTTTAACTTTCATTGATGGTTTAATCCTTTCATTCTAATCAATAAAAAATAAATGCATGTAACAGTACATGCATTTATGTGGGCTTGCTTTATTTGAAGTATTTCACTTGCTTGCGCAATTGTTGTACTTCATCTATCAGATCCATCATCATGGCGACGGCAGGGAGACTTGCTTCAAAATCCCGTTGCAAGCGATAAGCTCTCCGTGCTCGAGTAAGTTCTTCACCAAAAAATTGATGGATTTTTTGCTCAGAACGAGCAGGTAGAATCTCATATTCAAGTAATTGCAAAACCCACTCAGGACTTTGTCCGCATGCTTGGGCAAAATGCTTTAAATCAAAAATACATTGGTCATCAATGATTTCAGCCTCTAAATATCCATTTTTGTACACTTCTCGGTACTGAATCGTTGTCATGATTCACCTCCTTCATCACGAGGGTTGAAATGTGTAAATGCTTGAGCAAATTGCTCATATGCCTGTTTTTGCTGCGGGGATTCTGCTCTTGGATAAACAATATTCAGGATTAGATAAAGGTGTCCCGGGGGGGAAGAGGGAATCCCTTTTTCTTTAATACGGAGTTGTTTGCCATAAATTGTATGTTGAGGAATGCTGACTTTAATCTTTCCAGAGGGGGTTTTTAGCTCGATGTCTTGGCCTAAAGCAGCTTCCCAAGGACTAATGTTAATGTGATAGTAAATGTCTGCCTGATCGACATATATGCTGTCAGTGGTTTGATAATGGATCTGTATATAAAGATCTCCATTTTCACCGCCCGATAAACCAGCTTGTCCTTGACCTTTGAGCCGAATTTGTTGACCGTTTTTCATCCCTTTCGGGATTCTAATTTCAAGGGTTTTTCGCTGAACTTCAGGTTGTCCATATGCATTAAAAGTGGGTATACGCAATTGGATGGATTGAGTGACACCTTCAAAAGCGACTTGTAAGGGCACTTCTATACTGGCATGTTGATCTTCACCACGAATTGGCTGGGATTTATATTGGTGTGAGCGCTGTGCATAACCTCCACCAAAACCTGTACCAAAACGCCCAAACAAATCTTCAAAGCCAGAAAATTCATGATTTGTATGGTTTTTAGTATCCGAGAAAGGAGACTGACTATTCAACTGATCGAGTTGTTGATCATACTCTTGTTTTTTTAAAGGATCACTTAATGTGTCATACGCAGTATTAATCGCCTGCATTTTTTTTTCGGCATCAGGTGCTTGACTGATATCGGGATGGTATTTCCGAGCCAGTTTTCGATATGATTTTTTTATTTCCTCAGGACTCGCATCGCGATCTAGTCCGAGTTCCTCATAATAATTATTTGCCATTAAGCAAAAATAACCGTTGATTAACTTTTAATCATTATGAGCAGACTTTCGAAGACTACAATATGTTCAGATGGTGAATAATTGTTTCAATTTCTTACAACCAAAAAAATCAGCAAGTAAAACTTGCTGATTTTCGAAGAGAACTGTTAAGGATTAACTGAGGTGCTCGCCGAATAGACCGAGTGCTTCTTCAGCAGTAAATCTGTATTGAGTGTTACAGAATTGACAGTCCATTGTAATAGGGTTCTGTTGTTCTAAAATTTCACGCACAGATTCAGCACCCACCTGAATTAATGCTGTAGAGCAACGCTCTTTAGAACATGTACAGCCAAATTGAAGTTGTTCAGCTTCAGGTAGTCTGACTTCTTCTTCATTATATAAGCGATACAAAATTTCTTGCGCATCTAGCTCAGTAAGTTCATCTGTTTTTAAAGTTTCAGTGAGCATGGTTAGACGAGGCCAGATATCTTCATCAACCTTTTGCTGCTCTTCATCATTGTTACGCGGTAACAATTGAATCAAAAGACCACCAGCGCGTTGAGCAGTACTAGCTAAAACGATCTTGGTTGGGATTTGGGCAGATAAATCATAATACTGCATGAGGCATTTAGCTAAATTCGGCTGATCTAAAGGCACGATACCCTGATAGCGTTCGCCAAATTCAGGTTCAATATTAATAAATAAAACTGGACTGACCAAAGTTTTCAGAACGATGCTGCTGTCTGATGCTTCTTCAAAACGTGGATCAGCTTCATATTCAGCTAATCCGCGTACTTCACCGAGGTGATTACATTCAGCCATAGCCCATTTTAAGGTGCCAGAAGCTTGAATTTGGAGGCTAATACGTCCCTTAATTTTAAGTGTGCTGGCCAACAATGCAGTTGCACTGAGCATTTCGCCCAATAAAATTTGAATCGCAGGTGCATAGGCGCGTTGCGCTAAAATTGTTTTAAGCGTATCTTCAAGATGTACGACTTCACCACGAACAGGGCTGTTATCAATAAAAAAACGTTGACGTAAATCAGACATAAAATTCTCCAAATCCCTGTCTAGATGGTGACGATATTGTAAATCACAAGTTAAAATTCTTCATCTCGACAAACATTAATTTGGTTTTGCGAGTGCTTAGCGCGTCGTTCTATAGAACTTACTTCAGAATCAATGGTTTCATCTAAACTTTCTAAAAGTGGTTGATGTTGTTGCGCATCATTTTCAAAAATTTGTTCGAGTTCCGCTAAGAAATTTCGATAGCTTTCAAAGACTTTTTGATCATCCGTATAGATGCGTTGTTGCTCAGCTAATAGACGCTCATCATAGTCTCTAAATATTTCAATACTATGTTGAGCATGTTCTTGACTTAAACCTAACGCGGTTAAGGTGCGAAATGCCATACCGAGTGAAGATAGAAAAGTTTCACGCCAAATATGCTCAATGCCTAAGTCTTTAAGTAAATGCATATGATGTCGATCACGGGCACGGACGATGAGTTTGAGCGTTGGATAATTCAAACGTAAATGGCGAGCAATATTCATCGACATTTCCACATCGTCTACAGCAAGTACAAATGCCTTAGCATGCTCGATGCCTGCAGATCTCAATAAATCAGGGGAGGAGGCGTCTCCATAATAAATTTTACCACCGTACTTTCTCACAAAATCAATTTTTTCTAAATTATTATCAATGGCTGTAAAGCTGACATGATTGAGATAAGCAACGCGCGCCACTATTTGTCCGACGCGTCCAAAACCTGCAATGATTAATGTTGAATGAGTGTCTGGTAATGGGACATCTTCAGCGCTATCAGTCTTTCGATCAAGATATGGAATGAGCCATCGTTGTGCAAGCCAGAAAATGACAGGGGTGAGTGCCATCGAAATTGCAATGATCAGAATCGTAGGGGATAACACTGCTTGAGTAATTAAACCTTCGGTATTCGCAACAGCTAAGATCACATAAGCAAATTCTCCTCCTTGAGCAAGACAAATGGCAATCAATACACTGGTTTTCCATTGAAATTTAAAATATCGTGCGATTGCAATCATGCTTAATATTTTTATGATGATCAGCACGAATGCCCCACCAAAAATGAATAGCGGCTGATCTACGAGGAGATCAATCGGTGTCATCATGCCTACGCTCATAAAGAATAAACCGAGTAATAAACCTTTGAAGGGTTGAATGCTCGATTCCAGTTCATGGCGAAACTCAGAATCCGCGAGTAACACACCTGTCAGAAAAGCACCGAGCGTGGTGCTTAATCCGAGCATATCCATAAACAGAACGACAGCTAAAACAATGAAGAGTCCAGCAGCCGTAATGAGTTCAGTGGCACCACTCTGTACAATGAATCTAAAAAATGGTCGCATCACATAGCGACTAAATAAAAATAAGCCAGTAAACGTTGCAACAACAGCGGCAAAATAAGCAATACCATGATGTGTAGACTGATTTCCCGCGAGTAGGGGAATCAGGGCGAGTAAAGGAATAGCGGCAATATCTTGAAACAGTAAAATAGAGAAAGATTGCTGACCATGCGCGGTATTCAGCTGCTGCTTTTCTGCAAGTAATTGCATGACAAATGCTGTAGATGATAAAGCAAGGGCAAGACCAATTACGACACTAGCAGCAAGATGCTGTTGGAAGAACAGCCAAATGGTTGCGACAAGAATTATACCTGTGATCAAGACTTGAGCACTTCCAATCACAAATATAGAGTGACGCATATTCCACAAGCGCTGAGGGCGTAATTCTAGGCCGATTAAGAACATCAAAAAAATCACGCCGTACTCAGCTAATTTCATTAATGTTTCGGCATCATTGGTCACATTCAATGCACTTGGACCAAGTAATATTCCTGTAAACAAATAACCTAAGACTGTCGCAATACCAATTTTTTTTCCGAGCGGAACAAAAATTAATGCGGCAGCTAGAAAAATTGTGATTTGTAACAACAATGGCATTGGCCTTCCCTAAAGTGGAATGTTGGACTGATGAAATTGTAATCGTGTCTGCTTTAGCTGTGTAAATTTAATTCAGGTCTTTGACTTTGATAATTTAACTCTATTCATGATTAGCTTAGCTCTTGAGGATCTATATCAATACTGAGCTTCATCGTTGAAGGTTTTTGTTGAAGCACGAATGGCCACCATTCTCGTATATAGAAATGCATTTTTGCACGATCTGATGACAATAAAACCACATGTGCCTGATAACGCCCAGCCTTTCGCTCCATTGGCGCAGGAATTGGACCCCAAATCTCAATCAGCTCACCAGTATGTTGTTGGAGCGATTGTGTCATATTGGTTAAAAAATTGAGATTTTCTTCCTGACTACGCGATTCACAACGTATTAATGCTGCATAGCGCATTGGAGGGAGTAAAGCAGCTTGACGATCATGAAGTGTTTCACGAGCAAAAGCACGATAGTCTTTATTAATGAGCGTGTTGAGTAGAGGGTGATCTGGTCGTAAAGTTTGTAGATAAACCTCACCTTTTTTTTCACCTCGTCCTGCACGACCTGCAACTTGAACAATCAATTGGGCTGTACGTTCCGTTGCTCTGAAATCAACACTGAGTAAACCACTATCAATATCTAAGATTGCAACTAAGGTTACATACGGAAAGTGATGACCTTTGGCTAACATTTGCGTACCAAGTAAAATCATCGGTTTACTTTGATGAATTTGCTCGTAAATTTTTTGCCAACTACCGACACGGCTCGTGGAATCACGATCTACTCTGACCACAGGAAAGTCTGGAAATAAATGTTGTAAATTCTCTTCAACTTTTGCCGTGCCCATTCCAATAGGCTTCAAGGTGTGTTGCTGACAAGAGGGGCATTGATCAGGCAGTCGATTAATTGTCCCACAGTGATGGCAATGCAGGTGCTCATATGGTTTTTTATGAAGCGTAAAATGTGCATCACAATGGGGACAATTGGCTTGCCATCCACAGCTTTCGCAGATCAGGACAGGTGCATAACCACGTCTGTTTAAAAAGATCAGTACCTGTTCTTCTTGATTGAGTCTTTTTTGAATTTCTTTAATGAGTTGTTCGCTTATGCCATGCTGTTTTTGAGCAATCTTTAGATCAATTAAATGAATTTTAGGTAAGCTTGCACCTGCGGCACGTTCATCGAGTTTCAGAATCGTTAATTTTTTTTGCTCCACCAAATGATATGAGTCAATACTTGGTGTTGCTGAGCCAAGGACAATGGGGCATTGCTCTAAATAAGCGCGATAGAGAGCAACATCACGTGCATGGTAGCGAAAACCTTCTTGTTGTTTGAATGACAGGTCATGCTCCTCATCTAAGATAATGAGCCCTAAATTTGGCATGGGGGTGTAAATCGCAGAGCGTGTACCAAGAATAATGGAGGCCTTCCCTGTTTGAGCATATTGCCAAGCTTGGAGGCGCTTTGTGTCATTCAGTCCGGAATGCAACAAGACAATATTGCAGTGAAAGCGAGATTGAAATCGACTGATAGTTTGAGGGGTTAAGCCAATTTCTGGTACCAGTACCAATACTTGCTGACCTTTTTGTAAAACCTCTTGCATGACTTGCAAATAAACTTCAGTTTTTCCGCTTCCAGTTAAACCATCGAGTAAAAATGCTTGATAGCGATTTTGTGCTTTTAAGATGGATTGAATTGCTTTTTTTTGATCATCATTTGCAGTCAATGGCATTTGAGCCAGCTGTACAGGTTCAGGACTAAAGTCCTGCTGAATCAATTTACATTCGACGATTTCTTTCTTTTCAAGCGCTTTTAATGTTGCTGTTTCCACACCACTCAAATTCAGTATCGTCTCGGCAGTCCCTTGAGGGTGTAGCTTTAAAATTTTATAAGCCTCTTGTTGTTTTAAAGATCGAGCCACTTTCTTTTCAGCGTCTAAATTTAAAACTTTCCAAGAGTGAGCTAATAAATTATAGGGTTTACCCTGCCTTAAAAATGTCGGCAAAGTGGTATGCATGACTTCCCCAATGGGGAATTGATAATATTGAGCAGACCACTGCGCGAGCTGAATGATCGTAGCATTGAGTATGGGTTGCAGATCCAAGATTTCAGTGATGGGTTTCAGTTTGATTTTCGGATCTAATGGCGTTTCTGGTGCGATCTTTTCGAGTACGATTCCGACTAAGTTTTGACGACCAAACGAAACAAGAACACGGCAACCTATGTGTATAGTTTGGTATTGTTCTGCAGAAACTTCATAATCAAAACAATCATATAGATAAACTGGCACCGCGATGCGCACTCGATAAACAATTTGGCTTAATTCTGAAATATTTGTCATATATAGTCGTCAATCAATATGGTGAAAACTTATCGTGGATAACCAATGCTTATGATAGAGTGTTCAAGTTGTTGCAAGTGATCAATATGAATGAAGAGAACGGTCTAAGGCAACTCTTAAGACATCATAATTAGGAAAATTAGAGCATTATCATGCCCGCATATCAATATACTGCCATCGATGCTTCAGGAAAGCAGCAAAAGGGTGTGCTAGAAGGTGATTCAGCCCGACAGATTCGACAACAGCTTCGGGATAAACAATGGATTCCAGTACAAGTTGATGCTGTAGAACAAAAAGACAAGCATCGAACTGGTGGTTTTTTTCAAAAAAAATTTACAGCTTATGACTTAGCTTTGATGACTCGCCAATTATCCGTATTAGTTGCAGCGGGGATCCCACTTGAGGAAGCATTAAGAGCAGTTGCCAAACAAAGCGAAAAAGCTCACGTGCAAAATTTGATGTTATCTGTAAGATCAAAGGTTTTAGAAGGTCATTCCTTGGCTCAAGGGATGCAACAATCTGGCAGATTCCCTGAACTTTATATTGCAACGATTGCTGCTGGTGAGCGATCAGGACACTTAGATCTTATTCTCGATCAATTGGCTGATTACACTGAAAATCGCTTTGCGATGCAAAAGAAGATTCAAGGTGCAATGATTTATCCTATTATTTTGATGTTGATGTCTTTCGGTATCGTGATGGGACTCATGACCTATGTAGTGCCAGACATCGTTAAAACCTTTGACCAAAGTAAAGATGCGCTACCTTGGATTACGGTTGCTTTAATGAAAGCCAGTGATTTTATACGTCAAGCTTGGCCATTTGTATTGGTCGCGTCGGCGTTGGGATTCATTATATTGGTGCGTTTTTTAAGGACTGCCGCAGGGCATTATGCTTTTGATCGTCTCACGTTGAAGTTGCCATTATTTGGAAAACTATCACGAGGTATTAATGCTGCCCGCTTTTCAAGTACCTTATCTATCTTAACGCAATCTGGTGTTCCTTTGGTCGACGCGTTGAAAATTGGTGCAGCAGTAAGTAGCAATTGGGTTATTCGAGATGCAGTCAATGTCGCGGCTGAAAAGGTCACAGAGGGTGGAAATTTGGCGACGCAACTTGAACGCTGTGGTTATTTTCCACCGATGATGGTGCAAATGATCAAAAGTGGTGAAGCCTCGGGTGAGTTGGATCGAATGTTAGAAAGAGCTTCGACGATGCAAGATCGAGAGGTTACTACATTGATCTCAACATTATTGGCGCTGTTGGAACCACTAATGTTGGTGTTAATGGCTGCGATTGTATTGGTGATCGTGATTGCTGTCATGTTGCCAATCGTCAACATGAACAATATGATTTAAACAGATTCAATAAATTCTAATAATGAATGAAATAGCGAGTGAAAATATGCGAAACAAGATGAAAATGCGAAAACAATCTGGTTTTACCCTGATCGAAGTGATGGTGGTGATTGTGATTTTAGGTGTGCTTGCAGCACTGATTGTGCCTAATGTCATGGGGCGTGGTGAGAAAGCGAAGGTTGATACCACAATCATTACGCTGAAAGGTGTTGCAGGTGCATTAGATCAATACAAATTAGACAATAACCAATATCCATCGATGCAAGATGGGGGCTTGGATGCCTTGGTCAATCAACCAGCTTCAGCAAAAAATTGGTTACCTGGTGGTTATGTGAAGGGTGGTTATCCTAAAGATAGTTGGGATAATGATTTACAATATGTGATTCCCGGTTCGGAAGGTCGTGCATATGATCTTTATTCATTCGGCGCAGATGGAAAGCAGGGTGGTGAAGGAAATGATGCTGATATCTTTTACACACCATAAATAAAAATCATTATTAAAAACCATTCATGGTATTAATCACTTCACTTAATCGAATTAATAAATATTGAGTGAAGTGATAATCTTTATTATTTGATTTTATCTGGTTAAGTTTTTGATAATTATAATTTTTATAAATAATTGGTTTTTGAGATTTATAATAAGAATTATTCCCATATTTAATGGTTACAAGAAACAGAAAATATGAAGAAAATTAGGCTTTTTATTTTAATTATTCCCTGCATAATGGAGCCAACAGCTTAGCTTGATAATAAGGGGGAATGATGAAAGCATTAATATTGTCAGATGAAATCAATTTATTTCATTGGACTGTGCTCAAGTCTGCACTGCTTATTTTGAGTTTATTGCCTATCAGTCATTTATTTATTGATCTTTGGTCAAATGCAGATGTAAGCAGTCAAATCATGATCGGATTTATGGCGATTAGTGTATTTAGTGCGATTACGATTTTAAGTTTTTATAGTGCACTTAAAGCATCTGTTTTGACGCTGTCTGATGTATCTTCAACATGTGAAGCGCTGCTGATTAAAATTTATCGATCTATTCCGATGTTGAGTTTGATGGCAATGCTGTCTTACCTCACAACACAAATTTAAAAAAACCGAGCATATTTGCTCGGTTTTTTTGATATAGAACGTATATTTGATTTGAACCAAGTGTTATCGACGAGATTTAAAACTGACATCGACAACACGAGGTCTAAAGAACCAACCCATCACCAATAAAATCAATGACAATCCCAATATTGGCCAATCACTGAATCTCGTATACCAAGTTTGCCCTTGCATTGCAGGTAAATCACCACGAAGAACCGCTTTTTGATCAATTGGGGCTTGGCTGACGATTTCCCCTTTGTGGTTGATAAAAGCAGTCACACCTGTATTGGTTGCACGAATAAACCAGCGTCCATTTTCTTTTGCTCGCATTTGTACCATTTGTAAATGTTGCCACGGACCAGCGGTACCCGTAAACCACGCATCATTTGAAACGGTGACGAGGAAATCACTATTTAGTGCATTGCGTCGGGTTAGGTTCGGATAGGCAACCTCATAACAAATCGCAGCAGCTAATTTGTGGTTGTGAATTGAAAATGGAGCTTGATCCTGTGGACCACGTGAAAAACCGCTCATTGAAGGATCATTTTGAAGCGCAGGTAACACCCAACTTAACAGGCCAGACAGCGGAATATATTCACCAAAAGGAACGAGACGCTGTTTTTTATATAAGCCTGTAGCTTCATCACCGGATGCCATCATGGAGTTGTAATAACGAGGATAACCCAATGCCTTCGATTCATTTAAATCCCAATATGGAATGCCTGTTACCCAAGCTGTGTTGGTACTTTTGGCTTGCTGATCCATTGCATCTAAAAATGGTTCGATATCTGATTGAAACATTGGGATTGATGATTCAGGCCAAATCACCAAGTCACGTCCCCATTCTGATCGTGTTAATTGCGCATAGATTTCAAGTGTCTTTATTTGATACTCAGTTAACCATTTTAAATCTTGAGGAATATTACCTTGGATTAAAGAAACGCTCAGCGGTGTTGATTTTTTTTCTTCAACAAAAGTTAAATAGGATGCGCCCCATGCACCTAGTAATACAATTGAAACTGGAATAGCCCAAAAGTAGCGTCTTCGTAGGATTTCAACAAGTGCAGATGCAATGAGAATGACCACGAAAGAAACTGCAAATACACCAAATAAAGGTGCATAGCTATCTAAGAAGCGCTCGGTAAAAGCATAACCTGCAAATAACCAAGGGAAACCAGTAAATACCCAAGTTTTTGCCCATTCAAAGAATACCCATAAAGGGGCAAAAGTAAGTGGTGTTTCTGGAAAGAATCGACGATATATCCAAGTTTGTATTGCAGTAAATAGCCCCATCACCAAGGCCATAATCGCAATCATGATGACACTTAAAAACGCAGATGTATCACCATACACATGGATAGAGGTGTATAACCAGAATGCACCTACAAACCATAATCCAAAACCGTAAGCCCAACCGATGAGGAATGCTTGTTTAGAATTCCGCTTACTGAGTGTGGCATATAGCAATGCTGGCGATAATATTGCCAGCCACCACCAATAAAAAGGTGCAAGTGCGAGACTAAAAGTCGCACCTGCTGTTAAAGCAATAAGGAGTGGATAAATGAAAGGTAATGATTTTTGTTTTTCTGAAGGACTCAATAATTTTTGAAAATAGGCTCTCATTTACGCACAGCTCGAATCAGATGAATAGTACGGACATCTGCTTCCACAATGGTAAATTCCCAATCTCCCAATTCAATCACTTGGCCTTGAAGATCGCTGACTAAACCAATTTCTTGCAGTAATAGTCCACCCACAGTTTCCACTTCATCATCGGAAAATTCAGCATTTAAAACATTGTTAAAATGTTCAATTGGTGTAAGTGCTTGAACTAACCACGTGTTACTGCTGTTGCTGGTTTGATCTGGAACAATAAAATTGGCTTCTTCATCGACATTGTCATGTTCATCTTCAATTTCACCCACAATTTCTTCAAGAATATCCTCAAGTGTCACTAAACCCGAAGTAGAACCGTACTCATCAATCACAATCGCAATATGTGTTTGAGTGTTTTTTAGCATTCGGAGCACTTGATCAGAACGCGCG
The DNA here is from genome assembly GCF_056779705.1 of Acinetobacter sp. 25-47-130. NCBI lineage: Bacteria > Pseudomonadati > Pseudomonadota > Gammaproteobacteria > Moraxellales > Moraxellaceae > Acinetobacter > Acinetobacter sp. 25-47-130. The sequence continues at coordinate 1,195 of NZ_JBWYII010000005.1, read as the reverse complement.
CTTTCAGGCACAAAAATCGGTTGGCGCATCAGCGAATGTACATTTACTTTCGAATCACGATCTTTTAAGAAAGGTAAGAGGTCCTTTGCCAAAAGGATACCAATGACGTTATCAGGTTGATCTGTTGAAAATACAGGGAAACGTGAGTGCGCTGACTCGATGAGAACATCAAGAATATCCAATAACTCATCATCTTCTTGTAAGCTGACCATTGAAGTTCGTGGCGTCATGACTTCACGAATTTTAGTCGCTGGAAGGTCAAAGATTCCCTCGAGCATCGCTACTGTATCTGGTTCGAGTAGTCGACGTGAATCTTGTACAATTTTTAACAGTTCATCTCGGGTTTCTGGGGCTGTGCCTAACCATTTGCGTAAGCCACGCATACCCCACGATGTACCTGATTCCTCTTGCATGATCTTTCCTAAAGACTCTTCAATTGAAAAAATAAGTTTTAATCATACCGAAGAAAATACGCTTGTCTATTGGTAAAATTTTGATTCCTAATGATCTATTTGATCATAGACCACTGTATTTGGAGTCTTTTTCTGAATTTGGGAGTGAAAAGATTGAATTATGATAAAATAATCGCCCAATCTTTTAAGGGCGATATTGAATGTCTGATTCTCAAGTTCAACCTCAAATCCAGTTGAATACACGTGGTTTACGTTGTCCAGAACCGGTGATGATGTTACATCAAGCCATTCGTAAATCTAAGTCTGGTGATGTGGTGGAAGTATTTGCAACAGATAATTCAACTTCTTGGGATATTCCTAAATTCTGTATGCATCTTGGTCATGAATTGCTGTTGCAAGAAGAACGTTTAGATGACAATGGGAACAAAGAATTTCATTATTTGGTAAAAAAAGGTTAGCCCGTCGTGAATTAACGGTTGAAACAATTCATATCGTTTAAAATTGATTTTTTCGTGTACAATTTGGGTTAAGAATATCTAAATAATAATGATTAACTCATTTTGACATGAAGAATTTCATCAATAATATTCAGCGTACGATTGAACAGCTCGGTCTAACCGCCCAAAACAGAGCCCTCCACATCCAATTCAGTCATTCACAGCTGAATAGCCAAGTCTTCCTACAACGCATCGATGGCAGCCATGCCCTTAACGAAGGCGTGCAAGCAGAACTCATCTGTCTCTCGACCAATGCCTTAATTCCACTCAAACAATTCATCGGCA
>NZ_JBWYII010000004.1:0-169805 GCF_056779705.1 Acinetobacter sp. 25-47-130 | reverse complement strand
GAAGCTAAAGAAGCTAAAGAAGCTAAAGAAGCTAAAGAAGCTAAAGAAGCTAAAGAAGCTAAAGAAGCTAAAGAAGCTAAAGAAGCTAAAGCACAGTCTTTTGCTCAAAAAGTAACGCCTGAACCAACAGCCTATCAATGTTTTGCTGAGCAATGTCCAAGGGTGGATTTAAAAGAGATTCAAATTGATCTCAACGGAAAAGTACCAAAATTTATAACCCCTGTTGCTGTCGGTGAAATTCAAGCAAATCAATGGACTCGTTTAGGTACGGAGTTCAATGTAAATTGGACAGATCAGAATCAAAATAAAACTTCAGAAAAGCTGATATTAAATGTCTTGGACATGCAGCATATGACTTTAAAAGATGAGTTAGGTCGTATCAACCGCTATAAGATGGTAGAGGCGAAAAAGCCTGATACTGATAAAAATTCAGATGTATTAGAAACACAATAAAAAAGCGGCTCCGCCGCTTTTTTTAATAAATTTTTTCAAAACCTTCCGGACGTGTTTTAAATCTACGGTGGAACCACATATATTGGGTTGGTGCTAAACGAAGTTGATTTTCAATAATCAAATTTGTTCGTGTCGCGTCTGCAATTTCATCTTCACTTGGCATATTGTCTAATGCAGGTTCAATCAAAATATGATATTTCGGATTTGTAATATCACCTTTACGGTAGAAGTAAAGTGGAATCGCGGCAGCTTTGGTCATTTTTAATATACGGCGATGTGCAGTTACAGTGGCTGCGGGTACACCAAAAAAGGGTGCCATAACACCTTGTTTAAGACCAAAATCTTGGTCGGGACTATACCAAATAGGTCGTCCTTCTTTTAAATGACGGATTAATCCACGCATATCATCATGGTCGATTTGATGGGTATAAATCGTGGCACGACAACGGTAAATCAGCATATCTAGCAATGGATTATTTTGCGGACGATACACGACATCTGGATCAAAATACTGGGCACATACATATCCACCTGCATCGAGTAGGGTAGAGTGTGTACCAAGTAGTAAAGCCCCACGCCCTTCAGCTTGCACTTGTTGAATATGTTCTAAACCTTCAATCGTTACACGATCTTTAAACCATTTGGGACAATACCAAGCATTCAGTGTTTCAAAAACACCGACCATTTGATCAATAAAGACTTGGCGAGCATTTTCATAACGGAGTTCGGGCATCCATTCAGGAAAGCAGACTTCTAAATTTCTTAAAGTTGTTTCACGACGTGAACGCAAGTATTTGAAAGCTACATTTCCCATCAGATACGCTAAACGATGCTGAATTGCCCAAGGTAATATCGCAAGGAGCATCAGAAATATAATACCAATCCAAATGCCCCAATATTTTGGCATTAAGAAAGACCACTGGAACTCTCCCGGTTGGTAGTTTTTCTGTTTACTCATATTCAAACTTGATAACAATTTAAGGTAATTCACTATATTAGCACGAACTGTTTTTTTTCGGCGAAGGCAACAATCGGATTCTTTAGAAAAACGTTCTTAGATTTTTCACATGAATTACTCATCAATATCAACATTAAGTGCCTAAAAACCTTTAACCAAAATTAGCTTGAGCAAACTTGGTGCAATTTTTGCAGAACATTTACTGAAAATGGTATGAATACGAAGATGACCGTGAATGAATCAAGTATTGTTCAATGAGCCAGTCAAAAATGCACAGTATTGGTTTGCTAAATTAGAGTTAGGTTTTACCAAAGATTCAAATCGCACAATTTTGGCGCATCGTAAGCACTTTGGACCTGTTCGCGTGCAAAAGATGCTGTGGCCTGAAAAAACAGGAGTATGTCACGCCATTATTGTTCATCCACCTGCTGGAATTGCTGGTGGAGATCATCTCACCTTTGAAATGAAAATAGATCAGGATTCGCATGCTTTGGTTACCACACCTGGCGCAGGGAAGTGGTACAAAACCAATCTTAAACAAGCATTTCAACATATTCATATTCATGTCCAAGATGAGGCGATTTTCGAATGGCTTCCTCAAGAGACGATGCTCTTTAATGGTGCGAATGCAAATTCAGAAACGATCGTACATTTGGACGCTGCTGCCAGTTTTATCGGTTGGGATATGTTGGTGATTGGACGGCAAGCACGACATGAAACCTTCTCGCAGGGTGCTTACCAAAATAAATTTCAGCTTTATCAAAATCAGAAAATATTGGTTGCAGACTGTTTAAATTTTAAAGGCAATGATCGTTGGTTAAAGTCCTGTTTAGGGATGAACGATCATGCAGTGATGGCCAGTTTTTGGGCAGTGCCTCCAGAACAATACCGGTCAAATTTCTATCTTGATCAACATATTGATCAAATTCGTGAATTAATCATGCGTATGAATATTAACATCACATTGACGTTACTCGATTACGTCGTAACCGCACGTTATCTCGGAGATGATGTACGTGAGTGTCATGATGCATTTGCTGCAATTCGTGCAAAGCTTCGTCGTTATTGGTTTGATCTTGATGAAGAGTTCCCACGAATTTGGCGCACATAAATTTATTCTTGTCATAGCAACATAGTTAAGTTGTTTTAACACAAACATTTGAGCACACATTTTGCATCAATATTTAAAGATAGTGAGGAAAGCATTATGGAACTAACACCTACGGAAAAAGACAAAATGCTGATTTTTACTGCGGGGCTTGTAGCGGAAAGACGCAAGGCCCGTGGTTTAAAGCTGAATTATCCAGAAGCAGTGGCTTACATTTCTGCCGCACTATTAGAAGGTGCACGTGATGGGATGAGTGTGAGTGACCTCATGCATTTTGGAACAACATTGCTAAAACGGGATGAAGTAATGGAAGGCGTAGCTGAAATGATCGCAGAGGTCCAAGTGGAAGCGACCTTTCCGGATGGTTCAAAACTGGTCACTGTACATCAACCGATTGTGTGATGTCTGAGAGGAAAAATTAAATATGATTCCAGGTGAAATCATTACGTCCGATACAGACATTGAAATGAATGTCGGACGGGCAACGCTCAAAATGACGGTAGCAAATGCAGGGGATCGCCCGATTCAGGTTGGGTCACATTATCACTTTGCTGAAGCGAATGATGCGTTGCAGTTTGATCGTGAGTTAGCACGAGGATATCGATTAAATATTGCGGCAGGTACAGCGGTGCGTTTTGAGCCAGGACAGAGTCGAGATATTGAACTTGTTGCACTCGCAGGTAAGCGTGAGGTGTATGGTTTTGCAGGTCGTGTTATGGGTAAGTTGGATTAAGGGAAAATAATAATGAAAATGTCACGCCGTGCTTATGCGGAAATGTTTGGTCCAACGGTAGGTGATCGAGTTCGTCTCGCGGATACTGAGCTGTTTATTGAAGTTGAGCAAGACCTCACTACCTATGGTGAGGAAGTGAAGTTTGGCGGTGGTAAAGTGATTCGTGATGGCATGGGACAATCACAACTGTTGGCTGAAGATGTTGCGGATACGGTCATTACCAATGCGCTGATTGTGGATTGGTGGGGTATTGTCAAAGCTGATGTCGGTTTAAAGAGCGGTCGCATTTGGAAAATTGGGAAAGCGGGAAATCCAGATATTCAGCCCGATATCACCATTCCACTTGGTGCAGCGACGGAAGTGATCGCTGGTGAAGGACAGATTCTCACCGCAGGCGGTGTCGATACGCATATTCATTGGATTTGCCCGCAGCAAGTTGAAACCGCACTGATGTCCGGTGTGACCACCATGATTGGTGGTGGTACAGGCCCTGCGGCAGGGACTTCTGCAACAACAGTGACACCGGGGCCTTGGCATATTGGGACAATGCTTCAAGCCATAGATGATTTACCGATGAATATTGGTCTACTCGGTAAGGGAAACCTAAGTCAGCCCGACCCAATTCGTGAGCAAATTCGTGCAGGGGTAGTAGGTTTAAAGCTACATGAAGATTGGGGTTCAACCCCTGCAGCGATTGATACGTGTCTGACCGTTGCCGATGAGTTTGATGTCCAAGTGGCGATTCATACCGATACCTTAAATGAAAGTGGTTTCTTGGAAGAAACCCTCGCTGCATTTAAAAATCGTACCATTCACACCTACCATACCGAAGGAGCAGGCGGTGGACATGCCCCTGATATTTTAAAAGCCATTGGTCAGCCGAATGTGTTGCCATCTTCCACCAATCCAACTCGTCCTTATACCATCAATACCATTGATGAGCATTTGGATATGCTGATGGTTTGTCACCATTTAGACCCTGCGATTTCTGAAGATGTGGCTTTTGCGGAAAGTCGTATTCGCCGTGAAACCATTGCTGCAGAAGATATTTTGCAGGACTTAGGTGCCATTGCCATGATGTCATCAGACTCGCAAGCGATGGGGCGTGTCGGTGAAGTGGTGATTCGTACGTGGCAAACCGCGCATAAAATGAAAGTGCAGCGTGGACCTTTAGAGGGTGACAATGCCACGCATGACAATAATCGTGTAAAACGTTATATCGCTAAATATACAATTAACCCTGCAATTACGCATGGTTTAAGCCATGAAATTGGTTCGGTGGAAGTAGGTAAACTTGCTGACTTGGTACTGTGGAAGCCTGCATTTTTTGGGGTAAAACCGTCGATGATTATTAAAGGCGGGATGATTGCGGCTGCGCCGATGGGAGACATTAATGCGTCTATTCCAACGCCACAGCCAGTGCATTATCGTCCGATGTTTGGTGCTAATGCGCGCGGTGTGCATAACACCTGTATCACCTTTTTATCCCAAGTCGCGATAGAGGCAGGCGTGCATGAAAAGCTCGGGCTGAAAAAGTTGATCAGTCCATGTAAAGGCACACGTGATATTCAGAAGAAAGATATGAAACTGAATAACTACTGTCCTGTGATGGAGGTTGATCCTGAAATTTATGAAGTGCGAGCAGATGGGAAGTTGCTGATTTGTGAGCCTGCGGAAGTATTGCCGATGGCGCAAAGGTATTTCTTGTTTTGAATAACAAAGCTCCATTTTTGGAGCTTTTTATTTATAATAAAATTATATGCTTAAATAAAAATATAAGAGGATAGTATGGGCTTTTCTTTTGTTTCATCAGATTTTCGGAATGCTCTAGATCGTTTATTTGAGACAGCACAAAATAATCTAGATTCAAATGATGATGAGCTTAAAAAATGGTCTCATATAATTAGATCATTAAAAGGCTTCTATAACGAGGAAAATCTCAGATACCTAGATGAAAATCTTAAGCAAACAAAAAATGGAATCTATTTGATTTAAATCAGCTTGCTAAAATTATATTGGATGATGATCTAGAACACTTAAAATATGGTGCTCTGAGTTTTTATATTTATCTAAAAGAATGGGAATTTAGACGTGGAATTAAAGAAAATGAACAACAAAGTCCTATTGTAAGAAGTTTCTATGACTTCATTTATACTGAAAAAAATCAAAGATATTTAGAGTTTAAAACGCATTATGATTTCGTAGATGAATTACCTTTCGTTATATGTGGCGAAATTTATAGTAACTCTAAATTGAATGAAATTAGAAAATTTTTAGAAGAAAAAGATTTTAGTGACTATAAGGCTTTGATTAAAGAATCAGAGAAGGCATCTGATTTGATCAGCGGTTGGAATTCAACATTTGATGTGAAAATTTATGAAGTCAAAGAATTAGAAAAAAAGTTAGAAAGTTATAAAACAACTTATGATTTTGTTCTTTTGAATAAAGGTTTCCAACAATTATATGATCAAAAGAAAGTTGAGTTAAAGAGAACGAAAGACATGTACGGTTTTGTGTCAACAGTTATGTTCATGGTTCCTTTCTTTGAACTTATAATTTTAATTGGAGCACTTATATATTTTCAAGGTAATTTACCTTCAAGTATGTGGCTAATTTCAATTCCTTTTATAACCTTAATTCTAATAACCTTATATTTAGTCAAAATTTCATTGCAAGATAAGCGTTCAGTTCAATCCCAAATGATGCAACTTGAACTTCGTATGACACTTTGTCAATTTATTCATAATTATGCGGAAGATTCAGAAAAGCTACATGCAAAAAATAAAGCTGGATTTGAAAAATTCGAAAATATTATCTTCTCACCGCTCGTTTCTTCAGATGAAAAGATTCCAACCACTTTTGATGGTATGGAGCAATTAGCGAAATTAGTAAGTGAATTTAGGAAGTCTTAGCGTTGGATTGGTTTGAGTAAACAGCCCATCTTTTTTCCTGAGGCTGATTTAAAAAATATTTAATTATCACTTCAGTTTCAGGAAAAAGTAGTTGTGGAAGCTCATCAATGCTAAACCATTCCCAACGCTCAAAAATCTCAGGTTCTGTCACGCAAATTTGAGTTTTTAAACGTTCATCTAAAAGTTGATAAATCGTTCCGAACGTAACTTTTACTGCCTCAGAATCTTGATCAATGATCGTATTTAAGGGTTGAATAGACTCAATATATTGACTCAGATCTAAAGCAGTTTCCTCTAACAATTCGCGTACTGCAGCATCTTCAACTGATTCATGCGCATCCATTTTTCCACCCGGAAAACACCATGAGGCAGGTTCATCAATTTTGTTTCTATAACCCAATAGAACTTTTTGACGTTGATCAATCAACATGATGCCCACGCCGATGATGGAGTTGCTTTTAATATTCATGATTGTGCACATCTAGCTGCTCTGTGTTCTACAAAGTACAACAGCGATATGACAACGCTAACTTTCAAATGTTTCAAAACATGTAATTTAAATAAAAAATCATTCACATTTATAGGGGATTTTACCTATCACTATAGTGAAGAAAACCTATTTTATTTCTCTAAAACCTCTATACCAGTGAGAAAAAGTCAATATTTCTACAAGATAATCCCTTAATTCAACATAGATTCATCCTTATATTTCCCTGCCTCCTTTCAAGACTAGATTAAGACATGCGCTAGACGATTTAGAACATCGCCAGCAAGGAATTTAGCAACGAGGGGGATGCGGTAAATGGTAAGGAAATATCTAACTTCTGTGGCATTGACCACATGTCTTTTCAGTAGCGCAAGTTTAGCGCTTGCCGCTGAAAATGGCGGAAGTGCTTATCCAGATGGGACAGAGAGTTTTTTTGGTGGCGCAATGCCGCCACCTGGGATGTATCTCGTCAGTTATAACCAATACTATAACGCAGATAAATTTAAAAATGATCATCCAGTATTTGATGATTTTAAAATTGATACTTTTGCCACAGTTGCTCGTGGTGTCTATGTCAGTGACAAAACATTTTTAGGCGCGACATGGGGCATGCATGCATTCCTTGTATATGCCCATGCAGATCTTACATTAGGTGGTCGTCAAGATGATCACATGTCAATGGGTGATCTCATTATCGATCCATTCTTATTGGGTTGGCATAAAGGGGATTGGCATGTGGCGACAGGTATCGACTTTTATATTCCAGTTGGCTCTTACAAAAAAAATAGACTCGCGAATATTGGACGTAACTATTACACCATTCAACCAATTATCTCGACCACATACTTAAATAAACAAGGTATCGAAGTCAGTACAAAGTGGATGTACGACATCAATTTCGAGAATAAGGATACCAAATATGAATCGGGCAACGCTTTGCATGTCGATTACTTAGTTGCGAAACACATGGGACCTTTGGCGGTTGGTGTTGGTGGTTACGTACATCGTCAGCTTGAAGGTGACTCAGGTGAAGGTGCTGTTTTAGGTGATTTTAAAGCTAAAGCAGCCAGCATAGGTCCGCAAGTTCGCTATCAATTCCCTAAAGGGTATGCAATCGCAGCGAAATATCAAAAAGAATTTGATGTTGAAAACCGACCAGAAGGTCAGAAGTTCGCAATTGATATCACCATCCCATTTTAAAACATTGTTACCTAAACATTAGAGCAAGCATATAGAGGTAAGGCCATGAAAATTGAGAATCAAGAATATGCAGCAGGCAGTGCTGGAGCTGTCGATTATTTAGTGGTGAATGAGTTTTCAGGCGGTATCGTCGGACCGAGCCAACGTATGCTTGGCCCTTTAAAAAATGGTGGGACACTTAAAACTGGTACACCTCCAGGATGCTGGGGTCCCATGATTACACCTGCATTCCAAGGTGGGCATGAAGTAACACTGCCTGTCTTTATTGAAGGTGCAGAGGTGGGCGATGCTGTCGCTTTAAAGATAAAACACATGCATGTGACCTCTACGGCGACCTCATCTGGTGTGATGCAATTTGTTGAGGGGCGTTATAAAGGCGATCCGTTTGTTGCGAAATATTGTGAGGCATGTGGTACTGAACAGCCTGCAAGTTATGTAGAAGGGATTGGCGACGACGCGATTCACTGTAAAAACTGTGGTGCAGAAGTCAGTGCTTTTCGCTTTTCACATGGTTATGTGATCGTGTTGGACGAAGAAAATAAAGTGAGTTTGACGGTCAATCAAGAGATTGCCAACAAGTTAGCTGGTAATGCCAATGAGCTTTCTGCATTACCTGAACATGCTGCACAGCATTCTATTCTATCACTAGCGCGTGCTGACATGCCGGGTGTTGCTGCACACATGCGTCCATTCCTCGGAAATATTGGTACGACACCTTCACGTGATTTACCAGACTCTCATAACTGTCACGACTTCGGTCAGTACTTGATTAATGCACCGCATAAATTCGGGATGACTGAAGAAGAGCTTATCGCAGCCAAAACTGACGGTCACATGGATACCAATTCGATTCGTCCAGGCTGTATTTTGATTTGCCCTGTGAAAGTACCAGGTGCAGGTGTCTACATGGGAGATATGCATGCGCAACAAGGCAATGGTGAAATTGCAGGGCATGCCACGGACGTTTCAGGCGAAACAGAATTACAAGTGGAAGTGATTAAAGGCTTAACTATTGATGGTCCAATTTTACTTCAAGCACCAGATGACTTACCACCAATGGCACGTCCATTTACCAAGGAAGAGCGTGAAAAAGTGAAAGCTTTAGGTGCGCGTTGGGGACAAACTGAAATTGAGGAAAGTGGTCCAATCACATTTATGGGAACAGGTAAGAACCTCAATGATGCAACGGACAATGCTTTAAATCGAGCGGCAAAAGTCACAGGTTTAAGTGTGGATGAGGTTATGAACCGTTGCACAATTACAGGCTCTATCGAAATCAGCCGTTTACCAGGAATGGTACGTGCAACCTTCTTATGCCCAATGCCAATTTTAGAAAAATTGGGGATCGCAAACTTAGTTCGCGAACATTACCAACTTTAATTCATCACGTGAACGGCGGTTGATTCGGGTGATTCAAACGCTGTTCGAAAAAAGCATGAAATTTACTGAACTTAAAACTTAGAAACGAGAACTTGAACAGGAATGTCATATGAACAGTAATGCAAAACTCCGTTGGGGCGATTTATATCCAGAACTTGGTATTGAGCCTATTCCAACCGAACCATGTATTTCGCCAGAGATCTATCAGGAAGAAATTGAAAAAGTTTTCTCAAAAGTTTGGTTGAAAGTGGGGCGTGTAGAAGAAATACCAAAGAAAGGCGACTATAAAGTTAAACGCTTAGATTTTGCTAAAACCTCAGTCATTTTAATGCATGGTAAAGATGGTGAAATCCGTGGATTCCACAATATTTGTTCACACCGTGGTAACAAAGTTGTGGTGGAAACCGGCAATGAAACCTTTGGTTCAAACAAAGCCGCAGTCGTGACGTGTCGTTTCCACGGTTGGGTTTACGATGCTAAAGGTGATTTGGTCAGCGTACCTGAAGAAGAAAAATTCACATCTTGCTTTGACAAAGGTCATAACGGTTTAGCACCAATACGCACCGAAGTGTGGGAAGGTTTTATCTTCATCAATTTGGATAATGACGGCACTCAATCGGTAGAAGAATTCTTAGGCGGTATGGGACAGCATTTAGGCGGTTATCCATTCCATGAAATGGAAGAATGCTTTGCCTATAACACAGTTCTGAACTGTAACTGGAAAGTCGCTCATGACGCATTTGCTGAAGCGTATCACGTGGCGACCATTCATGCAGGCTCTTTCCCGAATGTATTCGCATCAGGTTTACAAGAAGTGCAATTGTTTGGTGATCATCGTACTTGCGCTGTGTGCTTAACCAAAAACGCCAATCCAAAACCAGCGGCTGCATTGTCAGGTGAGATCACTGGCGCATCATTGGTGAATCACTATGAACGTGTTCAGCTACCTAAATCAGTCAATCCAAATGATCGTGATGACTTCTCGTTTGAATTATCTGTCATTTTCCCGAATATCTTGGTGCATGTGACTGAAGGAGTATGGTTCACCCATCAGTTCTGGCCGGTCGGCCATAACCAAACCCGTTGGGAGGGTCGCTATTACCTGCCTAAAGCGAAAACCTATTCAGAGCGTTGGGCGCAAGAGTTTGCACAAGTATTACAACGTAATGCGTGGTTAGAAGATACTGCCACCATGGAAGATACCCAAGAAGCACTTGAGTCTCGAGCGAAAAAAGTGATGCATCTACAAGACGAAGAAATCCTGATTCGTCACGGTTACCACGTTCTTGAACAATACCTGAATCGCGCATAAGGAGAATGCACATGTCAAACATCATTTCACAATTGCCAGCTGACTTTGCAAGCTTAGAACCTTTTGTTGCGAAATGGGCTTTAGGAACGGGTAAGCAACGCCATGAAGCGCGTTTGAACTCAACCAAAGAAGAATTGCAAGCATTTTACGATGCTATTTTGCCCGAAATGCGCAAGCTACTTGCCGCACTCGATCAATATGTCCTAGGGACCTTACCTGAAGAGCTTCATAAGTTGTATTGGTTAAGTCTCAGCTTTGCTGAAGTTGCACCACACATCGAGCTTTATAAGGGTTCAGTTGGCGTACCGTATGCATTTGCGGAGAACCGTTTCATTTATGAAACTGGTGACATGGTCAACGTTTAAGAGGAATACAGGATGAGCCAGCACAATCTAGAACAGCGTTTGCATTATCTGGAGGCCTGCGAGGCGATTCGTGGCCTGATCGGTCGCTATGCAACAGCGGCTGATCAGCGCAACAATCCAGCCATTTTACAGCATGTATTTCATGAGGATGCCATATGGTGTGCTAAGGGTTTTGGAGAATATCAAGGACGCCAAAATATCTTGAATGCATTGTCAGAGATTGCAGAAGCACAAGTGCTTTGGAGCTTACATATTATGGCCATGCCCGATATACAGCTCCTAGATCAAGACCATGCAAAGACAACTTGGATGTTATGGGAAGTCTGTAATTTAGCCGAGGAATCAACAACAGCCGCAACAGATCAAGTTAAACCTGCAACGACCTGTTGCTTAGGTGGATTTTATAAAACAGAAGTAAGTCGGAATGAGCAGGGTGAATGGAAATTTGAACGCGTCGAATTGAATTTGACCTTCAATCAACCCTATCCGAACACAGTTAAATAGGCACTGAATCAATACGGCCTAAGGGGAATTTAAGATGAGAAAAATTGCAATTATCGGTGGTGGACAAGCAGGTTTATTACTGGCGTTCTCGCTACTCGAAAACAAATATGATGTCACTTTATATGTAGATCGCCCTGCGGATGAGTTGTTACATGGTCGTATGGTCAGTACCACAATGTTTTTTGAAGGAACTTTAGAGTTAGAGCGCAGATTGGGCTTAAATTTTTGGGATGGGAAAGCGCATCGTGGTCAAGCATTGCATGTCGATTTTCGTGCACCAAACGGCGATATCATGTTACCTGTGACAGGTTTTTTACATGATAATGACGGTATTGCCATGGACCAACGAACCAAATATCACCGTTGGTTAGAGGAATATCCGCGCCGTGGTGGCAAGCTCATCATTCAAAATGTCAGTCCAGAAGATTTGGAAGTAATCACTGCTGAAAATGATTTGACGATTTTGGCGGCAGGTAAGGGCAATATCACGAGTTTATTCAAACGCAATGAAACACGTTCAGTGCATCAAACGCCGCCACGTAAATTGGCTGCTGCACTCGTAGTCGGTGATGATTTGTGTGGTCCAAATAGTTGGCAAGGTCAACCATCTCAGACTTTGCATTTTAATTTTGTTGCAGGTGCAGGCGAATACTTCAGTATGCCGTTCTATAGTCACACGCATGGTCCATGTCGTAGTTTCTTATTTGAATGTGTACCGAATGGTCCAATGGATATCTTCGATGATGTGACATCTGGCGAAGAAATGGTCCAACGCATGAAAGAAGCGGTTGCCAAAGTAACACCAGATCAAAGCTTCCGTATGGTCGATAATATGGAATTAAGTGATCCAAATGCATGGCTCAAAGGTGCATTCCGCCCTGAAGTTCGAGATCCTGTTGCAACCTTAGATAACGGTGCAAAAATTTGGGGGATTGGAGACACTGTCATTGTAAATGATCCAATCGCAGGACAAGGCGCAAACAATGCAACTCGTATGGTGGAGCATTATTTAGCTGCGATTTTAGCACGAGGTGATGAAGACTTTAGTGCAGATTGGATGACAGAAGTCTTTGAGCAATTCTGGGAAAAGTCAGGTCGTTATACCACAGAATTTACCAACTTGCTGTTAAACCCACCAAGTGAAAGCTTATTGCAAGTGTTAGGCGCAGCATCGCAAAACCAAGCCATTGCAGATGATTTTATGGGGCATTTCAACAATCCATGTGGTTTCTGGCCAGCGGTAGATGGTGAAGCTGGGGCAAAAGAATACTTGTCACGAAAGGAGTTTCAACATGCAGCTGCCTGAATTACTTTGGCAGGATGTTGATCTGGCGGAAGCGAAATCGCTCCGTCAGGCATTTGGTGGCTTTGCGACAGGAGTGGCGATCGTCACTTGCTTAGACCAAGATCAACAACCTGTAGGGTTGACGATTAATTCCTTTAGTTCAGTGTCTTTAGATCCTGCATTAGTGTTATGGAGTTTAGTCAATCATTCTCCAAGCCGATCTATTTTTGAAAATGCTGAATACTTCGCCATTAATATTTTAGGTGCACATCAGCAGGAAGTAGGCTTAAACTTCGCTAAGCCGATTGCGGACAAATTTCAGTATGGTACGTGGAAAATTCAAGGTTCGAAAGCACCTGTTTTAGAAGGATGTGTCGTGCAATTTATTTGCAAAAGAGCTCAACAAATTGAAGCGGGTGATCATCAAATCTTCCTCGGTAAAATTGAGCAATGTCGCCACAGTAATCAACGACCTCTGCTGTTTTGCAAGGGACAATTTAATGAATGGCCTGAGTACAAGGAGGTTTCATGACAGACTTAGATGGAAAAGTCGTCTTGGTGACAGGTGGTGCGACACATATTGGTCAAGCCGTAGTCCAAGAGTTGAAAGGCTTAGGTGCACAGGTCATTGTTGCTGATATTAATCAAACTCAAGGACAGCAAGTTGCACAATCAACCCAAGCTCAGTACGAATTTCTAGATCTCGCTAATGATGAAAGTATTCGTAACTTAAGTGGAAAACTCACTCAGTTAGACGTCTTGGTTAACCTAGCGTGTTTGTATGAAGATCATGGATCTGAATCTACACGTCAAGATTGGCAAAACACGTTCAATGTCACGGTATTTGGTCACGCAGCGTTAGTACAAGCATGTCGACCACTTTTGAAAAAAAGTACTGATGGTGCCGTAATTAATATCAGCAGCGTAAGCGCACGTATTGCACAAAAAGAACGCTGGGTCTATCCAGCGTCTAAAGCAACTTTAGAGCAACTCACACAAAGCATGGCACTGGATCTAGCGCAAGATGGTATTCGTGTACATGCACTCTCATTAGGTTGGACTTGGTCAGTACCAATGCAAATGATCTCTGGCGGAGACCGTACCAAGACGGACCGCGTGGCAGGACGTTTCCATGTGTTAGGGCGTATTGCGGATGCAGAGGAAGTCGCACAAGCATTAAGTTTGTTGTGTAGCCCGAAAGCAAAATTACTGACAGGCAGTGTGATTCATGCCGATGGTGGTTATCACATTCTAGGTCCTGAAGCAACAGATTCACCCATAGAGGAGTTAACTCAATGAACATTAAAATGACCAATGTTGCTGAGAAATTTTTGTGTTCAACCTCTGATGTGGAACAGGGTGAGGGTCTACAAGTCATCATTGACGGTTATCCGCCATTGGCAGTATTTCATTTAGAAGATGGCGAGTTCTATGTCACCGATGATACCTGTACACATGGTGATGCATCATTGGCAGATGGTGAAATTGATGGCTGTGAAGTGGAGTGCCCATTTCATGCAGGTGCATTCGATATCAAAACAGGTGAACCTTGTGGGGCGCCATGTACGATTCCACTGAAAACCTATCAATCCATCGTGCGTGAAGACAAAGTCTATTTGGTGGAGTGATGCCGATGTATAAAATTCAAATCGAAGGTCAGGGCACATTCAACTGCGCAGCGGATGATGTATTGCTCCGTGGTGGCTTACGTGAAGGGCTAGGCATTCCTTACGAATGTAATGCGGGTGGTTGCGGAACGTGTAAAATCGATGTCCTGTCAGGCGAAGTGGAAAATTTATGGGCAGATGCACCTGGATTAAGCGATCGTGATAAACGTAAAGGTCGGTTACTGGCGTGTCAATGTCGTCCTAAATCGGATTGCGTGATTAAGCTTCGTTTAGATGAAAAATGCGTACCCAAAGTGATTCCAAAATTACAAAAAGTGAAGCTTAAACATGTGCAATTGGTGACTCACGATATTTTGGAAGTGCATTTGCAATCCGATGAACCTGCACAATTTATCCCAGGACAATATGCCTTAGTTTGGGTGAATCAAGAGTTACTTCGTGCCTATTCGATGTCCAATCTGCCGAATGACAACGGTTTATGGGTCTTCCAAATCCGCCGTGTTCCTGATGGTAAGATGACCAATGTACTGTTTGATGAACAGTTGCGTGAACAAGCAGAAATACAAATTGATGGTCCATACGGTTTAGCACATTTACAAGAACAACCTCGTCCGATTGTCTGTGTGGCAGGCGGTTCAGGTCTTGCCCCCATGTTAGCGATTGCACGTGGTGTTGCAGTCAATCCACATTTGAAAAATCACAAACTCTGGTTTTTCCATGGTGGACGTGAACAGCGTGATTTGTTCACTGAAAATCAATTACGTGACTGGACAGAATTAGGGGAACGCCTCAATTATGTACCTGCAACCTCCTCTGAATTCATTGAAGGTATCCGTTCAGGCTTTATTCATGATGTCATTCAAGATGTATTAGGTGAACAATTGATTGAGCATGAAATCTATTGTGCAGGTCCACCACCGATGGTGAAATCAATTGAACAAATGGCTCACCAAGCTGGTATTCCACAACAACAAATTCATTTTGATCGTTTTTTTTAATCGAACATATCATCTTTCTCCCGCTCAGGCGATGGTTAACCCATCGCCGGTACTGAGCGATCACGACACATCAAGACCATATTGACGATCTGTGCGATAGATTCAGTTCCTAATTTCTGACGAATATGAGTGCGGTGAATTTCTACTGTTTTATGGCTGATATTCAACATTTGTGCGATATGTTTACTCGAAAGTCCATCGACCAATAAATTGATAATCTCACTTTCTCTTGGTGATAAAGATTTCAATTTAATCATCTGCTCTTGACGTTTTTCTTCTTCAATAAAGTCTTGTTCAGCAAGTTGCAGACAGGCTTGGATTTGATTAAGCATATGCTGTGGATTAAAAGGTTTTTCTAAAAAATCAAATGCCCCAGCTTTCATCGCATTGACCGACATTGGAATGTCGCCGTGACCAGTCATGAAAATGATTGGCATACGGATTTTTTGTTGATTCAATTGTTGTTGTAGTTGCAAGCCACTCATCCCTCGCATACGAATATCAAGAATTAAACATGCAGGCGTTTGCGGGCGCTGAAAATTCAGGAATTCAGTCGCACTATTGAATGTTTTAGTTTCGAGTTGCACTGAATCAAGCAACCATGTGAGTGAATTACAAATGTCTTGATCATCATCTATCACATACACAATGGGCTCGGGAACATGAGAATTAGTTAAATACATTTTGCACGCTCCTGTGCTGCTAAAGAGATATTAAAAATAGCGCCGGACTCACCTTCACAGACCCATAAATAACCATGATGGTTTTCAATGATGCTTCGAGACAGAGTTAAGCCAATACCCATGCTGTTGTTTTTACTTGAATAGAAAGATTCAAAAATTTGTTCTGGATTTTGCCCTTCGAGTCCAGGCCCATTATCTGCAATTGCAATTCGAGCATGTTGGTTATGTTGCCAAGTGCGGATATAAATGTCCCTTTCACCCTCAGGGTTAGTTTGTAGAGCATCGACCGCATTGAAAACGAGATTGATAATGACTTGGCTAAAGAGCGTTTCATCTGCTGATATAAAAATAGGCGAAACACTTAATTCATAATGGATGGTACATCCACCTTGATCTGCTTTAAGCTTAATCAAAGGATGTAACTCTTGAATAAGATGACTCATAGAATGAATCTGGAAATTCGCTTCGCCTTTACGTAAAAAGCTTCTCATGCTGTGAATAATGCCATTGACGCGATGTGTTTGATTTAAAGCAGCATTGAGGGCATCAAGAGTCTCTTGTGTGTTGGCTAAACCGTTTTGAATGCGAATAATACTACCTCCAACGTAATTGTTGAGTGCAGCCAGTGGTTGATTTAATTCGTGGGCGAGCGCTGTAGCCAGTTCGCCCATCGTTTTGCAACGTGACATATGACCAAGTTGCTTTTCACGAGCACGTGCTTTTTCTTCAGCCTCAATACGCTCAGTGATATCACGATAATTCACCAATATTCCCTGAATATCAGGGTGATCTAATAAGTTACGATAGGTTGCCTCGTGGTGTCGCCATTTTCCATTGTGGTGCAAGATTTTGTAATGAATCACACCAACTGCACGTTGTTCTGTTTTCTTAAATAGAAGCTGTCTGACTTTAATACGATCATCAGGATGAATTGCAGTTAACACATTCTTATTGAGTACAAAGCGATCCCGATAACCAAGAATACCTTGTAATGATGGGCTGGCATAAAGTAGTTTGCCTTGTAAGTCGAGAATAGCAATTCCATCTCCAGAATGCTCAAGCAGCATTTTGAAATATTGATCTTTAGACTGTAGAGCATATTGATACTTTTTGATTTCGCTGATGTTACGTACTAGAGCGAGAAGCTTTGGTTTATTTTCAATCTCAACTTTTTTAAGACATACTTCAACTGGGATATGACGTTGGTCTTGAGACTCTATTAACCATTCAAATGTGATTGCTTCGTCTTTTGTAGTGGCGGCCTGTTGAACTTTTCGGAGTGCATGATGCAAATCAAAACCATGTTGAAAAGCACTGATCTTTTCAACGTTCATTTGTGTCAATTCAGATTTACTATATCCAGTAAGTTCTACAGCGGCTTCATTGGCATCCATAAATTGGACACTGCCAATATCATGTACAAAAATTGCATCGCCCGCTTTATCAAAAATAGTTTGATAATATTGTAAGCTGGTCATTGTAGGTCCTTACCTGAGATGGCTTCCGGCTATCGGGTATAGGGTGAAATATCGTCACTGATAAATCATTTTTTTTATAAGTAAATACTGCATTAAGGGGCAGCATCTTGCAATTAGACTTAGAGTCTAATTACATACTTTTAACATATAAAAATATTCATGTGAAAAATTTATCAGTGATCTCAATGTTATGCAATTTAGATACGATGTTACTTCAACTGATTTAGGTGACAGTTACACGAGGAATGTTAGCTCAAAAAATATCATCTTTTTATCTAACGAATAAAATCAAACTTTATGCTATCTACATACAATCCTTTTTTGATTAGTCATTACACTGGATGAGGCATAGAATAAAACCCGTCAGTCCTACTCATTAAAGTGATATTTTTATGGCGTTCAGTTGGATTCTCTTTACCCTCATGGCTGCTTTTATGCAGGCATGGCGCAATGCTTTTCAAAAACAACTGAGTACCACTGTCGATGTATGGGGCGTGACCCTTGCACGCTTTATCTTCGCCTTGCCTTTTGCATTGATTTATTTGAGTAGCCTTTATCACTTTTCACCGGTAACAGCGACTGTTCAATTTACGACAAAATATTGGGTTTATATTTTTATCGCAGGCATTAGCCAAATTTTAGCCACTGCATTGATGGTGCAGTTATTTAAACAAAAAAACTATGCCATTGGCGTGGGACTGGCTAAAAGTGAAGCGATCTTAGCTGCAATCATTGGCGTTGCTTTTCTCTCTGATCATTTGTCATGGTTGGCATGGTTTGGGGTGTTACTGGGTGGTTTTGCTGTGTTTCTGTTGAGTCGGGGACATGGTTTTACTGGATTTTCACCCAAAACACTGATAATTGGCATCGGAAGTGGCTTGTGCTTTGCTATCACTTCATTGCTGGTCAGAGAAGCGAGTCTCGAACTGACAATGCTACCCTTGATTCATCGTGCTGCATGGGTATTGCTGTCGGTGATTGGTTTTCAATGTCTGAGTATGCTTTTGTATCTGAGCTTATTCAGTCGTCAAACGCTGCTGGCGATGTGGCAACGTCTAGGACTGACCTTTAAAGTCAGTGTATGTAGTTTTATGGCATCACTTGGATGGTTCACTGCAATGAGCATGATGAGTGTACCAGTGGTGAAAACACTCGGTCAGATTGAGATTTTGTTTAGTTTGTTGATCTCCGCTTACTTCTTTAAAGAAAAGCTAGCGAAAGCCGAACACTGGGGATTAGCTTTAGTGGTGATTGCAGCAATCTTGGTGATTTGGGCTTAAACATTTTTATAGATCATTGAATATTATTTAATAAGAAAGAAGGGGATGCACCAATAGATTTCATGTTGGCATGAATAATGCTTAATTTTGATGCGTAAATGGATTGATGTTGAACAAGACATTTCGCGAGTTGAAATTAAAGCAAAGTATTCAAGTGACAATAGGAAAGGCATGAAAATCTATACTCAAAGAATAGAAGCAGTGACAGAAGATCAAGCTTTCGAAACTGTGCAACTCAACTTTGATACACGACAAAAGAGCCGTTTTCGTGCAACTTTAGTTTCAGGGTGCGATATTGGTGCAGATTTACCGCGTACAGGTATTCTTCGCGGAGGATCATTTATAGCAACTGAATCAGGTGACTTACTGCGGGTGGATGCATTGCCTGAACGCCTAATGTGTGTCCAAGCTTCATCTGAATTTGAGCTTTTGAAAGCAGCCTATCATTTAGGGAATCGTCATGTCCCTCTTATGCTCACTCCTCATGCATTATATTTTGAACCTGATCATGTCTTAGCAGAAATGGTCGAAGGATTGGGTTTAATGGTGACGGAAGTGAATCATCCATTTGAGCCAGAAAGTGGTGCTTATGCTCAGCATGGACATGATCATCGTCTCAGCCCAATCAAAGCGATTCATGCTCATGCGCATCACTAATGCAGCTCACTTACTCAAACTGTTAACTTTGTCCTCTACAGCTTTGCCTGTAGGCGCTTATTGCTATTCGCAAGGTGTTGAAAGTGCGATCGATCAAGGTTTGATCCATGATGAGCAATCCAGTATTGCGTACTTCGAAGAAGTTCTGGAAATGCTTTTGGTTCGTTTTGAGCTACCTGTATTGAAGCGTTTGATGCAGGCCCATGATGATGAACAGCAGTTTAATCATTGGGCGCAGTTGTATCGAGCCAGTCGTGAAAGTCGTGAGTTATTGGCTGAATCGCAGCAGTTGGCATTTTCCTTGAACGCATGGATTAAAGATGTATTGAAAATGCCCGTTACGGTCAAAAAACAACTTGGATTTGTACCTGTATATGCTCAGTTATGTGGGCGATTGGATCTGAATATCGAAGATGTTTTAACGGCGTATACATTTACTGTTTTAGAAAACCAAGTACTTGGCGCAGTCAAAACTGTGCCGCTCGGTCAGATGAGTGGTCAACGAATTTTGTGGCATTTACATGGTTTAGTCCCAGATGCCATAACGCATGCAATGTGTATAGAAGATCATCAACTCAGTAGTGCCTTACCTCAATATGCCATGCTCAGCATGTCCCATGAAACACAATATTCGCGTTTATTTAGATCTTAAAAATTATCATAAGGAATCAATCATGTCAGAACGTTCTCCTTTACGTGTCGGAATTGGTGGACCAGTCGGATCTGGTAAAACAGCACTGACTTTAAATTTATGCCGTGCATTGCGTAATAAATACAATATGGCGGTGGTGACCAATGATATTTATACCAAAGAAGATTCCAACTTCTTAACTCGTCATGAAGCCATGTCACCCGATCGTATTGTGGGGGTGGAAACTGGCGGTTGCCCTCATACGGCTATTCGTGAAGATGCCTCAATCAATTTGGCAGCGATTGATGACTTATGTGAAAAGTTTGCTGGTCTAGAGTTAATTATCATTGAAAGTGGTGGCGATAATTTGGCAGCAACGTTTAGCCCTGAACTGTCTGATCTGACGCTATATGTGATTGATGTTGCTGGTGGTGAAAAAATTCCACGTAAAGGCGGTCCAGGCATTACCAAGTCGGACTTACTGATTATCAATAAAACAGATTTGGCGCCAATGGTTGGAGCGAATTTGCAGGTGATGGACCAAGATGCCAAGCGTATGCGAGGAGATAAACCATTCTTGTTTTCAAACATGAAAACTGAAGATGGTTTAAACGAGATTATCAGTTTTATTGAAAAAAAAGGTTTATTCAAAGCTTAAACAAGAGGGCTTAAAGGATGAAACAATGCAATAAATTCGGTCTATTCATTCTGGCAAGTGTTCCGAGCCTTGTAATGGCACATCCAGGCCATCATCACCATGACGCTAATTTTTGGACGGGCTTCATTCATCCGTTTACAGGATTGGATCATTTGATGATGGCACTCAGTTTCGGCATTTTGATGTGGAGCATGTCTAAAATTTGGAAGATGATTGGGGCATGGGGCTTGCTTATAGCGCTTGTTGCTGGATTCAGTTTAGGTGCGCATGGAATTATTCCTAATGGCGTTACAGAAATTGGAATTGTAGGTTCATTGTTCATCTTAGCTGTAAGTTTATGGACCAAATCGAACAGAATTTTCCCAATTGCAGCAGTGTTTCTATCAGTTTTTCATGGTTCAGCACACGGAGCTGAATTAGCGATGAATGGAAATGTTCGCATTCAGATTTTAGGCATGATTACTGCCATGGCAATGATTTATGCTCTTGGACTGGGTTTAGGGGCATTGATGGTGAAATTTGTTCCACAAGGTAAAAAGATTGTAGGTGCGCTAGCAGCATTGGTTGCAGTAATTGGTTTAGTGTGATCAATCTTGACAAAAAAAACTCCGCAAGCGCGGAGTTTTTTATTTACTAGGGTAATCAGCTACCATTCGCAAGACTTTCAAGCGCTTCCCAGCGTTCTAATTTCTCTAAAAGTAGCTCATCAATTTCAGTAAGTCGAATTGAAAGTTGAGTTGCTTTGTCACTATCTGACACAAATAAAGAACCATCTGCTAAAAGTGCATTAATCTCGGCTTGTTCCTTTTCCAAAGCTTCCATTTCAGCAGGAAGTTGTTCTAAAGCACGCTGATCTTTATAGCTTAGTTTAACTTTTTTAACTGCGGGTGCAGGGGCTGCTGCCGCTTCAGCCTTTGCGGCTGCTTTTTTCACCGCAGATTTTTGATCGACTACAGTTTGATCAGGACGTTGCATGAGGTAGTCTTGATAACCACCGACATATTCATCGATATTACCTTTGCCATCGAATACCCAAGTTGAAGTCACAACATTGTCCATGAAGGCACGGTCATGCGAAATAAGAAGCAATGTTCCTTTGTAGTCGCTGAGCATCTCCTCAAGTAGTTCAAGCGTGACCATATCCAAGTCATTGGTTGGCTCATCCATCACGATGAGGTTCGATGGTTTAAGCAGTAATTTCGCCAATAAAATGCGGTTACGTTCACCACCAGAAAGGGCTTTTACAGGCGTACGAGAACGTTCAGGTGAGAACAAGAAGTCTTGTAAATAGCTATAGATATGACGACGCCCGCCATTGATATCGATAAAGTCTGACCCTTCAGCCACATTATCTTTTACTGATTTTTCAAGATCGAGTACATTACGGAGCTGGTCAAAATAAGCCACTTCGAGTTGAGTACCTGTTTTGACCGTGCCTGAATGTTCTTGTTGACCCAAAATTGCTTTGATCAGCGTGGTTTTACCGACACCGTTATCGCCCACGAGACCAATACGATCTCCACGCAGAACCAGTGCATTAAAATCTTTGATAATTGGAGTGTTGTCGCCAAATTGCACACTGAGGTTTTCAATTTCGAAGACCACTTTGCCTGAACGTTGAGCATCTTGGGTAGCCATGCTCACTTTGCCTTGCTGCGAACGGCGGGCTTTAGATTCTTCACGTAATGCTTTTAAGGCACGTACACGACCTTCGTTACGGGTACGACGTGCTTTTATGCCTTGACGAATCCAAACTTCTTCTTCTGCTAGCTTTTTATCGAATAGCGCATTTTGTTTTTCTTCAGCTTCCATCTGTGCAGCTTTGAGTTCGAGGTAACGTGAATAGTTCCCTTCATAACTGCGTAAGATGCCACGATCCAGTTCCACAATACGTGTAGCAATACTGTCTACAAATGAACGGTCATGCGAAATGAAGAGTAATGTTAAATTATTTTGATCGAGTAAGAATTTTTCTAACCACTCGATACTTTCAACATCTAAATGGTTCGTTGGTTCGTCGAGTAACAAAACATCAGGTTGGGTGAGTAGTGCGCGTGCAAGAAGCACACGACGTTTACGACCACCTGAAAGATCAGCTAAATCAGCATCAGGATCAAGTCCCATTTTACTGAGGATTGAATTCACTTTAGTTTCAAGTGCCCAACCATCTAATTGATCCATTTTATGTTGCAAGTTACCCATGCGATCGCAAGCTTCCATATCGCCGAGTACACAAGCTTCGCTTGCTTCGTGATAAGCTCTAAGAACAGAAGCTGCTTCACCTGCGCCATCTGCCACAATATCTGCAACACGTCCCGAGTCCATTGGCACGTCTTGAGCCAGCATAGAAATGGTGATGCCATTTTGCAGGGAAACTTCACCAGCATCAGGCAATAAACTTCCATCAATGAGTTTAAGTAAAGTAGACTTACCCTCACCATTACGGCCAATCAAACACACTCGTTCGCCGCGTTCTAAACTAAAATTCGCGCCGTCGAGTAAGTACGGTCCACCAAATGCGAGTTGGACGTCCCTTAAGGTAATATAGGCCATAATGTTTCCTGAAATCCCCTGATGAGGACTTATAATGTCGAATCAAAAAAATCTAAATGAGCAGGCGTCATTTTCCGCACCCATAGAAGATTTGCAAGTCCGAATTGCATTTTTAGATGAATTAGTTGATCAGTTAAATATTCAAATTGCATTACAAAGCCGTGAAATCAGCGATTTAAAGAAACAAATGCAAATTTTGTATCAACGTGTTGAAGCTACTCATGCTGACGATGGTGTTGCTCCATTTGATCCAATTTTGGATAAACCGCCACATTATTAAGACGTGACATAAATACTGATTATTTATTAAGAAGTATGCGTAAATAGTTTGACCTTTGATATGAAGGTCGTTGTAATAGTCTTTTCACTTGCCGAATTCTGAATCTTATCCTATGAGCGCTAAAGTTGTCCTAATAGATCTTGAAAATAACATGCCGACTTCGACGTTATTTCGGGAGATTGTACAACACTACACCACGACCTATCTATTTCATTCGAAAGGGAGTTTTTATTACAGTCTCACTGATTTGACTGAATTTTCGAGTTGGATTAGTAGTGGTCAAATTGTCATTTTAGAAATGCTTGAGGCAAAAGAAAAAGAATTTGAGTACGCTGTGATTGTGGGGCAAATCTTGGCATTGGTTGAGCATGGCGCAGAGATTGATGTGATTTCTGCACGAGACTGTAGCACGATGTTGGCTGACATGATGCGAGCTTCTGGCATTCAATGTAATTTGATACAGGTACAACCAGAGCAACCTGTGTCAAAACTCAAATACAATGTGCCTTCAGTTGAAACTATTCGTCAAAATCATGATTTATTTAGAGTAAAGCAATATTGTGATGTTGTGGTTCGTATGGAAGGGAAACCAAACACCTTAGCTAAGCTTAAAAACTCGATCGAGAATACGTTGCGAATAAATGACGAGCACAGCGCTAAATTGATTGGCATGCTCATTAATTTAAAGGTGATTAAAAAAGAAGGTGAGCAAATTTCCTTTCGTAAAAAGGTATTAAAGCAGTGGGCTCAATTGGATATGAATGTTGATGAAGATGTAGTAGCAGACCACAAGCTTGGTCAGGTAGATGCGTTATTGGCGAAGCTACATATCGAAGCAAAAGACATTTTAGCTGAAATTGAAGAGTCGCAAGACATTCAGCACATTCAGAGTGATTTATTTAAAAATTTTGAAAAAATAGATCCAGTCCAGCTGGAAGTCATCCAAAAATTGAATGCTTTAAAATCTGGAAAGCCTAAAGATATTTATGAACTGCGTGATTTATTGGAACAACTATTTCCAAAATCGGATGTGCGTTTATTGCTTAAGGAAATGATTGATAAAGGATATATTTATTGGAATGGTCATGAAGTACTTTATAGCCATGAGATGTTTTTGAACTAAAATATGCCTAGGAAAAAAGCGATGATTTTATCGCTTTTTTTTTATTTCAGTTGCACTGTGCTTAGGTGGGTTATACCACATCGTGCCTTATTTGGTTCAGGTCTCAATACTGGTTTCATGCCGCTATAAATCGTATTTTTAATTTTCAACTTGCCTTTTATATTCGGCTTATGCAACTCTAATATAAGAAGCAAAAGGTGAACTATGGAAAATGCTGGACTTTGGATAACGATTCTTATCGTTGTGTTTGTGCTGGGCTCGATCTTCGGATTACGTGTAAATCCAAGAGAAAAAGCTTTGGGGATTATGCGTGAGAAAGCGCGAAAAATGGGATTACACCCGCGTTTGATTGCTGCACCTTCATGGACCAATATTCCAATGGCATCAGAAAATCGTGCCAGTATGGTAGCGTATTACAGCGTTATCATTCCTGATGGTCGCCTACCTTTAATGCGCGCATTGGTTGAAAATGAAAAACTTAAGGTTGTTCTCGGGAATGAGAAATTTAATGATTTCCCCATTGCATTAAAAGGGATTTATGCTATTGATATGCAGTCTAATTGCGTCGGTTTGTACTGGAAGGAAGAAGAAGATCTTCATGCTACACAACTTGATGAAATGAAAGCACTTTTACACAAATTGGCTGAAATTTAATTTTTTAATCTTATAGGAATAACGGTTCACTATGGCGAATGCTCCTAAGTCCACATCCAAAAGCGCTACAGCTCAATCGTCAGAAGCTGGAAAAAAACGTGCTTTAGTGATCGTCGAGTCGCCTGCTAAAGCGAAGACCATTAATAAATACTTAGGTTCAAACTACATTGTGAAATCATCTGTGGGTCATGTTCGTGACTTACCAACAGGTGCTTCAAAAAGTACGGAAAAGAAACCAGTAACACGTACCAAACAGACTGCTGAAGAGAAAGCTGAAAAAGCTCAACAGGCACTGATCAATCGTATGGGGGTAGACCCTGAGCACGGTTGGAAAGCACACTATGAAGTGCTTCCTGGTAAAGAAAATGTTGTTTCAGAACTGAAAAAGCTTGCTTCGCAGGTTGACGAGGTCTATCTCGCAACCGATTTGGACCGTGAAGGAGAAGCAATTGCTTGGCATTTAAAAGAAGTTATTGGTGGTGATGACTCTCGTTATAGACGTGTTGTTTTCAACGAAATTACTAAAAATGCCATTCAAGAAGCATTTAAACAGCCTGCTCGTTTAGATATTGATAAAGTCAATGCACAACAAGCACGCCGTTTCCTTGATCGTATTGTTGGCTTTATGATTTCACCACTATTGTGGGAGAAGATCGCACGTGGTTTATCTGCGGGTCGTGTACAGTCAGTTGCTGCGAAACTTGTGGTTGAGCGTGAGCGAGAAATTCGTGCTTTTATTCCTGAAGAATATTGGCAAGTTTTTGCAGATACCAAATCTAAAAAAGATGATATTCGTTTAGAAGCAGTCAAACAGTCAGGTAAGACATTAAAACTTCAAAACAAAGCACAAACTGATGCTTTATTGGATGTTTTAAAAGAAGCTGAATTTAAAGTTGCTGCCCGTGAAGATAAACCGACCAAAGTTAATCCGAGCGCACCTTATATCACCTCGACCTTACAACAAGCAGCAAGTACTCGACTTGGTTTCTCTGTAAAGAAAACGATGACGATGGCACAGCGCTTGTATGAGGCAGGTTATATCACCTATATGCGTACCGACTCTACATTCTTGAGTGATGATGCGGTCAATATGGTACGTGGACATATCGAAACCGAGTATGGTGAAAAATATCTTCCTGCAAAGCCAAACCGTTATGGAAATAAAGCAGGTGCGCAAGAAGCCCATGAAGCGATTCGTCCGTCAAACGTTGCGTTGAAGGGTGATCAGCTTGCAGGCGTAGATCGCGATGCTCAGCGTCTATATGATCTGATTTGGCGTCAGTTTGTTGCATGTCAAATGACACCTGCTGAATATTTGTCTTCGACGATCTTGGTTGACGCGAACGGTGTAGAGCTTAAAGCTAAAGGTCGTACTTTGGTATTTGATGGCTTTACGAAAGTACGTGGCCAGAACAAGTCAGATGATGATGTTTTACTGCCTGCTGTGAAAGTGGGTGAAGTTCTACAACTTCAAAAGTTAGATCCTTCGCAACATTTCACTAAACCGCCTGCACGTTTTACAGAAGCATCATTGGTGAAAGAGCTTGAGAAAAAAGGCATTGGTCGTCCTTCAACTTACGCAGCGATTATTTCAACGATCCAAGATCGTGGCTATGTGAAATTGGATAACCGTCGTCTCTATGCAGAGAAGATGGGTGAAATCGTTACAGATCGTTTGGACGAAAGTTTTAACAACTTAATGAATTATGCATTTACTGCAGATCTAGAAGGTCAACTGGATAAAGTTGCAGATGGTGAGCGTAATTGGAAAGAGTTATTAGATAGTTTCTATGGTGATTTTAAGAAACGTCTGACTACTGCACAGGGTGAAAATGGCATGCGCCGTAATCAGCCTGTTGAAGTTGATGCTGTGCATTGTAAAGAATGTGATCGTCCGATGCAGATTCGTACCGGTACCACAGGTGTATTCTTAGGTTGTTCTGGCTATAACTTACCACCGAAAGAACGTTGTAAAGGCACACTTAACTTAACGCCAGTAGAGTCCTTGGCCGCATTATCTGATGATGAGTCTGCAGAAACCGCAGATTTAATGTCGAAAAAACGTTGCCCAATTTGCGAAACAGCAATGGATAGCTATGTTATTGATGGTGGTCGTAAACTTCATATCTGTGGGAACAATCCAGACTGCGAAGGTTTTGAGCTTGAAGAAGGTGAGTTCAAAATTAAAGGGTACGATGGTCCAACAATTCCATGTGACAAATGCGATGGTGAGATGCAGTTAAAGACAGGGCGTTTTGGTCCTTATTTTGCCTGCACAAGCTGTGAAAATACACGTAAAGTATTGAAGAATGGTCAACCAGCACCTCCTCGTGTCGACCCGATTAAAATGGAACATTTGCGCTCAACGAAACATGACGACTTTTTCATATTACGTGATGGAGCAGCAGGCTTATTCTTAGCAGCAAGTAAATTCCCTAAAGTACGTGAAACTCGTGCTCCTAAGGTTGCAGAATTGCGTACGGTTGCCGAACAACTTGATCCAAAGTATCAGTTCATTCTACAAGCGCCAGATACTGACCCTGATGGAAATCCAACTTTAGTGAAATTTAGTCGTAAAAACCAAGCGCAATATATTGGTTCCGAAACGCCTGAAGGTAAACAAACGAAATGGTCTTTGATTTACCAAGATGGTAAATGGATTGAAGCGTAAACATGAAGAAATGCTGGCTAAGGTCAGCATTTTTTTTAAATTATTTGAATAATACTTAGATTTAACGTGAGAAATTTTTACCATGGATATAGGTAATAAGAAGCTAGCTGTGTTGATTGATGCAGATAATTCTTCAGCTGCTTTAGTAGAGCCTTTACTTGAAGAAATTGCTAAGTACGGTATAGCCATTGTAAAAAGAATTTATGGGGATTGGAGTAGTGAATATTTAAAAAAATGGCGTGATGTATTGCTTCCTCATGCAATTATACCTATTCAGCAGTTTGCTTATACTTCAGGCAAAAATTCTACCGATATGACTTTGGTAATAGATGCTATGGATTTACTTTATAGCGGAACATTTGATGGGTTTTGTATTGTGTCAAGTGATAGCGATTTCACTAGACTTGCGTCAAGAATAAGGGAGAGCGGATTATCTGTATATGGTTTTGGTAAAAAACACACTCCAGAAGCTTTTAGAAAAGCCTGTGATACATTTATTTTTACAGAGAATTTAGATTTAGATAATAAAAATCATAAAGATGAGGATAACAAATCTCCTGATCAGAATTATATAAATAATGACTTAAAGGCATCTAGTTTAAAGCTTGAACCTGCACTAATGAATTTGATTTATAAAGCTGTAAAAGATCAGTCTGATGAGCATGGGTGGGCAAGTTTATCTATGGTACGTAAATATATTAGTAATGTTAAACCCGAATTTGATCCAAGGACTTATGGGAAATCCAAAATTTCTGAATTGTTCAAAGAGCTTGGTGTTTTTGAAATAAAAACTGTAAGAAGTCAGCTGCTAGTAAGAAAACGAAGTTTTAGCCTCTTTGTAAAGCTTGTACAAAATTTAATTAATCAAATATCAAATAATGAAGGCTGGGCAAAAACAGAAGAAGTATTAAAATCTTTAGAATCTGCGGAAATTGATTTTAATCCTTCGAATTATGGTTTTGTTACAACTCTTGATGCATTTAGTTCGATTCATGGTGGGTGGTTAGAGTTTAAAAAAACTAAAAACGCTGACTATGTAAAAGTAAATAAAATTATGCCTTAGAGATTTTAAATTTTAGATGTTATCAATATTACTTGCTCCCGACTCTTTCAAAGAAAGCATGCCTGCTGAGCAGGTATGCATGATTATGAAAAATGCCATCCATAAAGTCTTACCCGATGCACAATGTATTTTGAATCCAATGGCAGATGGTGGTGAAGGAACCATTGATGCATTGGTCATGGCAAAATCAGGATTAAAAATCGCGTGCGAAGCACAAGGCCCATTCGCTAATCAGCGTGTCATGACTCATTTTGGATTAATTGATCAGGGACAAACAGCAGTCATTGAAATGGCGAAAGCCAATGGCATTCATCTCATACCACCTCATTTAAGAAATCCTTTGTTCACTAATACTGTAGGAACAGGGCAACTGATTGCCGCAGCTCTTGAATTCGGTGTGAAAAAGATCATCATCGGATTGGGTGGGAGTGTGACCAATGATGGTGGTGCTGGTATGGCACATGCTTTGGGCGTGAAATTTATTAATCAATATCATGAAGCATTTGAGCCAACAGGTGGAAACTTAAACCAAATCGATTCCATTGATGTGTCACAACTCGACCCAAGATTGACTAAAACAGATATTGTTATCGCTTCAGATGTAAACAATCCATTATGTGGTCCACTTGGCGCATCGTATATTTTTGGTCCGCAAAAAGGGGCTACACCTGAAATGGTGCAAGTATTGGATCATAATTTATTGCACTTTGCAGGGGTGGTAGAGCAGCAGCTTTTAGTCGATTTACGTCATCGATCTGGTGCTGGTGCAGCAGGTGGTTTGGGATTTGGATTGATGGCATTTACAGGCGCAGATATTCGATCGGGTGCTGAATTAATCATTGAGGAAACTCGATTGGCTGAAAAAATTGCGCAAGCTGATTATGTATTTACGGGTGAAGGTAAAATTGATGCTCAGACTCAATTTGGTAAAACCCCATTTGGTGTTGCTCAAGTTGCGCATCAGCAGAATAAGCCTGTATTTGCATTCGCTGGTAGAGTTGGTGAAGGGGTAGAACCATTGTACGAACAAGGATTTCATCACATCTATAGTATTAATCCACCGGATCAAAGTTTGTCAGAATCCTTGAAAAATGCAGTTCAGAATTTAGATTTAACGGTACAAAATATCGTAAGGCAGTATATCTAATTCTCTATGTAAGTGGGCTTTGAGGTTTAAAACTGAAGCGTGTTTGTATTTTCTAAATCTAGCTCTGTTAAACTATTGTTATTGTAAAATTGATGAGTAGCGATGAGTTTAGACAGCCTGATTGATGAATTAAATCCTCAACAAAAACAAGCTGCAACCACAGAAGCCTTACATAGTTTGGTGTTGGCGGGTGCGGGCTGTGGTAAAACCAAAACGATTGTGGCACGTGCTGCTTATCTCATTGATCAAGGTATACCCGCCAATCAAATTCAAATTTTGACGTTTACGCGTCGTGCTGCCAGTGAAATCGTGGCGCGTGTCGAATTGGCACTCGGTGAACAAGCAAAAGGATTACGAGCATCCACATTCCATACTTTTTGTATGTACTTACTGCGACGTATACCAAAAGCTTTCGGCTTAGCGCAATTCTCAATTATTGATCGTGATGATCAACTCATGATGTTTCGTTTGATACGTGGTAAAGATGATAAGAAGAATCCCAATCAGCTCCCGAAGCCTGCTGAATTATGTGATCTGTATTCATATGCTAGAAATACGCGTCAAAAGCTAAGTGTTGCCATAGAAAAGCAAATGCCTGAATTCTTAGCAATGAAAGACCTGATTGCAGAAATCATGAAAGAATATGAAACTCGAAAGCAGGCACGTAGCTTTCTTGATTATGACGATATTCTTGCGATCGTGGCATCAGCTTTAGCACAGTCTGAGGGTCTAGTCGATTATGTGGCCTCGATTTGCAGACATATGCTTGTGGATGAAATGCAAGACACCAATCCATTGCAATGGGCGCTATTAGAGCCTTTAAAGGATCGAGTAAGTTTGTTTTGTGTCGGGGATGATGCTCAATCGATTTATGGTTTTCGTGGCGCAGATTTCGAAAACATTCATCATTTTAAAGAGCGTGTGCCAGCAGCACAGATCTTTAAATTAGAAAAAAACTACCGATCTACTCAAGAAATTTTAGATTTATCAAATTGGTTGCTTGATCAAAGTGAGATTAAATATGACAAGCGCTTAAATGCGTATCGAGGTACAGGCATAAAGCCTAAAATTCATATTTTCCCGAATGAGTTTGATGAAGCAAAATGGATTGCCATAGATATTAAAGAGCGACATTTACTTGAGGGAAGTCCTTGGCGCGATCATATGGTTCTGGTACGTTCAAGCTTTGCAGCTCGTCATATTGAAGCAGCTTTCATTGCAGCCAATGTCCCATATCGGTTTATTGGTGGTATGAAACTTCTTGAAACTGCGCATGTTAAGGATTTACTGAGTTTACTACGGGTCATTGCCAATCCTTCAGACGATATTGCATGGATGCGGTTTTTGACGCTTTGGGATGGGGTCGGTGATGTTGGCGCAAGCCGTTTAGCGCAACAGTTGTTACAGGACCCTCAAGATGACGTCATTGCGGAAAAACTAGAAAAATTTGGACGTATTCCTGCTGAGGCTCTACTCATTATGAAGCAGTTGAATGTGTTAAAGACTGAAGTTAAAGCTTGCGTAAGCTTGGCAATTCAGGCAATAGAAATTCAGTTGAGTGAAAATTACAAAAAGGATTGGGGGCGTCGTCAAGGAGACTTTGAGTTGGTGAAACAGTTAGCTTCAAAACATACTCAGTTAAGTGAGTTTTTAGAAGCCTACGTGCTTGATCCAGTTTCAATCAGTGAAATCGAACGCCAGTCAGATACTGATGTTGTTACCTTGATCACGATACATTCTGCTAAAGGAACTGAACAAAAAGTTTGTTACGTGGCGAATGTGACACCTGGTCAGTATCCACATGCAAGAGCTCAAGGGGATTTTGATGAAGTTGAAGAAGAACGCCGTGTGCTTTATGTAGCACTTACCCGTGCACAAAATGAATTGATTTTAACTAAGCAAAATTTGGTGACGTGGGCAAGGGAACAAGTCGATGAGCAAGGACGAAAAGTTGAAAGCTATTTTCTTAATGATCTTTCAAGACATTTGTGTACAAGTGAAACACATTATAAAACCAGGCAGCAAACGGTTAAGAGTGCTTTGATTGAGCGACAGTCGATTAATTTAGATTTTGGGATTGATCTCGATTAAACTATCTAGATTGTTTCATACAAAAAGTAGAGTAGGCGCGTACTTTTTGGTTTTTTTGCCTATCTTCTTAAGGTTTTTTCATGAAAATTTTAGTTCGTAACTTAGAGCGCAGCATTACTGAAGCTGAGATTCTGGAGTTATTTCAGCAGTTTGGAACAGTAGACTCATGTACATTGGTATTAGATGCTGCAACAGGCAAATCGAAAGGATTTGCCTTTGTTGAAATGCCACATGGTCGTGAAGCTGTGAAAGCAATTAAGGGGCTGAACACCCGTAAAGTTAAAGGTGCAGGTATTCGAGTAAAAGCTGCAGACGAAAAGCCAGAAGCATAACTTGATGTCTAAATAAAGTAGGAGCAGTTATTGCTCCTTTTCATTTGATATTTTATTTAATTTCACTAATAAATATGAATCTTTTTTAGCTTTTTTGACCGACTTTTGTACTTTGAAGAATTGACATATTTTTGAAATGTATTTCTGTTATATATTAATATTTTTATTAAAAATATACACTTAAAATCACATTTATATACAAATTATTGTGAAGTATATCTTAATAATAGATTGAATAAGTTTGAGTGAAGTGTGTAGTATAAAAGCTCCATTATAAAACCCCAAAAGGTTATAAAAATGTCTATTCAAGAATTAAATCATCTAGAAACAGAAATCGTATCAGGTGCAGGTACGTTAATCGGTGACACGCTTCAAAACGCATCAAACTTATTTTCGAGCACATTGAATGTTCAAGCTCCAATTTGGAAGCCACTGAGCCTAATTCCTGGTGTTGGTACAGTTCATCAAGCAATTGATGTTGGCTTCCTTGCGATTTCAGAAGGTCTTTACAAGGCTGGAACACTGTTAGGTGGTGATCAAGATCAGGTCAAATTTCATTATGACAATGAAAAAGGCGATGGGACTTATAATCCATTAGGAATTTTTAAGGGTATTGTTCGCTAATATAACCTTAGATTCATTCGAAAGGGTCAGCCATGCATTTGGCTGGCTTTTTTTTTAAGCAGTATGCATTAATCATCAAGCTTTCAATCAATCTTGTTGATCTAAAATTAATCTTTATTTTTTTCTTAAAAGCATTGCGTGATATGGCGCCAACATTTAAGTTGTATGACATAAATGTTGCTAGGAAGTTTTCATGTCTCGTGTTGCTCGTTTTCATGCAGATCGCACTAATCAAAAACTCTATTTTGCCCGTCTATCATGTCAGCAAGCAGAACAGGCAGATCATATTCAACAAGCTCAAGCCCATCGTGAAGCGGCAGTCTTTCATTTGCATGGAGCGGTTTTGGCATTTTTGCAAGAGTTGGTTCGTTATTACCGTTTAAATGATTTTTCACCTACATTAAAATCTATTGAAGAGCATATGGCCGCTAAAGGGCAAGTTTCTCCAGAAATCACCGTTTTACAGCATCTTGCAAAGGATGGTTTTATTGCAGAACTAAAGCGCGCTTATCGTATGTGCCAGTATGCACCTGAACCAAGTGCACCAGAACCTGAGGATGAGACTTCTTCAAATCTTATTATTAAAGTCACGCAGACACCTCAAGCGTGGTTGCCAGACACTCAAATTCTTCGAGAGTGGCATCGTGACTTAACCCATCTTATTGACGGTTTTCGTAACGAAATGGTTGAGTTTTAATTGTAATCATGACAGTTTTAAACGATTAGACTTGAAATATAAATTTTAGAACTTATATAAAATAGTCTAAGCAATGCAAAGTGCATTCAGCATTTTGCCACCATGTGAATCATGGAGGGTATATGTCTATAGAGCAATTGAAAGAATTATTCGGAACACAAGAAGCAATTTTAGAATTGGTGCAACTTGAGAATGGCGAGTTAGCGCTTCGTCACGCTGCATCTGAAGATGAGCCACTTGTGAAAATTCAATTTAATGATGAAGTGAAAGCTTTATTAGGTGATCATATGCCTTTGATTGCCCAACACATGATTCAGGCTGCGTTATTTGCACTTCTCGAAAAACAATCGAATGAATGGCATGCGGAAGTCGTAGATGAAAAACCACAGTTTTATAGCTAAAAAAAAACCGCGCAAATAGCGCGGTTTTTATTTTACTTAGTGAGATGGTGCATGATGATGTGCGATTTCAATTTGATTTAGAATATGATTACTCATGTTCTTCGCCATTTCTTCCTTCGCGTAATACACTTCACCAATTTCATCTGCACGTATTGCTTCAGCTTCTTCTTTACTTTCCGCACAGATCAAAACTTGAATCTGTGGATTCAGAAGTTTGGCAGTATCTACAATCTTATGAATATCTAAAATATCCATCGGCGAGATAATTAAAAGCCTCGCATGTTGTATATGCGCTTGAATTAATACGCCCGGTTCTGTTGCTGAACCTGATACTGCAGCAATATCTTTTGCACGTAGTTTTTCAACAATTTCTCGATTTTCTTCAGCAATCACCACTTTGATGTTATTTTCCATCAGTGTTTTTGTTAAGCGACGTCCAACTTCTCCATGACCGACCATGACCACTTGATCGCGCAGGTAGTCCTGTGAGACCTCGTCAGGTAACATCGCCAATGGATCACCACTACGCTCAAGCAAACGAGCCAAATGCGAGCGCTCACGAATCCATTTCTGTACGGGTTCAATGGCTGAAAATAAAACAGAATTGAGCGAAATAGAAAATAATGCCCCGGCTAAAATCAAGTTTTGAGCTTCAGGGGTTAATAATCCTATAGATAGACCGAGTGTTGCCAAGATAAAGGAGAACTCACCGATTTGAGCGAGTGAGGCACCTACTGTAAGTGCGGTATTTAATGGATAGCGGAAGAACAAAACCAGCGCCATTGCTGCCAATGTTTTTCCGATCATAATAATGCCAATCACAGCCAGAATATGAAGTGGTTCTTCAACGATAATTGTTGGGTCAAACAACATTCCGACAGAGACGAAGAATAGGATGGAGAATATCTCACGCAGTGGTAACGTTTCTTCTTCAGCACGATGACTGAAGTCAGACTCTTTAACCACCATCCCAGCAAAGAATGCACCTAATGCCATTGAAACGCCAAAAACTGCATACGAACCATAGGCAATGGATACGGCTGCTGCAACCACAGTCAATGTAAATAGCTCGCGAGAACCTAAGCGTACGACAAACTGAATAATTTTAGGAATGAGGCGCTTACCTATAATCAGCATAAAGGCGATAAAGCCCGTAACTTTAAGTAAGGTTATTCCTAAAGTCACAAAGACATTTTGATCTGGATTGGCGCCTTCGAGTGCTGTTCCGCCGAGGAGTACGGCTGTAGCGGGTAATAAAACTAAAGCGAGCACCATAACTAGGTCTTCGACGAGTAGCCATCCCACAGCAATTTTTCCATTGACTGAATCCAATAAGCCTCGGTCACCCAAAGCTTTCAGGAGTACCACAGTACTCGCACAAGATAAGCTTAAGCCAAACACCAATGCTGACCCAAAACTCCATCCCCATAGCATAGAGACGCCAATCCCGAGGATGGTAGCCACTGTGATTTGTAAAATTGCACCAGGGACAGCAATACGCCGAACTTGCATTAAATCTTTCAGTGAAAAGTGCATCCCGACACCGAACATCAAAAACATGACGCCGAGTTCTGCGAGTTGATTGGCTAGTGTGATATCGGCGACGATACCGGGGGTTTTAGGGCTAATAATAATGCCGGCAATGAGATAGCCAACGAGAGGGGGTAGACGTAAACGTGCGGCGATAAAGCCAAAAATAAGGGCTAAGCCAAAACCAACCGCAAGCAATATAATTAAATCTACATCATGTGGCACTAATCACCCCTTAAATATTTATAAATTATGAATTGGCTTTTGAGCTGTATAAGCATAAAAAATGCCAAACTGAGATTAAATTTTAACAACCTGAAGAAAAAAAAGGCAAAAAAAACGACCCAATGGGTCGTATTTTTTTAAAGAACTAAAATTATTTGATTTTAGCTTCTTTGAAGATTACGTGTTGACGGATTTTTGGATCAAATTTTTTGATTTCCATTTTTTCCGGCATAGTACGTTTGTTCTTAGTAGTGGTATAGAAATAACCTGTACCAGCAGAAGAAACTAGGCGAATCTTATCACGCATTTTCGTTGCTCCTTAGATCTTTTGACCTTGAGCACGTAGGTCAGCAACAACCTTTTCGATGCCCAATTTGTCGATAATACGCATACCTTTAGTAGTTAGACGAAGACGTACGAAACGTTTTTCGCTTTCTAACCAAAAACGGTGGTGGTGCAGGTTCGGCTCGAACCGGCGCTTAGTTTTGTTGTTGGCGTGTGAGACGTTGTTACCAACGACTGGACGCTTGCCGGTAACTTGGCAAACCTTAGACATGGTGTAACTCCATTGATTTAGCCAACAGCAAACCTGTATGGCCAGTCAAAATAAAACGGATTGAATTCATTCAAGGGGCGTTTTATATCAAAAATACGCTTAAAAGACAAGCGAAATTGATAAAAACAGGGCATGACCTGTTGTGATAGATCATGCCTTGATCATTTAACGAAGAAAGGCTTTACGGATAAGACTAGGGATCGGTCTATTAAACGGAGGCAGTACGTATTTCAAGCTGAATAGCTTTGGAATAGACATGACTGAGCGTTCATTTGATAAACTGAAGAAGCCTTCGGGACCATGGTATCTGCCCATACCAGATGCACCAACGCCACCGAAAGGTAGATCATCTTGTGCAACATGAGTAACAACAGCGTTTTGACCAAAGTGTCCAGAGTGAGTACGTTGCGAAACGTATTCTGCTCGAGCATCGTTAAAGTCGAAATAGTATAATGCAAGTGGACGTGGTCGGTCATTAATAAACTCGATAACTTCGTCTATTTGATCATATTCTAAGATTGGTAAAATTGGACCAAAGATTTCGTTCTTCATAATTTCCATATCAGGGCTGATATTGGTCAGAAGGGTTGGCGCTATTTTACGTACAGAAGCAAGTTCTTCTTTTAATGGGTTAATTTCAGTGACTTGAGCACCATTTTGAATCGCATCTTCTAAGTAACCTTGTAAGCGTTTATTTTGCTTATCGCTCACTATAGAGGTGTAATCTTGGTTGTCACGTAATGTTGGATACATCGTTTTCGCAACGGTTTCAAACTGGTGAATAAACTCTGAAGTTTTACCACGTGGTAGGAAAATATAATCTGGTGCGACACAAGTTTGACCCGCATTCCACAATTTACCGAATGCAACACGCTCCGCGACATCCTTTAAGTCAATTGAAGGGTGCACGATAACTGGTGATTTACCACCAAGTTCTAGAATAACTGGAACTAAGTTTTCAGATGCTGCTTTCATTACAGTCTTACCAACATTGGTAGAGCCTGTGAAGACTAATTTATCAAATGCAAGATGACTGAATGTGTCAGAGATTACGCCACCACCTGTAACAACGGCAACTAACTCTTGTGGGAACGCTTCAGATAAAGCATTTTGTAATACATAGCCAAAGTTACGAGAGGTGCTTGAAACTTTAATCATGGCATGGTTGCCCGCTGCCAATGCACATACTAATGGGCTAATCGCCAATAATAAAGGGTAGTTCCAAGGGGAAATGATACCGACAACACCTAAAGGTTGATACTGAACCCAACCTTTTGCAGGTTGATGTAAAATACCGATATGGCGTTTAGAAGGCTTCATCCACTCTGTTAAATGTTTGCTGTAATATTTGATTTGTTCGAGTGAAGTGAGTAGTTCACCAATTTTCGTTTCAGAAACCGAACGATTACCATAATCTTGGCTAATTGCTTCTGCAATTTGGTCCTGATATTTAATCAAAACTGCTTTAAGACGAGCCAAACGTTCAATACGCTGTTTTGCTGTCGGGTTCGGATAACGTCGATAGGCTGCTTTCTGAAGCGCTAGAAGATCATGTAAATGCTGAACTTCCGATGCTTCAGTCGTCATTAAATTTGTTTTTGTTTGACTGTTCATGACCAGTACCACTAATGTAAGGGTTGATGTGATTTTTATTTTTAGAGTAAATACTCTAAAAGTCAAGTCACTTTTATGTTAGCTTGGGCTAAACGTCATTATTCTTGTTATAGATGGTATTAGGATGTCGCATTCCAAAACGTTAAAAACCAAAGACCGAATCTTGCAAATTAGTTTGCAACTCTTTAACGAACGTGGAGAGCGATCTGTCACAACTAACCATATCGCAGCAGAGTTAGGTATTAGCCCTGGTAATCTCTATTATCACTTTCGTAACAAGCAAGAGATCATTAAAGAGTTGATGGAGCAATATCAGCATGCAACTTTAGAGCTGCTAGCATTGCCAGAAGACCGTGATGTAAATGCCAATGATAAAATCCGATACTTTCAAGTACTCAGTAGTCAGTTATGGGCCTATCGTTTTCTGCATCGTGATGTATATCATTTAACCGAAAATAATGATGACTTTAGAAAAATTTACCCGCGTTTCGCAGGTAAAGTGATGCAACAAGGTCAAAAGATTTACAGAGCCTTCGTCAATGCAGGTCTCATGCAAATGACAGAGTCTGAAATTGAAGCGTTGATCATCAACCTATGGATTGTCCTAACCAATTGGACGAACTTTCTCTATATGTCTGGTCATTTAAAAGATTCCAACCATTTAGATGAAAAGTGGGTTTGGCAGGCACTGCGTCAAATGGTGTTTCTTGAAGGTCCTTATTTACGTGGTGAAAGTCGTCAGACTTATGAGCGTTTGCTTGAAACGTTGGGAACATCTGAATTATTTGCCAGTCTTTCTGCTGATCGAGAAGATTGATTTCAGCAAAGATAATTTGAAAGCATTAAAAAAAGAGTTAGAATACGCGGCTGTTTTTCAATTTAACTGTTAAGTGATATAAATCATCATGAATATGACAACTGCTAACACAGCACGTTTACTGATTACTTGCGAAGATAAACCAGGAATCGTGCAGGCTGTATCGAGCTTTTTGTATCATCAAGGGGCAAACATCACTGCGCTTGATCAATATGCAACAGAAGCTCAGGGCGGGCGTTATTTCATGCGTGTTGAGTTTGAACTCGACAATTTGCAAAGCCGTAAGGAAAATATTCTACAAACTTTCGCCACAAACGTAGCTGAACGTTACAACATGCATTGGCGTCTAGCTTTAGTGTCAGATGTAAAGAAAGTCGGTATTTTGGTATCGAAGGTCGATCATGCCTTGCTTGAGCTTTTATGGCGTCATGCACGTGGTGGATTACCTTGTGAAATCACTAAGGTTGTGTCGAATCATGAAGATCTACGTGAGTCTGTGGAAAACTTCGGTATTCCTTTTGAAGTTGTGCCTGTCAATAAAGAGAACAAGCGCGAAGCATATGCAAAAATTGATGAGTTAATGCAAGGTAATGATTTGCTTGTACTCGCACGTTATATGCAGATTCTTGATGAAGAGTTCGTCTCTAAGTGGGAAATGAAAGTGATCAACATTCATCATTCTTTCCTTCCAGCTTTTGTGGGTGCTAACCCTTATAAGCAAGCGTATGAAAAAGGAGTAAAACTGATTGGTGCAACAGCGCATTATGTGACAGCTGATTTGGATCAAGGTCCGATTATTGAACAAGATGTTGAGCGTGTCAGCCATGATTTTACAGTTGATCAATTACGTGAATTAGGTCAAGACGTTGAGCGTAATGTCTTGGCGCGTGCTGTTAAGTGGCATTTAGAAGACCGTATCATTGTTGATGGTAATAAAACTGTGGTATTCCAGTAATTTTTAATTAAATATCACTGATTTATTAAGGCATGCGTGAGCATGCCTTTTTTATTGATGATCAAAAAAACTCATCAAAACTGCAGAATTAATAGTTGCAAATGAAAACACTTCTCATTTATTATTGGCGTACTTTAATTGTACTAACCGATAAGTTTGATTGAAATCTTCCTTCTGAAGACAGCGTCAATGTATATCAGGTCATAAATTTTAATGAGCCCATCTTCCATTCCTATGATGCAAAATCCAATCTCAATGAAAAAGAAAGTGCTTACTTCGCTCATTGCAGTGGTGATCGGGCATATTGGTGTTTTATTTGCCGTGAGTCAGATGAAAACACCTGAATTAAAACCTATTGATAAAGACCCAATTAAGGTTCGTTTTGTTCAGATTAAAGAGGATGCGCCACCGCCGCCACCTCCTGTTGAACCTGTGAAACCTCAAGTTCAACCAAAACCAGAACCTAAAGTCGTTGAACCACCTCCTGTGGTTAAACCCAAAGTCATTGCTGAAAAGCCTAAACCTGTCGAACAAAAAGCAATTGTTCAAGAAGATAAATTAGAAAAGCAAAAGCAGGAACAACAGCGTTTAGAGCAAGAACGTAAAAATCGTGAGTTGCTTGAACAGCAGCGACGTGAGCAAGCATTGCGTGACCAACAGCTACGTGAGCAACAAGAACGTGAGCGCTTGGAAAATGAAAGACGCGAACAAGAACGTCGTGAGCAGCAAGCACGGAATACACCAAAGAATTTAAGTATTGGGCAAATATCATGGTCTCGTACACCGAAGCCATCATATACCAACCGAGATTTACAAGGTTCTGATCGTACTGTTGTAGTATCGATTGAAGCGGACACTAACGGTAATGTAGTGAATGCCAGAATCACAAAATCAAGTGGAATTGATTCGCTTGATCAAAAGATTTTACGCTCAGTGCGTAATGCAAAATTCAGACCTTATAAGGAAAATGGTGTGGCTTATCCGTTTAGAGCGGAACAACCATTTGAACTTAAGTTGAATTCTAACGGCTAACTTTTATTAGGAGTTCGAGTATGAACTTTTCAGTTTATTGGCAACATGCTGATGCAGTCAGTAAGACGCTTTATTTCGTTTTACTCGCAATGTCTATTGCGACATGGACAATTGTCGTTTTACGTGTGATAGGAACACGTCAACTGAAAGAAGTTGCTTATGCTCAACTCTCTAAAGCATTAGCAGGATTGAAAGCAAAACTCGCTCCTTTGGGATTTGAACAACGTAAAGCTGTTGCTGAGCAAGCTTTATTGCGTCAGATTGCTTTGGAAAAAGCATCTGCTGAAAAAGGTGTTGCTGTACTCGGAACAATTGCCTCACTTGCACCATTTGTAGGGCTATTTGGTACAGTATGGGGAATCTTCCATGCATTGGTTGCAGTAGGTAAAAGCGGTCAAGCAGGACTTGCACAAGTTGCAACCCCTGTAGGTGAAGCCCTGATTATGACTGGTATTGGTTTGGCAGTTGCTATTCCAGCAGTGATCGCATACAACATTTGTATTCGCTTTAATCGTACATTAAGTAATGAACTACAAGATCATGCTCACAGTCTGTTAATCGACACGATGCTGCAACAAGATTCTTCTGCGCAAAAAGTTGAAGTGAAAGTGACTCAAGAAAGTTACGTTGGAGGTCAAGCTTAATGGCTTTTCAATTGGGTGAAGACAACGATACAGGCATGACGGAGATGAACCTCATCCCGTTAATTGACATTATGTTGGTTTTGATGATCATCTTCTTGGTGACAGCGACCGTTGCTAACCCATCAATTCCATTAACTTTACCAAAAACGACAGCGGATATCATTGATCCACCACCTGAATCGATTCAAGTAAGCATTAACTCACAGGGTGAGATTGCATGGGATTCAGAAATTATCAGCTTAGATGAATTGCAAAAAAGATTTAACGATGCCGGTGGTTCAGCACAACAACCGACGATTATTCTTAAAGCAGATAAAGAATCACGTTATGATACTGTTGCTCAAGTGATGTCACGTGCAAGCGAAGCCGGGCTTGCTGACATTGCCTTTGCCACAGATAATTAACTGATTAACATGAGAAAAGCGACCATAAGGTCGCTTTTTTTAAACCTGTATTAGTCTTTGAGTAAACCTTCAAATTTAGAGCGCAGCTTTAAAAGTTTTGGTGGGATACTAAAATTGCAGTAGCCTTGAGTCGGGTTACGAGCAAAGAAATTTTGATGATATTCTTCAGCAGGGTAGAAGGTCGGTACTGAGCTTAGTTCTGTAACAATATCTAAACCTTCTGCTTTTAACTGTCGAATCGCTTTCTCTGCAATCTGGCGCTGTTCTTCATCAAAATAATAAATGACAGAGCGATATTGCGTACCTATATCATTACCTTGGCGATTGAGTGTGGTTGGATCATGTGTTGCAAAAAATACATCAAGCAATTGAGCAAAGCTAATTTGACTTTCATCAAAATCCACTAAAACCACTTCCGCGTGATGGGTGTCTCCTTTGCAAATGTCCTCATAGCTTGGATTGGCCGTATACCCACCCGCATAACCACTCACGACTTTAGTGACACCTTTGAGTTGAAGGAAAACTGCTTCAACACACCAGAAGCATCCGCCACCGAGCAAAGCTTGTTGCATGGGATTCACCTTATTGAGTTGCAATGACTGAAATAATGGGGGGTAGAATGAAAAAAGCAACCAGTGAAATGGTTGCTTAACTGTTAACGCGGTTGTATTGCAGACTCATACTGCAATACTGGATTACCATTCTCATCGAGTAGGCGAAGCGTTTTGTCATAGACTTGGAATGCCGCGACTTTTGCCAAGGCAGCATTATAGCGATTTGCAAGTTCTTGAGTATTCACGCACATCATTTGTGTAGTCGCAACTTCACTCAAGCTAATTTTGTCAGCTTTAATGCTATATGCACCCATAAAACGGT
The DNA here is from genome assembly GCF_056779705.1 of Acinetobacter sp. 25-47-130. Classification (NCBI taxonomy): domain Bacteria; kingdom Pseudomonadati; phylum Pseudomonadota; class Gammaproteobacteria; order Moraxellales; family Moraxellaceae; genus Acinetobacter; species Acinetobacter sp. 25-47-130. Next base: position 126,806 of record NZ_JBWYII010000004.1, on the reverse strand, counting down.
TACAACCATCTGCACCACTCAAACGACTAGATGCTGCATCAAATTGAATACTTGGAACATTGTGTGCAGTAGGGTCGGTTTTAAATTCTGTTGCGCCGATATGTGTCAAAATCCAAGTTTTATTTTGCAATTGATTAAGTGCTTGTTGCTGCTTTTCAGCAGATGGTGTTGTGGTACATGCTGTAAAAAGTAATGCTGAGCCTATAACGGATACGGCTAAAAGTTGTTTTAACATATGAAATGCCCCTGTGTTATTTCTTTCTAATATAAATTAAATTCAAGTCAATTTTATGTATATCAACTGATACGCTAAGGTGCAAGCTCTGGCTGACTCTGAGGGAGACCCAGACGAATCAATTTTGAATAATTTTCACTACTTTGATATTTAAATTGATTAAATTGGTCTGTTCTTGGGTTGACATGTGCCTTGTTGTACCATGTTTTGATATCCCAATGATGTTGTAATGCCCCCAAGTCATACAGATAATTAGGTAAATAACCTGAGGCTAATAATCTGTAGTCCACTGGCAGTTCATGTTTGGAAATCGCTTGAACCATATCAAAAACCAAAGTGGTGCAGTTACTGGTCAAGGTGTTATACCATTTTGGTTCTTGATTAAGTTGATCTGCTTGCTCTAAATATTCCTCAAATAAAGCTTTCATTTCAGCAGCTTCCATGTTGATTGGGAAAAAATAGACCTGCTCATTACGTACATTGCTACGTGTATAAATAATGTCTTTCTCGTCAGCAGCAACTAAACTGACTTCGTACTTTCTAAAAAAACCACCAATAGCAGAGAACTCTTCATCTTTTTCTTTGCGAATTTCAATCGAAAAGGTCAATGGTTTAGAGTTTTTGAAATCAAAGCTGACTAAAGTGTGGGCGATTTGTGGTCCCATCCAATATGAAGTAATGATGTTAATGCCACTGATTTGATTCAAATCAATCTGACGTGTATCCCAGCGTTCTTGATAGGTTCCGTCTTCATTCCATGCAAAATTACGCACATTGTGTAAAGTGACCCAATCACCTTGACGTTCATAATTGAGAATTCTTGCGACTTCAGGATTCCACTCACGGTCTTGTTTGGCAGGGATGCTAAAATACCAAACTAAACTGAACGCAAAAAAGACAATGTATAAGACGACATCTTTACTACGGCTAAAAAAATGTTGTGTTGCATATATGCCTAAAACACTTAAGGCAAAAGCGCCCCAAAAGCCAATGATAATACGACTGACTAACCAGCCAAATGGCTCTTGAACCCATAAGGCCATACATAACCAAATCGAAGAGAAGATGACAAATAAACTAAATAGGGAGTGAAAAGCTCCCTTTGCAAGTGCAAGAATAAACTCTCTTTTACCGATGTTATGCATTATTATTGGCTATATGTTAGAAAGCTTTATTTTTGGTAGGTTGCGAACTCAAATGCAATATTTGTTTTGTCATCAATATGTTGCTCTGATGCCACTTTTTTAAATTCAGGTGGAATCTCGGGATAATGAGCATCACCTTGAACGTCTAATTCAAGATGCGTGAGTTCTAAGCGATCCGCAATAGAGATCGTTTGGCTAAAAATTTCTCCACCACCTATGATAAAAATAGATCCAGGCTTTTCTGAAGCTTTTACATCATGGACTGCCTGCTCAAGTGCACTCTCGATTGTATGCGCGATTTTTGTTCCTTCAAATTGCCATGACGTATCTCGTGTAATGACCCAATTTACACGTTTAGGAAGCGTTCTACCCATAGACTCAAGTGTTTTACGTCCCATCACCACAACACCACCTTGGGTAATTTCTTTAAAATGTTTGAGATCAGCTGAAATATGCCATGGCAAATCATTTCCTTTGCCAATACAACGTTGCTGATCCATTGCAACGACGTGTACGACTTCTAAACCTTGAAATGCCATGATTATTCTTCCAGCGAATATGAGTTAAAGAGGGAAATGTAAAGTTGGATCACGATTAGTATCAACTGTGATCCCAAAAGACATTAGTTAAAATCAAACCGCAACAGGTGCTTTAATTGCAGGATGCGATTCGTAATTTACGATTTCAATATCTTCAAATTTGAAATCAAAAATATCTTTAATTTCGGGATTCAGTTTGAGTTGGCACAATGGAAGTGGTTCACGTGTTAATTGAAGTTGTGCTTGCTCGAAATGATTGGCGTAAAGATGAGTATCACCACCTGTCCAAACAAAATCACCGACTTCTAGATCACAGACTTGCGCAATCATATGGGTGAGAAGTGCATAACTTGCAATATTAAATGGAACGCCAAGAAAAACATCAGCACTACGTTGATAAAGCTGACATGATAATTTTCCATCCTGAACAAAAAACTGGAAAAGCGTGTGACAAGGAGGGAGTGCCACTTGTCCAGCTTCTTTTGGGTTCCAACCTGATACGATTAAACGACGGGAGTTTGGATTGGTTTTAATTTCATTAATTAACCATTTGATTTGATCGAAACCATCTTGCTCGTATAAACCATCGTCTTTTTTAGTTGCACCAAAGTTACGCCATTGGTGTCCATATACTGGACCTAGCTCTCCTTCAGGACGTCCAAAACGAGCAGTCTGCTCAGCTGTCGACCATTCATCCCAAATTGTAACTTTATGATCTTGGAGATATTTAACATTGGTATCACCTTTAAGGAACCAAAGTAATTCAACCACGATTGAACGGAAGTGAACTTTCTTTGTGGTCAGTAGAGGAAAACCTTTAGAAAGATCAAAGCGCATTTGATGACCAAATACAGAACGAGTACCTGTACCAGTACGGTCACCTTTATCACCGCCATTGTCGAGGATATGTTGTAGTAGGTCTAAATACGCTTTCATAAATTTCCTGATCGATTTGAATGTGGCATTTGAAGAATAAACCAATGCCAAAAATTTCATTGGCATCAGTTTATACTAAAGAAGCATGCTTTTTAATATCTTCCTTACGGAATAGAATCTTTGAAAGCGAGTAATTAAAGAAATAAGAAAGCACCCTTTAGGGTGCTCTCATTTAACTCAAAATTTTAGGGCTTAAGTAGTTTTGTGTCCTGTATGTACAGTATGAATTAAATCGCTTAGGTCATAACCAATGGATTGAGCATATGCAAGATACGCTTGTTTGATAGATTCATTTAACACAGGTTCACGGTGCAGAATCCAAAGATATTTTTGATTAGGTTCACCGACTAAAGCAGTTTGATAATTTTCATCGATCTTAAGTACCCAATAGTCACCTTTAGTGAATGGAATCCAACGAAATCCTTCAGGCAAAAAGCTGACTTCTAATTTGCCATGTGCAGCATCTACGACTGTGGCTTCGCCAATAGACTCATCCAGTTCTTTGTTGCCATCAAGACAACGATTTTGAACACGTACAGTTCCATCGCTGTTTAAGGTATAGACTGCCGAAATATCCGTACTGTCTTCAGGTTGATGCTTCATTGGTAACCGTGCAATCTCATACCAAGTACCTAAATAGCGTTCAAGTTGGAAGTTAGATACGGTCGTTAAATTTTGACTCATTATGATGTACTCCATTTAATCTAAATTAGATACATCCTTTGAGTATAGGCACAGTTTTGGAGTAGAAATAATACTGTTCTGTAGCAAAGCGTTAAGTGAGTGCGATTAATTTATATTTATTTTCATTTGCTTAGTAGTTTTGAAATTCAGCGGGGTGTACGAGATGCATATAAACTCACTACGAATAATCCCACTGCGCTATAACCCATGAGTTGTACAAAAAGTGCAAAAAACTCTCTGCTATTTTGAAAGTTCAGCGCTGAAAGCATGAAGATAAAAAATACAATCAAGATGAAAGGACTAAAAGCATAATATGCTTTCAGCTGATGCTTTAGACGCTTAGATTGGATCAAAACATGATGAATAATGTGTAGACTTAAGCCTAAACATAAGCTCATTAGTGTCGATAGAAAATCAAGTTTTTTAATTTCAGCTGTCAACAGAATCACTACACACGTTGATATACAAATGATCAATTTAAGCCTGCGTGTGCATCGTTCCGAATACCAGAAATTTAACATAATGAAGTCTTAATGCTGATGTTGATGAAGTAGAGACAGTGGGGAAAATAAGCAAATAGATAAAGCCATAAATCCTAATCCTTGAACGCCAGGTAAAAGAATTTCTCCATCTTTTGCATGCATGAAAATCAAGGCAAGTAGCAGAGCGATAGGAATCCAAGTAAATAATCGGTACATCAACCCTGTTGGATGGTGTGAAGCGAAATGAATTTTACAGTAACGGCAAATAAGAAAAACGATACCTGTGCCCACAAACATTAAGATGGCATCAAAGTTAAGCGGTTGCATCCAATATAACGTAGCGGTAGCACTCGCGATCAAAATAAAAAATAAAGCTTTGTGCTGTATTGAAACTTTAGGATCAAACCAAAACTCGAGCATAGTAATCTGAATCAAAGTAAATAAGTCAAAACTCTAGCACAAAAAAAGGTGAACAAGATGTTCACCTTTGAGGGCATGATTTACTTATTTGCCATTATTTTGTAGAGGACCCCAGTCATATACTTTCTTTTGGTAGGCATACCAAAGCATCCATAGGCCGATGAGAATCATTGGAACTGTAAGGAATTGTCCTTTGCTCATCCATCCGATAAATAATTGACCATTATCTGGCTCACGGAAGAATTCAACTGTGAAGCGAGCGATACCATATCCAATTAAGAATAGAGCAGAAACAGCCATGCGTGGACGAGGTTTAGAACTAAACCACCACAGAACAATAAAAAGAATCAAACCCTCACAGAGTGCTTGGTAAAGTTGGGATGGATGTCGTACGAGTTGTAAAGGATCTGTAGGGAAAATCATACCCAATGCGAAATTTGGATCTGTGACTTGTCGGCCATAAAGTTCGCCGCCAATAAAGTTGCCAATACGACCAAACATCAGACCTGTTGGAACACATGGGGCAATAAAATCCAGTGTTTGGAACCAAGTCATTTTGTATTTTTTACACCACAATAACATGGCAAACATGACACCTAAGAAGCCGCCATGGAAGCTCATGCCACCTGTCCAAACTTGGAATAACCATATCGGATTTGCAAGGAATTGATCAAAACCATAAAAGAACACATAGCCTACTCGACCACCAATCACGACACCTAATGCACCGTAAAAGATGAGATCAGAGACCATGTCTGGTGTCCATCCTCGTTGCTTAGCACGGAATGTTGCCAAGCCCCACGCAAATAAAAATGCGAGTAGATACATGAGTCCATACCAGTGAACTTGTAATGGACCCACAGATATTGCCACTGGGTCAATAGAAGGATAGGTCAGCATTGCTTTTCCTTTATATTATGTTTTGTGTCGATTCTAACGGAAAGACTGAAAAAATGTTGTACATTCAATGTGTAAAGTTCTAAGGATGCAACGATGTGTATTGTAGCAATCGCATGGCAAGTGTTGGATGAAACACCATTATGCTTAATTTCAAATCGGGATGAGTTTTATCACCGACCTGCTTCACAAATTCATAAGTGGGAAAATAGCCCAATTATTGCAGGTCAAGATTTACAATCTGGTGGGACATGGATGGGGATTACTGCTGCAGGGCGTTGGGCACTTGTGACAAATTACCGTGATGCAAATGATAAGAAGGAATATCTAACTTCAAGAGGACATATCATTCAGCAATATCTGGAGTCTGAATTAGCACCGATCCGATTTGCCCAAGAATTAGAAAAAAAGCAATGTGATTACGCTGGATTTAACCTTTTTATCGGAACCTCTGATCAAGCGGTTTATATGAGTAATCGTGGTGAATCTCCACAAGTTCTTGCCAAAGGTGTATATGTGGTTTCCAATGGTGTATTAAGTGATCCATGGGAAAAAACCAAACATTTGCGTAAACGCTTTACACAAGAGTTCTTACCATTATTGCAATTAAATCCCAATGCTCAAAAAGCGTATGATTTAGAGTACGCCGTTTGGGATATCTTACAAGATGAAAGAAAAATTGATTTAGATTTATTACCTCAAACAGGAATATCAGTGGAAATGGAGCAGCTGTTATCTTCTACTTTTATACGAAGCCCGATATATGGAACACGATGCTCAAACTATTTATTGATGAAAAGAAATCAATGGACTTGGCTTGAAAAAACGCAGCAAGGTACGCATCAGAATCACATAGTCAAAATTGATTTGCATCTCTCAAAAAAAATGCCGACATCGTAGTCGGCATTTTCTATTTCAATGTTTGAATTAAGCAGCAGGAGTGTTTTCTTTCTTTTCTAGACTTTCCCCAACAATCTCGCCACCATCTTTACGAGTAATCACGACCGTCGCAGAGCGAGGACGTGTACCTTTACCACCGCTGATACTATTGCTGTGATTTGCAGGCCAAGTACCACCAGGATGCTGAACATTCACAAAAATAGCTTTATAGTCTGGTGTCATCGTTACACCTGTAATTTCACAGCCTGAAGGACCTGTTAAAAAACGACGTAACTTTGAATCATCAAGCTGTGCGCCAGCAGGAGTAAGTTGAGTGGCATTATTTGAACCAGCATTTGCAGAAGTCACTTTACCATCACTTACTTGACCTGGAAGTGCAGCGAGCATCATGCAATTCGTTTCATCTGTATAAGCGCCATCATCAGTTTGTATCCACAAGACACCACGTGGATCAAACCATAGACCATCTGGACTTGAGAAATCATTTGCTGATGTGAGTCCAGATAGGTTTACACCTGGAAGTGAATCTTCTTCTGCGCCAAATAAGAAGATATCCCATACAAATGTTTTTGCTGTAACAGTATCACCAGTTTCACGGAAACGAATAATATGTCCGTTGATATTCCCGCGAGGAGTACCACCTTTATCATTATCAGCATAGTTACGAGGGTTAGCAGCATCAATTGTATGCTCACTTCCACGTAATGAGTTATTGGTTAAGGTGACATAAACCTCACCATTCTCTGGGTTTACTGCAACCCATTCTGGACGATCCATTTTGGTTGCACCAACTGCATCACCTGCTAAACGGGCATTTACCAATACATCAGCTTGATCTGTAAATTTGTATTTTGAATAACTAGCAATTAATGGATTGGAGATATTGAGTTCAATCCACTCACCAGACGTCTTTTGAGTTGCTTCATTAAAGTTAAATTTAGCAACATAGAATTTACCGTTATTCATATATTTATCACCAGCAGCATAACCGCCGTTGATATCTTTAGGGTCCCAAACCGCATCTGAAACAAATTTATAGATATATTCGCCTTGAGAGTCATCCCCCATATAGAAGGCTAGTGGTTGCCCAGGAATGGCACGACTCACACGGCAATCTTCATGAGCGAAACGTCCAAGAGCTGTACGTTTTACTGGGCGCTGACGACCATCAAATGGGTCAATTTCAACAATCCAACCAAATGTATTTGGTGAGTTTCTAAAATCTTGAGTTGCAGAAGATGCAGAGACTTTGGTTAACCAGCGCTCATAGACATCTTGAGGGAATAGTTGTGCTTGAACAGTGTGCCACTTATAAGAACTATTTGAAGCAATTTTATAACGTTTTAATGACTCCAAATCCTTTTCAGAACGATCTTTGTCATCGCGAGTAAAGTATTGGTTAAAGTTTTCTTCGGTGGTTAAGTACGTGCCCCAAGGCGTATAACCGTTACCACAGTTATTGATCGTACCTAATGTAAATGTGCCTTCTGGACTGATCTTGGTCTGCACCAATTCATGCCCTTTTACAGGACCAGCGAAATCGATTGGTGTTGCAGCTGTAATTCGACGGTTGAATACAGAGCGTTTATTTAGAGTGACTTGTTGAGTTGTTGGATTTTTTTGTACTTCAATCACTGAAACGCCGTGACAGTTGATTTCACGTAATGCTTCATCTTCAGAACGAATATCCGCTGAAATGGTATTATTCGCTGGATGTAAAATTGCTTTGTTATCTACATATTCATGGTTGAGTACCAGTAAACCTACATTTGACTCATTTTGATCATAACGGCTATTTTTCATGCCGAAATATGTCATACCGTCATGACATTCACCTGAACGCATGGTAAATGAAGCACCACTCGGAATATTATCTGCATCCCATTCAGGCATACCTTCAAAAAGCGGGTCTCCTAGTGCATAAATAACACGTGCTTCATATCCTTCAGGCACTGTGAATTCATTTTTAATATTTTTATCAACCGCTTTAAATGTTAGTTCAGTTGGCGTTTTTGATTTGTCGAATTCAGGTAGTGAAGGATTTGAGTTGTTATTGTCATTGTCGTCACTGTTACAGCCTGCGACTGAAGCCGCTACTGTCAATGCTACTGCACCACCAGCAGTCTTCTTGATGAGATCTCTACGCGTAATTTGCTTTTCAAGTAAATGGTGAAATTCTGGATTCCCCGAATCATTGCTATCGTAATCATCGTTAAAAGGTGTTAAATCAGTCATGTTCGTTCCTAGCATCTTGCTTGGTAGTTTTTAGCGTCACAAACAACTTAATGCGGAATCATGACAATCAAGTGATAGATTTATGTCAGTTGAATTAAGCTTTTATTTAAAGAATATGAAAAAGGTGAGTATTAATACTCACCTATATTAAACAGCGGAAAGATATTAAATAGTAGACTTTGCTCTTCTATTTTCGAGTAATTTTCCAAAGAAAAGCCCCAATTCAAATAACATCCACATTGGTATCGCCAACATAATCATCGATAGTGCATCAGGTGGCGTCACAAACATAGAAACGAAGAAACAACCTACAATAATAAAACGTCTTTTTTCAACCAATTGTTCTGTGGTAACTACCCCAATCAAAATGAGTAATAAAGTCACAATTGGAATTTCAAAAGTTAAACCAAAAACCAAGAATAACTTTAAACAGAAACTCAGATAGCTATTAATGTCAGTCATGGGTGCTACCGTTTCAGGTGCAACGCTAATGAAAAAATGTAAAATCGAAGGGAGGGCTACAAAGTAAGCAAAAGCAACACCCGCATAAAATAATGTAATACTTCCGATGAGTAATGGTAGAGCTAAAGCTTTCTCATTTTTATATAGCGCCGGTCTGACAAAAGCCCATATTTGATAAATGATAAATGGCATGGCGATCATTAGAGCAACGAAGAAGTTTAACTTAAATGGTGCCATAAATGTCGCGGTGACATCCGTTGCAATCATTGATGAATTTATTGGGAGTTGAGCTCTAAGAGGCTCAGACATCATTTGATAGCTTTGATTTGCAAATGGTAATAAACAAAAGAATAAAACGAGAATGACCCCAACTATTCTAAATAAATATTTTCTTAAAATAATAAGATGCTTGGTTATTGGCATTTCTTCAAGCTGAGGATTATCTTCATTTGAAGAGATGATATTTGGGAGAGTATTGTGACTCATACTGCCTCCGCTAAGACTACATACGGTTTATTGTGTTGCGCCGAATTTTGAATATGAATAAAACTTTGCTTAGGTGTAGCGTGTCCTCTAAAAGGAACTGCTGTACTTTGCTGAACGCTTAAATACACATAAATAGATCTTGTTTCAGAGAGAACCTGTTGATCGATAGGTGGATTTAAATATTCATCGCTTAATACTGTGTGTTTTTCAATTTCCTGCATTTGCGCTTTCATTTTTTCTTCTAATTCTTGAATGCGCTTCATTTCAGTCTGCATTTGTTCTTTAAGTTCAGACATTCTTAGTTCACGATCAATATCATTTTGTACATTGCTGACCATACGCTTAATTTTGCCATACCATTTACCAGCAAATCGCGCACCCTCAGGAAGCTTTTCAGGTCCAAGAACAAGCAATGCAATGATGCCAAACATTAATAGTTCAGCCATACCAATATTCAGCATTACTGTTACCTACCTTTAATGTTTCGCTGTTGAGTTCAAATCATGAGATGTTTGATGTTCAATCGTGCGTGGTTCTTTTAATTGAGCAGATGTGCTCTGGTCTTCGTCATCCTTAATTGATTTTTTAAAATCTTTAACCGCACCACCAACATCTTTACCCAAATTTTTTAGCTTAGACGTACCGAACAAAAGTAAAACGACAATTGCGAAAATAAGTACGTGCCAAATTGATAATCCAGCCATGATATATTCCTTATTGAAAATGATCTTGAATGATTTCAACAGTTCTTTATGACAGCAAGTTGACGGAATTATTTCAGTTTGAAGTCATGGATTTTTTATGTGTGCAAGAGACTTATTCTGAAGTGAAATAGATGTTGTGCTAAGATGAGAAAAAATCTATTTCATATTTAATATGGTTCTTCTACTCCCACTAGTCTCCTTTCTCATCGGCTATTTTGGCGTAGAATATTTACAAAAAATTCGTCCCTTTATGGCGATGTTGTTGGCGAAAGTGCTGATTCCTCTCATCATTATTTACAATATGGTGTTTTACCAAGAGGGCAGTATATGGTTGATGTTATTTAGTTTTATCGCTTCATTTTTGCTGTATTTATTTGTTTATTACCGTACAAAAGACAAATTAGTCTCCTTATGTTCCAGTTACCTGAACATGGCTTGGCTTGGCTTTCCATTTGCATTCGCTATTTTTGGTGCGCAAGCATCTAGTCCTATGGTTGCACTTTATGTCGGGGGCTCTATTTTTGGTAATATTTGTGCAGTGACCGTATTAAGTGCTGAAAAGCAGTCTGCGATGGAGATTTTGAGAAAATTGACTTTCTCTCCACCGATTTTAGCTTTATTAGTTGCTGGTTTTCTTTCGTTATGGAATGTTAGTCATTTTCAGCAGAATGCAATGATTCAATCATTGTATATATTGGATAAGTGGTTAATGACCTTTACAGGGATGTGTATCCTTGGGATGTGGTTATCTCAAGTAAAAATTCACTTGTCCGATTTAATTGAAAGTTTAAAACTTGCTTTGATTAAATTTCTATTTGGTTTAGTGTGCTGTGCGGTAGCCTATTTTCTTCTACCGATTCCTCACGAACTGGTTGTTATTGCACTGATGTCTATGTTTTTTTTATTACCACCCGCAGCGAATATTGTTGCTTTAGAAACACATTATTCAGGAACAGGTGTTTCAGCCCAATATATCGCAGCGGGTACCATCGTAAGTTGCATGACAATTGGTTTATTTGCCATGGTTTATCATGGACTGATCGTTTAGTTCGTTTCGAGGCTTGCTTTGAATAACTGCATGGCTTGACCACGATGACTGATCTTATTTTTGTCTTCTTTGGTCATTTCAGCGCTACTAATATTGAGTTCAGGTAGCCAAAACAGTGGGTCGTAGCCAAAACCATTTTTGCCACGTGCTACTTCCAAAATTTCACCTTTCCAGATTCCTTGGAAAATCTGAGGTAAAGGATCTTCAGCGTGTTGAACTAAGGCGAGTACACACACAAACATCCCTTCAATCACGTCACCATTGTTACGTAATGGTGCTAAATCTGCCAGTAATTTAGCATTATTGGCAGCATCATCGCCATGCTCACCAGCATAACGTGCAGAGTAAATACCAGGAGCACCACCAAGTGCAGGGACGCAAATACCTGAGTCATCTGCTATAGCTGGTTTACCCGAAATCTTAGAAGCATGTCGTGCTTTGATAATGGCATTTTCTACAAAACTTAACCCATCTTCCACCGCATCCTCAATGTTCAGTTGTCCTTGAGGCACAACGTTAACAGGGAGTTTTAATTCTTCAAATAACTTTTCGAACTCAGCTATTTTCCCTTTATTGTTGCTCGCTAAAACCAAAGTACCTTGATCTAACCAATCTTTAGACGCCATGTTGAATCACTTTCTGTTTCAAATTTGAAGCTATTCTAACGGATATTTGCGATGATACAGATGAACTCATCTTTAAAATAACCAATCATTAAACATGAGAAATTTAAATAGCATTCATATTCGTCAAGCAGAGATCGCAGATGTTGAAAATATTGCGTCCTGTATTGCTTTAGCTTTGAACCACTTTGATGAAATACCAAAAAGTAAGTCCCTATTTTCAAAATAAGCTCTTGTATCGCACATCAATCATCAAGAGATAAAATACTTTGTTGCAGAATTAAAGCAGTCGCTTGTTGGGATGATTGCTTACAAACAACCCACTCATATTTTTCATTTTTTTGTTCATCCAAATCTGCAATTTCAAGGCGTTGGAACTCTTTTATTTAATTATGTGTTAGATCAATTAAATCAAACGGAGATCCAGCAGATAACAGTCAATGCGCATATAGGGGCTGTTCATTTTTATAAAAAATTAGGTTTTACTTCACAGAGTGAAGTGGACATATTCGAAGATCTGAAATTCATAAGAATGAAGAAGATGATCGAATAAAAAAAGCACCGATAGGTGCTTTCTTCAAACTTATAAGCGTAATTAACGGCTTTGAATCCATTGATCAGCACGATCACGTGCAGTACGAATTTGTTCTGGTGTCAGGTTGGCAGCCAAAGCCGTCTTTTTTGTCTCAGACATATTGATCACTTTATTATCTAACATGCCATCACGTGTAGAAAGCTCATACCATTGGTAAGCACTCATATAGTTTTTCTTTTGCTCTTCCATAACGGCTAAATTGAAGCTTGCACGATTGTCACCATGACTTGCTGCTTTTTCGAAGTATTGGCGAGCTAAGGTTTCATTTTTAGCAACACCAATACCGTCAGCATACATACGACCCACATTCAGCTGAGCAGATGAAATACCTTGATCGGCTGCTGCCTTATACCAAACGAAAGCTTGCTTTAGGTCTTTAGCAACATCTTTACCATGTTGATAATGTGTTGCCAAATAAAACTGGGCAGCCGGTTGACCTGCTCGAGCAGCTTTTTGGAGCTCAGATACAGGCATACGTGAATACTGTGCAGCTAGTGCAGAAGTTGATGGCTGTTGAGGTACATAATCTGCATGAACTTGGAAACTCAACAACCCTAGAAATAATGAAGTACCTAAGAATAACTTTTTCATAGAGCGCTCACTCGATAAATCGCGACCTCGCCAAACAAGTTCGGGATATGCTTGCTGAGCAAACTCCCTTGTTGATTCCCATTCACGGCTAAACGGTCAATAATTTTAATTTGATTCTCAGCACAAAGTGCTTCGAAATCCTTAAACGTGCACAGATGGATATTTGGAGTGTTATACCACATATAGGGTAAGGCATCCGAAACAGGCATTTTCCCTTTTAAAGCAAGGAAAGAGCGTGTTTTCCAGTGTGCAAAGTTAGGAAAAGTAATAATTGCTTGTTTCCCAACACGCACCATATCGCGCAAAAGCACATCAGGTGCATCTACAGCTTGCAAAGCTTGTGCCATGACAACATAGTCAAATGACTGGTCTGCAAAGCGTCCCAAACCGAGGTTCAAGTCTTGTTGGATGATATTTAACCCTCGACTGACTGCAATTGCAATCTTTTCTTGATCGATTTCTAATCCGTATGCACGAATGTTGTGCTTTTTGCTCATATGAGCCAGTAACTCACCATCGCCACAACCAAGATCTAAAATGCTTGAATCAGGTTTAATCCATTTTTCTGCAAGCTTCTGATCGATACGCATTACACGGTCTCCTTAGGGGTTGAAGCAAGATGGTCTATACCACCTAAGAAAGCCCTTAAAGTTTTGACATATAAAGGGATAGGGAACAAGAACGAGTCATGACCTTGTTCTGCATCAATATCAACATAGCTCACAGGCTTATGATTGGTAATCAATGCATCCACAATCTCAACAGATCGGGAAGGAGAGAATCTCCAATCCGTAGTAAATGAAATCACAAGGAATTTACATTTTGTATTCGACATTGCTTTAACTAAAGATTGTTCATACTCACGAGAAGGATCGAAGTAATCCAAAGCTTTAGTCATGATCAAGTAGGTATTCGCATCAAAGTTACGACTAAATTGTTCACCTTGATAGCGAAGATAACTTTCAACTTGGAATTCAACATCGAAACCATACATGAATTTGCCAGATTTTAAATCACGACCAAATTTTTGTTTCATGGCTTCTTCAGAAAGGTAGGTAATGTGACCTACCATCCGCGCTAGAATAAGACCACGTTTAGGATAGCTGTCTTTTTCTAAATAGCGACCATGATGAAAATCAGGATCAGACAAAATGGATTGGCGCGCGACCTCATTAAACGCGATATTTTGCGCTGAAAGTTTAGGTGCACTGGCAATAATGACACAATTATTTAATCGGTCAGGATAATCTACAGACCACTGAAGTGCCTGCATGCCTCCCAAAGAGCCACCAATAATAGAGTGCCAAACAGTGATACCAAGACGATCAGACAGCATTGCTTGAGTTTTAACCCAATCGCGCACGGTCACTAATGGAAAATCTGGACCATAAGGACGATTTTCATTTTCAGGATTTGGGGAGGTTGGTCCTGTTGATCCGTTACAACCACCAATATTGTTTAATGCCACCACAAAAAATGTATTGGTATCAATTGCTTTGCCTGGCCCAATACAAGCATCCCACCAACCTGCTTTTTTATCATCTTCATGGTGATAACCAGCAGCATGATGATGACCAGAAAGCGCATGGCAGATCAAAATTGCATTAGATTTATCTGCATTGAGTGTGCCATAAGTTTCGACCATCAATTCGAAACGTGGTAAAACGCGGCCACATTCTAATGCGAGTGGTTCTTCAAATTGGAACTTTTGTGGAACAACAATGCCCACTGAGTCAGCTGGAAAAGACACAGGATAAATTCGCCTAAAATCTTAAGTATGAATAAATAAAAGGATACCACTTGAGGGTATCCTTCTAAAGTCATTTTCGTGCTAAATATTATTGCTAATATTTATACTGCCGCAGCGATCACTTGATCTGTGCTCAAAACACCTTGATCAATTAAACGATTTGTACATGCAATAATTCCTTCAATAGATGAAGTCACGATGTTGTCATGTACACCAGCACCGAATGCTGATTTACCTGTACCTTTGACTTGAAGTTCAATTAGTGCCAACGCTTTAGCATTTGCACCAGAACCAATGCTACGTTCTTCATAGTTCACAACATCGATTGGCAACTGTAAAGCATCTAAAATTGCAGAGATTGGTCCGTTGCCTTCACCACGTAGATGTTGAACTTGACCACCGACTTCAATATCTAATTCAATGACTTGATTGCCATTTTCATCAGATAATCGATAGTTTTGCGCGACATAATGTTTATCTTTCTGATTTACATATGTACTTTGGAATAAACTCCAAATTTGCTCAGCAGAAACTTCTACGCCTTCTTCGTCAGCTACCTGTTGCACGACTTGCGAGAACTCAATTTGTAAGCGACGTGGTAATACGACGTTGTAGTTCGACTCTAACAAGTATGCGATACCACCTTTACCTGATTGTGAATTGACACGAATGACTGCGTCATAATCACGTCCCAAATCTTTAGGATCAATTGGTAAGTAAGGCATGTCCCAAATTTCTTCGTTTTTCTGGAACTCAAAGCCTTTTTTAATCGCATCTTGGTGTGAGCCAGAAAATGCAGTAAATACTAAATCACCCGCATATGGATGACGTGGATGAACGGGTATACCTGTACATTCTTCAATAGTAGAAATGATTTCATTAATATTTGAAAAATCTAGATTTGGAGCGACACCTTGGGTATACATATTTAATGCAATCGCTGCAACGTCAACGTTACCTGTACGTTCACCATTACCAAATACACAACCTTCCACACGATCAGCACCAGCCATGATCGCTAACTCGGATGCTGCAATACCGCATCCACGGTCATTGTGACAGTGTACAGAAATAATGACACCATCGCGGCGTTGTAAGTTGCGATGCATCCATTCAACTTGGTCAGCGTAAACATGAGGCCCAGAAACTTCAACAGTTGCGGGTAAATTCAAGATAACTTTATTATCTGGGCGAGCATCCCAAATTTCAGTGACAGCATCACAGACATCTTTTGCAACTTCTAATTCAGTTGCGGTAAAGCATTCAGGAGAGTATTGGAACACCCATTCAGTTTCAGGATATTGCGCTGCATACTCTTTCACTTTCTGAGCCGCATTCACCGCTAAAGCTTTCGCACCCGCTACATCAACATTCAATACTTTTTGGCGGAATGTTGGTGAGTTTGAATTATAGATATGCACTATTGCACGTTTTGCGCCTTGTAATGATTCAAATGTACGTTGAATTAAGTGATCACGAGCTTGAACTAATACTTCGATATATACATCATCTGGAATATGATTTTCTTCGATTAATTTACGGGTGAAGTCAAAATCAATCTGTGAGGCAGATGGAAAGCCAATTTCAATATGTTTGAAACCAATTTTCACCAACATTTGGAACATCTTGAACTTTTGTTCAATGTTCATTGGTTCGAAAATAGCTTGGTTACCGTCACGAAGGTCGGTGCTCATCCAGATAGGCGCTTTATTAATTTCGTTATTTGGCCATTGACGGTCAGGTAAGTCTACACGTTGGTACATGCGACGGTATTTTTTGCTTGGATCAGCCAA
The DNA here is from genome assembly GCF_056779705.1 of Acinetobacter sp. 25-47-130. Classification (NCBI taxonomy): domain Bacteria; kingdom Pseudomonadati; phylum Pseudomonadota; class Gammaproteobacteria; order Moraxellales; family Moraxellaceae; genus Acinetobacter; species Acinetobacter sp. 25-47-130. The sequence goes on along the minus strand of NZ_JBWYII010000004.1, from coordinate 110,281 downwards.
CATCATGAGATAACTCCTTTCATAGCACAACATGCTTGGGTCTTGTGTAAAGGCACTGCGCTATTTATATCGATTGTGTCTATTCTATCAATTTACAAGTGGCTTACTGCATCATTTTGCTGAATTCTCTAAAAATCTTTTGAATATATAGAGCTTAGCTATACCGTCACAGTGCTTGTAAATTCTTTCTTTTATTATAGTGCGATCTTCAAGAGAATTATTCCCTGATTTAGATCAAAGTATGATGAATGTGAAATTTTTTTTCACAATATATTTTTTTTTAATAAAATTTTTCATTATAAAAATTAACGATGAAAAATAAATTAGAGTTCTGCCCATTTTCGAATTAAATTGTGATAGAGGCTCGTGAGTTTGATGACTTGCTCATGTTGATCTCCTAATGCCATACGAAGTTGCTGAATAGATTGATCTAAAGTAAATAACATATGTCGATTTGAATCATCTCGAATCATACTTTGTACCCAAAAAAATGATGCCAAGCGACAACCCGATTGGATAGAAGTGACCTCATGTAAGCTAGTAGATGGATAAAGTATCAAATCTCCTGCAGGGAGTTTGACTTCGTGATATCCATAAGTATCTTCAATGACTAATTCACCGCCGTCATATTCGTGCGGATCACTCAAGAATAAGGTACAAGATAAATCTGTTCTCAAGCGTTCTTGTGAGCCTTGAACTCTGCGAATCGAGTTGTCGACATGAAAACCGAATGATTGATGCTGTTCATAGCGATTAAACAGAGGGGGGATGATATCTAGTGGAATTGCTGCTGATAAGAATAAAGGATGTTGACCTAGGGATTCTAAAATAATATCACCTAGATGTTTGGTCAGGGGATGATCATTAGAAAGTTGCTGATTATGTTTCACTGTTGCAGAGAGTGTTCCAGCTGTTACCTTTCCATTGACCCAATCTACTTTAGACATTTCTTCACGAAAATATCGAACTTGTTCGGGGCTTAGAATATTTGGAATATGATGAATCACTACGATCACTCACTGCTTTAGGTGATGAAAAGCATAGCTCGTATAGAGCTATGCTGAAATGAAATTAAAACTTGAAATTTAAAGACAATACAGCATTTCGACCTTCAGCTTCAGTTGCATAATGTGAAGCATAAGCTTTCGTGAAATAACGTGTATCTGAGAGATTATTGACGTTCAATTGAAGATCAATATCTGAATTTACTTGATAGCGAGCCATGGCGTCATAACGAACATAGCCTGGTACAAATTTGGTATTTGCAGCATCTCCATACACTCGATCCATAGCTAAAACACCAGCACCTAATTGTAATTTAGGGAGAACTTGGTAAGTTGTCCACAAAGTGGCAGAGTGTTTTGCGACATTTTGGACTTGGTTACCATTAGTTGGGCTAGCCGAATAACTTCCATCGCTATTTTTGACATAACCTGCATCAACAATTTCACTATCTAAATATGTGTATCCTGCAGATAAAGCCCATTTATTTGTGATATTGCCGTTTAAGCCTAATTCAACGCCATCAACACGTGTCTCACCAATATTTCTTGTAAATCCATCACTATCTAAAGCGCGAGTATTTTCTTTTTCTGTACGGAAAATAGCAGCTGTAAGATTAATTCTGTTATTCAAAAGGTCCCATTTGGTTCCGATTTCATAGGTTTTGACTTCTTCAGGTTTGAGGTTGTTAATTGCTCTTGCTTGTGCATCAGTTGTATTGCGTCCTGGGACACTTAACCCTTCTGAACCATTACCAGCATCGATTCCAACGGGATTAGCTGAAGTCGCATAGCTTGCATAAATTGATCCATTTTCTCTTGGTTTAAAGGTTAATCCAGCTTGATAATTGAAGAAATCGTGTTTTGAATTATATTTTGTTCCTGCTTGAATTGCTGAAGTGCCTGAACCAGTATCTTGATTGTATTTCATTTCAGTTTCGAATTCATCCCAGCGAATACCAAGGTCAAGGAGCCACTGAGGATTAAGCTCAATATTATTTAGGGCATATACTGATTGTGTTTCAGATTTAATCTTCATGACATTTGGATTCGCTTGAACTTTACCTAGCCAAGCATCATTCGAATTGGGGTTATAAAGATCAGTACACCAACCATTTGAAATATTTAATGAGCATGCATTATTAGCACCACTACCGCCTATTAACGTGGTATTAGGGTCGGTTACAATGTTTGTGCCGCGTTCAGAATCTTGTTTACTGTATTCAGCACCCAAATTGAAATTATGTTTTATGATGCCTGTTTGGAATTTACCTGTTAATGCGAGTTGATCTGTAAAACTGTCAGTGTTTGTTAGGTTGGTATTTAGACGACGCCAAACTTTTCCATTTGCGACGTTGCCCTGACTGTCATCTGGTTGAGTCCATAAGTAATTATTTTTTGATTTGCTATAGACAGCAGTATTCGTCAAGCTTAGATTTTCGCTAAAATCGTGCTCTAGCTTAAGGGTCCCACTTTGATTTTCTTGCTTTTGAAAATCACGATTTAACCAACCGTAGTATGTACCCTGTTTAACATCAACGGGTGAGCCGACGGTCGCTTTTCTGTCAGTGTCGTATTTATATGGAATACCTGAATCTGGCTTATCATCAGACTTTAGGTAGTAGTAGGCTAGTGTCGCTCGAGTGGGCGTGTCTAACCCAAAGCTAATACTTGGTGCAATACCAGCACGTTCATATTCAGCGCCATTATGTTGTCCCGCTTTTTCATTCTGGTGACCCATTGCCACGACACGAGTCGCAATACCATTCCCAAAATCTTTATTTGCATCTAATGTGATACGTGCATAAGCATCAGTACCGCCAGCAACAGAGCCTTGGAAAGCATCTCCAGATTTGGCTAATTTGGAAATTAGGTTAATACTACCACCCGTAGAACCTCCACCACCTAAAGTAGAGGCGGAGCCTTTGGTGACTTCAACCTGTTCGACAGCAAACATTTCACGGTTTTGAGAAGTAGAGTTTCTTACACCGTCAACGTACATTGAACTTTCAGAGTTATAACCACGGATAAATGGACGGTCACCATTTGGGTTGCCACCTTCGCCCGCACCAAGTGTAATTCCTGGAACAGTTCTTAAAGCATCAGACAGCGTAGTCACTTGAGTATCTTGTATCTGTTTTTGAGAAATAACAGAGATTGATTTTGGGGTATCGAGTAAGGGAGCAACGTATTTAGCGTTTGAGGATTTGTCGACTTTAAATGACTGCTCTGATTGAGCCTCTGATTTAATTGTTTCTAAATGCGCTGTATCTTCTTGTGCAAAAGTTTGACCTGAAATAACAGCCAATGACGTTGCTATAGCAGATGAAACGATTTTTTTACGTGTTGTGATAAAGGCCATGTTTAACCTGATATGAATTTGTTTTCAGGTTGAGAATAATAATGATTCTTTTTTAGCTTTAACGGATCTTAAAATTGATATTTGCGATTTAAGTCAAACTAAATAACGGAAGCTTAAATGTAATAATGTAATATTATGTATATAAGTAAATGAATTTAAATAATATTGGAAAAATTAAAGTTTCTACATTTTTGTATGGCTATTTTTAATAGGGAATTTTATTAAAATAAAAAACCCTGCTAGCGCAGGGTTTTGCTAGAGAGAATCTACCTAGAATTAGAAATCATATGAAATAGATAACCAGTAGTTACGACCAGCTAAGTATGTGCCTTCAGAGCTACGTCCAATTGAAAGATATTTATAAGCTTGTTGAAGATCGCCGTTAATATCTACATATTCCATATTTTGAGTAAAGTCTTTATCCAATAGATTGTTTACTGCAGCATTAATACGAATTTTATCGTTCAGTTGATAACTTGCACCAAGATTAAATAAATTATAACCAGAAAATTCGTTATTGGTTTGTTCCAAAATACTAATTGAGCCAGCGTCTGTAGGTTCACTAGTAAATCGAGGACGACCAGATTGATATTCATGTTGTAACCATAGGTCTAAAGAGTCATTAATGTGCCAAGTAGATGTTAGGCTAGCTAAATGTTTCGCAGTAGACTCTAAAGCATATCCTTTGTCTTGACCTTTAGTTATTTCTGAATCGGTATAGGTGTAAGCCGCTTTTAAGCTCCATTCTGGAATAATTTGATAATTTAGGGATGTCTCTAAACCATAAATTTCTGCTTCATCCGTGTTGAAACTCTTGCTATAAGAAGTTGCTTTATCACTAAGATTAGAGCAATCATTGGTGTTACAACTGAACGTTCTAGAAACGATCTTGTCTTCAACAACGTTGAAGAATGCAGTTGCTGTAAGGTTAAAATTATCAGAAGGTTGATAATTAAATCCAAGCTCATAGTTGATTGATGTTTCAGGATCTAAATCTGGATTTCCAAGACTCGGTGTAGCACCTTGACCACTATAACCATTGATTCCGTCGTAAAGATCCTTAGCGGATGGTGTTTTATAACCTGTACTTACGCCACCTTTGATCGTTAGTGCATCATTGGTGTTCCAAACTAAATAAGCCCGCGGACTAAATTGTCCACCAAATCCGCTATGATCTTCGAAGCGACCACCGAATGTGAAAAATAAGTTGTCTTTGAGTTGCCATTCATCTTCAGCGTAGAGAGACCAAGTATCCTGTGTAAATTCTTTTCCTATACCTGCAATATCATCTGCAATGGTTGTATCTTTGTATTCAGTACCAACTGTTAATTTATGACTTTTGATTGGTGCAACAATATGAGAGTCAATCACAAGATCTTTATTTTCGAGTTTTCGAGCTTGACCTGCTAACTCTGGGAATGCATCTGTTGGAATGGTGCGACCTTGGGTCTCTGTTGTGTTATGGCTTAGATAAGTTTTCCACAAACCAAAATCATAGTTACCATCATGACCAAGTGCAAATTGAGTTCGATTGAACTCAAGCTCATCGTTATAGCCTGCGATACCACCACGAGAAATAAAGTTTCCTAAACGTTGATCTGTGTTGTCATAGCGTTGGCTAGAATAAAAACCATCGATCCATAAAGCATTTTGTTCATCTAATTTAAAGTCTAATTTTGCACCATAATCATAATTATCTGCTTTAGTTGGGCGTGGATCACGGCTAGTCGAACCCTCAACAATACGTTCAGAACGTTGACGATCCAAATAGCTACCTCTTAATTGTAAACCTAAGCGGTCATTAATAAGTGGACCATTAATCACAAAACTAGATTTCCAAGAGTCTGCTTCAGCATTACTTTCCATAATGTTGCCACTCGTTGTGACATTTGCTGACCACTGATCTGCAACTTTTTTAGTAATGATATTGATCACACCACCCATTGCTTCTGAACCATAGCGAGTAGCCATTGGTCCACGGATAACTTCAATTCTCTCAATAGCGGCTAGAGGCGGTAAAAAACTATTAGAGGTTTCACCAAAGCCATTAGGTGTTACATCTGATGAGGTTGTTTGACGGCGTCCATCAATAAGAACTAAGCTATAGTCATTACCAAGACCACGCATCTTAACGTTAAGGCCAGATGTTTTCCCAACTCCAGAACGAATATCAATACCAGGGACATCTGATAAAAGATCAGCGATGCTTGTCGCATTTTTCTTTTCAATATCTTCTTTAGTTACAACACTAATAGATGCAGGTGCATTTTTAATATCCTGCTCAAAACCCGCAGCAGAAACGACAATTGTCGAAAGTTGATGAGCACTACTTTCATTTGAGGTATTTGCAAATGTTACACCGCTAGACAAAGCGAATAATGCAACTGTAAGAGGTTGAAGCTTAAACTTACTCATATTATGTTCTTCCGCTGGTATGAGTGATGCTTGAGGGCATGATCAAATTTGATGCAAATATTAATGATAAACTTTATCATTTGCAATAAAAAACAAACAATAATTAAGAAATATGAATTGAATATGGTCAAACCTTGTGAGCAAAAAAATATTCTCAGGTTCATAAAAAAGATGGTTTGAAAAAGGTATTTTGTATATCTTTGATTGTTGTCATATAATGTGGCACTTTAAAAATTGCAATTACTATTTCTATATCGAGGAAGCCATGCAAGTAACTTCTGAAGCGGTTTCGGGCGTAGCCCGTCGTTTAAATGTATCTGTACCGACGAGCCGTGTTAATGAGCAATTCGAAGCTCGTTTAAAACGTACTGCTAAAACAGTTAAGATCAACGGCTTCCGTCCAGGTAAAGTGCCTTTAAATGTTGTTCGTCGTGAATACGGCGCGAGTATTTACCAAGAAGTGGTAAATGATGTTATTCGTGACACAGTATTCGAAGCAATTCAACAAGAGAAAATCAATGCTGTAGGCATGCCTAACATTGAAAAAGTTGAAAACAAAGAAGATGCTTTAGTTTATGAAGCAACTGTTGAAGTTTACCCAGAAGTTTCAGTTAAGTTTGACGGTTTAGAAGTTGAACGTAAATCTACTGAAGTAAATGATAAAGATGTAGATCAAATGATCGAAAATCTTCAAAAGCAACGCGCGACTTGGACTGAAACAAAAGGCATGGCTAAAAAAGACATGCAAGTTACTTTTGATTTCGAAGGTTCTATTGACGGCGAAAAATTTGAAGGTGGTTCTGCTGAAGACTTCAAACTTGTATTAGGTTCTGGTCGTATGATCCCTGGCTTCGAAGACGGTATCGTTGGTATGAAGAAAGGCGAAGAGAAAGTAATTGATGTAACTTTCCCTGAAGATTACCAAGCAGAAAACCTTGCAGGTAAATCAGCTCAATTCAAAATCACAGTTAAGCTTGTTGAAAAACAAAAGCTTCCTGACGTAGATGCTGAATTCCTAAAAATCTTTGGTTTAACTGAAGAAGAAGGTGTTGAGAAGTTAAAAGCTGACGTTCGCAAAAATATGGAACGTGAAGTGAAAAACGGTCTTCGCAATCAAGTGAAAGGTGCAACTTTTGATGCGCTTGTAGCTGCAAATGAAATCGAAGTACCTGCATCTATGTTGTCTCAAGAAATTGACCGTCAACGTCAACAAATGATCCAACAGTTTACTCAACAGTTTGGTGCTCAAGGCGCTAAAGCATTTGATTCAAGCATGCTTCCAGATGAATTATTCAAAGAGCAAGCTGAAAAATCAGTAAAATTAGGTGTTTTGGTGAGCAGTATTCTTGCTGAAGCAAAAATCGAAGTTGATCAAGCACGTGTAGAAGCTTATATCGAAGATATGGCGACTTCTTATGAAGATCCTACAGAAGTTATTGAATACTTCAAAAATGATAAGCAACAACGTGCACAAATCGAAGCTGTTGTTTTAGAAGACCAAGTTGTAGATCACATCTTAGCGTCTGCTAAAGTAACTGATAAAGCTGTTAGCTATGAAGAATTGTTGAAAGAACAACAAGCTCGTCAACAAGGCTAATCGGTTATCCGAAGGAAGAGGCGCTTAACGCGCCTTTTTTCTTGTAAAAAATATGGATCAACTTGTCCTGTATTCACAAAGCCTAATTAAAAAATATCTGATATTTAATGGTGAATATTTTGCATTTTCGACAATTATCCCTCATATTGTGAAAATGTATTGAGTGACAAAAAATTCAGGAATAAATAACGTATGTATGTTCCAACAATTGATAATGCTTTGGTTCCAGTTGTCGTAGAGCAATCATCTCGTGGTGAGCGTTCTTTTGATATTTTCTCGCGTCTTTTGCGCGAACGTGTAATTTTCTTAACGGGTGAAGTTGAAGACAATATGGCGAACTTAATCGTTGCGCAAATGTTGTTCTTAGAAGCTGAGAATCCAGAAAAAGATATTCATCTGTACATTAACTCACCTGGTGGTTCAGTGACTGCGGGTATGGCAATTTACGATACGATGCAATTCATCAAACCAGATGTCGTGACATATTGTATGGGCCAAGCAGCCTCAATGGGCGCTTTTTTATTGAATGCTGGTGCTAAGGGTAAACGTTACTGCTTAGAAAACGCTCGTGTTATGATTCACCAACCATTGGGTGGTTTCCGTGGTCAAGCTTCAGATATTGAAATTCATGCACGTGAAATTCTATTTATTAAAGAGCGTTTGAACCGTCTAATGGCTGAACACAGTGGCCAAGATTATGAAACTGTTGCACGTGATACAGACCGTGATAACTTTATGACCGCTCAAGCTGCAAAAGAATATGGTTTGGTCGATGAAGTTTTAACGAAACGTCCGCAACTTTAAGCTGTAAAGCATAGAAATTTATTTGGAGTGAAGATGTCTGAAAATCCTCAAGGACAAAAGCATTGTTCATTTTGCGGTAAAACGCAGTCTGAAGTGGGTAAACTCATTGCAGGCGAGGACGCTTACATTTGTAATGAATGTGTAGATGTATGCTTAGATTTAGTTCAGACGAGCCAGCAAGTCGAAACTGGTGAATGGGCAACTCGTCCATTACCTAAGCCGCATGAAATTCGTGCAGCTTTAGATCAATATGTGATTGGTCAAGACACTGCGAAAAAAACGCTCTCTGTTGCGGTATATAACCACTATAAACGTCTTAAAGTGACTCAATCAACTGCAAAGTCAGAAGATCGTGTAGAACTTGCTAAAAGCAATATCTTACTCATAGGACCAACAGGTTCGGGTAAGACTTTGTTGGCGCAAACTTTAGCGCGCTTATTAGATGTGCCATTTGCGATGGCTGATGCAACGACATTAACTGAAGCTGGTTATGTTGGTGAAGATGTTGAGAATATCGTTCAAAAATTGCTACAAAAAGCAGATTACGATGTTGAGAAAGCACAGAAGGGTATCATTTATATCGACGAGATCGATAAGATTACCCGTAAGTCTGAAAATCCTTCAATAACACGTGATGTTTCAGGTGAAGGTGTTCAACAAGCGCTTTTAAAAATGATCGAAGGCACGGTAGCTTCAATTCCACCTCAAGGTGGTCGTAAGCATCCACAGCAAGAGTTCATTCAAATTGATACGTCTAATATCCTGTTCATCTGCGGTGGTGCATTCTCTGGTTTGGAGCGTGTCGTGCAACAGCGTCAAGAAAAAGGTGGAATTGGTTTCACTGCTGACGTGAAGACTAAAGATGACTCTAAGAAGTTATCTGAATTATTTAGTCAGGTAGAAGCTGCCGATCTTGTGAAATTTGGTTTAATCCCTGAATTCATTGGTCGTCTGCCAGTGATTGCAACGCTCGAAGAATTGGACGAAGAAGCATTAATGCAAATTTTGACTGAACCAAAAAATGCATTAACGCGTCAGTATCAATACTTGTTCGAAATGGAAGATGTTGATCTATTATTTGAAGATTCAGCATTGCGAGCTGTTGCGAAAAAAGCACTTGAGCGTAATACAGGTGCACGTGGTTTACGTTCAATTCTTGAAAACGTCTTACTCGATACGATGTACGATTTACCAAGTCGCTCTGATATTGGTACTGTTGTGATCAATGAAGCTGTGATCAATGAAAATGCTGAACCAGAATATCGAACTGAGCGCCAACCTAAACAAGAACAACAAGTTGAAGAAAAGGTCGATTTAAAGATTTTAGATACTAAATCTGCTTAATTGATTGTAATTCATCTGAAACGCGTAAAAAGTCCCACTTTTTGCGCGTTTTTTGTTTTTAATCTCGGATTGAGATGATAATCTAACGATAACAAAAATATGACATAGAATAAAAAGTATTCGTGATGAGGGATAATCATGCGATCAACCGTAGCAGTGTGTGCTTTGAGTCTGTTTCTTGTGGCATGTCAGACACATAAAGGGCTTAACGAAAATAATCAAACTCATGTGGTTTCAACGTTAAAACCGGTAGATTTTAGTGAGAAAAAAACTTTTGTATCTCAGAAGCTAGCTCAATATAAAGTTGCAGGATTTGATCTGGGCTCATGGGTAAATCAAAAACCAGGACAGTTTTTCAGCCGTGTAAAACCTCAACATCAGCAAGCCGCAGTGTTGTATCTGTACCGTCCTGATAGTAAGTGGAATCGTCAGGAAATTATTGCACCGAGTTTTTTTCTAAATGGTAAGCGCATTCCGAGTTTAATCAGCAATCATTATTATTGGATAGAGCTGGCTGAAGGGGATTATCAACTTAGTATCAGTCGACCTTTAACTGTGATGCATTTTCAAAAACCTTTGGTTGCAAGTTTTAGTGTTAAAGCGGGGCAGCAGTATTTCTTAAAATATGAAGAAGAACAGTTTCGAGGTGGACCAAATGGTAGTGAAGATCTCCTCAGAGTTGGACCATTGATGCAAATGCCAACAAAACAGGCATTAAGAGAAATTGGCATGACTCAGTTGAAAACGCCTGGGCTTAACTATGTTGCCGTTATTCAACCGAACGGAACATTGCAAAAATCAAAAGAAAAAATTAAAAATAAAGAATATAAAGCCAGTGATGATGTGCGCTTAACAGAACCTTTTAAGATATATGATCCACGCACATGGTAACTCTGATTCAGCAGAATGGTTTTTAGCTTATTTCGAGTCAGTATGAATACTTTGTTTTTGTAGTTGTTCTAATTTCTTTTGGACTTCAGCAAAATTCTTTTCTGTAGATTGTAAAGAGCCTGCAAGTTGTTGATTCAGGATTTTCATGGATTCTTGAGCAACAAGTGGACCTTTATTTAAAATGGATTGACCTGTTGGAGAGGAATAAAAGTCGATCTGGGCTTGAACTTCTTGGGCATCATAGACATCTTTATAAATTTTGAGATAGATCGGTTTAAGTTTTTCCCAAGAAGTTTGCTTAATATTTTCTTGGTGAATTTTATCAGCCAGTTCATTGGCAATAACTTGTTGTTGTGGTGTTAATTTTTCGGCCTTAACAATATTTTGAACAATGCTATAGGCCTGTTGATCAATTTGAGGTCGGATTTGTTTAAGTGTACTTTGTAAGAGCTGATCTAAATTCAATACTTGTATGAGTTTTTCGATTTGTTGATCAGTCGCTTGAGCTGCCATAACCGCAGGTGAGCAGATCATGCATCCGCTCAAAAATAATGTTCTTAAAATTTTCATGAGTATTCTCGGTATAAAAAAGCACCCTAATGATAGAGTGCTTTTTGAACTTGAGACAAGTCGAATATTATTTATTGTGCAGCTGCATCTACAACTGGAATTTTACCAATTTTAGCCTGCCAAATTTTTGGTGCAGTTGCGTGAACTGATGTTCCGTTAACGTCTACTGCAACAGATACAGGCATATCTTTAACCACGAACTTATAGATTGCTTCCATACCTAAATCTTCAAAAGCGACAACTTCCGCTTCTCGAATTGCTTTAGATACGAGATATGCAGCACCGCCTACAGCCATGAGGTAAGTTGCTTTATTGTCTTTGATTGCTTCAATCGCAGCAGGACCGCGGTCCGCTTTACCGATCATACCGAAAAGACCAGTTGCTTCTAAAACTTGACGTGTGAACTTATCCATACGTGTTGCAGTTGTTGGACCTGCAGGACCTACAACTTCGTCACCCACTGGATCAACAGGACCAACGTAGTAAATGAACTTACCTTTAAGGTCTACAGGAAGCTCTTCACCGTTGTTTAACATATCAACCATACGTTTGTGCGCAGCGTCACGACCTGTATAGATTGTACCGTTAAGAAGAAGCGTATCACCTGGTTTCCAAGAGTTCATTTCTTCTTGTGTGATGTTATCTAAGTCAACACGTTTAGAAGAAGATGAGTCCCAAGTGACTTCAGGATAGTCTTCAAGTTTAGGTGCAATAATATTCGCAACACCTGTACCGTCTAGTGTGAAGTGTGCGTGACGAGTCGCAGCACAGTTCGGGATCATACCGACTGGTTTACCCGCAGCGTGACAAGGGTAGTCTTTAATTTTGATGTCTAGAACAGTCGTTAAACCGCCAAGACCTTGTGCACCAATACCCAGCGCGTTTACTTTCTCGAAGATTTCGATACGAAGTTCTTCAAGTTTATTTTGTGGACCACGACGAAGAAGCTCGTCCATGTTGATCTCTTCCATCAATGCTTCTTTAGCAAGCATCATGGCTTTTTCAGCTGTACCACCGATACCAATACCGAGCATACCAGGAGGACACCAGCCTGCACCCATGGTTGGTACAGTTTTCAGTACCCAGTCCACGATTGAATCAGATGGGTTTAACATTGCAAGTTTAGATTTATTTTCTGAACCACCGCCTTTTGCTGCAACAGTGATATCTACTTTGTTACCTGGAACAAGTTTATGGTAGATCACAGCAGGGGTGTTGTCTTTCGTATTCTTACGGCCAAAAGCAGGATCAGCAAGTACAGATGCACGAAGTACGTTAGAGTTTTCTAAGTAACCTTGGCGAACACCTTCGTTAATCGCGTCGTCTAAGCTCATTGTTAAATCAAATTTAACGTCCATGCCCACTTCAACGAATACGTTGACGATACCAGTATCTTGACAGATCGGACGGTGACCTTCGGCACACATACGTGAATTGATTAAGATTTGTGCGATCGCATCTTTGGCAGCTTTGTTTTCTTCACGGTCATACGCACGACTCATTGCTTGGATGAAGTCTTGTGGATGATAGTAAGAAATGAACTGAAGCGCATCTTTAACGGATGTGATCAAGTCGTCTTGCTTGATAATAGTTGTCATACAAATATCTCTTGAGCGGGCTGATAGCTAGCGGGCTAAATTATAAGACAAAATGATTCAATTGTGGCTTTTTTGCTGAGGAATTGGGCGAAAGTTTAATTGGGAACACTGAGGGTTATTTTTCTAAATAATTTAAAAGAGGTTAGAGTTAGTTCTAACTTTATTAACTCATATAAAAGCAGGATTAATGAATAAATTAATCCTGTTTGGAAATAAATTTTATTTTTAAAATTCTTCAATTTTTTAAGATTTCGAAGTCAAGCTACATCTTGCTTATGTTGCTGAAAATCTGAATTATTTTTTGCCGTTGGTCTATATGGTGCATCTTTCAATCCTAGGTTTTCTCTTAATGTTTCACCTTCGTACTCCGTTTTATGTAAACCACGCTGTTGTAAAATAGGTACAACATGATCAACAAAATCTATAAAAGTACCTGGTGTGTAAGATGGTGAAATCAAGAAGCCATCGGCTTCTTCACTATGGAAAATTTCTTCAATCTGATCCGCTATTTGTTCCGCAGTTCCAATCAGTTGAGGAAGTAAAACACCTTGAGCGTAAAGTTGACCTATATCACGAATGGTTAGATTATCTTTATCAGAAAGCCGTTTAGCGAGGTTGAACAAGCCTTGCGAACCTGGTACCTCAATGTTGGAGATACCTTCATCTAAATGATATTGAGAAAAATCATGATCAGTATGAGCTGATAAAGTAATTAAACCAGAAATTGGGTCAGCCTTTTCATTGTGAAATTTTTGCTGAGCTAGTGCTGCTTCTTTAGTTTCGCCGATAAATGGAATGAATGCAGGAAAAATCTTAATTTGATCAGGATTACGACCATGGGAGATCGCTCGACGTTTCAGATCTTGATAAAATGCTTTACGACCTTCACTGGTTGGATCAATTTCAAAGATCGCTTCTCCCCATTTTGCAGCAAAATCACGACCACGATCTGATGCCCCAGCTTGGAAAAATACTGGGCGACGTTGTGGAGATCTAGGAACAGAAAGCGGACCTTGCACATTGAAGTTGCTAGTTTTATGCCCTGTAATATTGATCTTGTTAGGGTCTGCAAATGTACCAGATTCTTTGTCTGCAAGTATTGCATCTGCTTCCCAACTGTTCCAAAGTTTCAAAGCGAGGTCAACAAATTCCTCAGCACGGTCGTAACGTAAGGATCGGTCTAAAATATCTAAGTGTCCAAAATTTTTGCTCTCAGCTTCATTTAATGAAGTAACAATATTCCAGCCTATTCTACCATTTGATAAATGATCAATCGTTCCGAACGCACGAGCGATGTCAAATGGACTAAAATGTGTGACTGATTTAGTGACAGCAACCCCTAGATATTTTGTAACAGCGGCAATACTTGTTGCAACGTGAAGAGGGTCGAGGCTTGCTGTAAATTGAACGCCTTTTTGAATCGATGCTTCAATTGAATTCCCAAATCGTTCTGGAAAAGCAAGCATGTCTGCAAAAAAGACAAAATCAAATTTCCCCCTTTCTAATGTCTTGGCAATTTCGTGATAGTAGGAGGCTCGTGTAAAATCAATTCGACTTTCAGGATGTCGCCACGCAGAATGACTATGCGTGACATGTGAAGCCATGGTGAAACCAGCAAGATGAAGTTTTTTCGACATGGATTGATGCTCTCATTATGAATACATCTACCTTAATGTGATTGTTTTTTTAAAAAAAATAATTAATTTAGAAATCTTTTTATAATAAAAATATTTATGATTTAATGAATAGTTTATGTATAAAAATTAATCTCAACGAATTAAACCAATATTAATCCAATGCTTAAAAATACGTTGATAAATATCATAGATAAATAAAAATATTTGAGATCCAAATTTTTTCCAAATATAAATCCCAAAAAAGTTGATGATAAAAGCAAGATAAAATGCACCGATCATATCAAGAGGGAAGTGAACGCCAAGATAAATACGCGACCATGCGACACTTAATGCAAATACAAAAAAAATTGCGGCAAGTTTAAAACATCGAGAAAATAAAAAACCAAAAGCTACAGAGCTGAAAAATAACATATGATCGCTAGGAAATGATCCATTTGCTTTGTGTTCAAGTAGCGTCATTCCTATGGGGATGGCAAAGGGGCGAGGGCTATAAATAAAGTGAGAAATTAGCTGACTTGTAGCGAATGCTAAAATAGTCACAAAGAATATTCTAAGCAGAGTTTCTTTCGTATTTTTACTGACTAAGAACCATCCAATAAAGAAAAAACAGATCACAAAATAAAACAGATCATGTGCAATAAAAAATGCAAATCGAATTAATCCTGTTGATGAGTCAGGAGAAACGTTGAGTACATCGAATAGAAAATAATTAAATTGTTGTAGGGTCATGAATGAAGATTAAGAATGAGATGAACTATCTTTATCAAAATATTACTTGAAACGTACGGTTAATTTGTCATTTTATGTGTACCATAGAAACGTTTTGAAGATGCCTTTTTAATCATCACAAAAAGGCATCTAATTTAATTAAGCAGATTGTTGATCTGCTTGAATAGCGGTGAGTGCAATAGTGAAAACAATGTCATCGACCAAAGCTCCTCGAGATAAGTCGTTGACCGGCTTATTTAAACCTTGCAACATTGGTCCAACACTTACAACGTTTGCAGAGCGCTGAACAGCTTTATAGGTGGTATTACCTGTATTAAGATCTGGGAAAATAAAGACATTGGCGCGTCCAGCCACTTGAGAGTCAGGAGCCTTAGAACGTCCCACACTTTCGACAGATGCAGCATCATATTGAAGGGGGCCATCAATCAATAAATCTGGACGACGTTGTTTTGCGATGCGTGTTGCTTCAGCAACTTTTTCAACATCAGCACCTGTGCCAGATGTTCCTGTTGAATATGAAATCATGGCAATACGTGGATCAATACCAAACGCTTTGGCTGAGTCGGCAGATTGAATCGCGATTTCAGCAAGTTGCTCTGCATTAGGATCTGGATTGATTGCACAGTCACCATAAACATACACTTCATCTGGTAATAACATAAAGAAAACAGACGAAACTAAAGAGTAATCAGGTGCCGTTTTAATCAACTGAAATGCAGGGCGAACTGTATTGGCTGTGGTATGAACTGCACCTGAAACTAATCCATCCACTTGATCTAGTGCTAGCATCATGGTTCCAAGAACCACTGTATCTTGTAACTGTTCTTTCGCTTGCAGTTCATTTAACTTGCCTTTACGCAACTCAACCATTGGTGCAACATAGTTGTCCCGGATGAGATCTGGATCAATAATTTCTAAATCATCAGGTAATTCAATCCCTCGAGCTTTGGCTACATCTAAAACTGCTTCTGGTTTTGCCAGTAAGATACAGTGAGCAATACCACGTGATTGGCAGATCGCGGCTGCTTGAATCGTACGAGGTTCATCACCTTCAGGAAGAACAATTCTTTTCTTCGCTGCAATTGATTTTTGTACCAACTCATGACGGAATGCAGATGGAGAAAGTCGTGGTTGGTATGAGCCATTCAGCAACTGCGTTACCCAATCCGCATCAATATGGCTAGATACAAATCGAGTGACTTGTTCAGCGCGAGCAGTATCATCTACAGGAATTTCATTGCTTAAATTAGCCAATTGAGTCGCTGTTTCAAATGTACTCAGTGGTGTGTGTAAAATAGGTAAGCCCTGTTTTATCGCAGCTTGGCAGAAAGCCAGTACTTGTTGATTAGGCGCATAATGTTCAGTCAGTACTAAACCTGCAAGAGGAATACCATTGCTGCTTGCTAAACTACTTGCAAGTAAGACATCAATACGATCTGATGCGCTAATAATCAGTTCTCCTGCCGTGAATTTGTGCAGTTCGCGCTCGATATTTGAAGCGATCAGGCTACTATGCAGAACACGTCGTTGTGCAGCCTCACCTAAGTTAATCCATTCTGCTTGAATATGTTGCGCGATATCAGACATTCGCGGCACACTTAAAGTATTACTAAATGGTACTAATGCAATAACAGGAAGTTGTTCGGAACCAATCAGTGGATGTGTTTTTTGAATTTCCCCAACAAATTGTTGAGTCTCTTGTGTCAGACGCAGACTTGGATCAATGGTCACTGGAATCTGTGCAGACTCCTCGGACAGACCTTTGGTTCGCATGAACAGCACACCAGCTGTTCGGTTGCTGTTTGCTCCACCAAAATTACGTAATTGGGTTTCTACTTTTTCTGCTGTATAGGCTGGTTGTTTGATATCAGCATTGCTCACAATGATGACTTTCGCATCTAGTGCTTGAGCAAGTTGAGCATTCAGTTCAGATGCAAAACTATCACGACTGTTTGGAACTAACCCTTCCACAATAATAAGATCATGTTTTTTAGCAATTTGACGATGTAGACGAACAGCTTCTTCTAATAACTCATCACTTTCACCAGCATTTAATTGCTGAACTACATTTTGATATGAGATTGGTTCAACTGTTTCGTTCTGAGAAACATGGCGGAATAACGCTGTGGTGCGATCGAAATTTTCAGCATGTACTTCTTGTGAAAATGGCTTCACAAAACCAGCTTTTACACCTTGACACTCAAGTGCATAAATTAAGCCTAAACACGCTGATGTCAGACCTACACCTTCACCAGTTGGAACAAGTACAATTGTTTTCATATCATCAAAATCTATATCTAAAAATAAAAAATAAATATGTCTGCCTGGGCGACTACTTAAGCAGTCGTGGTTTCAAGTTCAGACTTTTTTTCAGATGAATTCACATCTCCGATTTGATTCACCACATGTTCTGTTTCTTGTGCAATACGTCCTTCTTCATCTGTAGGAATGACCCAAATTTGCGGACCAGTACCATTATCAATGCGACCTTCTGTACCGCGAGCTAATTGGTCATTTTTTTCTTTACTAAAGTTAAAACCAAAATGTGGCAAATAAGATAATGTTTTTTCACGAATAAATGCTGAGTTTTCACCAATACCACCTGTGAAGAATAAGCCATCAAGACGAGGTAAACCACAGCTAAGTGCTGCTAATGATTTAGCAAGACGATAGCAGAATACTTCAATAGCAAGTGCAGCATCTTCATTGCCTTCTTCTGAAGCTTCGATAAGTGTTCGCATATCGTTTGACAGGTTTGAAAGTCCTAATAAACCAGATTGGCTATTGAGCATTCTGTCAATTTTGTAAATGTCCCATCCTAGGTTTTTGGCTAAAAAATTATGTAAACTTGGGTCTACATCACCACTACGGGTACCCATCACTAAACCTTCGAGTGGCGTTAATCCCATAGAGGTATCAACACTTTTACCATTCCAAATTGCACAAGTAGAACTACCATTGCCTAAATGAGCGGTGAGCCAACCACCTTTACGGAAACTACCAGCAAGCTCAGAACCACGATCTGATACATAGGCATGGCTCGTACCGTGGAATCCATAGCGGCGAACATTATGTTCAGTGTATAAAAATTTTGGTACCGCATAACGATAGGCATGCGCTGGCATTGTTTGATGGAACGCTGTATCAAACACTGCAACCTGCGGTAAGTCTGGGAACAAACGTTTAGTCGCTTCGATCCCAACGAGATGTGCAGGATTATGTAATGGAGCTAAAGGTGTTGCTTCACGGATTTTTTCAATAATTTCATCGGTGATTAACTCTGCTTGAGTTAAAGAACCACCATGTACAATACGATGACCAATGGCATCAGGCTTGTGATTCGCTAAGCGAGATAATCCAACTTCAAGTGCTTCTTTATGGTCTGCATTTGGAATACGAATATCAACTGGTTCGTTGCCTACAGTCACGCCTTTGATGCGCGCTTCTGGCGTACCTAAGTTTTCAGCAAGACCATGAATTCGGAAATCTTGATCTTTAAGTAATAATGCAAACTTGATCGAAGAAGAACCGCAATTGATGATAAGAACTGAATGAGGCATGGTGTGTTCCTTTACTGGCAATTTTAATATTTCGTTTGTTTTCTTCCAAATGAACAAAAAATGTTATTTCTTGATCGTGAAGCATTTGTATCATGCGTTTTTTTATTGTCCTAGATAGACTTTAGGTGATTAGACTTAAGCACTATCGACCACTAAGGCGATAATAATTAAAATTTATAGTCTTTCTTTATTCATTTATTAAATAAATGATGGTTATGTTTTAATTAAATTGTATGCGTAAAACATAGCATGTATTGTATTTTTTATATACCACTTCTGGTTTGTAATTGATTTAATTTATACGTTTTTTATTTCGTTATGAAGAGTTGAATCACTCAAAAACAAAGCCCTTTACTCAAAGGGCTTTGTTTTTTTAAGTTAGATTTATTGACGGATTTGGCCATCGCCTAAAACAATCCATTTTTGTGAGGTGAGTCCTTCTAATCCGACTGGACCTCTGGCATGAATTTTATCTGTTGAAATGCCGATTTCAGCACCTAAACCATATTCAAAACCATCAGCAAAACGAGTAGAGGCATTAACCATGACCGAACTTGAATCGACGCGAGTAAGGAATTTTCGGGCCGTGCTAAAGTTTTCAGTAATAATCGAATCAGTGTGATGCGATCCGTATTTATTGATATGCAAAATTGCTTCTTCAACGCCACTGACCACTTTAACCGCTAAAATAGGTCCTAGATATTCCTCATACCAGTCTTCTTCGGTCGCAGTTTTAATCTGTTCACCTAAAATTGCTTTGACTTTCAAGCAACCACGCAACTCAACTTGTTTTTCAGCATAAAGTTCAGCAATGCGAGGCAGAAAGTCATCAGCAACTTTTTCATCAACCAGCAGCGTTTCCATGGCATTACATACGCCATAGCGATGAGTTTTTGCATTTAACGCAATTGGCAATGCTTTTTGTAGATCTGCTTGGGCCTCAACGAAGACGTGACAGTTACCATCAAGATGTTTGATTACAGGAATAGTCGCTTCACGTGTAATACGTTCAATTAAGCCTTTGCCACCACGTGGAACAATAACGTCAACATACTCAGAGAGGGTAATCAATTGCCCAACTGCAGCACGATCTGCTGTATTGACAACTTGGACTGCGTTAACTGGTACACCAGCTTGCTCTAAACCTTTTTGAATTGCGGTAGCAATGGCTTTGTTTGACTCTAATGCCTCTGAACCACCGCGAAGAATGATGGCATTGCCAGACTTAATCGCTAAAGAGGCTGCTTCTAGAGTGACGTTAGGACGTGATTCATAAATCATACCTACGACACCTAAAGGCACTCGCATTTTTCCAAGCTGAATACCAGACGGGCGATAAGCTAGGTCAGTAATTTCACCAATGGGATCAATTAAACTGATGACATCTTTAAGACCTTGTAACATTCCACTGAAGCGTGTGGGTGTAAGTTCCAAACGATCGAGTAATGCGCTGTCTAAATTGTTTTCATGACCACGAGTCATGTCTAGTTTATTCGCAGCTAGAATTTGAGCTTGATGGTCTTCCAAAGCGGTATGGATTGCCGTCAAAGCATTATTTCGTTCAAAAGTCGAAGAGCCAGCCAAAAAGCGTGAAGCTTCACGCGCATTCTGACCGACGACTTGCATGTACTGTTCGATGGAGTCTTGCATAGCAGTTTAACTGATCATTTTAAAATCTCATTCAAATAGTAGCAGCGCAGATGACAACAATCTATGTTTATCAGCGAAAAAAGCTAAGTTGATAAAACTTGTAACTATTTTTAGAACCTAACGGCAGTTAAAAAAGATAAAAGGTGAATTCTTGCATTGCGCAGATTTCATGCATCTGTATAAAATGAAATGAATGTTAATTATGTTGCATAATCATAACGAATTGAGAGTATGATCAAATTAACGGCTGTGAAAACAAAACAATAAAGCCAAATGGAGATAAGGGAATGAATTCCATGATAAAAATGGAGCTTGAAGATTATTCAGCTGAAGACAGCACTCATTTTTTTGATCTGTACCATAAAAATAGTTTTAAAGAGCCGCCACGAACCACATGGATTGATGGCTGGAAAATTGAATATATGGCGATCGCATCGCCAGAAACACTGTACCAGACGCCAACGCTGATTGTCGGAGGCGCATTTCAAAATTTTAATTCATATAAATATTGCGTTGAACAGCTCTTCGAGAAAGGACCTGTTATTTTAATCGACTTACCATCTTTAGGTTCAAATCAACAAATCCACAATCGTGATACTGGAATTTCTGCTGGTACTCTAGAGCTACCAGAGCTTTCAAAAATGTTAGGTCAATGGTTGGATTTGGTGGAGATTAAGAAAGTCTCTGTCATGGGGATGTCATTAGGCTCTGTGGTTGCTTCCTGTTTTGCTCATTATCACCCAGAACTGGTAGATCGATTGATTCTGATGGGCGTCATGCAGAAGACGCGTAAAAGCTGGCGTATGTTGCTTGAAGAGTCATTAATATTGATGCAAGAGCAACGTATGGATGAGTTTGGTCAGGCTGTCATTTTGTACTTAGTGAATCATGCAAAATTAGATCAAACGCGTATGTCTCCAACAGCTAAACGACTTTTTTATAAGCAGATGTCTGAGTTTGATATCGCTGAGCGTGAGCGATATGAAATCAACTGTAATCGTTTATTGCGTCTTTCCCATGTTCCAATACCGATGTGTAAAACATTGGTAGCATGTGGTCAATTCGATAGTTTTACTTTGCCATTTGAGAATGCGAATTTTGCCTTGCAATGTCCTGATGTTGAGTTTGCAATGATTGCAAATGCGGATCATGTGCCTCAACTGCAACGCCGAAAAGAAACCATGAATCTTTTTACCAGTTTCTTAAAAGGCGAATCGATTCATAATCTAGATGGGATCATTTATTTAGATAAAGACCAAATGCAATCTTTGGATCGTAGAGGAGAAGTTCGATTTGCCCTTAAAAATGCACATTCTGTTTTAATTCATCAAACAAATGCACAACGTTTTGAAGTTGAAATTAAAGACCTGAATTACTTTGGTGTATCATTCTTTTTGGATGACCCATCTCAAGTTGAAGTATTACAGGCAAATGCTCGAAGTTTTGCAATTGAATTTGAGGATGAGCAAGGACATTTTGCTGTCGAATGTTTAATGTTCGATTTTATTGGAAATGAAGTAAGAGCATTATTCAAGCATGGTTATTTTGAAGTAGCTGATCGCTTACTTCAATTTATAGATACCCATAAACACAATGACAGCGTGGATTAGGCTGTCATTGAATTCAATTGAATCAGAAAATATACTCTTCTTAATATTTAGATAAACGAATCATTATTTTATTGCATGAATCATCCATACTAGATCACCAAGATGCTGATCTGTATCCATATTTTGATTCTTTTTTTCAAAATACAGTTGAGGTTGAATGACTTCAACTTCAGTAAAACCTGACAGTTTAAAAAAGTGCTGTACCTCTAAAGGGTCTTTAAAGTGGAAGGTAAATGCACTTCTTGAAGCGTATTTGAGTAATTTGCTGCTCGACCAAATTAAGTTAGCCAGTTTATGTTGCACAGGCTCGGGATAAAGGTCAGTTAAATAATGAAGCGTTTGGAATGGTTGACCAAAACGCACAATCGAATTCAGCAATTGTTTGAGTAAATCTTGATTAAAATAATTGATTAATCCTTCACTGATAATCACTAGCGGTCGTGTTGGGTCGAATTCGTCAAAAGCTGTTTTGAAATCATCCGTGAATAAGTCTGCTGATAAAACTTTAGGGCTTTCGGGATCGATTTTATTCAAAGCGGATTGTTTTGTGGTAGCCATGTCTGGTAAATCTAATTCGCGATAATCTATTTCGGGATAATGGGATCTAAACCACCAACCACGAGGTGAAAGTCCCGCTGCAATTTCTAAAATTTGCAGGTTTGGATATTGTTTGATTAATAATTTTAAATGGTCGTCTAATAATGTATGTCGTGTCTTCAGGGTTGAACGCATACTTCCACCGATAAACTTCTCAGCCATACTTTCAAAAGGGTGAGCGAATTGCACCAACGCTTTACCTTTCGAAGTCGCAAATGCTTCGTGAGAGATACCCATTTGGTACCAAATATAGCCAGTGTAGTGAGCAGTAAACGAAATATGACGGTGCTTTGATTGTTTTGATTGAGACATACACATCCTTAGCTATGATTATTATTGGATTGGTCAAGATAAAGGGAGCATTAGAATGCTCCCTGTATTATTAAAATGATTGTCTAAAATCTTCAATGACCTTTTTGACAGATTTCCATTCGTTGCCTAAGTCAAGTTGTTCACCAATGCGAATCTCTTGAATCTTACCGCGCATACGCTCTAAGCGTTCTTGGTTCGGCAATGGATAATTCTCTATGGCACTGAGCGCGACACATGCAGATTCCCGATTATTGCAGACTAAGCCCATATCACAGCCAGCTTCAAGCGCGGCTTTGATGCGAGCATCTGCACCACCTGCAACACAAGCTGCTTGCATACTTAAGTCATCAGAAAACAGGACACCGTCAAACTGAAGTGTTTCACGAAGTACTTTTTGAACCCAATACTGAGAAAAACCAGCAGGATTTGGATCTACTTTTTCATAAATCACATGTGCTGGCATGAGTGCGTCAAGTTGAGGTTGGAGTTGAATAAAGCTTTGCATATCTTGAGCTTCAATTTCAGCATAACTTCGTGTATCCACAGCTGCCGCAATATGTGAATCTGCTTTAACCGAGCCATGGCCAGGGAAGTGTTTCCCCGTGGTTGCCATGCCTGCGCGTTTCATACCTTGCATAAAGGCTTGGGCTAAAGGGATGATATCTGAGATATTTTTAGCAAAAGCACGGTCACCAATAACATCGCTGATGTCGTTAAGGTCTAATACAGGTGCAAAGCTAAAGTCGATCCCGACTGCAAGGACTTCGGTAGCCATGAGCCAACCGCATTGTTCAGCCAATTCAATTGCTCGATCTGGCTGACTTAAATAGAGCTCACCGAAACGTCCCATGGCAGGAAGGAGAGTGAAGCCTTGTTTTAAACGTTGTACGCGTCCGCCTTCTTGATCGACTGCAATTAAAATATCGGGGCGAACTTGGCGCATATGATCCGTTAAGGCGCGAACTTGTTGAGGTGATTCAATATTTCTTCCAAACAAAATGACTCCACCGACTTGTGGAGATTGAAGGAGTTGAATATCTTCTTGATTAAGTGTTGTGCCCTCAATATCAAGCATCAATGCGCCAATCATAGTGGAATCCGTGATTCTAATTTTAAAAGAGAAAACAATACCCGAATTCTGCAATGATTTGCTACATTTTCTCCGTACAGATTATGATAAAACTATACGGCAGAAATAAAAAAGTTGTTTAAGGTTTTGAATATTAATATTTCTATCTGAAAACAATAGTGTAAATTTGGTTTATCCAAGGAAAGACAAATTCGTTATGAAACTTCAAACAATCGCTTGCGCGGTAGCCATTGCCACTGGTGGTTTATTTTTTGGTCATACAATTAATGTTGCGATCGCAGCGAATGAACCAGCGGTTCAACAGGTTCAAAATATAAAGCCCACACAAGAACAAGCTTTAGTTTCAAGACAATTAGCAACTTTGGTGGATCGTCAGCACTATTTAAATATGCGTTTAGATGCTACGACCTCACAACGTATTTTTGATATGTATATTGATAGTCTTGATCCTGACCATAGCCTTTTCTTGGCAGATGAAGTGGCAAACTATAAGAAAAAATACGGACCAACTTTTGGAGCGGCGCTCAAAGCGGGTAACCTTGAAGGACCTTATGCCATTCACGCTCAATATCGTGATCGTTTAAAGTCATTCTATGAGTTTATGTTGGCGGAGTTAAAAAAACCGCAAAACCTAAATCAACCTAATGTGTTTATCGAGTCTGATCGTGAAAAGGCTCCATTTTTCAAAAATAAAGCTGAGCAAGAAAATCAATGGCGCAAAATGTTGGTGTCTCAGTTAATCAATTTAACGATTGCTAAAGAAGAAGATTTGGCTAAGCAAAAAGCGCTGAAAGATGATCCTTCTTTAGCAGCAGGACAAGATCTCACTTTAGCTGAAGATTTAACGCCAGTTCAGACTTTGACCAAGCGCTATATGCGTCAATTAGAACGTATGAAGCGTACAAAAAGCGATGACGTTTTAGAAAAAACGCTCAATGCTATGTTGGCGACCTATGACCCGCACAGTAATTATTTCCCGCCAATCGATGCGATTGAGTTAAATCGTCAGACCACATTGCAGCTTGAGGGGATTGGTGTGTCGATCCGTCCAGAACGCGGGAATGAAGACTATACGCGTATCGAGACGATCGTAGATGGTGGTCCTGCGTTTAAGACGGGACAGGTCAAGTCTGGTGATCGTATTATTGGTGTCGCGCAAGACGGTGACAAAATGGTCGACGTCATTGGATGGACCAGTTCTGAAATCGTTGGATTGATCCGAGGTAAGCGTGGGACTAAAGTCACCATTAAATTGCTCGGACCTGGAGCATCTATGAGTCAGGCACGTACCGTAACTATCGTACGTGATGTGATTCAAGAAGAGGATGCGGGTGTACGTTCAAGAACAGTTGAAATTGTACGTGATGGCAAGAAACATAAAGTTGGAGTAGTCGAAATTCCATCGTTCTATTACAACTACCGTGCCCGTCGTGCTGGTGAAAGCTATCGTTCAGTATCTGAAGATACCAATAATGCATTGAAAAGTTTAGCTGCGCAAAATGTCGATGGCATTATCGTTGATCTTCGTAATAACCCTGGTGGTTCACTCGAAGAAGTGGCAAAAATGATTGGGCAAGTGATTAAATCTGGTCCAGTGGTTCAAATTCGGGATGGGAATGGTAACGTCAGTGTCTTCGAAGATCGAGATGGAGGTGCTCAAACCTACGCAGGTCCGTTAGCGGTCATGGTGAATCTGGCTTCTGCATCAGCAAGTGAAATCTATTCAGCTGCTGTGCAGGATTATGGTCGTGGGATTGTGATTGGAAGTACTACGACAGGTAAGGGTACAGCTCAAGTTCAATTGGACAGCTTAGCGTATGGTCAAGCGACATTGACGCAACGAAAGTTTTACCGTGTTACTGGTGGAAGCACACAAAATAAAGGGGTTGTGCCTGATATTCAATTGGTTGATATCTACGATGAAGAGTTTGGGGAGCGTAAAGCTAAGAATGCTTTAGAGTGGGATACCATCC
Organism: Acinetobacter sp. 25-47-130; assembly: GCF_056779705.1. Taxonomy (NCBI): domain Bacteria; kingdom Pseudomonadati; phylum Pseudomonadota; class Gammaproteobacteria; order Moraxellales; family Moraxellaceae; genus Acinetobacter; species Acinetobacter sp. 25-47-130. The sequence continues at coordinate 84,541 of NZ_JBWYII010000004.1, read as the reverse complement.
CTACAGCTCCTTTCAAACGTGAGGGAGAAGTGCAAGCCTTTGTACCAAAATTAGCTGCTCATTCAAAACAGCGTGTTGCGAATGATATTCAATTTAAGTATTTAGAAGCGCGTAAAGCGATTTCGCAGAAAGCTAAAGAGAATAAACAAATCGTGTTGGATATCGATCAACGTAAAGCTGAACTCATCGCTTTGGAAAAAGAAACGTTGGCAGAAGAAAATAAACGCCGTATAGCAATGGGTAAAACTGCTTATCCAAATTGGGAAAGTTATCAGGCATCGATGGAAGCTTTGGCTGAATCGCGTGCTAAGATGAAAACTAATCAACGCCCACCTTTACCTGAAGAAGAGGCATTTGTCACTGAATCAGCTCATATCTTGCTCGATTACATTGCCTTGCAAAAATAAAAATATTTATTGTTAAGTTTTACTTAAAAAATGGCGTATTTCGATACGCCATTTTTTATGGATATCGCCGAAAAACAACTTGACGTTCAATGAGATGGTGATATTGTTGTAGGCGACAAATGCTCATTAAAAAGTTGAACCTTCTTACATTTATTTACTGTACTTTTGGGGTTTAAATAAAATAAAAACAGGTTCAGGTACGGATAAGTCTCTATATGATTCATATGAGTTACGATTATGCAATGGTGGCGGGTTCTGCTGTGGCGGCAGTGATCGTCTGCTTTATTGCTATTTCATTTGAACAACTCATTAGTACCCACAAAAACCCAGTTGGTCAAAAAGTGCTGCTCGGTGTAAGTGGCATGATATTTGGTCTTGCGATTTGGGTCATGCATTTTGTTGGAATGCTAGCTTGTCATTTGCCCGAAGATCATAGTTTCGATGTAGGTTTGACGCTATTTTCTTATGTGATCGCAGCTCTCGCTTCAATTTTTGCCATATGGCTCACGACTAGATCTACACTTCCTTTAGCTAGATTAGTTTTGGGTGCACTTCTGATGGGTTTCGGTATTTCAGGTATGCACTATACTGGAATGGCGGGATTGATCGTTCCCAACTACATTATTCGTTATGACACCATTTTGGTGATTTTTTCTGTGCTGATTGCTGTATGTGGTTCAGGGTTGTCATTCTGGCTGATGTTTAAATATAAGCGTACCTATCACAATAAATTGGCATTCAAGCTTGCCGTGGCATTCATGATCGCTTTTAGTATTGTGGGAATGCACTATATTGGTATGGCGGCTGCGACTTTTCAACCCGTGGATGCCAAATATGCAGCATTGAATCAACTCCATGAAGGTCAAGGTTTATTACTTTTTGTCATTATATTTGTCACCTGCTTGGTTTTAGTGGTCAGTTTTTTTGTCGCTATTTTAGAATTACGACTTGAAGAGAGAAATCAACAACTAATCAAAATGAATAAGGAATTGGAAAGCCTTGCCCTTCAAGATAATTTGACCAAACTTCCAAATCGACTTTTTTTGCTTGATTACACCACTTCATTATTTTCACTTCACCAATCTAAAGATCATAAAGTTGCATTCATTTATATTGATTTGGATCGTTTCAAGGCAGTAAATGATGCTTTTGGACATCATATTGGTGATCAGCTTTTAGTGAATTTAGCACATCGACTTCATGCATTACTCGAAAAAAACCAAAAATTAATTCGTATTGGTGGTGATGAGTTTTTATTGGTTGTTGAAGATTTTTCTACAGACCAAATTGATCAAGTTGCCAATCTAGTATTGAGTAAAATCCAAGAAGGCTTTGTGATTTCGGGGAAGGAAATCAATATCTCAGCAAGTTTAGGTGTGGTCTATTATCCAGATCATGGTGCTGATTTACATGATTTGTTGGTGAATGCTGATGCTGCAATGCTGATGTCCAAAGAGCAAGGTCGCAATACTTACAGTGTGTTTAACTATTCATTAGATCAACAAGAAATCGCACGTAGCCAATCAAAACTAATTAATGATTTGTATCGTGCTGTTGAAGAACAACAATTCATTTTATTTTATCAGCCGAAATTCACAGCAGATTTTAAAATTTGTGGCGTTGAAGCTTTAATTCGTTGGAAGCATCCAAGTCTAGGACTTCTAGCACCAAATATGTTTATTGAGGGTGCGGAGCAAACAGGTCTTATTATTAAAATGGGCTACTGGGCTCTTGAACAAGCGTGTATACAGATTCAAGCTTGGCAAAAAAAGAAATTGCCTTTCTGTCCGATCGCTGTAAATTTATCAGCTGTACAATTTGAACATAAAGCGCTGGTAGATACATTAAGATGTTTAATCACGCAATACCAGATCGATCCAGCCCATTTAATTATTGAGATTACTGAATCGACAGCAATGCATCATATCGATGTCAGTATTCGTACTTTTGAGAGCCTACGTAATTTGGGGATTGGGCTTGCGATTGATGATTTTGGAACTGGTCATTCAAGCTTCTTATATTTAAAGAATCTCCCGGTAGATGAACTTAAAATTGACCGTGAATTTATTCGAAATCTTTCACCCAATACTAAAGATGAAATTATCTTAGAAAGTATTATTGTATTGGCTAAACGTTTAGGTTTGGTGGTGACAGCTGAAGGCGTTGAAACTCAAAAACAAGCCGATATCTTAAAACGTTTAGGTTGTCAGCAATTACAAGGCTATTTATTGGGTATGCCATTACCTGTGGATCGTTTAGAAAGCACATTTAAGAACTATTAACTTCTGGTCAGTTTCTGATTCATCACATTCACATTCGGTATTGATCTGCTACAATATCGCCAATTTTTATTTTGATCTTTTTTGATCTTCTAAACTGCATGTCTGCAGTAGGTGTTATTCATGAGCTTTAAGCAAGAGTTAGCGGAGCAAGTTGCTCAGCGACGTACATTTGCCATTATTTCCCACCCCGATGCGGGTAAAACAACAATGACGGAAAAGTTATTGTTGTGGGGGCAAGCGATCCAAGTTGCAGGTATGGTAAAAAGCCGTAAATCTGACCGTGCTGCGACATCAGATTGGATGGAAATGGAAAAAGAGCGTGGTATCTCGATCACGACCTCTGTGATGCAGTTCCCTTATAAAGACAAAATGATCAACCTGCTCGATACACCGGGGCATGAAGATTTCTCTGAAGATACATATCGTACCCTTACAGCCGTAGATTCAGCGTTGATGGTGATTGATGGTGCGAAAGGTGTCGAAGATCGTACGATTAAATTGATGGACGTGTGTCGTATGCGTGACACACCGATTATTTCTTTCGTTAACAAAATGGACCGTGAAATTCGCGAGCCACTTGAACTACTCGACGAAATTGAAAACGTACTTAAGATTAAATGCGTACCTTTAACTTGGCCTTTAGGTACAGGCCGTGACTTCGCGGGTGTTTTTAATCTGATCGAAGAAAAATTCTATGTCTATAAAGCAGGTTTTGGTTCAACCATTACAGATATCGAAATTCGTGACGGTTATGACCATGCTGACCTTCGTGAAAAAGTCGGTGAATTAGCTTGGGCTGCATTTGAAGAGTCACTAGAATTAGTTCAAATGGCAAATGAACCGCTTGATCGTGAAGAATTCTTAGCAGGGCGTCAAACTCCAGTATTGTTTGGTACAGCGTTGGGTAACTTTGGTGTAGACCATGTCTTAAATGCATTTAGTGAATATGCACCACCACCAAAAGCACATCCTACCCAAGATCGTAAAGTTGAAGCGACTGAAGAGGGTTTCTCTGGTTTTGTCTTTAAAATTCAAGCCAATATGGACCCTAAACACCGCGATCGTATTGCTTTCATGCGTATCTGCTCAGGCAAATATGAAAAAGGCTTGAAAATGAAGCATGTACGTATTGGGAAAGATGTGCGTATTTCAGATGCATTAACTTTCTTGGCGGGTGATCGTCAGCATTTAGAAGAGGCATGGCCAGGTGACATTATTGGTTTACATAACCATGGTACGATTCAAATTGGCGATACTTTCACTTCGGGTGAAAACTTGCAATTCACAGGTATTCCTCACTTCGCTCCTGAAATGTTCCGCCGTGTTCGTTTAAAAGATCCTTTGAAATCGAAGCAACTCCAAAAAGGTTTAAAAGAGCTTTCAGAGGAAGGTGCAACGCAGGTATTTATGCCACAAAACAGTAATGATCTTATTGTGGGTGCTGTGGGTGTTCTTCAATTCGAAGTTGTAGCTTATCGTTTAAAAGAAGAATACAAAGTAGATTGTATTTACGAGCCTGTGAGCATTAACACTGTTCGTTGGGTTTCATGTCCAGATGAGAAAAAATTTAACGAATTTAAGAAAAAAGCACATGACCAACTTTCAGTTGATGGTGGTGGGCATTTAACGTACTTAGCACCTAGCCGTGTCAATTTACAATTAATGCAAGAGCGTTATCCTGATATTGTTTTCCGTAATACACGTGAACATTAATTTTGCTTGAAAATGTAAAACAGCTTCCTCGTGAAGCTGTTTTTGTATCAGAATAACCAATGATTTAATTTTGGTTGATTTTTGTGATTACTCTAAACTTACAAAAAAAACGATTGCGTATTCTTCTTGCTACCTTAGTCATTGGGATGGCATCTTGTGAAAAACAACCAGAGTCTAAGACACAAAAGTCAGGGCAGTCTGCCCAAGTTAAAAACGCTGATGTGTTACCATACTTAAATGATGACGCGTTTCAAGTTGAAATAAAGAGCGAAAATTGCACAAAATCGGTCTGTGAAAAAATTGAAATTTTAAGTTTAAAAACCGCAGATCAGTGGGTCAATCAACAACTTAACAACCATTTGGCTTTTGTGATTCAAGATCAAATTAATGAAAAAGAACAATTGAGTTTGGATCAATCCATCGAAACCTATATAAGTCGCTCTGAATCATGGATGAAGGAGTTTTCACTGAATCAGCCTTATGAGTTGGATATACTGACGCAAGTCGCCACCCAACGAAATCAATATGTGTTGATCCAATTCATTGTTAACACAAAACAAGCTGAAGTGATCGTTAAAGATCGTGGTTACTTTATGGTATTGGATCGAAAGCAGAAAAAAGTTTTACAGTTGCAGGATGTGATTCAAAAGAACCAAATAAATGATTTTGAAAGAATACTTCAAGTGTCCTATCAAAAATGGTTAAAGGCCCAGAGTGGTGAAGTGAGAAGTATCGCTCCAGTGAATCTCAGCTGGCAAAATCAGGAATGGTTCTTTGATGGTGAAGGGATTGGTGTTCATATTCGTGCGAACGAAATTGTCAAAGGTGGTGAGCAATTGGATATCTATTTGAGTCATGCTCAAACCAAGCAGGTGGTTGTACCGCAGATCTTTCAAAAGATGTTTTGAAATATTACAAATATTGTAATGTAGCATATACAATTGCAGTTAAACCCATACAAACGAAGCTTGAGCTATCAATTTCATCGGGTTAGGCTTAAATCAATGATAAATGACCGTTTCTCCTCAAGGTTGTGAGATGTTAAAAAATAAAATAGTTTGGACTGTATCTGTACTTACTGCCGCAATTACGCTGAGCGCATGTCAGCCAAAAGGGGACGGGCCTAAAGAGTCACCTGACACTCAAACTCAAGCAGCATCGGAAGTTCAGATACTCGTGCTTCAGGGTGAAACTGAAAAAGTGCCTGTTCGGTTGGTAGAATGTGATGGTAACAATTGTCCAGAAATTTCAATTGATCGATTGAGAACGAATCAATTTGTGTTAGATGGCTTAATTGATCAAGCGATTATCAAAAATTTACAAGAAACGCTAGAGTTGTTCGAACCTGAGCAGACGCTGCCTAAAGACAAAGATACTCAAGCCGCAAGTGAAGTTGTTGAATATAAAACTGCAGCGCAGTTACTTGCAGAGCAGATTCAGCCCTATATTGATAACTTTGTGGGTTTAGATAAAGAGTTAAAGCACTTGGGGGTTGGACATCAAATTAGTTTGAGTATTAGTCCTAAAATTTTAAATTCACAAGGACCACTTGCAACCGTCGTATTGAATACGAGTAACTATTTAGGAGGTGCACATGGTTCTTCTTCACAAACTTACTTTAATTTTGATTTGAAACAGCAGAAACAAGTGTCACTAGATCAAATTTTAGTGAAAGACCAAAAGAATAAATTAAATCAATTGGCCCATGATGAATTTAAAAAATGGGTCATAGATTCGCAGTTAGCAGATAACGTTGAAGAGTATGAAGAGGCTTGGAAATTTAAACTCACTGATAATTATTATTTGGGTAAAAAGGGTTTAATTCTTCAATACGGTGAATATGAAATTGGTCCTTATGTGGTGGGTTTGCCAAGACTTACGATTCCTTATGAAAAGCTACAGGGTGTGATTAAACCTGAAATGCTGGAGGCTGTTCATCCTTCGGTTCAAGTTGCTGTACCTCAAGCTGCAGGTGAAGCAAAATAACATGTCCATGCCACGTTTGTTTGATACGCATACGCACTTTGATGTAGAAGATTTTGACTTCGATCGTGAGCAACTTGCGTATCAGGCTAAACAGAAGGGAGTGGATGCCCTTGTACTGATTGGGTTTCAACACCAACGCTTTCATACATTGATTGAAACACACCATTGGTTAAATGGTTTAGATCAGGCACCGAGGAGTTATCTCGCTCCTGGTCTACATCCTTTTTATATCGAACAACATCAGCCTCATCATCTAGACGATCTAAAAAAAATTCTTGAAGTACAACAATGCATCGCCGTTGGAGAAATTGGTTTAGATACTTTTCTCAAGCAACATAAGCAGTCGGAAGTTTTCGCTAAGCAACAGGATTTTTTTGCGCAACAAGTCGATTTGGCTCAACAATTTAAGCTTCCTGTGCTGTTACATATTCGTAAATCTCATGCTGAAGCATTAAGGCTGTTAAAAGCAAAGCAATTTGTTCACGGTGGTATCGCCCACGCATTCAGTGGAGGGATAGAAGAAGCGAAGGCATTTATTCAACTTGGATTTAAGTTAGGGGTCACGGGACAGATTACCAATCCCAATGCTAAAAAATTACACCAAACAGTTCAGTATGTTGGTATTGAACATCTGGTCATTGAAACAGACTGTCCTGATATGACGCCATTATGTTGTCAAGCTTCAACTGAACACCGTACCCGTAATACCCCACAGAATTTAATTTATGTTTTAGAAGGTTTGGCACATAGTTTAAATACAAAAGTCGAAGACATTGCGCAACGTGTTTGGGAGAATAGTGTGTCTGCACTCAACCTAAAAAATGAACTGAAATTGTCGTGAGTTCAAAACTCTCTATTCCTCCGAAGTTTTGCTAAAATACGCCTTTTCCAAATAGTGTTAGAGCAATATGACTGACTTAGTTCATGATGATGAATATGAACGCCGTTTTACGGGTGTAGCCAAAATTTATGGTGAAGAAAATTTTCAGCATTATGAAAACAGTCATGTCATGGTGATTGGTATTGGCGGTGTTGGCTCTTGGGCTGTCGAAGCTTTGGCTAGAACAGGTTTGGGCGAGGTAACACTAGTTGATATGGATTCTGTTGCAGCGTCAAATATTAATCGTCAGTTACCTGCGATGACATCAACATTAGGTCATGAAAAAATTGAAGTGATGGCAGAGCGTTGTCGCCAAATTAATCCACGTATAAAAATCAATTTAATTGATGATTATCTAACGCCTGAAAATGTAACGGAGATTTTGAGTTCAAATCCAGATGTTGTGTTGGATTGCATTGATGATGTCAAAGCAAAACTCGCATTGATGCTACATTGTCGTTTCAATAAAGTCCCTTTGATTGTATCTGGTGGTGCTGGTGGTAAATTAGATCCACTCAAAATTCGGGTCGCAGATTTGTCAAAAACAGAATACGACCCAATGCTGGCAAAATTAAGAAGTCAGTTACGCTCAAAAGGTATCTGTAAAAAGCCGAAAGAGAAGTTCGGTATCACCTGTATTTATTCGGTGGATAATCCTTTTTCGAATGCTGATATTTGTGCGAGTGCTGGGTTAAGATGTGGTGGTTATGGTTCAGCCGTGGTGGTGACATCAAGTTTTGCAATGGTAGCAGTGGCTGAAGTGTTAAAACGATTAGATTCGATTCAAGCAAAACAAGCCTAAAAGTGATTATCAAAAAAGGTCTCTATCAAGAGACCTTTTTAATGATGAAATTGGTTTATTCAGCATTGATTTTTAAGCTTTCTTGTTCAGCATGTCTTTGAATGGCTTGTTGCATACCGATTAAGGCATTTTCAATATCTTTTAATGTTTTCGCGTTACCCCCACTCAGGGCTTGTCGCCATTTTCGTGCACCAGGAAGGTTTTGAAATAAGCCTAAAATATGACGTGTAATCACTGAAAGTGGCGCACCATCAGCTAAACGTTTTGCAATATATGGCATCATCTCCTGCATGATCTCAAAACGATCAGGTGCTGACAAACTCCATAATTGTCCTAGTTCAGCCAGTAGATAAGGATTGTGATAAGCCTCGCGACCAATCATGACACCATCCACATGTTGTAAGTGTTGTTGAGTTTCAGCAAATGTTTTGATCCCACCGTTGATTTCGATCAATAGTTCTGGGCGATCTTGCTTTAAGCGATAAACATCTTCATAACGTAAAGGCGGAATGTCCCGATTTTCTTTCGGTGACAAACCTTGTAGTAAAGCAATGCGTGCATGCACGATAAAATTTTGACATCCCGTTTTTGCAACGGTATCGACAAAATGCAGCATCTCCTCATAAGATTGCATATCATCGATGCCGATTCGGTGTTTTACCGTGACGGGAATATCAACTGCATTTTGCATTTCAGCAATACATTCAGCAACCAGCTCAGGCTCAGCCATGAGGCAAGCACCAATTTTATTGTTTTGAACGCGATCACTAGGACAACCAACATTCAAATTGATTTCATCATAGCCCCAATCTTGAGCCATTTTAGAGCAGGTTGCGAGGTCTTTAGGATTTGATCCACCAAGCTGTAACACAATAGGGTGTTCTTCTTTGCTGTAATCTAAATGACGGGCTGCATCGCCAAATAAAATTGCGCCTGTGGTTACCATCTCGGTGTACATGATGATATTTGGATTGAATAGACGTGCAAAAAAGCGGTAATCACGGGTCGTCCAATCCATCATTGGGGCGACGGAAATTCGAGGCTGTAAGGATTGGATATAAGACATGGTGAAACCTAGATTGAGTAAATCGTGAAAAGCTCGGCATCTTACCATAATTTAAAAAATGGTTCATTGAGGAGGGGCATGAAACACTTGATAATTCAGGTAATATTAGACAGATACGCCCAGAATTTAATAATGGAACTAAAACACATTATTTATTTGATAAGAATGGGTAATATACTGGGAAATGGTGATATGAAAATATTTTTATCAGATGTACAACAAGTATTCAGCGGCTTATTGACCCATAAAATCAGTCGAGAGGAAGCTGAAGAGTGGGCAAGAATAAGGATGAATGCGCTTGACCATAATGAATTGTTTTTTGATCCTCCTACTGAAGAGAAGCTTCTATGGAAAGCAATAATTTATTTGAGTGGTGTAGCTTTAAAAATATCACCTGAGGAATATATGGAAGATGATGATGGTATCAAAGAGATGTTTAATACTTATTGGTCAAAGTGATGTGGCGTCATGTATTAAACTGGACGGTATATTTAGCCAGACTTTGAGGAAGTTTAATACACTGCTTTATCGAATAGATAAAGGATGTGTGGATATGGGCTATGAAGCCAAATGTGGGTTTTCAAAATGATGAGTGGTTTTAAAAACCCAGGAGACTTTTTACTCATTTTGGCTTATTTTTTTATTTTTCAGGCTACATTGACTCTCTTTGGTTGGCAATTAAAAGAGAAAAGAGAAAAGATATTGAACTGGAGTATTGTAATTGGCTCGCTTCCATTTGTACTCAGTATTGAATTGTTGTTTGATCACTATCAGAATTCATTTTTTGGGGAACTAACATTAATTCTCACTTATTTTTGTATATGTTTTGCTTTAAATACATTTTTTTGGATATTTAGTTTTTTATTTAAATTAAATCTACTTAAAATTAGATGGTATTTTTTTTCTTATATCAATGTTATAGGCGGTTGGATATTTTCAATATTAATTTAAATATTATCAGAAGCTTTGGCTTTTTTTATATAAATCTTTTTATATGAATAAATCTTTATTATAGGAAATATAATTTTTTATTTTAATTGATTTGAATCAGGCGGTTATGAATTATTGTTTGCAACAAAGCCTCTTGGTTATTATATTTTTTTGCTTGGTATAAATATTAGGGTTCTTTCATAAATCATTTTTTACTCAGTTCTAAATTATAAACCCCTGCGATTAAACTGAATCTTAATCCCAATCTTTTGCCACGGTTGCGATATCGCTCAGCAAGGATTTTGAAGGTCTTCAAAGTTCCAAATACATGCTCAATCCCAATTCTTCTTTTATTGATTTCTTGATTGTAAACTTTTAGCTCAGGATCTAGTTTACAGCGCTTTTTTGCTTTTAATGGCAATAGACTATTTGGATACACCGTATAAATCCCTTGATAACCTTTATCAGCAAGAATAAAGCACCTTTAGGAATCTGATTCAAGTTGCGTTTGAAAAGCTCAAAATCATGTACTGCACCACGACTCGTGCATAAACTTAGAACTTGCTGTGTTCTATAATGGATAATGGCCTGAACTTTAAAAGTATGTGCCTTCTTCTTGCCACTATAGCTTTTCTTCTGTTTTTTAGGTCTTTGTATTGGAATTTCTGTGGCATCTACGATCACCACATTCCAGTCGATACCTTCGCCTTCAGGCAAGCTCTTGGGTAAATTAAATAGATTGGACTTGATCAGGCAATCCTCTACGTGGCGGACGATTCTTGAAGCAGTAGGCTCTGACACACCATAACTGGTTGCGACATGAAACAATGTTCGATATTCACGCCAATAACTTAAGCACAGCAGGATTTGATCTTCTACACTTAACTTAGATGGTCTACCTTTAGCAGGTACAAGCATTTTTAGCTGTTCCGCCATTAAATCAAAGGTTGACCATGAGATGCCTGTATATCGCTTAAACTGTGTTTCAGAAAGCTTCTTTGAGTCGATGTATTTCATTCGCAAATTATGTATGAATATTTAAAATTATTCGGTACAAATAATCAGCAAAGGATAGATCTTTTTTTGATTTATGAAAGAGATATAATTTAAATTTTTCAATCATTGGTTTAAAAAGTGTTCAAGTGAAGTCATATTTTATTGATGATTTTATTTTAGAATTCTATTAGCTAATCCTTCAAGAATAAACTTAGCTGCTTGAGTTTGACTCTGGATAAAACCATTATATTTTGGCAAATCATCAGCTACATCTTGCACACGACGATGGTAAAAAATATGCATATTTTCAGGGGGAACTTGCGAGAAGTCTTTTAAGTTCCATTTAGGAATAAATACCAACTGATCTAATATTCCAAATTCAATAGAAGGGGAATGACATTGTTTGCATATCCCACGACGGATATTGGGTGGTGACTTCAAACGTTTAAAAGTAGTCTGTTCAATATTCAAATCATAAACATCTTGTTTTAGAAATACCAAAACATCGGAAAATGTCTTACCTGTATATTCTTGGCAAACTTGGCAGTGACAAATAAAATGTGCGATGGGTGCATGAGAAAAGCGAAAAGTATTTGCGCCACAAGAACAACTTGCTTCAACATTGAAAGGCATGTGATTTAAATTTGACATAAAACTTCCTTGTTTAAGATCTATTCATAGATGAAATTAAAAATTTAAAGTTCGATTGAGTATCATGCAGGATGAATAAGGGACTCTGATGAACTTTGAATCTTCTAGTTAAAATTCGATGAGCACTGATATCGTATAGGAATTAAAGAATACCTAAAGTGCACTGATATCAGATCCGATCTTTTTGGGGTCTACCAAAATTTTAGCGTGTTGTTCAGGATCACCTAAGGCTTGAAAAGCATCTTTAACTCCTGCAAGACCTACAACGCCTGTTATCAGAGAAGAACAATCAATTTGACCTTCAGCGATCATATGGAGCGCATCTCTGAACTCAAGTGGCGTATAACCAATCACAAACTGGATTTCGATTTCTTTGTTTAAAGCCAAAGCGGGTTCGATGCTGTCGGATTGCATACATACACCCACACCGATAATTTTAGAAAATAATGGCGCACCGTTAATAATCTGTTGAAGGATGCCTGGCATCCCGACACATTCAAAAATCACAGGACGTTTGGGTAAAGCACCTAATTTGTCAGCCACACGCCACGCATGCCACCATGGAATATGCATAGACTGAATCTTTTCAAAAATACCGATTCCATAGTTAATCGCTTCAGAAGCATCACCCAATAAACCGTATTCTTTCCAACTCTCAAAAGGCGAGGATTGTTTAGGATCAAGGACGACATCTGCGCCACAAAGTTGAGCCAGCCGACGGCGATTTGGTGAAAAGTCACTGGCAATAATTTTTTTCACACCAATCGCTTTGAGCATTAAAATGACACCTAAGCCTACTGGACCACAACCAATAACAATTGCGGGTTCTGATTTCTTTATTCTGCTCCGACGTACTGCATGTAAAGCAACTGCCATTGGCTCGGTCATTGCCGCAAGACCGGGATGTAATCCATTTGGCACTGCAAACATGAGTTGAGATTGCACTAAGATTTGTTCGGCATAACCACCAGAAGCTTGAGGGGAAAGACCAGTCGCTTGATAACCCCACTGATCAACTTTCAATAGTGGCATCGCACAAACTAAGGTATCTGTTTTAAATTTTTTTCTAGTTTTAGGACCATAATCTAGAACACGACCGCAAAATTCATGCCCCATGACAAAACGGTCTGTTGACTTTGCAACACCTTTTAGACCCACTTTAGCCGTAAGTTCATGCATGTGGTCACAACTATGTTGCATATGTAAATCACTGCCACAAATACCACATCGCACAACTTCTAATAAAGTTTGTCCTTGTGATGGTGTTAGATGGCTGACATCTTCAAGTGTTAATTCATTTTGATGACATACAACTGCTTTCATTCTTGTTCACGAATATTTTTTATAATGATAGTGAACAGTGTGTGTGATTACGCACAAGAGATACACAGCTTTAGAGGACTGAATGATGACTGCAGAGGTTAAATTGTTGAAAAAGCCTCCATTTATAGAGGCTTAACATGCATATTTTATGAGTTAACTGAGTTGGGTTTGATGATAACGTTGATCCACTAGCGTGAATAGTGCCGTACAACTGACCAGAATTAATCCTACGATACACGCCATTGCCCATCCACCATGATCCCAAGCATAAATTCCTAGCGCGGAACCACTTGCGCCACCAATGAAATAGCTGGTCATATAAAGTGAATTTACACGTGATTTAGCATCCGGTCTTAAATTAAAAATCACATTCTGGTTGCTACTATGCACCAATGCTAGGCCGAGATTCATCAGTCCAAAACCGATGATATAGCAACTTAAATAGAATGCACCTAAATAAAGGAATATCCATGCGCTACCTAGGATTAAAATGCCAAACCAAGTGATTTGTTTGACGTAACCACGGTCGGCGATCTTACCAATTTTCTTGGTGGACAAGGCGCCAAATACGCCAACCAAAGTGACTAAACCCACCATGACATCTTCAAGAGAAAAAGAGGATTTAAGTAAAATAGAAATGGTGGAGAAGAGGATGCTCATCGTTGCAAATGCAAAGGCACCAATGATTGAGCGATAGATTAAACGAGGCTCTTCTTTAAGTAGCAGCCCCATGGATTTAAACACAGCAAAATAACTAATTTTAGAGCTAGGAATATAAGGCAGACGAATATTAAGTACCACAGCGACCATTAACATCAAAATTCCACTGACGATATAAATGAGCTGCCAATTAAATAAGTTGGATAACAAACCAGCTAAACTGGTCGAAATCAAAATACCGACCAATAATCCGCTCATCAGTAACCCGACGACTTCGCCTGTTCGTTCTGGTCGAACCGCCATCGTGGCAAACGGAATCAAAATTTGTGCTGCAACCGAGAAAAGGCCAGTGATAATTGTGCCAGCCCATAACATATAAAGGTTGAGCGAAAAAGCACAAATAAATAATCCCACTGCTGCAAAGAACATTAAAAATGGGATTAATTTCGTTTTATTGAGAATATCACCAAGTGGTACGATAAAAAGTAGTCCGACAGCATAAGAGACTTGAGCCAAAGTAACAGTTAATGCCACATCTGTTGCAGGGGCATTAAAGTAAAGTTGAACAGAGTGAATTAAGGGCTGCGAATAATAATTAGCGCCTGCACAAATACCACAAGCAATGGCCATCAACCAAAGTAAAGCAGTGTCATTCGTGATGTCTTTTTTATTTAAATCGTCAAGATCGTTATACATGAATAAATGGCTCAGTGGATGAGGAGCAGTAAGCTGTGGCTTCGATTTCAATTTGCATGGCGTCTAATGCCAAGCGAGACACAGGGATTAGTGTGCATGCTGGGAAATTTTGATCTTTCCATATTGTATTCATTTTCAGATTTAACAGGTGATGTTTTTGTTGGTCAAAATTGACAATCAAAACGCTTAGAACAGCAATATTATAAAAGTCGATATGTGCATAGCTGAGAGCAATTTTGAGATTTTCGAAGACTTGGTTGAGTTGTTCTGAATAATCAGTGGAATAATGTCCTTCGGCATTTTCACTACCTTGACCTGATATATGAACGACTGTGTTGAAGTGTTTGACCTCACAGATGTGGCTATATCCAAGTTGCCTTGGAGAATAAAGCTGAGGCGGATTTTTAGTGGTTAAACTAAACGTTGGCTTATTTGGTTTTGTCATTCTATCTTCTCTGCATTAAGCTTAGAAAAGAATTATGAAAGCTCAACTTAACTTGAGGTCAAGAGCATGGAAGAACAAAAATTACAACAGTGGCTCAGTATAGGCGCGTTAGCTGCTCGAAGTGGTGTATCGGTCGCAGCACTCAGATTTTATGAAGACAAAGCTCTTATTTGGAGTGTGCGGACGGAAGGAAATCAACGGCGATATCCACGATATATGCTGAGAAGGATTGCC
Organism: Acinetobacter sp. 25-47-130; assembly: GCF_056779705.1. NCBI lineage: Bacteria > Pseudomonadati > Pseudomonadota > Gammaproteobacteria > Moraxellales > Moraxellaceae > Acinetobacter > Acinetobacter sp. 25-47-130. The sequence continues at coordinate 69,470 of NZ_JBWYII010000004.1, read as the reverse complement.
ATCATCAAAGTGGCACAGCAGGTTGGGATTTCACTCTCTGAAGTGAAGCAAGCATTTAACATACTCCCTAAGAATAAAACCGCGACTAAATCAGATTGGACCGCATTATCGAGTGCATGGCAAAAAATTTTAGATCAAAAAATCTTAAATATGCTTCAACTTCGTCAACAACTGGATTGGTGCATTGGTTGTGGGTGCTTATCTTTAACTGAATGCCCACTAAGAAATGAAAATGATCAAATGGGGTCTACATCGTCGGGTTCCCACTTTGTTCCACTCGACATTAAATTTGACGATGATCAAGGGAAAATAGAAATTCACTATGAAGACTAAGTTTCATCGTGAAGCATTATTTTGAAATTTGAACTGTGAGGTTAATGTTGTCTTTATTTCAGTTTAGTTTTGGAAAGCGTAATCATCATCACACCCAATATATTCAGCGCACAACCAAACCATTGAATCATATTCATTGATTCCCCTAAAAAGATAGTTGCCAATATAATGGTCAGAATTGGACCAAGTGAACCAATCATGGCTGTTTGAGAAGCACCTAAACGAGCAATACTTTGCGCAATGAGAATAGTTGGAATCACCGTTACCCCAATACCTAATGCAACACCATATCCGATTATTTCTATAGGTTGTTGAAGGATATTGGATATAGGACTTGGCTCAGCAATAAAGTAGTGAAGAATCGTCCCTAAGCAGGCGATAGACATTGCTAAGCCCGTAAAATTCCACGATCCAAATTTTTGGATTAATTTTGGAGTCATCAATAGATAACTCGCAAAGCAAATCGCGCTTGCGAAAACTAAACTCACACCTAGCCAAAAATTACTTTCATGAGGCATATTGCTTTGTTCTTGGAGCATCACCATAAGCGTGCCGCCATAACTTAGTCCAATTGCAAAAATAGTCTTCAGTGAAAGAGGATGTTTGAAAATTACACTTGATGCAATTACTGTCATGGTAGGATATAGAAATAGGATAATACGCTCCAAAGAGGCACTGATGTACATCAGACTCATAAAATCGAGCCAACTTGAAAAATAATATCCAATCAAACCAGCAACGAGGAGTAGGGCCCAATCCTGCGCTGAAAATCCACGATTACGGTGTCGGTTCAACCAACAAATAAAAAGAAAAACGGGTAAGGCACTGAGCATCCTTAAGGCAACCAGCAATGTTGCATCAACATCTTCAGAAACTGCATAAGCTTGTTTGATTAAGATCGCTTTACTACTAAACAAGAATGCTGCCAACAGCGCACATAAACTCCCTAACTGAGTGGGAGTCAGCTTAAGTACCATAAATGTTAAAAATCAATTTTTAAGTAATGGAAGTATAAGCCAATCTTCATTGTAAGCTCTAAAATTCAATCTCTAATTTTCGCTAAATCACCTACCTAGCGACATAAGAAGTTTTGATTTTTTGTTTAAATGCATCATTGTGGTGCGTAATATGAAAAAAACAGTGGTCTATCAACCCAAAAAATACATCAAAAAAATATTTCAAATTTTTTTTGCACGGTTTGTAAGCATTCTTTTCAAGAATCTGTCATCTTGTATTTCATCTTTAAGCCAAAATCTAAGCCCAATGTGTAAACCTAGATTTATCTAAATTTTGTCTTATTTATAATTTTTAAGAATGTCGTGAGAATTTGAATCGATTAGTCTGATTTTTTGTCAATTCGGCAAATTGAGATTTATGAGAATGAAAGAAGCAACTAAAATTGTGACATGCACGGCGCTTTAACACAATCAAAAGGGATAAAAAGAAAGCTAAAAAATGTCAGAATGATCAAAGCTTAATAAAGTCAAGCTCCCTATACTGACGATAAATTAGAAAAAAGTTTCTTTTTTGTTAAAAAATGGATCGAAAATTGAACGAATCTGGAACTATTTTTTATGAAAATGATAGATCAAATACCATGAAATTTTGTGATGATTGTGAATCATGAGTTCAAAATGAGGGTATTTATTAAATAAATATTGGGTGGTAATTTAAAAAAGTTCAATTAGAATCCAAAAAATTCACATGAATACATCCAGGGGTATATCGCAGGAATGCGATATCTACTTTAAGAAAAATTAGCTTGAGGAATGCTCATGCAGATCGGAATCCCTACCGAAACTGTAGTTGGTGAAAGTCGTGTAGCTGCGACACCAGAAACAGTAAAGAAGTTAATTGGTGCTGGTCACAGTGTCGTTATCCAACGTAATGCAGGTGTTAAAGCTGCTTATATTGATAGTGCTTATGAACAGGTTGGTGCAAAAATTGTTGATGATGCTTATACCGGCAGTCACTTGGTTTTAAAAGTTCGCGCACCTAAAGGCGAAGAAATACAAAAATTAGCCCCAAACACCACAGTGGTTGCGATGTTTGATCCGTACCGTAATACAGAACTTGATCAATTCGCTGCTCAGCAAGTGTCTGCATTTGCACTTGAGTTATTACCACGTACGTTATCTCGTGCCCAAAATATGGACGTGTTGTCATCACAAGCAAACTTGGCAGGTTATAAATCTGTGCTTCTTGCGGCGGCAGAGTACCAACGTATGTTCCCAATGTTAATGACAGCGGCGGGTACGGTTAAACCAGCTCGTGTAGTCATTATGGGTGTTGGTGTAGCAGGCTTACAAGCGATTGCAACAGCCAAACGTTTAGGTGCTATTGTTGAAGCGACAGACTTACGTCCAACAGCCAAAGATCAAGTTGAATCTTTAGGCGGTAAATGGTTAGACGTACCAATGTCAGCAGAAGAGCAAGCGCGTGCCGATGAAGCTGCAAAAAATGGTTATGGTTGGATGCCTGGTGAACAATATATTAAAGACCAAGCTGCAATTGTAGACAAAGCGGTATCGAATGCTGACATCGTGATCACGACGGCGCTTTTACCAGGTCGTGATGCACCGCGCTTAATTAAAGCTGAAACAGTTGCCAAAATGAAACCAGGTTCAGTCATCCTCGATATGGCAGTTGAAACTGGCGGTAACGTTGAAGGCTCAAAATGCGGTGAAACTGTTGTGACTGATAATGGCGTGAAAATTTTGGGTATTCCAAATATTCCAGCGACCGTTTCTACAGAAGCTTCAGCGCTATATGCACGTAACGTTTATAACTTTGTTGAAACGCTTTTTGATCAAGATAAAAACTACAGCATTAATCAAGAAGATGAAATCCAAAAAGCATTGCTTGTCACTCATGGTGGTCAAGTGCTGTTGAAGCGTGGTTAAGGAGACTGATCATGGTTGAAACTATTACAATTTTTGTCCTCGCAATCTTCGTAGGTTATTACGTTGTTTGGGGAGTGACACCTGCGCTTCACACGCCGCTGATGGCCGTAACGAATGCATTGTCTTCAATTATTATTGTCGGTGCGATGATCCAAACTGTTGGTCTACCTGTTATGGGTGTTGAGGGGGCTGTTGATTTTCAAACCATCAATGTGGTGAGTGTATTAGGTGCGATCGCTGTTTTCTTAGCAAGCATTAATATTTTCGGTGGCTTCGCTGTAACCGCTCGTATGCTTGAAATGTTTAAGCCAAAGCAAAAGAAAAAAGAGGGTTAATACATGGAATTTATTCGTGAGTATGCGGATTGGTTTTACCTAATCGGTGCCGTTCTTTTTATCTTAACTTTGCGTGGCTTGTCTGGTCCTAAGACAGCAATTGCAGGTAACCGTTACGGTATGATTGCAATGGCAATCGCCGTGTTAACAACTTTCTTTGTTGCTGATAATCCTGTGGTATGGATGATTGTCGGTGCAATGGTATTGGGTGCGATTGTTGGTATTGCTCGAGCTCGTACAGTGCCTATGACACAAATGCCAGAAACAGTTGCTCTCATGCACTCACTCGTGGGTCTTGCTGCAGTGTTGATTGCGATCGCTGCAATTATTCACAACAACAAGCTCGTCGAGCTTGGGCCAGACTTACTGGCTGCAAATGGTGTGAACTTCCATGAAATGAGTCGCGTACATTTATTCGAATTATTCGTAGGATGTTTCGTTGGTGCCATTACATTCACTGCATCGGTATTTGCTTATGGTAAATTGGCGGCAAAGAAATGGGCAAAAACGATTTCAGGTGCATGGGTTAAACCTGTTCAAGCTTTGATTTTTATTGCGATGCTAGCAGCAGGGATTCACTTCTTCTTGACGGGTAACATGACCTCGTTCTGGGCAATGACAGCACTTGCTTTAGCCTTTGGTTGGGTATGGATTGCGCCTGTTGGTGGTGGTGATATGCCAGTTGTGGTGTCTTTACTTAACTCATTCTCTGGATGGGCGGCAGCAGGGATTGGTTTTACGCTTGAAAACAACATGTTAATTGTTGCAGGTTCGCTTGTAGGTTCGTCAGGTGCAATTCTGTCTTATATTATGTGTAAAGCAATGAACCGTTCAATCATCAACGTATTGTTTGGTGGTGCAATGGGTGGTGTTGCAGCACCGACAGCAGCAGCTGGTGCAGCAGTTCAACGCAACTACCGTTCTGGTTCTGCTGACGATGCTGGTTTCTTAATGTCAAATGCAGACAGTGTTGTAATTGTACCGGGTTATGGTATGGCGCAGGGTCGTGCTCAAAATGCGGTGAAAGAGCTTGCAAATTTATTGAAAGAGCAAGGTGTAACTGTACGTTTTGCGATTCACCCAGTGGCAGGTCGTATGCCTGGTCACATGAACGTCCTTTTAGCTGAAGCAGATGTTCCGTACGAAGACATCTTAGAGATGGATGAGATTAACTCAGACTTCCCAGCAACAGATGTGGTGTTGGTCATCGGTGCGAATGACGTCGTTAACCCTGCAGCGAAAGATGATCCAAACTCGCCAATTTATGGTATGCCTATTCTTGAAGCACATAAAGCTCGTACCATTATGGTGATCAAGCGCTCTATGGCGACAGGTTATGCGGGTCTTGATAATGACTTGTTCTATAACGACAAAACAATGATGATCTTTGGTGATGCGAAGAAAGTTGTTGAAGATATGACGAAAGCCATTAATGGTACAGGTCACTAATTTATAGACTGTTTTAAAAAAACCACCTTCGGGTGGTTTTTTTATTTTTCATGTGTAGGTTTTCGCCACATTCCCCAAATTTCAGGTGCATCGTAGGGCAGATCGCGAAGGTGAAAGATCACTTCAAATCCATAATGACGATAGAGTCCAACATTGCTTGGTGTTGCAGTTTCTAAATAACATGGGATACCGTGTTGATCGCTCTTGGTGAGAATAGGTGTTAAGACTTTGCTGGCTAAGCCTTGTCCTTGGTGGTCAGGACTTACACCTATGAGTTGTAAATAATAATGCGCCTCACTGGGATGATGTTTCTGCACCAGATTAATGATGTGAATAAATTTCACCAGTTGTCTTAAACCGATAATCTTCGTTAATTGAGGGAGTAGTTTAACCTGCTGAATGAGGTTTAAATCCCACTGATTTGGCGGAATCCAAAGTGCAGCAACTGAGCGATCGGGATTGGTATAGACTTCATCATATGGTTGAGCGATATCTTTCAATTGAATACTAAAGAATTGCTCTAGTTTTTCATGTTTTTGTTGGAAACTCAGTTTTTCAGCTTGGATCGCCCAGTTGCAAAACTCTTCGTTCCAAAAGGATTGCATTAATGTTTCTACTAATGCATCGTGATCTGTTCTTGTGGCTTTTATCATGGTCATATCAAGGTAAACCAAATTAGTGAGTTCTTTTTTGTTGGCTTTATTGTTATAAATTTAAAATGCACAGTATAAAAAAGCGACCAAGAAGGTCGCTTTAATATGTTTATGCTACAGAATCTGTAGTTGAAGCATTACGCCATAAGTTTTCTAGATCATAAAACTTACGTGCTGTAGGTAACATCAGATGTACTACAACAGTGCCAAGATCAACAAGGATCCATTCTGCATCGCTTTCGCCTTCAATACCGATAGGGCGAAAACCTGCTTTACGTGCTTCATCAGCGACGTTGTTTGCAAGCGCTTTCACGTGACGTGTAGAAGTACCTGAAGCAATGACAATTGCATCTGCAACATTGCTCACTTCGCTAACATCAATCGTTGTGATTTCTTTTGCTTTAACGTCAAGCAATGCTTCTTGAACAACTTTTAAGCAAGCTTGAACGTCTTGTTTTGGAGAATTCAAAGAGAGTTCGTGAGAATTAGAAGCGCCGGGCGATGGTTCTAAATTCATGAGAAGTGTATTTTCCTGACTATAACTCATCTTTCACTATAGCGCTTTCTGCTTGAAAATTCAAACTTTGAACAAATTTTATACCACAATATGATGATATTAAAGAAGTTTATTTTTCCATTCGAAAGAATCTGTTGAATGAGATTGGGGGCGATATTCGGCTGCGACAAATCCTTCATACATGCTATTTGCAATGCATTCAAAAATAGCGGGATAGTCAATTATCCCTGTGAGTGGTTCATGTCGACCTGGTACATCTGCAAATTGGATATGCCCAATGTGTTGCATATTTTCTTTGAGTGACAGAATCAGGTCTTCTTGCATTCTAGCCATGTGATAGCAATCGAATTGCATTTTTAGAGCTGGATGATTGACGTCTTTCAGTAACTCTTTGGCTTGATGCATTGTTTGAATCATGAAGTTGGGCATATCAAAGCCATTAATCATCTCAAAAACGGGTTGAATCCCATGCGCTGTGAAGATCTCGCTGACAAATTTAAGATTTGAGACTAAGGTTTCATAGCAGACCTGATATTCAACATTATCTGGTTGCTTGCCAGCCAAAATATTCACTCGAGGTATATTAAGTGAGCATGCATATTCAATCGCTAAGTCAACAGCTTGTTTAAATTCATCAGTTTTACTTGGGATACTTGCTAATCCGCATCCGCCTTGCATTAAATCTCCGGCAGGAACGTTGATGAGACACAAGCTAAGTTGATGTTCATTAAGTTCATGCTGAATTTGCTCAATACTCAGCTCATATGGAAATTGAATTTCTACATGTTGGAACCCATATTCAGCAGCCAGCGCAAAGCGTTCAATGAGTGGAACTTCTGTAAAGATCATCGATAAATTAACAGCGAGCTTCATATTGAATGCGACCTATTTATTGTTTTGTTCAACTTGCAGAATGACTGAGGCAAGGTCTGATTCAGAAAAGCCATTGGATTGATGCGCTTTCAATTGTTCTAAGGCTTGTTGAGCGACAGGAATATTAAGGTCAAATTGTCGAGCCAAACTCAAGGCATTATTTAAATCTTTAGACAGCGTCTGAACTTTCCATTGCACAGGCTCAAACTCATGCGTTGCCATACGTGGTGTTAAAATTTGAAAAGGTTTAGAGTCGGCGAATCCACCTGCTAAGGCAGGTGCAAGCAGTTGAGTATCAACACCCGCCTGATCTGCTAAAGCAACAGCTTCTGCGATGAGTGTGCTATTTGCAGCAACGATGAGTTGATTACAAATTTTGGTGGCTTGTCCTGTTCCAGTTCCACCCATACAGGTTACACGTTGTGAAAGAACTTGATACATTGGTTGTAAAGATTCGATGATGCTCGATGGTCCGCCAGCAAAAATAACTAAACTGCCATTTTCAGCACCAGCTGTTCCACCTGACACAGGAGAATCTATCCAATGCGCTGATTTAGCAGTTGCACGTTGTGCAAGATTTTTAGTTTTATCCACAGATAGACTCGAGAAGTCCACAATAATCTGCTCGGGTTGAATCAGTGATTCAATTTGAGAAAAAACAGCCTCTACCGCATTGTCATCGGCTAAACAAGTTAGGATCAGATCAAATTGTGCTATCTCAGAGAGTTGAAGGGGATGTGCCCCAAGCTGGATTAACGGCTCACATGCGTTGGGGCTTCGGTTCCAGACAGCAGTGTAAAACCCAGCCTGTATCAATCGAGTCGCCATTCTGCTACCCATTAAACCCATACCTAAGAATGCGATTTTAGTTTGACCGTTAATCATTATTGAAGCTAATCCCTGATCTAAGTTTGAAAACCAATTTATTTGAATTGACGTGGTAGAAATTCCAAATCTGGATTTTTATCTTTTTTACGCGCAATTTGACTGTTTTTGCCAAGGAGTAATTTGAGTTGCCAAATTTTCTCAAGACGAAGTGATTTTTTGGGTGCGTGTTCCATCGCATCTAAGACTTGTTTTACTGCAGCTAAGGCATCAGGTGAGCGCTGCAACATTTCGTCGGCAAGCTGTTGAGCTTTTTGCATCGGCGCGTTATCAACATGTGTGATCAATCCAATTTCTTTGGCATATTGACCATCAAATACACGTGCTGTTAATGATAATTCTTTGGCTAGGTCGACTCCAATAATACCTTTGATTGAGCGTGTTAACCCCATATCTGGAACTAAGCCCCAACGGGTTTCCATAATCGACATTTGGGTGTTGGGGTGAGCAATTCGAATATCAGCCGCTAAAGCCAATTGCATACCTGCACCGAAGCAATACCCTTCAATAGCTGCAATGACTGGAACAGGGAGTTCTTGCCAGATTAAAAAAGCTTTTTGAAATAGACTTTGACCAGGCTTAATGAGTTCCCATGCGGCATAAGCACGATTTTGTGGATTATTCAGGTCTGTTAAATCAATACCTGCACTAAATACGTTGGCTTCACCAGTGAGAATCACACAGCGGATAGTACGATCAGATTTAATTTTTTTTGCGACTTGCACCAACTCTTTCAAAAGTTGAAAGCTCATCGCGTTACGTTTGTCGGGACGATTCAGAAAAACCGTCGCAATTCCATTATTTTTTTCTACACGTATTACAGCCATTATTGTGACTCGAGTTTATTGTTTCTTGTTTTAAGCATAACATGTCCAAAATAGACTGTCGTGACAGTAGAGTCATCACGTATTGCCTAATACAGTGCGTTGATCGTCTATTAATGATTCAAAATAGACTCGGCTGCTTCTTTTACTTGTACAATCGCATCTTTTAATTCATCCAGCCGTTTCATCACATTTTCAATAAATTGCTCATCTGCTTTTCTACGCTCTTTACGCAGCGTTGAAACGAACTGTTCAAATTCACCTGTGATGCTTTGTAAATTCGGAGTGCCGACGTAGCGTGTTGCCCCATATAAACGGTGTAATACATGTTCGAGCTGCGGATAATCTTCAAGTTCGATGAGTTGTTCTATTTCAGCAAGTTCATTTGGGAAACTATCTACCAGCATCTTCAATAAATCTTGTGCTAAATCTTCTTTATTCGCTGCCAATTGAACGCACTGTTTCCAATCTAAAACCTGATGATCTAAGGTTTCGATACGTAAAGTTTTTTCTTGGGATTTAATTGGATGAATAAACTTATCACTGCTCCAATGGGTCAGAATTTGAATAATTTGATCCATTTGGATTGGTTTGGTGACATAGTCATCCATGCCGACTTTAAGCAACTTTTGTTTCTCATCTGCTAAAGCATGTGCTGTAAGTGCAATGATCGGTGTGTGACGTCCCTCGATGGTGGATTCTAGTGACCTGATCGCACGAGTCGTATCGATGCCGGACATTACTGGCATTTGAATGTCCATAAATATCAGATCAAACGGCTTTTCATCATTTTGAATCTGTTGTTGTAAAATTTGTAGTGCCTCTTGTCCACTTTGCGCTTTAGTTGTTTGAACATTAATTTCGCCGAGCAAAGCTTCTAAAACGATTAAATTTGGTAGATGATCGTCTACTGCAAGTACATGTAAATTAAGGGCTTTAAAGTTATCATGAGGTTCTACTTCAAATATTGGCTGATTTTCCAAAAGCTGAATTAATGATGAACGGCTCAGAGGTTGATACAGTGGTCTCGCTTTGTATTCATTCAACATGTTGAGGTCGAGCGCCATCTGATAGCCATATACGGCTAAGTGACCTTGATAACGTCCGCGAATCTCTTTTAATAAAGCCTCTGGATCACCACTGTGATCTACAATCAACCACGTATTTTCAGGATGATGTGTCAAACCGTTTAGACGGCTGAATAAATCTAGAATGGATTGAGCTTCTGTGTGTTCAACACCGTAATTTTCTAAATAATGACGTAAAACATTCGCAGTTGCAGGGTGGGCTAAATAGGAGATGACACGCATGTCATGGAATTGCGGATGAATAATTTCATATTCATCAACCGCAAATTTCGCAGTAAACCAGAATGTTGAACCCTTTTCAGTTGGGGCGCGTTCTTGGTTATCTTCAAAGCCAATTTGGCCATGCATCAGATTAACCAATTGTTTTGAGATTGCTAAGCCTAAACCTGTGCCACCAAATTGACGAGTGACGGAAGCATCGCCTTGAGAAAATGATTCAAATAACCGTTTTCGGTCTGTACCACTTAACCCAATACCACTATCTTGAACACTAAAATGCAATAGGCAATGTTCTAGATCGTCATGCTCCATTCGAACACGTACAATAATTTCACCATCAGGGGTGAATTTAATGGCATTTGAAATCAGGTTAGTCAAAATCTGTTTACAACGTAAAGCATCGCCAATCACATACTTTGGAATGTTATCGGCATAGTAGAAGGCCATGTCGATATTTTTTTGGGCGGCTAATGGCGACAACATGTCCATAACATCGAAGATCGCTTCTTCTAAATCAAATGATGCGGTTTCTAATTCAAGTTTACCGGCATCAATTTTTGAAAAGTCCAAGACGTCATTGATCAGTGCTAAAAGATGTGCTGATGATTTGCGAATCGTTTGCAAATACAGGCTTTGATCATTGCTGAGATTCTCTTGGCGCAATAACAAGTGAATAAAACCATCGATACTATTCAGCGGGGTACGCAACTCATGACTGATATTGGCAAGAAAAACAGATTTTGCCTGATTGGATGAGATGGCCTGATCGCGTGCTTGTTTATAAGTAATATTTTGCACTTCAAGTGTATCAAGCGTACGTCTTAAATCGTCTTCGGTCTGCTCGGTATGTTCCTTCAGCTCTAAAAAGCTGAAATGTAGACGCTTCACGACATTCGCAATATCACGTTGGAGTAACCTTAACTCGCCAGTACTATTGATGACCATGTGTTGGTCGAGTGTGTCTGCATTGAGTCGCTGTAATTGCATACGTATTTCGTACATAGGTGCAATCCAACGTCGTGAATAAAAGTTCAAGCACAGTAATAAGAGTAAAAGTGTCAACAAACCCGTCGTGATCAGTACAATGAAAACACGATATTGAGAGATGGCGAGAGGTTGATTATCTAGCTCGATAACAAGCCATTTTTTACTTTGATCAGGCGTATTTAATGCTAAGCCATAAATATGATTATGTTGATCTTTAATCGGACCAAATGTTTGTACATTGGTCGGGAAGCTAGGCCAAGGTTTATCATTGCGATAGCCTAACCCAAAATAAGGTTTTTGTTGTTGGTCTAGGACTGCGACACTGAGTAAATACTTTTCATTAAACATCTTTTGTAAGATGCTTTTAGCGCGGTCTTGTTGCGCTTGTGAGGGGTTTTTTTCAAGCGCAATAAGTAGGTTTTCTGTCGTGTATTTATAACGACTTAAAATTGCATTTGCGGCAAAGCGTTGTTCTGATTTTGCGGAATTAGACGTTTCTGTGAGTACCAGTGCAGAGCCGACGCTTGCCAGTACCGCAATGGGTACAAAAATGAGGGCAATCAATTGCCCATAAGCATGGTTTAGTTTTAAGCGATTGAAGATTTTTTTATTCAAATTCGACATGTGCAGAGTGACTCATTCCCCATGTTGGGCATATTAGCACGCTTTAAAAAAATGATGGTGCTTTAATCACCCTCATTAAAAAGCCTTTGAAATTGATGCAGTGAGATACTTTTTTTCATACAATACCTGCACCTCAATATGGGTGCAAATAATGAGTAATACACAAGTAGATTTTCAATCAGACGATTTTTTATTAGACCACTATGTGGGTAAAACCCCATTGGTTAGGTTACAGCGTCTGGCAAGTCATACTCAAGCGACTGTATTGGCAAAACTGGAAGGTAATAATCCAGCGGGCTCTGTCAAAGATCGCCCAGCATATAACATGATCATGCAAGCTGAAAAACGTGGTGACATTAAGCCAGGTGATACGCTGATCGAAGCGACTAGCGGTAACACAGGTATTGCATTAGCCATGGTTGCGGCAATGCGTGGCTATAAAATGAAATTGATTATGCCTGCAAGCTCTAGTCAAGAGCGCAAAGATGCAATGCGTGCGTATGGTGCTGAGCTTATTGAATCCGAGAATATGGAAGAAGCTCGTGATATCGCACTGCAAATGGAAAAAGATGGTCTAGGTTTAGTACTCAATCAATTTGGTAATCCAGACAATGTCCAAGCACACTATTTGACAACTGGTCCAGAAATTTGGCAACAAACTGGCGGTAAAATTACGCATTTTGTAAGTTCGATGGGAACAACGGGAACCATCATGGGGATTTCAAAATACCTCAAAGAACAAAATCCAAATATTCAAATTATTGGTCTACAGCCATCTGAAGGGTCGAATATTGCAGGTATTCGCCGTTGGCCTCAAGAATATTTACCGACGATTTTTGATGCTTCTCGTGTTGATCAAATTATGGATATTCCACAAATTGAAGCTGAAAAAATGGCTCGTCAATTGGCACGTAAGGAAGGAATTAGTGCTGGTACTTCTTCTGGTGGTGCAGTTTGGGCATCAATAAAAATCGCTGAACAACATCCTAGTGCTGTGATTGCATGTATCGTGTGTGATCGTGGTGATCGTTATCTCTCTACAGGGTTATTCTCTGTAGAAGATGAACAATAAATTCGAGTAAATCTATATGCGCTTACCTGTTTTAGTGTTTGATATTGAAACATTGACCGATCTTAAATCAGGAGCGCATCTATATGGCTTAGATTTACCAGAAGATAGTATTGAACAAGCGCTGAGTAAGTTAAGACGTCAAGAAGCGGGCACTGACTTTCAGCGACTTGCTTTACATGAAATTGTCTGTATTTCAGGACTATGGATTGATGAAAAGGCGGGAATGAAATTATTTTCATTCAGTCGTGAACATTATTCAGAACCTGAAATTTTACAAAAATTTCTATCAATTTTTGATAAACGTAATCCGACTTTAGTCAGTTGGAATGGCTCCCAATTTGATCTGCCTGTTATTATGTATAGAGCAATGTATCATGGGTTGTCTGCGCCAAGTCTGTTTGATCAAGGCGAAATTGATACACAAAAGCGCTATAATAACTACCAGAATCGTTACCATCATCGTCATATTGATTTGATGGATTTTATGGCAATGTTTAATGCGCGTCACTTCCAAAAACTGGATGATGTCGCTTATATGCTCGGTTACCCGGGTAAGCGCGGAACACCAGGTTATTTTATCCCTGAATATGTTCGTAACAATAATTGGATAGAATTAACCAGTTATTGTGAAGGGGATGTTTTAAACACATGGTTAGTCTATCTGCGCTATGTATTGTTAAAAGGACAGATTTTGCCTGAAGATCATCGTCTGTGGATTCAAGCGACGATTCATTATCTTCAAGGTCAACCCCAGCAAACAGAATTTTTGCGTATTTGGCAAGAAACTGCTGAAAAAACTGACTTCACTGCTTCGGATTTTAAATCAACTCAACATTAGGTTATCTCTTTGAAACAACGTGCCGCACATCGCTCATCTCAACTTCCTCGTTATACATTTACAGTTGAGAGACTTTCACATGAAGGGCGAGGGATCGCACATTTTCAAGGACAGGAACATCCTCAAGACAAATTGGGTAAAAAGGTTTTTATTCGTTTTGCACTGCCAGGAGAAACAGTAGAAGCTCAAATTACCCATCAGGCAAAAAAATTAGAAGAAGCTGATTGTGTGCAGTTGATTGGGGCGCCGAGTCCAATTCGTACACAGCCAGTTTGTCCACATTTTGGAAAATGTGGAGGCTGTAATATGCAGCACATAAAATTAGATGAACAAATTCGTTTAAAACAATCAGTTTTAGAGTCGCATCTCACCCACTTTGCAGGTGCTCTTCCAGAGTCGTGGCTAGAACCATTGCGTTCGACACGTGAAGATTATCGTCACAAGGCTCGTATTGGCGTTCGCTACATTGCTAAAAAAAATAAATTAGTCATGGGTTTTCGTGAGGCTCAATCTAATCAGCTTACTGAAATTAAAACCTGCAAAATTTTAGATGCAGAGCTAGATGCTGCGTTACCTCACCTCAAGGTACTCCTTGAAAATCTAAAAGCAAAAGCAGATATAGGTCATATTGAATTGGCGAAAGGAGATCAAGAGGTTGCACTTTTGATACGTCATACCAACAAATTACCGCAAAATGATGTCAACCAACTGCGTGAATTTGCGTTAGAAAGATCATGGCAGCTTTATTTGCAACCTGCTGGTGTAAGTAGTGTTCATCGTGCGGATGGTGACCTATCTGAGCGATTACATTACTCACTACCGGATTTTAACGTGACGTTTGGTTTTAAACCGACTGACTTTACTCAGGTTAACCCCACCATTAATCCACAAATGGTGAAGCTGGCATGTGAATTGCTTGACCTGAGCGGAAATGAGCGTGTTCTTGATTTATTCTGTGGTCTAGGGAATTTCTCATTGCCACTTGCACGTTCTGTAACACGGGGTGAGGTCGTCGCGGTGGAGGGAAGTGAGGAAATGGTGATGCGTGGGACAGAAAATGCACTGAAAAACGGCATCACAAACGTAAAATTTTATGCTCAGGATTTAACGCAAGATTTTTCGCAACATTCTTGGGCAAATCAAGGGTTCGATGCACTCTTAATAGACCCACCACGCGCTGGAGCTGAAGAAATTATGCACTATGTGCCAAATTTTGGTGCAAAAAAAATCGTCTATGTTTCCTGTAATCCTGCTACATTAGCACGTGATACAGGGATTTTAGTACAACATGGTTATCAGTTGAAGAAAGCTGGTGTGATGGATATGTTCAGTCATACAGGCCATGTTGAATCTATTGCTTTATTTGAAAAAAGCTAGTGCTAAGTGTTGATTTAATAAAATGAAGATTAGATTTAAAAAAGGAGAAGGGTATGGTCACAGTACGTGAGCAGTTACCTGGACGACTGACTGAGTTGTCTGAGGAAACGACTGTAGAACATGCCGCTGAAGCGCAACTTGGTTTAGCAACTTGGCTAGACCGTGCGCGGATTATTTTAGACGGTGCAGAACTTAAAAAATTAGAAGAAGTCGCTCTTAGTGTTTTAAAAAAAGAACTGACTTCTGATCACCATCATAAAACCAATACCTTCGCGACTGGCTTAGGTATGGCAGATATTTTGGCTCACCTACATGTTGATGAAGATACTTTGTCAGCAGCGATGCTTTATCGTAGTGTGCGTGAGGGCATGACGTCGCTTGAGGAGATTCGTAAAAGCTTTGGTGAAAGTGTCTACAATTTGGTGAAAGGCACTTTGGCAATGGGTAAGTTGTCAGAGCTGATCGAAAAAAATAAACGTTTAGAAGATCACTTCAATAATAATCAGCGTGAACATTTAACTGGGATTTACAAGATGTTGATCTCAGTAACAGAGGATGTTCGCGTTGTATTAATCAAGTTGGCTGAGCGTACGCTGGCTTTGCGTGAGTTGGCAAACTCTCCAAAAGAGCGTCAAGAGCGTGTCGCACGAGAAATTTTGACCATTTACTCGCCCTTGGCGCATCGTCTTGGTATCGCGCAGTTAAAATGGGAACTTGAAGATCTTGCGTTCCGTTATTTAGCACCAGAGCGCTATAAAGAAATTGCATCTTTACTCAATGAAAAACGCTTAGAGCGCGAACAATATATTCAATTCGTGGTCGATAAGCTGAAAAGTGAGTTGTTGAAGCATGGCATTGAGGCTGAAATCTCAGGTCGTGTGAAACACATTTATTCGATTTATCGAAAAATGAAAAGCAAGAACTTAAGTTTCGATCAGCTATATGACATTCGAGCTGTTCGTGTATTAGTTCAAAATGTATCTGAGTGTTATCACGCTTTGGGGATCGTACACCAAATCTGGCGTCATATTCCCCATCAATTTGATGATTACATCACTAACCCGAAAGCCAATGGTTATCGCTCTTTACATACTGCAGTGATTGCTGAAAATAAATCTTTAGAGATACAAATCAGAACCACTGAAATGCATGAAGAAGCTGAGTTAGGCGTTTGTTCTCATTTCAATTATAAAGAAGGTGCGAAAACTACAGATTATTCATTTAATCATCGTTTACACTCTTTACGTTCCGTGCTTGAGCATTATCAAGAACGAAATGAAGCAGGTGCGCATCCGAATGAAGACGAAACTGAAAATTTCAATCAGCTTCAAGATTTTGAAGATTTTGAAAAAATTTATGTTTTTAGTCGTGATGGTGACATCAAAGAATTACCACGTAATTCAACCGTTTTAGATTTTGCATACCATGTGCATACGGAGGTTGGCAACAAGTGTTATGCAGCACGTGTAAACCAACGTTATGTTCCACTGACTTATACATTAAAAACAGGTGAACAAGTCGAGATTTTGACCAAGAAAGATCGTGAGCCAAATCGTGATTGGTTGGTGAACTCTTTAGGTTATATCAAGACAGCACGTGCAAGAGACAAGTTGCGCCATTGGTTCAGACAGCAAGACCGTAGTAAGAACTTAGAAGTCGGTCGAGAGATTCTCACCAAGGAATTATCACGTCTTGCAATTCACCCAAAAAGTATTGATTTGAGTGATTATTGTGCTCATTTTAACGTTAAAACAGGTGAGGACATTCTTGTATCCTTGGTGAGTGGAGATATCAGTCTTCATGCATTGATTAATCAAGTCAATCGTCATATGCACTTGGATCAAGATGAGCCTGAGTTAGTGCTGAAGCCAGCATTAAATCCACGGGCGAGTCATACATTATCAGCGCATGGGATTCTGATTGACGGTTTGGATAATGTTGAACTACATATTGCACAATGTTGTCAGCCTGTTCATGGTGAGTCGATTGCTGGATATATCACACTCAATCGTGGGGTGAGTATTCATAAGGTGGCTTGTCCGGATTATGTACGTATGATCAGCCAAGAACCTGAACGCGCTGTTGAAGCAGATTGGGAAATGCAACCTACAAGAGGGCAGAGTGTCCAAATTGTGGTTGAGGCTTATGATCGTCGAGGACTGCTGAAGGATCTAACCCAAGTGATTTTTTCAGATCAGATTAATATTCGCCAAGTGAATACCATTTCCGAAGCGGATGGTATTGCCAATATGAAACTATTGATTGAGGTCAAAGGTTTGGCTCAATTGTCTCGCTTGTTGGCTCGATTGGAACAGCAACCAGGCATCATTAGCGCAAGACGTTTGGTTCAAGGAAATTAAAAAAAAGCCTGCTTTAGCAGGCTTTTTTATGACTGATCACTCAAATAGAGTTAAATCAGATTTTGCATTTTTTAGAACCTTGATAGATTCCAATATTATCGATGTTTGCTTGCGATGCAGCTTTGATCTGTTGCTGTAATGGAATATTTGCAGCATCAGAAGTATCGCTTTCACCCGCTACAGAGTTTGCAACTTGCCCCATTTTTGTTGCTTTTTCTGAGTTGCCACCGAAAGTAGATAATGCATTACCTGCCATACCCGCCCATTTGCTCAATGATTTAGCTGGCGTTTGGGTTGCAGCAGCTGCAATATTTTTATCAGCATTTTCTAGGTTACGCTTAGCATTGGCTTTTTCAACAGCTAGTGTTGCACAATCCATTGCCTTGAGTTCAGCAGTTGAGTGTTGTTTCGTTGGTAGTTCACCCGAAGCTTGAGCAAGAGTCGTTGTTAAAGCAGTAGCGATAGCTAAAGTTAAAATTTTTTTCATTATATATTCTCATTTGTAACGCATTGTTATAAATGCCCCTGTTGGGGCGAGGGAATATTGCACAAATGCGACTAATTTGTCATTTCTTTTTACTTAATATTAAATTTGTCACTCTATTGATCAATTGAGGACTGAATCTTGACAGGTGATACATCAGTTCAGTTTTGATGCCAACCGTATGGTGAGTCACGGTTAAGTGATGGTTTTTTAAACGTGCGACACGGTAAATTTCCTGAGCAACGTCTTGGGCGCTGAGACTGACTCCCATATTTTGAATCGTACCCGCATCCATGCCTTTTACCATGGCAGTCTGAACAAATAATGGCATGATGTCTAATACGCGTATTCCATATTTTTGCCATTCAACATCAAGACCTTCTGTAATGCCGCGAACAGCAAATTTACTTGCTGAATAGGACACTAAATCAGCTTGACCATAGATAGCAGAAGCAGAGGACATATTGATGATACGTGCGTGGGAGGCCTGTTTTAAGAAAGGGAGCGCAGCATGACAGCCATTGAGAACGCCGTTAACATTGATATTAAATGTTCGATGATGCGATGAGATATCTGTATTTTCGAATGCCCCTGAATATAAGATGCCAGCATTATTTAATAATATATTTATTTCACCAGCCCATTCGTT
Source organism: Acinetobacter sp. 25-47-130 (assembly GCF_056779705.1). Taxonomy (NCBI): domain Bacteria; kingdom Pseudomonadati; phylum Pseudomonadota; class Gammaproteobacteria; order Moraxellales; family Moraxellaceae; genus Acinetobacter; species Acinetobacter sp. 25-47-130. Next base: position 51,000 of record NZ_JBWYII010000004.1, on the reverse strand, counting down.
GAACTCAGTTAAAGCACTTTGCCATTGGTCGTATTGGGAAACATCTAGCAAACCCGCTTTAGCATTTGGCCCTAAAGATCGAGCCACTTGTTCAGCTTGTTCGAGATTGATGTCATAAATACCGACTTTATAACCTTGCTGATAGAATAGTTTTGCGGTAGCTGCGCCAATCCCTTGAGCCGCGCCACTGATAAAAATGCTAGATGTCATCGAAAATCCTTGTTGTTTTACATCATTTTATGTTCCTAGTTGAGCATAAGATTGTTCATTGAATCAACAATATCTTTAAACTCATCATTCACTAGAGATCAACTTTCATGGAAAAACTTTTAAATATCATGCAAGAGCTTCGTGCGAAATGCCCATGGGATCAAAAACAAACGCCTGAAAGCTTGACTCGCTATGCGATTGAAGAGGCTTATGAGGTAGAAGAAGCAGTTCGATCACAAAATACAGCGCATGTAAAAGAGGAATTGGGAGATCTTCTGCTGCAAGTTGTATTTCAATCGCAAATGTATAGTGAGCAAGGAGCATTTAATTTTCATGATGTGGTGGAAACACTGTGCGACAAGTTGATTCGAAGACATCCTCATGTCTTTCAATCGGCTCAGTTTGAACAACTGAATGAACAGCAGGTGAGTGAACTTTGGCAAAAAATTAAGGCTGAAGAGAAAAAAGACAAAACTAAATCACGTTTAGATGAAATTAAAGCGGGTCCTGCCTTAGATCAAGCCGAGCAAATTCAAAAAAATGTAGCTCAGATTGGATTTGATTTCGAAAATGTTGAGCAAGCGTATGAAAAGTTAGATGAAGAGTTATCTGAATTGAGAGAGGCGCTCAACCATCAAAATTCCGACGAAATACAAGAGGAGTTTGGAGATTGTTTATTTTCTTTAATCAATGTTGGACGTAAAATCGGCATTTCAAGTGAGATGGCTCTACTTGGAACCATCCACAAATTTAAACAACGTTTTTCATACATTGAGTTGCAGGCAAAAAATAGAAATACGCCCATTGAAAATATGAGTCTCAAAGAAATGGACCAATTGTGGGATCAGGCAAAAGTGTATCTAAAGCAACATAACAATAAAATTCAGGTTCAACATGAATAGCATCATTTCTTTTCTTCTTCTGATATTTACTGCATGTGTGAGTTTAATCAGTTCGGCATATCCACAACAGTTTGATCAATCTTACTTAAAATGGAAAGCAGAGCAAGAAGCTCATGATCAACGACTTAACCGGCAAAGTGCGAACCATTATTTATCTCGACCAGCCGTAAATACATCATCAAAGCAAGCAGCTGGTGGTGTCGGGCAATCAACTAAAGTTCGTCTTAATACGGCTTCAATGGTTGAACTACAAATGATTAAAGGAGTGGGTGAGAAGAAAGCTGCTGCAATTATTGAGTATCGGCAAAAGCATGGCAGTTTTAAGTCAGTAGATGAACTTCAAAATGTCAAAGGAATAGGTCCAAAGTTTATCGAAAAGAATCGCAACCAGTTAGCCCTCTAACACATTTTTATAGAGATCAAATGGCACTAAGGGGTGTTGAAATTTAATCAATTTTGACGGTGAATCTTGGAGAATAAAATTGCCCTTTGATTGTGTTAGAGCTATGATTAGCACAATTATGATTTTACGTTCTGACGTAGGAGACAGCGTCTTTTGCAAACTTTGCACGCGTCAAAGTGCGGTTTATCCACTGCACAATTACCTTCTTCCATTTTAGATGTTATTGATTCTTTAACTAAAGCCGGCTATGAAGCCTATATCGTCGGTGGTGGTGTCCGTGATTTGATGCTTGGACTTGCCCCTAAAGATTTCGATGCTGTAACCAATGCGACACCTTCACAAATTAAAGAAGTATTTGGTCGTCGTTGCCGAATTATTGGTCGTCGTTTTGAGTTGGCTCATGTCTATTCTGGTCGTGAATTAATTGAAGTGGCCACTTTCCGAGCTCCTCCTAAAAAAGCAGTGACTTCTGCTGCAGGGATGATTCTAAGAGATAATAATTGGGGCTCAATTGAAGAAGATTTTGCTCGTCGAGATTTCTCAATCAATGCGATGTATTACCAACCGCGTAAGGGTATCGTTCTTGATTTCTGTAACGCTATTGATGATATAAAAACAAAAACATTGCGTTTATTGGGTGATCCAAAGTTACGTTTTGAAGAAGATCCAGTTCGTATGTTACGAACACTAAGATTTGCTGCGAAACTTAACTTTAAAATTGATCCTGCAATTTTAGACGTATTTACACCTGAAGCAACCTTGCTTTTACGTGATGTATCACCACATCGTTTATATGATGAATCTCAAAAGTTATTCACAATGGGGCATTTGAATCGTGTGCTCCCAATGTTGATTGAGTTTGGAATCTGGAAACAATTATTTGCAGATATCCCTCCTCATATTGATGCATTTATTGAACGTGCAGCGAAAAATACAGATCAGCGAATTCAAATTGGTAAAACGATCAACCCTGCATTTTTCTATGCGGTATTGTTGTGGAAACCATTCCTTGAGCGTTGTGATTTTTATATGCACAAAGGTGTTGTGGCAGCTGAAGCACGTGCTCAAGCTGGCTTAGATGTGCTGAAGCGCCAAGCGACACGCACGATTATCCCGCGTTTTGCAGAAACATTTATTCGTGAAGTTTGGGAAATGCAAACTCGTTTGTTGAACCCAAAACCTCAGCAAATTGAAGCACTCTCAGGTCATGCTCGTTTTAGAGCAGGTTTTGACTTTATGTTGCTGCGTGAAAAGTCTGGAGATCAGACGACCAATGGCATGGGTCAATGGTGGGATGCTTATCAGTTGATGTCTTTGGACGAAAAAGAGCGTGTGATTGCGCAGTACAATCGTCAACGGACTAAATCACGACGTAAAGTTGCCGTGACCGAAGATGTTGCGGAAACAAAGCCTCAGCAGATTGAACCGCTAGTTAAAGAAACGGAGTCACGTAGCCGCCGCAGTCGTAAGGCCGCTTCAGCGAATGAGCGAAGAACAGAGCAAAATGCGAGTATCGCTTTGGATAATGGTATTGCAGCTGATCATCCTATTTTGAAGCGTAAACGTGTCAAACGCGATTTAAATACAGTGGTGTTTGGTCCTATCCAATGACAGTACGAACATATATTGGACTGGGAAGTAATTTAGGTGATTCTCAGCAGTTGATGGCAGAAGCCTATACGAAACTGGCAATGCTGGGTGTGGTGAAAGCATCAAGGCTTTATCATAGTCCACCTATGGGTCCTCAAGACCAACCACATTACCACAATGCGGTCGTTCGTTTAGATACGAGTCTAACGGCGCTTGAATTATTAGATGAATTACAAAAAATAGAAAATGAAGCAGGGCGGGTGCGTTTACGTCGTTGGGGTGAACGCACACTCGATTTAGATCTATTGTTATATGGTGATCAAACGATTCAAAATGATCGCTTAACTGTTCCGCATATCGGGATATTTGAGCGAGATTTTGTCATACTGCCGTTATTAGATCTGGATGTCGAATTAGAAATTCATGGACAGAAAATTCGAGAAACGAATATTGCAAAACACAGCCAATTGGATGTTTTAGCAGATTCATCTTGGATCAATATTTAAACTTTAAAATGTTCTAAGGAACTGTGTTAGAGGACATCTTATGATCAGTCTGAGCGATTTAAGACAATTCAAACAGCAAGGTCGAAAATTTTCATGTCTGACTTGTTATGACGCCAGTATGGCGAAGGCAATGGAAATTGCTGAAATAGATACCATTTTAATTGGTGATTCGCTTGGGATGACTATTCAAGGCCATGATTCAACGTTGCCTGTGAATGTGGAAGATATGGTCTATCACACCTCAGTTGTACGTCGTGGAAATAACCATGCTTTCATCTTAACTGATCTGCCTTTTATGAGTTATGCCACACTCAATGATGCACTAGTAAACTCGAAAAAAGTGATGCAAGCTGGCGCACAAATGGTCAAGCTTGAAGGTGGTGCTTGGCTTGCTGAAACGGTAGAAGTATTGACTCGCAATGGTATTCCAGTGTGTGTCCATCTTGGACTAACGCCACAATCCGTTCATGTATTTGGTGGCTATAAATTACAAGCCAAAACGCGTGAAGCTGCGGATCAGCTGATTGCTGATTGTAAAGCCGTTGTTGAGGCTGGGGCTGCAGTGTTATTGCTAGAGTGTGTACCTGCACAATTGGGTCAAGAAATTACAGAACTATTTCCGCATGTACCTGTGATTGGTATTGGTGCTGGAGCACAAACCGATGGTCAAGTTCTGGTTGTTCAAGATATGCTGGGATTAAACTTCGGTCGTGTTGCACGTTTTGTACGTAATTTTATGAAAGAACAGTCTGGTGAAACGGCCATTCTTGATGCAATCAAATCGTATCATGTTGCTGTACTAGATCAATCTTTCCCTGCTAAAGAACATACGTTCCAAGTTGAGCTTTAATCATGAAAACTGAAACAACAATCCATGGTTTAACCGCATCACTTCATGCTGCTCGTCAAGCACGAAAGACTATTGGTTTTGTCCCGACCATGGGGAATCTACATCAAGGTCACTTAAATTTAGTACGTGAAGCACGTAAATTATGTGATGTGGTTGTGGTCAGTATTTTTGTGAATCCGATTCAATTTGGCCCAAATGAAGATTATGACAGTTACCCACGCACACTTGATCAAGACAGTCAGTTGTTGGCTGAAGAGGGTTGTGACATTATTTTTGCACCTTCAGTTGAGCAAATGTATGGCAGTCAACCTCGCTTAACAAACATTAGTGTCGGTCAAATTACCAATGATTTATGTGGTGCTCAACGTCCGGGGCACTTTGATGGTGTTGCGGTAGTGGTAACGAAGTTATTTAATATCGTACAACCACATTTTGCATTTTTTGGTCAAAAAGACTACCAGCAGTTGGCTGTGATTAAGACAATGGTACGTGACTTGAACATGCCGATTGAAATTATTGGTGTGCCAATTGCACGTGCTGAAGATGGTTTGGCATTAAGTTCACGTAATGGTTATCTTTCAGCTGAACATCGTCAAATTGCACCAGTCATTTATCAATCTTTAAAAACTGCTGAAACAAATTTAAAACAAGGTCAAGCGCTTACAGAGGTTCTTGCTGAGATAAAATCAACTTTAAGTGATGCTGGCTTTGTCGTGGATTATGTTGAAGCACGTAATCCAATGTTGCAGGCAGTAGAGCAATTTGACCAAGATATTGTGTTATTTGTTGCTGCGAAAATTGGTTCGACACGCTTGATCGACAATTTACAAATCAGTCATTAAAACAGGATTAAACTCGATGATGATCGTCAGGTGTGGTGCATGAAGCGAATTCTTATTGTTACAGGACAATCCGGTTCAGGGAAGTCATCTGCATTGCAGGTTCTCGAAGATTTAGGTTATTACTGTATCGATAATTTGCCGCTAGCATTACTTCCTGAGATCGTTGGAAAGTTAGATCAAGAAAATAATTTAGAACAATTGGCTTTAGGGGTTGATGTTCGGAGTACACGCGCTGATTTGCAAGAATTTGAGCAAGTTTATCAGCAACTGGAAAAACATGGTGAGGTTGAGGTGATTTATCTCACCACTAAAGATCAAGAGTTAATTGCTCGTTTTAGTGCCTCGCGTCGACCTCATCCACTGGCGAATCGTTTTAAAAGTCTGAATGAGTGCATTCAGGAAGAGAAACAATTACTGTTGCCGATTCAATTAAGAGCAACTGTACAGATTGATACATCAGATAAAAGTGTCCATGATCTTAAAGATACATTATTATCCCGCTTAGGGCAGGTAGATAACTTAATTGTTATTTTACAGTCTTTTGGATATAAGCATGGTATTCCGTTGGATGCTGATTTTATTTTTGATGTGCGGCATTTACCCAATCCACATTGGGATTTAGAGCTTAGAAAATATTCGGGTTTAGATGAGCCCATTGAAAAATTCCTGACATCATTTGACCAAGTGAATATGATGTTTGAGGATTTAAAGCAATTTTTAGAGAAGTGGTTGCCTGCCTTTGCAGAAGGGCATCGCCATTACATTACGGTTTCGATTGGATGTACAGGTGGTCAGCACCGCTCTGTATTTATTGTGGATAGACTCAAAAAGGCGCTTGAGGCACAATGGTCTATTCAGGTCTTGCATAGAGAAATGAAGCACTGGTCATGATTGACACAACTGTTGACGTAATTAACAAATTAGGATTACATGCGCGTGCGTCAGGCAAGCTCATTGAGGTCACTACCAAATTTCGAAGTTCGATTAAAATTGGTAAGGGCGATAAATTAGTCGATGCCAAAAATATTATGTCTTTGCTCATGCTCGGTGCAGGCAAAGGAACTACATTAAGACTAGTGATTGAAGGGGCAGATGAAGAGAAAGCTTTGTCCGAAGTTCAAGCATTATTCGCAGCAAAATTTTACGAGGCTGAATAATCGTGGCACGTCGATCGCAACGTTTTACTGAAGATGATTTTGAGTCTTTAGAAGGACGTGCAAGTAAAACTGAACAAAAGAAAGCTGTACAACGTATGGCTGCTTTAGGGGCTCAACTTGCTGAGTTACCCAAAAAAAAGATTGAAAGCCTTCCTGTGGAAGAGCGCTTAATTGAAGCTTTATTGGATGTTCAATTGATAACATCAGGTGAGGCTCGTCGTCGTCAATTTTTGCGTATTGGTAAATTATTACGCAATGAAGACGAGAGCATGATCTTATCTTATTTGACACCTCAACAAGGGGCGAAAAAGACAGCACAATTGCACCGCTGGGTCGATCGTATGATTGCACAAGGTGAGCCTGTTATTAAAGAATTTATGAAGACTTACAATGCTGCAGAGCATCATGCAATACGTCAGCATTTACTTCGTATTGAACGTGATATTCAAAAAAACTTAGGTGAGGATGCTGTTGCACAATCTAAGTTAAATTTGCTGAATTACGTTCAGCAAGTTGCACTTATCTCTGATCGTTAATGGTCAAAAAAAAGGTCTGATGTTTCAGACCTTTTTTATTTCTTAGATGCTTAATATTTAGAGTGCAGCACGATCTTTTGCCCAATCTCGCAACACAAACTTTTGCAGTTTACCTGTTGAAGTTTTAGGGATTTCAGTAATCACTACGTCTTTAGGTACCTTGAATCGAGCAAGATGTTGTTTGCAGTATTCAATGATTTCTTCAGGTGTAGCTTGTTGCCCTTGCTTCAATTCAATAAATGCGCATGGAACTTCTTGCCAACGTGGATCAGGTTTTGCAACAACTGCAGCTGTCAGCACGGCAGGGTGTTGATAAAGTACTTCTTCCACTTCAAGTGAAGAAATATTTTCACCACCAGAAATAATCACATCTTTCGAGCGATCTGTGATTTTGGCATAACCATCAGGCTGGCATACGGCAAGATCGCCAGTATGGAACCATCCACCAGCAAATGCTTCAGCGGTGGCTTCAGGATTCTTCAAGTAACCTTTCATGACAATGTTGCCACGGAACATAATTTCCCCCATGGTCTGACCATCGTTCGGTACAGGCAGCATCGTTTCAGGATCCAATACTTTCATCCCATCTTGAAGTGGATAAGGTACACCTTGGCGTGAATGTAGTTGAGCTTGTTCTTGGATGCTTAAATCACTCCAGCCTGCTTGCGAAGCACATAGCGCTGATGGTCCATAGGTTTCAGTGAGACCATAGACGTGGGTAACATTGATTCCTAGATTTCGCATACCTTCAATAATGGCAGCTGGTGGCGCTGCACCAGCAACCATCACTTCAACTCGATGATTAATTTCGCGTTGTTGCTCTTTTGGTGTGTTGATCAACATGGACAATACAATTGGTGCACCGCAGAAGTAATCGACTTGATGATCCGCGATCAATTGATAGATCTGTGCTGGATCAACTTTTCGAAGACAAACATTTGTGCCACCGTTGGCGGCCATGGTCCAAGCGAAACACCATCCATTACAATGGAACAGAGGCAAAGTCCATAAATAGGTGGCACGGGGTGTCATACCACAAGCAATGATATTACTTGCTGCATTAATATAAGCCCCACGATGATGATAGACCACACCTTTTGGATTCCCAGTTGTGCCTGAGGTGTAGTTTAAGCTGATGGCATCCCATTCATCCTGTGGTAATTGCCACTCAAACTCAGGATTACCTTGTGAAAGCCAAGATTCATACTCAATTTTTCCAATACGGGGCGCTTGTTCATTGAATTCATATTCAGTATCTGCAACATCGATAACATAAATATCTTGAGGAACTTGTGCTAAAGCTTCCTGTGCTAATTCTGAGAATTCAGGGTCAACTAAAAGTACTTTTGATTCAGCATGTTCAAGCATAAATGCGAGTGTTTTTGCATCTAGGCGCGTATTTAATGTATTGAGTACAGCGCCTGCCATAGGCACTGCAAAATGCGCTTCGATCATGGCTGGAATATTTGGAAGTAATACCGACACAGTATCATTTTTTTGAATACCAAGCTTTTGCAGCTGATCGGCAAATTGACGGCAACGTTGGTACTTTTCTTTCCAGCTAATCCGGCGTGTACCATGAATAATTGCATCTTGCTGAGGGTAGATATAGGCCGCACGCTCTAAATATCTGAGTGGAGAAAGGGCAACAAAATTTGCTGGCGTTCTAGGTAGTTCGTCATACGGACTTAAATTCATTTTAGTATCCATCTTCATTTTTATAATCCTGAGTAAAAGATAAGCAAAAAATAAACGGAATACATTTATCCTTTAGTCGAGCAAACGTGACATTTTGTCAATTAGGCGAAATTTCATATTTTTTAACTTCATTTTATTGCGATTTATTCGTGAAGTTGGTGATATTTATTTGTGCTGAATAATGTAATTGATCGAGAAATAGGGTAAATTTTAAACAGATTTTAAGTTTCAAAATCGAATAATAAAAGCAAAAGGATTTTGCATATGTATATTGTTGGGTGGGGGAAAGATGAAATTAACATCGAACCCAAAGGCTATGCCATGTTTGGCTATGGGATGTGGCATCACCGTGCCTATAAAAAAAGAACTGCGCTGTATGCGAGAACAGTGACCATTCAAAAAGATCAAGATGCCCCATTGATATTATGTTGTCTAGATTTTGGCTGTATTACTTCAGCAATTCGAATCAATGTAATCCAACGCTTGAATGAAACGTTGAGGGATTGTTTCGATCCGCATCGTTTGGTTCTAATGGCAACGCATACCCATTCAGGTCCAGGCGGTTGTGGTTATGAAGCTCTTTATAATATGCCGACACCAGGATTTGTGCCTGAGCACCTTGATGCAGTTGTGGATGCTGTGCAATCCAGTATTCAACAGGCATTATCCAATCGCGATTTTACAGAGATTCGATTAGCGACAATTGACATTCCTGAGCAAGTCCCTGTGGCATGGAATCGCTCGATAAAAGCGTATAATCGAAATCTCGATACTGCATTCGTCGATGAATCTGAAACTTACAAAGCAATCAATCGACAAATGCAAGTCCTTGGCTTTTATCGTGGGGAAAAGCTTCATTCTCTGTTGTCACTGTTTGGTGTGCATGCGACATGTTTGGGCAATCAATTAGACGCTCATGATGGTGATAATAAAGGCTATGCCGCAACACTTTCGGAAGAGACCTTAAGTGCTGCTGGGGTGGATGGACCAGTTTGTATATTTGCGCAAGCAACAGCAGGCGATGTGTCACCACACTTCCATGGAAAGAATCAGACTAAGATCAGAAAAAAGATAAAAGGAGAAGCAGAATACATCTATGCGAGAAACAATGGTCGTATACAGAGTGAGTATGCTTTAGCCGCTTTACTTCAGAAACAGAATCAAAACATCCAATATCAAGATTTGGATGCAGTACTCGAGTATGTGGATATGGCAAATACTGTGGCTGATCCAGAGTTTTCAGGTGGATATAGCAATGCGATAACAAGCCAAGCTTGTCATGGGACAGCATTTATTGCGGGCACACCAGTCGATGGTGTGGGTGCTGCAAAGCCATTGATCATGGCTATGAATTTACTTTCAAAACAATTCAAACGAAGTAAATTGAATTCAAAAGATCCAGTGGAAAGTGCTTATTATCAGAAGCTTTATCATGCTCAAGGACCCAAAAATATTATTTTTGAATCGGGTCAGCATCGGATATTAGGAAAAAAATTAGGTTCACTTCCTGGTGTTTTAGATCCACTCATTGCTGAAATGAATGCTCAAGTTCACGCCGGCGCAATTCAAGAAAGCGATTTAGTGCCACATATTGTGCCAATTCAGCTCATTCGAATCGGTCAACTTTTTTTGGTATGTGTTCCCGGAGAGTTTACAACAACTTCAGGTAAGCGCGTATTAAATACCATTCAGAAAAGTGTATTACCGACATTTCCTAACGCAAAAATTTGGTTTGCATCTTATTGTAATGACTATATGGGCTATGTCACGACATTCGAAGAATATCAAGAACAAGCCTATGAAGGTGGACACACTTTATTTGGTCAATGGACTTTGGCAGCTTTTCAAACCTATTTTAAACATTTGGCTAAACAGATTTGTTTGCCACCTGAACAACGTCAATTATCAAATTGCGTACCTAAAGCAGTACCTCAAAAAGAATTAGACAAAAGAACCAATCGGGGAAATGTTCAAACCGCCGTTGCACAAAAGGAGTTGGCAACATGAGTAATCTGACACATCATTATTGGTCTAACTGGTCGGGATATTGCCACTCAAACCCGCAACATATCTTATATCCAGACCAATTACATGAATTACAGGATATTGTGATTCAACATCCTAAAGTTCGTGTGGTTGGTGCAGGGCACTCATTTACTCCGTTGGTAAAAACGGATGCGTCTATTATTTCTTTAGACCGATTTTCAAGTGTCTTAAATGCTGATCAGGCTAAATGCCAAGCGACGTTATGGGCAGGTACTCGACTATTCAATTTAGGCCAGCATCTTGCGCCTTATGAGCAGTCGCTTATGAATCAGGGTGATATTGATCAACAAAGTTTAGCTGGTGCTGTATCTACAGGAACACACGGGACAGGTGCAGCGCTATATTCTATTTCAGGCTATGTAGAAGATTTTGAGCTATTACAGGCAAATGGGGATTTAATCCAATGCTCAAAGACGGAGAACCCTGAAATTTTTCAGGCAGGTAGAGTATCGTTGGGATCGCTCGGGATATTAACGAAAATAACCATGCAAAACCGCCCTAGATATAAATTGAAAGAGAAAATTCATTTAGCCCCTGTAGAAGAAAGCCTTGATCAATTTCTCCAATTGATGCACCAACATCGGCATTTGGAGTATTTTATTTTCCCTTTTACAGATCAGTTAATTTTTAAAACACTTGATGTTACAGAGGGTGAGGTGAAGCCAAGAGAAACTTCTTGGCCATCTGAGGATCAACTTTTAACATGGTGTTGTGAAATTTCTAAAAAAGCCCCTTTTTTGACGAAATATCTTCAAAAATTAGTCGGTGTTTTTGTGAAGCCAACAGAATTCATTGATTGGTCGGGTGATATTTTTGCAACACCTCGGAATACCAAATTCAATGAAATGGAATATCAAATTCCAATTGAGAATGGTATTCAATGCATCAAAGAAGTGATTGCAACGTTTAGAAAATATCAAATAAATTCTTTTTTCCCTATCGAATTCCGCGTGGTCAAAGGGGACGATATTTGGCTAAGTCCTTTCTATCAGCAAGACAGTATTTCGATTTCAATCCATCAATATTATAAGCAGTCACCTCAAAAAGTATTTGATCTTATTGAGCCGATTTTTCAAAAATATCGAGGCCGTCCACACTGGGCTAAGATGCATCAACTGTCTCACCAAGAGATGCGAGCTCTTTATCCGAAATGGAATGAATTTATGCAAATCAGAGAAGCGCTCGATCCCCATCGAAAGTTTCTCAATCCCTATCTTGAAAAACTATTACTTGGGCAACAAGGATGAGAGATGAATAGTTTTTTTAATCAAATGAATGATGATTTGCGGGCACATGGTTTAGGTCAACCTATGCTCTTGATCGATGACGATGCATTAAACTTTAATATTGCTTATGTAAAACAGCAGCTAGCTTCGGCAAAGCACTTAAAACCGCGGTTAGTCGTTAAATCTTTGGCTTGTTTGCCTTTGTTAAAAAAGCTAAGTTTCGATTTAGACACCCAACACTTTATGGTATTTCATATTGATCACTTACAATTGATGTTCAATCATTTTGATCAAGCTGATTTACTCTTTGGCAAGCCGATGCCAATTCGTGCAGTAGAAAGGTTTTATCAAAACCATCACACGCCAATCAAATGCAAGATACATTGGTTAATTGATTCCTTTGCTCGTTTGCAACAATATCATGCCTTGGCTGATCAACTGGGATTTAGCTTCAATATCAATCTTGAAATTGATGTGGGATTACATCGTGGAGGCGTTCAAAATTCTGCTGAATTTATACAAATGCTCAATTATATTCAGCAGCATCAAAAAACGCTAAATTTGAGTGGTTTAATGGGCTACGATGCGCATGTTACTAAACTACCTAAGATGGTGAAGCGTCCAGAAACAGCTTATGCTGAGTCTCAACATATTTATCAAAATTATCAGCACATCTTAAAACACCAATTCCCAGATTTAAATCATGCTCAGCTGTGTTTTAACGGAGGAGGAAGTCCAACCTTTAGTTTTCACGTGAAACATAGTGTGTGTAATGATCTGTCATTTGGCTCAATGTTGCTAAAGCCCAGCGATTTTGATTCTGAACATCTTTCTTTGCTTAAACCCGCTTTATATATTGCGAGTCCCGTACTGAAAGTTTTAGACCAAGTCTCATTGCCAGGGATACCTTCATTTAAAAAAATAAAATTCTTTCAGAAGCATCAAGCGGTTTTTATCTACGGTGGCTATTGGATGGGTCAATATGTTTATCCAGCAAAATCTCATCCTCATTTATTGTATGGACGAAGCACCAACCAGGAAATGATTTGTGTCGATCGTAAAATTGATATCCATCCTGATGACTATGTATTTATTCGACCGAGCCAGAGTGAGGTGGTCATCCCGCAGTTCAATCGCACGTACCTTTATCGAAAAGAAAATGAGTGGAATTCATCTGATTTGGAAACGAGTAGATTTGAACCTTGGGAAAATTTTAGAGAGTAGTGATTAAAAGAAAAAAAGGGATGAAGTTAATCATCCCTTTTTAGCATTGGTTTGAAATTTATTGGACGCCGCCGTAATGGATGCCCGTTAATTCACTGATTTCTTTTTTCCAAGTGGTTAAGTCATCCAAATTAAATTTACTTAAATGGTCATGCCCACAAGCACGCGCCATTACTTGCATCAACTCGACTGAAGCATTGAAGAAGTTGGCGAGTTGCTGTGCTGATTTTTCTATTTCGAGTCTTCGACGCAAATGATCTTTTTGTGTTGCAATACCGACAGAGCATTCATTTGTATTACACGCGCGCATTCCCAAACAACCAATTGCCTGCATGGCAGAGTTAGACACGGCAATGGCATCTGCACCCAGCGCTAAGGCTTTAATAAAATCAGCGGGGACACGTAAGCCACCTGTAATGACCAAACTAATGTCACGACGTCCTAAACGATCTAAATGACGACGTGCCCGTGCTAAAGCAGGAATGGTCGGCACTGAAATATTGTCACGGAATAATGTTGGTGCTGCACCTGTACCACCACCACGACCATCTAAAATAATGTAGTCCACACCTATCGCAATCGCAGCATCAATGTCTTTTTCGATATGCTGTGCAGACAGTTTAAAGCCAATCGGAATGCCACCTGTCTGCTCGCGTATATAGTTTGCAAACTCCTTGTACTGTGAAAGTTCAGTCCAATCCGGAAAGGTTGCGGGAGAAATCGCAGATTGTCCTTCTTCTAAACCACGTACTTCTGCAATTTTTCCGACCACTTTATGCCCGGGTAGATGTCCGCCTGTTCCTGTTTTTGCTGCCTGTCCACTTTTAAAGTGAAAAGCTTGGCATTTTTTTACTTTTTCAATGTCATAGCCAAAACGACCAGAGGCCAACTCGTAAAAATATCGTGAATTCGAGGCTTGTTCATCATCTAACATTCCACCTTCACCAGAACAGATGCCAGTACCTGCCATTTCCGCACCCATTGCCAGTGCAGTTTTTGCTTCTTGAGATAAAGCTCCAAAACTCATGTCGGAAACAAATAATGGAATATTGAGTCTCAATGGTTTTTTTGCATTTGGTCCAATAATCACTTCGCTTGCAACGGGGGCATCATCCAGTAGAGGAACTTTCCAAAGTTGAGCTGTGACCAGTTGAATATCTTCCCATTTTGGAAGTTTGTCAAAAGGCACACCCATGGCTGCGGTAGGACCATGATGACCGAAATTTTTTAGACCATTTCGAGCTAATTCTAAGATGAATCTATTGTGTGGCTCTTCAGGAGCAGGCTGAGAATCTGCGTAGAGTCCTTGATAACGATTACGGTTGAATTGCTGTGGATTTCTTTTTTCCCAAGCTTCGATTTCTTCTAAGTCAACATAGACATGATCATCATGAATCCAAGCTTTAAATTTTTGCAGATTTTTATTGAGATATCTCGGGTTAATGCCAGTTTTATAGATGTAATGAGAGCCGTGAAGGCCACATACAATTTTGTCGCCTTGAATATGGGCATCGGACATGAGTGCTCCGCGATGCTGACAACGACCATACATGACTACGACTTTTTCTTCATCATGATCTTCAAGACGAAGAACAACAAGATCCACATTGGCTGCTAAAGCATATGCGGGTTTAAGCGGCTGGAGTGTAGACCAAGCAATTAGTGGGTGAGATTTCATATGACCTGCCTAATGATTTCAGTGGGTTATATTTATTTGTTTAAAAGTATGTTGATCATCTAATAGAAAGTATAAAAGATTATTTTTCTATAATTGGGATAATATTGGTTTAAATATTAGATTGGGAATATATTTTAACTATTTTTGTCACAATTAAAACTGCTATCGCCTAATGCTCGATTAACGGTTTATTAAACAACGTGACACGTGTAAAATCTCTAGCGATTTTATTTATCCACCGTTTTTATCTTTTGAGGTTCGCCTCGATCATAATCTCGCGGTGACATGCTCCATTGTACGGGGCATCACTCCTTAAGGATTTTTTATGCCAATTATTACTTTGCCAAACGGCGATCAAAAACAATTTGATCAAGCTGTCTCTGTCATGGAAGTTGCTCAAAGCATCGGTCCAGGTCTTGCAAAAAATACGGTTGCAGGTCGTGTAAACGGCCATCTAGTTGATGCATGTGACTTAATCACTGATGATGCCACGTTGCAGATCATTACGCCTAAAGATGATGAAGGTGTTGAAATTATTCGTCACTCTTGTGCCCATTTAGTTGGTCACGCAGTGAAGCAGCTTTTCCCCGAAGCAAAGATGGTGATTGGACCTGTCATTGAAGATGGTTTCTATTACGATATCTACAGTGAAAAACCATTTACACCAGATGATATGGCTGCCATCGAAGAGCGTATGAAAAAGCTCATCGATCAAGATTATGATGTCATTAAAAAGATGACACCTCGTGATGAAGTGATCAAAGTATTCACTGAGCGTGGTGAAGATTATAAATTACGCCTCATCGAAGATATGCCAGATGAGACTCAAATGGGTCTTTATTATCATCAAGAATATGTGGATATGTGTCGTGGTCCACACGTACCAAACACTAAATTCTTAAAGTCATTTAAATTGACGAAGATGTCAGGTGCTTACTGGCGTGGTGATGCGAAAAACGAACAACTTCAACGTATTTATGGTACGGCTTGGGCGGATAAGAAGCAGTTGGCTGCTTATATCAAACGTATTGAAGAAGCTGAAAAGCGTGACCACCGTAAAATTGGTAAAGCGCTTGATCTGTTCCACATGCAAGAAGAAGCACCAGGCATGGTGTTCTGGCATCCAAATGGTTGGACGATCTATCAAGTTTTAGAACAATACATGCGTAAAGTTCAGCAGGACAATGGTTATCAAGAGATTCGCACACCTCAGGTGGTCGATTTTAGTCTTTGGGAAAAATCAGGACATGCTGCAAACTATGCAGAAAACATGTTTACTACACATTCTGAAAACCGTAACTATGCCGTTAAACCAATGAACTGCCCATGTCATGTTCAAGTGTTTAACCAAGGTTTAAAATCTTACCGTGATTTACCAATTCGTCTTGCTGAATTTGGTTCATGTCACCGTAACGAACCATCGGGTTCATTACACGGGATTATGCGTGTTCGTGGTTTCACCCAAGATGATGCACACATTTTTTGTACAACTGAGCAAATTGGTCAAGAAGTTGCTGACTTTATTAAACTGACTTTAGATGTTTATAAAGATTTCGGTTTTGAAGAAGTGCAAATGAAACTCTCAACACGTCCAGAAAAGCGTGTAGGGGATGATAAGCTTTGGGATGTTGCTGAAAAATCTTTAGCTGACGCACTGGATGCAGCGGGTCTCGCTTGGGATTTACAACCTGGTGAGGGTGCGTTCTACGGTCCTAAAATTGAATTTTCTTTGAAAGATTGTTTAGGTCGTATCTGGCAGTGCGGTACAATCCAATGCGATTTTAACTTGCCATTACGTTTAGATGCATCTTATGTCACTGAAGACAACGATCGTGATCATCCTGTGATGCTTCATCGTGCAATTCTTGGCAGTTTTGAACGTTTTATTGGTATACTTATTGAACACTACGCTGGATTTATGCCACCATGGTTGGCACCAATTCAAGCATGTGTGATGAATATTACCGATTCTCAAGCAGATGCTTGTCAGTCAGTCGTCGCTAAATTGCAAGAAAATGGCATTCGAGCGATTTCAGACTTGAGAAATGAGAAAATCGGCTTTAAGATTCGTGAGCGTACTTTAGAGCGTATTCCATACCTATTGGTGCTTGGGGATCGAGAAGTAGAGGAAGGTACAGTGAATGTACGTACCCGCTCTGGAACAAATTTAGGTACTATGTCTATCGATGCATTCGTTGACTTAGTGAAAGTAGCCGTAGCCGAACGCGGCCGGTATATTGTGGAGTAAGAAAGATTAAACAGCCTGACCGTAACCAACAACAAGGTGCTAAAAGCAATCGTCCTGCATTAAATGATGAGATTCGTGCGAAAGAAGTACGTCTCGTTGGCGCTGACGGAGAACAAAAAGGCATCGTTTCACTTGCTGAAGCGTTGCGTGCTGCAGAAGAAGTTGATCTTGACCTCGTTGAGATCGTTGCGAATGCAGAGCCGCCTGTTTGTAAAATCATGGATTACAACAAGCATTTATTTGATCTGAAGCAAAAGCAAAAAGATGCTAAGAAAAAGCAGCATCAAGTTCAGGTTAAAGAGATCAAGTTGCGTCCTGGTACAGACGTTGGTGATTACAATGTTAAGTTGCGTGCTATTCTGAAATTCCTTGAAGAAGGCAACAAAGTTAAAATTACTCTACGTTTCCGTGGTCGTGAGATGGCTCACCAACAATTGGGTCTTGCTCAATTACAAAAGATTGAAGCTGATGTGGCTGAAATCGGTGTAGTGGAACAAGCACCAAAAATGGAAGGCCGTCAAATGGGTATGTTACTTGGTCCTAAAAAGAAAAAGTAAAACCGATTTAGAGAAAAAGCCCTGCACATGCAGGGCTTTTTTATATGTTGATTGAAGGAATATAGGTACATCCTGAGTTAGTAAAGAGAGGAACGACTGTAGTTGGGGTATAAATCATCAGTTGAATATTTCCATCAGGCAGTACTTTAGTGAAGTCTAATAAACGTATATTTTAAACTTCTCGAATCATTTTGTGGCTTGAGTAGAAAATGTAATTATTTCGACAGGTAAACTCGTACTTATGCATAGAAAATTCTAGATGGATGGTAAAACTGAATAGATTTAGAGTGTTTACTGTCTTGAAAGATGACCCAAAAAGGATTTTTTATATTGCACATCAGCACATCAGGAAATTCGTTGCTCAAAGCACCTGTAGATTTGATCTATAAAAAAAAGCCGATACTTTTGCATCGGCTTTTTTGTGACTCATCAAGTTCGATGTTTTATTCAACATGAACTGTTTTTTCAGTAGACTCTGTATTTTCTAACAGAAGTTTTTTGCCAATTGGAATTTGTCGAGGTAATTTCTCTTCTGGAATGATACGCTCTAAGTCGATCACTAATAAGCCATTTTCATAATCTGCTTGTTGAACTTCAATGTGTTCATCTAAGCGAAGCGATAATTTAAATGAACGACGCGCAATTCCTTTATGAAGATATTCGGTTTGTTCAGATTGAATAGCTTCTGGTTTTCCTGTTATCGAGAGAAGCTGATTTTCAAGACTGATATTTAACTCATCTTGACTAAATCCTGCAGTAGCGACCACGATGCGATATTTATTCTCACCTTTTTTTTCAATGTTATAAGGTGGGTAGTTTGGAGCATCACTTTGCATTGCATAATCAATAAAATCGTTTAAACGATCAAAACCAATGCTACGACGAAACAATGGATGAAGATTTAAGTTACTCATGATTAAAACCTCCTGAGGTCAGCAAAGTCATAAAAATAAGAATGTTGTTCTGTCATGACTATCATCAACAGAACCAGATGATCATCATAAATCTGGCAATTTTTTATATAGGTTCAGACCGAAATTTTTCAATAATAAATTCAAAAAATTTTTAAAATATTTTATAAATAATTGATTTTTTATAACTTATAAATAAAAAATTTCTATCCTTGTTGTTTGGTTTGAAATGATTTATGGTGGATAAATCAATCAACAAAGGGCATATGGAGCCTGAACTGTAATGATCGATTTATATTACTGGGGAACACCCAACGGATTAAAAATAACAATTGCACTCGAAGAAATGGCTTTAGATTATCAAATCTATCCAATCAATATATTAGAAAATGATCAGTTCCAAACTGACTTTCTTGCGATCTCTCCTAATAATAAAATTCCTGCGATAGTTGATCAAAATGGACCGAATAATCAATCGATTTCGATTTTCGAGTCTGGTGCAATACTGCAATATTTAGGACGTAAAACGGGACAATTCTATCCTCAGCACGAAATCGCAAGGATTCAGGTCGAACAGTGGTTGATGTGGCAAATGGGTGGTCTAGGACCGATGTTAGGTCAAAATCATCATTTCGCTAAATTTGCTAAAGAGAAAATCCCTTATGCGATCGAGCGCTACATTACAGAAACCAAAAGATTATATGGAGTGCTCAATAAGCAGTTAGTTGGGCAAGACTATGTGGCAGGTGAGTACTCTATCGCGGATATGGCAATTTTCCCTTGGTTGATGCGGCACGAGTGGCAAAGTATTCATTTAGCAGAGTTTCCTGAAGTGGAAGCTTATATTCAACGTATCCAACAGAGACCAGCGGTACAAAAGGCGCTTGCACTACTAAAGTAGATCACGGATTTAAGTGTGATAAACTCTACATATCTAAACCACCATTCGGTGGTTTTTTTATGGAGAACTGCCATGAAGGATTTTTTTTTAAATTTTAGCAAAATTGTTGAATCTAATTCAAAAGTATACTGGGCAATTATTGCTGGTATTTTACTCTGTGTTGCTTCTTATATCGTCGAAATATTTCATGTGCAAAATATCATTGCAGCAATCGAACCAGATTCTAGGGACCAATTAAAACAGGTGATTCCAGCGACAACGAATAAATATACGGTGCTACGTGCCATCATAGTAGTGTTAGCAATTGCTTGGTCGATAAAAGAATATCGTAAAACTCAGAAACTTCTAGCGGTGAATAAGTCCAGTAAATGAATCTGATTTTATTGTTCTTAAGTGCCTTTGGAGCCGCCACTTTATTGCCCTTACAGTCCGAAGCAATATTGTTGGGGTCATTTGCTCTAAAACAATTTTCGCCGTGGATGCTTATTTTTGTTGCAAGTGTAGCGAATGTGATGGGTTCATGCGTTAATTGGTGGTTGGGCTTAAAAATAGAGCAGTTTAAAACCAAAAAGTGGTTTCCATTTAAGTCAGATCAAATGATTCGTGCTCAACGGGCTTATCAGCAGTATGGTACATGGTCACTTCTTTTAAGTTGGGTCCCTATCATTGGTGATCCAATCACCTTAATTGCAGGAATCTTGAAAGAAAAATTTTGGAAATTTATCTTCGTGGTGGGTATAGCGAAAACAGGTCGATATCTATTTATCTACTGGGTGTATCTTGGTTTGTTTTAAATTTTCGTAGAGTAAAACTCATCAAGATTAATTTGTCTGAATCAAGATTAACGGTGCTTTTGTTTTGCGCAAAGATGCTATAGAATACTCGCTCCCTTACCTGCAGGTCGTATTGTAATGGTGCAAACGAGCCGAACAGGTGTTCAAAAGAGGTTGTTATGCCTAAGATGAAAACTCGCCGTGGTGCAGCAAAACGCTTCAAAGCGACTGCTAACGGTTTTAAGCGTAAACAAGCGTTCAAACGCCACATTTTGACCAAAAAATCTGCTAAGCGTATTCGTCAATTGCGCGGCTGTGTAATGGTTCACGTAAGTGACGTTGCTTCAGTTCGTCGTATGTGCCCGTACATCTAAGGAGATTATAAATGGCTCGTGTAAAACGTGGTGTACAGGCTCATCGCCGTCACAAAAAAATTCTTGCTCGCGCTAAAGGTTACTATGGTGCTCGTTCACGCGTTTACCGCGTAGCGTTCCAAGCGGTAATCAAAGCAGGTCAATATGCTTACCGTGACCGTCGTCAAAAGAAACGTCAATTCCGTGCTTTATGGATTGCGCGTATCAATGCTGGTGCACGTCAAAATGGTTTGTCGTACAGCCGTATGATCGATGGCTTGAAAAAAGCTCAAGTGATCATCGACCGTCGCGTACTTGCTGACATCGCTATGCATGACGCAGTTGCATTTGCTGCTTTAGCTGAAAAAGCTAAAGGCGCATTAGCTGCTTAATCATCGTAGATGAGAAAAAGACCGCTTTTTAGCGGTCTTTTTTATTTTCATTGTTTACGACCAAATAAAGCCAAGAGATTAGTATGAATAAAATTATGGTCGTCGGTACAGCAGCATCTGGGAAAACAACCTTTGCACGTAAGTTGGCTGCTCAACTGCAAGTCGATCATATTGAACTTGATAATCTCTTTTGGTTGGATAACTGGACTGAGTCATCTTCAATACAATTTCAAGAAAAATTTATAAATCATGTTAGGTCTATGAATAAGGGCTTCGTAATTGATGGTAATTATTCCCTGATTCAAAATTTAATCTTAAGTGAGATCGACACTGTGATTTGGTTGGATTTTTCACTACGCGTAAATCTTTATCGTGTGATTAAGAGGTCGCTATACCGTGTGATTAGCCAAAAGAAAATATGGAAAAATTCTAACAATAGAGAACATTGGGCTAAATTGTTAAGTAAAGATTCACTAATATTGTGGGTAGTCCAAACACATGGGAAAAATAGATTTAAATATTTGCAGATGATGAATGCCACTCAATATCATCATATAAAGTGGCTACATTTTCATAAAACTGAACAATTAGATGAATTTTTAAAACATCACAGTCCAAAATAGTAAGCGCAGAAACAGATTATTGCAGTGACTAAAATGAGGGCAAACACATTTGATTTACCTGTTTTAGGTGTGGGTTGGTGAGAACTGGAATCATTGTTGAAAAATCGTTTTCCATGTTGAGTATGTGTTGAGGCTTCATCCAAAGGGGAATGAATTTCGGGGCTTTTTAAATGAGCAGTTTTATAATGATTTGCTACTTTAGTAATGAATTTTGCACTCAGGTCATCTAACTTTTGTTGAAATACCTTCAGTTGTTTTTCTTCCTCAATAGATTCTTGATGATCTTGCTCCAAAAGCTTTCGTTTTTGAATATTTAAATGTTGTTCTAGATGCATGAAGCGGACTAAGGTTTCATTGGCATAAGGTGCTGCATAATCTTGTGGCAGTAATGGTAAGGCAACTCCAATGTTGCAGGGCGATTGATCGTCAGTACCATAAAAGATTGCGCCACGCTCAACGGATTGCACACCTTGTGCTAATGCGCGATCGAACAGCTCATTCTCTGTGTAGTCGTGAATATCATTCCAATTAGGTGCTTGAAGATCTGCCTCAACACGTTTGATATGCTGGGTGGATAGATCAAAACGCCAAAATGTTTCAATTCGTGCAGGGAGTGTTTGATTGTTTGGTATGTCGAAGTCTTGTTCAGAGCTATACCATTCGGCAAGTTCTTTACCACAGATCCATGCTGTTTTTACATTACGGTGATGACTGACAATGAAATGGGGATATGGTAAAAGTTCAACATTTGGATTGGGATTTTTTTCATCGATTAATAAACTTGAGTTATGTAGGCTTAAGCGTGTGACACCCTGACGTTTTAAGCTTTCTAACCAAACTTGGAAGTGTTGTGCCAATAAGTGTTGTGTATTTAAATCTCGAAAAAGGAAATGGTGCTGATTAAAAATCGCATGATTTTTCCAGTGTTGAAAACTTAAATCCTGACTTAAAAACTCATTGCCATAAGTCACGAGTGTGAGCTGTTGTTTCCAAATTTGATCTAATGCCATGACATATTTTCTCAATGATCATTGCGCATATCTTAAACTTTTTATAAATGTAATTTCCAATTTAATTCCACATCCAATTTTAACACTTGCTGATCTTCATACGGAGCTATAAAAGCTGTTAGAATGCGCAGTTATATTATTTTTTATATTTGTTGCTTTGAGAGTTACTATGTCACTGGAAGCCCTGACCACTGAAGCGCTCGCTGCCATTGCAGCAGCTCAAGACCTTGCAACACTCGATCAGGTTCGAGTGCAATTTACGGGTAAGAAAAGCCAGCTTGCTGAACAATCGAAAGCACTGGGTAAAATGGATCCGGAAGAGCGTAAGGTCTTTGGTGCGCAGATTCATTCAGTTCGAGAAGCGATTAATGGCGCATTAACTGAGCGTCAAACTGCATTACAAAAAGCTGCACTAGAACAAAAATTAGCAAGTGAACAGATCGACATCACGTTGCCTGGTCGTGGTCAACAGGTGGGTAGTATCCACCCAGTGACCCAAGTACAAGAGCGTATTTGTCAATTCTTCACGAAAGCAGGTTTTTCTGTTGCGACTGGTCCAGAGGTTGAAGATGACTATCACAACTTTGAGGCATTAAATATTCCGGGTCATCACCCTGCGCGTGCAATGCACGATACCTTTTACTTCGATGTAAACCATTTGCTTCGTACGCATACCTCTGGTGTACAGATTCGTACGATGGAAACACAGCAACCACCAATTCGTATTGTATGTCCAGGTCGTGTGTATCGCTGTGACTCAGACCAAACACATTCTCCGATGTTCCACCAGATTGAAGGTTTGTACGTTGCAGAAAATACGAGCTTTGCTGAGTTAAAAGGATTATTGGTTAATTTGCTGAATGAGTTCTTTGAAAAAGACTTGAAAGTACGTTTCCGCCCATCTTACTTCCCATTCACAGAACCAAGTGCTGAAGTCGACATCATGGATGAGCGAGGAAAATGGTTAGAAGTATTAGGTTGTGGCATGGTACATCCAAATGTTCTTCGTTCAGCGGGTATTGATCCAGATAAGTACAAAGGCTTTGCATTTGGTTTAGGTGTTGAACGTTTTGCAATGCTTCGTTATGGCATAAACGACTTGCGTATGTTCTACCAAAATGATGTGCGTTTCTTACGCCAGTTTGCTTAAAACTTTTTATTAAATCCTCTCCTAACTAGAGGAACTCCACAGAATCATTTGGGGTTCTCTCTTAGCAAAGGGGGTTAGAGGGAGGATTCTAGAGATTTGAATTACAGGTTTTATATCAATGAAAATTAGCGAAAATTGGCTACGCACATGGGTTAACCCAGCCATCGATAGCGATACTTTATCTGACCAACTGACCATGTTGGGTCTTGAGGTAGATGATTTATCTCCTGCTGCAAAACCATTTACAGGTGTGGTTGTAGGTGAAGTACTTACGGTAGAACAGCACCCAGATGCAGATCGTTTACGTGTAACGACTGTCAACATTGGTTCGGGTGAACCATTACAAATCGTCTGTGGTGCACCTAATGTACGTGCAGGAATGAAAGCACCCGTAGCAACCATCGGTGCAGTATTGCCAGGTGATTTTAAAATCAAAAAAGGTAAGCTTCGTGGTGTTGAATCACAAGGTATGCTGTGCGGTGCATCTGAAATTGATTTAGAAGATAAAATCGACGGTCTACTCGAGCTTCCTGCAGACGCGCCAGTCGGTGTAAACGTACGTGAATATCTAGACCTTGATGACAACGTGATTGATATTAGTATCACACCAAACCGTGGTGACTGTTTCAGTATCCGTGGAATTGCACGTGAAATTGGTGTGATTAACCAACTTCCTGTGACTGCGCCTGAAATTAAAGAAGTGGCTGCAACGATTGCTGATGAAAAGAAGGTCGTTGTATCTACTGAAGGTTGCCCACGTTACTTAGGTCGTGTGATCAAAAACGTCAACACCAAAGCGCCAACTCCTGAATGGATGGAGCGTGCACTGGCTCGTTCTGGTATCCGTCAGCACAGTATCTTGGTTGATATTACCAACTATGTATTAATGGAGTTGGGTCAACCGCTTCACGCATTTGATGGTGGTAAAGTTCAAGGTGCGGTACACGTTCGCCAAGCAACTGCAGGTGAAAAACTTGTTCTATTGAATGAGCAAGAAGTTGAAATGCAAGACAACGTGATGGTGATTGCAGATGACGAAAAAGCATTAGCAATTGCGGGCATCATGGGTGGCTTGTCTTCATCGGTGACAGACACAACGACTGAAATCTTCCTTGAATCAGCATTCTTTGCGCCACTTCATATTGCGGGTCGTGCGCGTAGCTTCGGTTTACATACAGATGCGTCTCAGCGTTATGAGCGTGGAGTGGATTTCGAACTTCCAATGATCGCAATGCACCGTGCATCTCAGTTGATTTCTGAGCTTGCAGGTGGTGAATTTGGTCCAATTACGGTAGCAGAAAATCCAACAGTATTGCCAACACGCGAAGCAATCGAGCTTGAGCAGGCGCAAGTTGATCAACTTCTTGGTTATAAAGTTGACTCTGACTTTATTACTGATGCGTTAACACGTCTAGGTTGTCAGGTAACAATTAAAGCACAAGGTCAATGGTCTGTCGTACCGCCATCACATCGTTATGATATGGCAATCTACCAAGACTTAATTGAAGAGGTTGCGCGTATTCATGGTTATGACAACATTCAAATCAGCTTGCCTGTGATTGATGTGAAACTTGCAAAATACCAAGATCAATTTGAAGTTGCACAATTACGTCAAACTTTGGTTGCACTTGGTTATCAAGAGGCAATCAGCTTTAGTTTTGCTGATCTAAAACTTGAAAAACAGTTAAATCCAAGTGTAAATCCTTTGGCATTGGCAAATCCAATTTCAAGTGATTTGGCGGTAATGCGTTCGACTTTACTTTCAAGCTTAATTCCTTGTGTCCAATACAACGTTAATCGTCAACAAAGTCGTGTGCGCTTCTTTGAACTTGGCTTGCGTTTTGATTATCAAGAAGCAACCAGTATTCATGATCTTAAGCAAATACCTACACTAGCGATTGTGGCAACAGGTGCGAAGAATCAGGAATCTTGGCATGCTAAACCTCAGCCAATGGATTTCTTCGATTTTAAAGGTGAAATTGAGGCTGTATTGGCGGCTGGACGAGTTCAAGTAGAATATGTGCGTTCAGAGCGTTCATGGTTGCATCCAGGTCAATCTGCTGAAATTTTAGTGGACGGACAATCGATTGGTTATATTGGTCGTTTACATCCATCGCTTGAAGATGAGCTTGATCTCGCAACGACATGGGTAGCAGAACTCGATCAATCGTCTGTTTTGCAAACTTATGTATCTAATTTTACAGAATTATCACGATTTCCTTCAGTGAGACGTGATATTGCAGTTTTAATTAGTGATAAGATTAATGTTAGTGAAATTCAGCAACTTATCGAAAAAACTGGAGGAGAGTTACTTGATTCTTCTTGGTTATTCGATGTGTATACGGGTCAAGGTGTAGAAGAGGGTAAACGTTCATTGGCGTTTGCACTTTTATGGCAGCATCCGAGTCGCACGCTTGAGGATGCTGAAATTAAATCTGGTATGGATAATATTTTACAAGTGTTAGAAAACACTTACCAAGCGACATTGAGGGCCTCATGACAGCATTAACAAAAGCAGAAATGGCTGATCATTTGAGTGAGCTGACGAGTTTAAATCGTCGTGAAGCTAAACAAATGGTTGAGTTGTTTTTTGATGAAATTAGCCAGGCATTAATTGCAGGTGAACATGTCAAATTATCGGGTTTTGGTAATTTCGAACTGCGTGACAAGCGTCAGCGTCCAGGGCGTAATCCAAAAACAGGTGAGGAGATTCCTATTTCTGCACGCCGTGTAGTGACCTTCCGTGCTGGTCAAAAGTTTAGACAGCGTGTAGGGACAGAGCAAGTCGATTAATCGCTTGATCAAATAACATTAAAAAAAACCTGAGCTCAGCTCAGGTTTTTTTTATGCTCTTAACTTTATGCGTATTCATAAAATTCAGCGCATAAAAAAAGAGAACCAAAGGTTCTCTTTTTTTCGAATAATCTAAACTTTAGATTATTGAGCAGCAGAAGCAGCAGCAGTAGCGTCAGCAGCAGCGTCAGTAGCTTCAGCAGCAGCATCAGTAGCTTCAGCAGCAGCAGCGTCAGCTTGAGCAGCAACTTCAGAAGAAGCTTCAACAGCAGCAGCGTCAGCAGCTACAACAGCTTCAGAAGCAGCTTCTACAGCTTCAGATGCAGCAGCGTTTGCATCAGCAGCAGCTTCTTCAGTTTTTTTAGCACAACCAACGAAAGCTAAAGTAGTAGCAACGGCAGCAGCAATAGCAATTTTTTTGAATAACATGGCATCACTCTCATTAAAATAAATTGAGACAAAAAACCCGGTTAGTCTGTTGTGTGCTTTTATTATTCCTAACGTTAGTAAGGTTAATAACGCATGGAGCAGCCTAACTGGTATGCCGACATGCTATCACTGAGTATTTTGAATTACTACTAGGCGAAATGAAAAAATGCTTAAAAAATGAGAAATTTGACCCTATTTTTAACAGAAAATTACAATCATTTTTGCATTTTGAATTGGAGAAATACTAAGTAAATACTTAAAAAATAAAGGGAATTAAAATACAAGATGATAAAAATCACATACTTGCAAGAAAAGTTACATTCAAAAGTTAGTATTGTGTATTTATGTAAATGGTGTCAACCCAAATAAAAGGCCATCAATAAATGATGGCCTTTTGCGTATTAGTTGGCAGCTTTGCGTTTCATTTGATCGAAGAAATCATCATTGGTCTTGGTTTCCTTCATGCGATCAAGTAAGAATTCCATCGCAGCAAGTTCGTCCATAGGATGGAGAAGCTTACGTAAAATCCAAACCTTACGTAGTTTATCTTCATCCATGAGACGTTCTTCACGACGTGTACCAGATTTCTTGATATTCATCGCAGGGAATACACGTTTCTCAGCAATACGGCGATCAAGCGTAATTTCTTGGTTACCTGTACCTTTGAATTCTTCGTAGATGACTTCATCCATTTTACTGCCAGTTTCAATCAAAGCAGTAGAAATGATCGTAAGTGAACCACCTTCTTCGATATTACGTGCAGCACCGAAGAAACGTTTTGGACGTTCTAAAGCGTGGGCATCAACACCACCAGTTAAAACTTTACCTGATGATGGAATAACCGTGTTATATGCACGTGCTAAACGTGTAATTGAGTCAAGCAAAATAACAACGTCTTTTTTGTGTTCTACTAAACGTTTCGCTTTTTCAATCACCATTTCAGCGACTTGAACGTGACGTGCAGGTGATTCGTCAAATGTTGAAGCAACAACTTCACCACGAACGGTACGTTCCATTTCTGTTACTTCTTCTGGGCGCTCATCAATGAGAAGAACGATTAGGAAGCATTCAGGATTATTACGAACAATAGATTGAGCAATGTTTTGGATCAACATTGTCTTACCAGCTTTAGGTGGTGCAACAATAATTGAACGTTGACCTTTACCAATTGGAGCAACTAAATCGACAACACGCGCAGTTAAATCTTCAGTCGAACCATTTCCTAACTCCATCACTAATTGTTCAGTTGGGAATAAAGGCGTTAAGTTTTCGAAAAGAATCTTATTGCGAGAGTTTTCTGGCGTGTCGTAGTTAATTTGATTCACTTTTAAAAGTGCAAAATAACGTTCGCCTTCTTTTGGTGGACGAATCGTACCTGTAATCGTATCCCCAGTGCGCAAATTGAAGCGGCGAATTTGAGAAGGGCTGACATAAATGTCATCTGGACCCGCAAGGTAAGACCCTGCTGCAGAACGTAAAAAACCGAAACCATCAGAGAGAATTTCAAGAACACCATCGCCGAAAATTTCTTCACCATTCATAGCATGGCGTTTCAAAATGGCAAAAATAATGTCTTGCTTACGGTTACGTGCCATTCCTTCAAGGCCCATGAACTCAGCAATTTTGATGAGTTCGCCTATCGGTTTTTTCTTGAGTTCAGTTAAGTTCATAAATGGTCGATTGAATTAAAAGGAAGTGTGGAACACAGATAGAATAGAAGCAAAAGACATCCGCAGTGCAAGAAAAGAGCAGCAATTGATTTGCACAATAACAAACTCAGAATCTAGTAAGTTCTTTCGAGGAGAAATGTGTAAACAATTTCTTTAGCCGAGCGGCGATCTTATGTTTTGTGTATTGTAAGAAACGAGGAGAAATTGTCCAAGTGTTTCTTGATCATGCAATATAAGTGAGATATGGCTCTTTGTCAATTTTACCGTCAAAAAAAGCGCCAAAAATTTGACGCTTTCAAAGCAATTAAAATTGAAAGAATTAGATATTTTCTTCAATAAAAGCTGCAAGTTTAGATTTAGGAGCTGCACCAACTTGTTGAGCAACAACTTCACCATTTTTAAACATCAATAAAGCTGGGATATTACGAATATTGTAATTTACAGCAGTTTGTTCGCATGAAGTTACGTCAACTTTTACGATTTTAACTTTACCTTCGTATTCAGTTGCTAAAACTTCAAGTACAGGAGCAATAGCTTTACATGGCGCACACCAGCCTGCCCAAAAATCAACAAGAACTGGCGTGTCAGAATTTAAAACGTCAGCTTCAAAATTAGCATCAGTTGTATTAACGATATTAGCAGACATGGAATTTGCTCCGAATAATTTTTTGAAAACGGTCTATCTATGTATATAAGTATTACATAGACCACTTTAACAAAGTAGGGGATAGGGTTTATTTTCGGACTAAATTCTGTAAATGTCTAATTGATGCTCACGATTTCCATGATCGGTGTAACACAATTGTCATATATGATGATTTTTTAAATAGTCGATAAATTGACTAAATAAATGGCTTTTAAATTACAGTTATGTGAATTAATCTAGGCACAATTCTGGTTGAACTTAGCGCAACAATGTCTGATTTTTTGATTGATGAAGAACTCCTTGCAGCCATTGATATGGGCTCAAACAGCTTCCACTTGGCGATTGCTCGAGTTGATCATGGTGAGGTAAAAAAAGTCGCATCTATGTCTGAAAAGGTCCAATTGGCCGCAGGTTTAGATGAAAATAAAAATTTGACAGAAGCTGCTCAACAACGTGGTTTAGCATGCTTAGCTCGATTTGTAGGGCGCCTAAGTTCAGTCCAATCCAATCGCTTAAGAATTGTGGCCACCAATGCGTTGCGCCAAGCTAAAAATGGGCATGAATTCATTCAAAAAGCAGCTGAAATTCTGCCTAAACCTATTGAAATTATTGCTGGTCGTGAAGAAGCACGTTTAATTTATTTAGGTGTATCACATACTATGGCGAACAGCGGTCGCCGTTTGGTGATTGATATTGGTGGTGGCTCGACTGAGTTAATCATTGGTGAAGAGTTTGAGCCGATTCATACTGAATCCGTGCAAATGGGATGCGTTGCATTTACAAAGGCCTATTTTGCAGAGGGCGATATTAATCCAAAAGCTTTCGATCGTGCGGTGACTGCTGCACGCAAAGAAATCTCGGGTATCGCGACAACTTATCGTGCGGCAGGATGGGATACTGTTGTCGGTTCAAGTGGAACCATTAAAGCCTGTCGTCAAATTGCGGTAAATATGGGCTGGAGCGATGATCAGGAAAACTTGACTCGTGAAGGCTTGGAAAAACTTAAAGATAAATTACTCAAATATAAACATATTTCAGACATGGAATTTGAGGGGCTTAAGGAAGATCGTCGTGCAGTCCTACCTGCGGGTATTGCGATTTTATACGCTGTATTTGAAGTTCTTCAAGTTGATAAGCTGGTCTATTCAGATGGCGCCTTACGAGAAGGTGTAATGTATGATTTACTCGGGCGTTTCCAGCATGAAGATATTCGAGATCGTAGCGTACAAGCCTTGATGGGGCGTTATGGTGCTGATCAAAAACAAGCAGAACGTGTTGTTGAAACGGCTCAACATTTATTTGATAGCGTGGCAGGAACGCTTGGTCTAAATAATGACGATAGTGATTTGCTACGTCGAGCAGCTTATCTTCATGAAATAGGTTTAGCCATTAGTCATAGTGGTTATCACCGTCATGGCGCATATTTGCTTCAGCATTCTGACATTGCTGGTTTTTCACAAATTGATCAAAATCATTTGTCACATTTGGTCGCTCATCATCGCCGTAAATTGCGTGCTGAAGCAAAAAATGATGTGACGAAAGTCGGTGGAATTAAACTTGTCTATCTATGTTTGCTCCTTCGTCTCGCAATTTTGCTGAATCACAGCCGAAGCGATGAGATGCTTCCTGCCATTGAATTAAAGATATTAGATGAGCAACAATGGCAACTGAAAGTTTCTGGTGATGCAAAACAATGGCCTTTGTTGGTTGCAGAGCTGCATGATGAGCAGGTGCAATTTAAACATTGGGATATCGTTTTGAATATTCAGTCGGAACAATTTATTGGCTAACAGAAGCTGATAAGCGAATTTTATTAGTTAACTACGTCATAGTTAATTTAGGGATATTCATCGACTTATGAAAAATAAAGCTGCTCAATCTAAAGCATGGAAAACGGTTCAAATTGCGCGTCATCCAGATCGCCCACAATTTTTAGATTATGTGAGCGAAATTTTTACAGAATTTGATGCACTTCATGGTGACCGTTTATATGGTGATGATGGTGCAATGGTTGGCGGTTTAGCACGTTTTAATGGTCAGGCTGTGATGGTGGTTGGTCAACATCGTGGTCGTAGTACACGTGAAAAGTTACAGCATAATTTTGGGATGAGTAATCCAGAAGGCTATCGCAAGTCTCAGCGTTTACTTGATATGGCTGAACGCTTTAATCTTCCAGTTTTCACATTTATTGACACCATGGGTGCATACCCTGGTGTAGGTGCTGAAGAGCGTGGACAAGCAGAAGCAATTGCTACGAGTCTAGCTCAACTCTCAAGTTTAAAAGTACCTGTCATCGCGACTGTTCTAGGCGAGGGTGGTTCTGGCGGCGCATTAGGCATTGGCGTTGCAGATCGTGTGATTATGCTCTCTCACAGTATTTACTCTGTGATTTCACCTGAAGGTTGTGCCTCAATTCTTTGGAAAACTGCTGAAAAAGCTGAGCAAGCGAGTGAAGCACTTGCACTCACTGCGGATAAACTGAAAGAACTTGGTATTGTTGAGTATGTTGTAGATGAAGGTGAGGGTGCTCATCTTCAGCCAGA
This sequence comes from Acinetobacter sp. 25-47-130, assembly GCF_056779705.1. NCBI lineage: Bacteria > Pseudomonadati > Pseudomonadota > Gammaproteobacteria > Moraxellales > Moraxellaceae > Acinetobacter > Acinetobacter sp. 25-47-130. Next base: position 19,133 of record NZ_JBWYII010000004.1, on the reverse strand, counting down.
CGTAGTCATGGATAAATTAAAACATGTGTTACAAGCTGCACTTGATGAGCTTGTTCCAATGGATGCAAATGCAAGATGCGAAGCACGTTACCAACGTTTAATGAAGTTTGGCAGCGACAATTCAGGTCTAGCTTCTTAAAACAAATTGCCAAATTTGGTGATGAACACACGTTCTTAGTGGGATGCAGTGGCGGCATGGATTCCATGCTGTTGCTGTATGTCATGTCTCAATTAATTCCCCAAAAAATCCGTGCGATTAATATTAACCACCAGTTGCAATCTGCAAATCAGGAATGGGCTGAATTCGTCCATCAATTTTGTATAGCAGCGCACATCCCTGTGGTTCTCGAGACAGTTCAAGTTGCTGAGGGGAATTTGGAACAGCAAGCTCGAGCAGCACGTTATCAAGCTTTTAAACATCATTTATCCGACACAGATATTTTAGTACTGGCACATCATCAGCAGGATCAAGCTGAGACCGTATTATTACGTTTGTTCTATGGTGCTGGAATACAGGGGTTGTCCGCGATGAAATTATTAGATTCACGTGAAAACATCATTATTTGGCGACCATTATTGAATCTCAGTCGTGAGCAGATTTGCCAATGGGTAGAGCAACTCAAATTGCCTTACGTGGATGACCCAACCAATTTTGATACGCACTATGATCGAGCTTGGTGTCGTCATGAGCTTTGGAATATTTTGCAAAGCCGATTCCCTAAAATGCAACAGGCGATTGTGAGAACCAGTGTGCTGATGCAAGATGCGGATGAAATTTTGCAAGAGGTTTTACAGCAAGATTTGGCGTTCTGTGGCGATGATGATCATCTAGATTTACGACAACTCAATCAATTAAGTTTAGCAAGAAGAAGACAACTTTTATCCAATTGGATGAAAGGTAAGGATCAATACCGTCCTGCATTTGAGATGGTAGAGCGGTTGACTGAAGAAGTTATTTTGGCGAAACCTGATGCACAAGCAGCATTGCATTGGAATGGACAATATTATGTTCGTTTCCAAAACATCTTATATCGAGTTGCTAAGGATGAATACTTAGCAGAATCGAATACAACTGATTCAGAAATAAAATTTGAAATCCAGCAAGTTGTAAATTTAGCTTCGGGTCAATTTAAGATCTGCCACCATCAGGAAGAGTATGGTCTGCGTATAGAACTTTTAAATCAGCCTTTGACATTGCATTATCGTCAAGGTGGGGAAAAAGTCCATTTGCATGGACGTGTGGGGAAATGGCCATTAAAAAAAGCAATTCAAGAGGCACAAATTTTTCCATGGAAGCGTCATACTATTCAAATTTTAAGCTTAGATAATGTTATGCTTGGTGTTTTCACGCCAAAAGGGTTTTGGCTGGCTGAATCAGAGTATTGTGAAGTCGGTGGTTGGCAGCCAAAGTTAGTTTCATCGCTATAAAATCAAGGTTGAGAGTCGTTCATGAGTGTTGCGTTAAACTGTAATATTTGTTTCATTGGTGGTGGTAATATGGCTCAAGCCCTAATTGGAGGGTTGATTAGTCGTGGTTTACCAACAACGCGTATTACAGTTTCCGATCCTGTAGAACGTGTGAGAGAGTTATTAAAAGAAAAAGAAATTCAAGTTACAGACAATAATGAAGACGCGATCCAAAATGCTGATGTTGTTGTTCTGGCGGTGAAACCACAAGTACTGGCACAAGTTCTTAAACCGTTAAAAGATAAATTTGAGAATAAGTTAATTGTTTCGATTGTAGCAGGAGCTGAAATTGCAACGATTGCTGCATTAACGGGGACGGAGTTTATCGTTCGTGTCATGCCTAATACACCTGCATTGGTTCAAACAGGTGCCCATGGTTTATATGCTCATGACGTTGTTGACCAAGCAAAGCGTGAATTGGCAAGTCAGATTTTAGCTGCAACAGGCTTAACACTTTGGGTAAACTCAGAAGAGCAAATTGATGCAGTAACTGCGGTATCGGGGTCAGGGCCAGCGTACTTTTTCTATATGATGGAAAGTATGATTCGTGCTGGGAAAAATTTAGGCTTGGATGAGAAAACTGCAACAGCATTAACGCTACAAACAGCTCTCGGTGCTGCACAAATGGCGATCACCAGTTCTAATACGCCATCTGAACTGCGTAGAAATGTGACATCACCAAATGGTACAACTCAAGCGGCCTTGGAAGTTTTTGATCGAGCGCAAATTTCACAGAATATTCAAGCTGCTCTTGCGGCTGCAAAAAAACGCAGTCAGGAGCTCGCTCAGGAATTAAGTGATAGTTCTAAATAACTAAATTTTAGGAAAATTGAAGTATGGGTGCGAACTCTGCGCTATTTTTTGACATTATCATTAATGTTGCGATTTTATTGGTGTTTTTCCGTTTTTTAATGCAATTAGCGGCAGTCAGTCCATATAACCCTGTTGTGCTATCGACAGTGAAAGCAACTAAAATTGTAGATGTGTTTGGACGAATCTTGCCAACTGTGGCACAGGGGCGTGTAAATCTAGCAGCTTTAGTGCTGATCGTGTTGTTGTATTTTCTTAAGGTATTTGGCTATAAATATTTAAATGCCTTACCAACAGGCGATGCATTGTACTTTATTGGTTCAACAGTACTTTCAATGTTGCAGGCATTAATTTCAATTCTTAAATATTTGCTGTTTGCTTACATTATATGTAGTTGGATTTTGATGTTTTCACAAACACGTTCACCATATATTGAAGTGATTCAAGAATTAGCTGAACCGATGTTGGCACCATTCCGTAAAGTAATGCCAAATTTAGGAATGATTGATCTATCTCCAATTCTTGCATTCTTTACACTTTATATTGCTGAAATCATGTTGAAATCAATTGGTTAAATCTAGATTACGGATTTTAACAATTTTATAAAAAAGGACTCATTTGAGTCCTTTTTTACAATTTAAGAATCTTAGAAATTAGTGCGCTTCGCCCCAGTTTTTCCCTTTGCCGACTTCAACAACAAGTGGCACAGAGAGTTGAACAACACCTTGCATTGCATCTGCGATTTTAATAGAGATCTCGTCAGCAATCGCTTCATCTACCTCAAACACTAATTCATCGTGAACTTGCAATAATAATTTGGCCTGAGCTTTAGGGAGAATTTTATCTACTTCGATCATTGCCATTTTGATAATCTCCGCAGCAGAACCTTGAAGAGGCGCATTAATTGCAGCGCGTTCAGCTGCCTTTCGAATCATCATATTGCGCGCATCGATATCTGGGGTGTATAAGCGTCGCCCTGTAATGGTTTCAACAAAGCCTTGTTCTAAGGCGACTTGTCGTGTGCGTTGCATATATTCATATATGCCAGGATAGCGATGGAAATATTGTTTAATGTAATTTTGAGATTCTTCGCGTGTGAATCCCAACTGACGTGTTAAACCAAACTCAGACATGCCATAAAGTAATCCAAAGTTGACAGCCTTTGCTTGGCGACGTTGATCATTGGTTACATCATCCAAAGCAATATTTAATACTTCTGCTGCAGTACGGCGATGAACATCTTGGCCGTGATTAAACGCGTCAACTAAAGCCTCATCTTGTGAAAAATGTGCCATAAGACGTAGTTCAATTTGTGAGTAATCGGCAGCAAGTAAAACCCGACCTTCAGGTGCAACAAAAGCTTTTCGGATTTGACGACCGATCTCTTCACGAATTGGAATATTCTGAAGATTAGGATCAGTAGAAGATAATCGTCCAGTTGCGGTTAAAGCTTGATGGTAGCTGGTATGAACACGATGACTTTCATTATTGGCTTGTTTAATTAAACCATCAGTATAGGTACTTTTTAATTTAGACAAGCCACGATATTCTAAAATAAGTGCAGCGATAGGGTGATCAATTTTCTCAAGAATGCTTTCGCTGGTACTGTATTGACCTGTTGAAGTTTTCTTACCACCTTTTAAACCTAACTTATCAAAAAGAATATCACCCACCTGCTTAGGTGAGCTGACATTGAAGGGTTGACCCGCGATTTCGATAATCTGATTTTCTAACTCTAGAATTGTATTAGAAAATTCTTGACCCAATTGATCGAGGAAACTCAAATCGAGCTGAATTCCATTTTCTTCCATCGTCGTCAGAACTGCAGCTGTCGGCATTTCGATTTGATGAAGAATATTGAGAAGCTCTGGGATTTCTTTAAGCTTACGCTCCAATACCTCATACAAACGATAGGTTACATGGGCATCTTCAGCGGCATAATGCGCTGCTGTTTCGATTTCAATTTGATTAAAGGTTTTTTGTTTAGCACCTTTGCCAGCCACTTGTTCGTAAGTGGTGGTTAAGTGGCTAAGATAAACGCGCGCAACGTCATCCATACCATGGCGCGTCGCCACAGCATTGAGCACGTACGAGGCAAGCATGGTGTCAAAGTACCAGCCTTGTAAATGAATTCCATGATTTTCGAGAATATGAGCATCATATTTTAAATGATGACCAATCTTCTCAATCTCAGCGTTTTCTAAAATTGGTTTGATTTGCGCAAGAATAGCGTCGCGATCCAATTGCTCTGGAGCACCTTCATAGTCGTGAGCAAGCGGAACGTAATATGCATCTTGGGCATCAAATGCCACAGAAAAGCCTACCATCTCTGCAACACGATAATCTAAACTTGTGGTTTCAGTATCGAAAGCAAAGCGTTTCTCAGTAGTCAATCTTTGAAAGAGTTTTTCCCAATCCGCTGGTGTTAAAACGGTATGGTAAGTTGCCTCGCCAAGCTGATCATCTACACTAGTTTGAACCGCTTGGTCTTCGATTTTCGATGTTGCAGTACTCGGTTTTGCGATAACTTGACTTGATTGTTTATACGCAGCACTATTTGGATTGTTGGGATGATCTAGAGACTGAAGTTGATTTCTAAACTCAAGTTCGGTGTAAAGCTGACGTAACTCTGCAACATTTGGATCTCGGAGTTTAAGATCATCGTAGGTCAGATTCATGTCTAAGTCACAAACAATACTTGCTAGCTGATGATCTAGCGCAATACCATCTGCATTGTCTTTAATATTTTGGCCTACTTTGCCTTTAATTTTATCGACATTTTCAAGAATTCCGCCTATTGAACCATATTCATTCAGCAGTTTAGCCGCAGTCTTTGCCCCGATACCAGGAACGCCCATGATGCCGTCAGAGGCATCTCCCATGAGGGTTAAATAATCAATAATTTGGTTCGGCCAAACACCAAACTTTTCAAAAACGCCATTCACATCCATGGGCTTGTCTTTAAAACTGTCTTCAAGTGTCACTTTGTCCGTGACCAATTGAGCCATGTCTTTATCGCCTGTGGAAATCAAGACTTGATAGCCTTCTTTTTCTGCACGTTTTGCCAGCGTACCGATGATATCATCGGCTTCCGCGCCTGGAATGGCATGGAGTGGGATACCTAAAGCGCGTATTAAATTATGTAAATACGGAATTTGTTGAGCGAGTTCGTCAGGCATGCTCGGTCGATCCCCTTTATATATTGGGGAAAGTTGATGACGGAAAGTTGGTTCAGGTGTGTCAAAAATGACAGCCATGTGTGTAGGTTGAACACGACGCATTAACTTTTGGATAGCAGAAATAGCTCCGCGAATTGCGTTGGTTTGTAAACCTGTTGACGTCGTTAGCGGTGGTAGTGCGTGATAAGCACGAAATAAAAAATATGACCCATCGACCAAGACAAATGGTGGCATTGAAACGTTCCTAATCCAATTAACTTTTTCATTGTACGTGATTTTCAGCAGTTGCGCTGATACAAGATTTGCAATCAAGTGTACAGAATATGCGATGAAAAACGCAAAATGCTAATTCTTGCTGAGGTATCATCAATCTAGCTAAAAAGGAATGATGTGTATGCTGAAGCAATATAGTGAAATAAAAATGATTTGGTTGATGCTACTCATCATAGTAGCGATCAGTACTTGGGTTCTAGCGTTGCCGATCATTACGTTTTTATGTGTTGCTGCATTCCTCATAAGTGTTATGCAATATGCCCATCATATTGAAAAACCGCTTACCAACATTGAGCAACAGACTCATTATTCGAAACAGAATACATCACGATTGCCCTTATATATTTCGTCATTTCTTGCACTAATTGGCAGCTTGTTCGATTGGACATGGTTGGTTGGATTAGGTTTAACACTCTGGATTTATTTTTTTCTAAACTGGTTGCGACAACTTGAGGGTCGATTAATTCAAATCGGTGCTTTGCAGGAAAAGCTAATAAAACTAGATCGAGACGATCAGACCAGCACCACAAGTATTTTACAAGATTCAGAGGGAATCCAGACAAATCAGCAGCATGATTTGGGTTTTGGGATGCAAATCAGACGATGGATCTTTCATGGTAATCCTGTTCTCAAAGTTGCGATTACCGTCCTAGTGATTGGGGTCGTCTTATTATTGAGATATATGGTTGAACATTGGACCTTAAGTCTTTCAATCAAACTTTTGGCTGTTGCTGTCATCGCCGTCATATGTGTTGCCTTTGGTTATCATATACAGAAAAAAAACCGCGGCTTTGGTCTTGCTTTACAAGGACTGGGTTTTGCGGGATTGTTATTAAGTATTCTATTTGCTTATCACTATGATCTGTTAAATCTCATTAATACGATTACGCTTTACAGCTTGAGCATGCTGTCGTTGGTCATACTGATTTTAAAACAGCGGTCAGTGGAGCTTTCCCAGATGGGAGTTTTGGTTGCTTATATTGCACCGTTCACATTACCTCATGCAGATTTTTCCTCAGCTCAATTACTGTCTTATTATCTAGCGGTCAATAGTGTTGTAGGTGTAATTTGTACATTACATCCATGGAAAATACTCACTCAAATAGCGTTGCTGCTCATTGTTGTTATCGGTGGTGGTTATGCCTTTTTGAATGGCGGTGTTGCAGAGAGATTCGTTTTATCCTGTCTAGTTATTGCACATGCGAGTGTATTTATTTGGTTGGGTTTCAGATTTAACCAGCTCGCTATACATCAAAATCAGGCTCATTTAGGTCAGCGTATTATTGACTCCGCATTGATTTATGTCAGTCCCTTGGTCGCATATGCATTTTTACATCTCATGTATTTAGATCAAACATCAGTTCAAATTGCCTTGTGTTTAGGTTTTGCATTGACTCACTTTGCGATTTTTAAAGTTGTGCAGCACGCAAAATTTGATACGGCGATTAAACAAAATTATTTAATGTTAGGTTTTATTTTTCTAAGTTTTATCCCGCCGATCTTGATTCCACAAGCATGGAGTGTGATCGGGTGGATCATTGAAGGACTGCTTATTTTAATGTGGGGCTTGCATCGTGAGTTTAGGGTAGGGCGAACATTAGGTTATGCGTTGTTAGCAGTTGGATTATTTTCGTATTTATACTATTTGATCGAGTTAGCATCAATTCCAAATATCATCCCATGGTTACTAGGTCTAAGTTATATCCTTGCGATTGCGGTCTCCAATGTTGTTATGCGTTATCAAAAACAGCTGACACTGTCAGATAAAATTTTCCTGTCTATTTTTTCTTTTTTTGCGAGTCTTTTACTGCTTTATCAAGGTGTGGAAACTTTTAGTGAACCGATGAGATTAATCTACACACTTGCATTCACAACTGCGATTTATTTTGCTGCTAATTTAGTCTTACAACCGCGCCAAGTAGTCTCATGGTCATGGTTATTACCAAAATGGTTGGGGCTGATTCCTATTGTAGTGTTCGCAGCTATTATGCTGATCGATCAATACACTCAAGGTATCATCGTCTGGCTATCATTTGGTGAGCAAGGCTTGTTTATCTTGGCTTGTTTGGCTCTCAGCTATCTGTGGTTAAAACCAATTTCAAATGCTCAGTATGAAAATGAATGGATCGCCTTTGGTGGACTCGCTTCTTTAGCTTGTGCCAGCGTAGGTGTAGTTTCAATGTCACCTATGATGGGAGTTGTCCTTCTACCGTTGATACTTTATGGCTATAGTTTTTTTAAAACAACAGACTTGAATAAGCTTTGGTTAACAAAGACCAGCCTCATTTTATTGTTGTGCTGGATTGTCAGCTCACAAATTTGGGTGGTAGAAATCTTTTGGAAATATTTTATCCCAATCTTAAACCCTATTGATGTAGTCAGTCTGACTGGTTTGTGGGTGCTTATTCAGGTGCTTCGCAGTCAAATCAGAATGGGGCTAGAGCGAACACTTGGCGCATTCTTGATCTTACTCGCTGTGCTATGGGTAAGTAGTTATGTACTTCTTAGAGCCTTACATTTTTATTTTGCTACACCTTATAACCAGTGGATCATTTGGCAAGATTCTGCAGTGCAATTGGCGTTGACATTATTGTGGGTGGTCATGGCATTCATTGTGATGAAATATGCCGCTGTCATCCATAATCGAGTGGTATGGATGTTTGGTGCAAGTATTTTGGCGATCGTGACTTTTAAATTGGTATTGTTAGATTTATCCCATATCGGCACTCTAAGTCGAGTTTTATCATTTTTAGGCGCGGGAGGATTGATGCTGATTATTGCGTACATCGCCCCAGCGCCAGAGCAAAATCGAGTAGAAGAGACTAATGCTTGATCCTGAGATCAAGCATTAACCTTAATTCATTATAATTTAGGCTCTCTTTTGATTTCCTTAGCATTGGCGTATTGGTCTATTTCCTCATCTGTTAACGAGGGTTGTGGAGGGCGATCAACAAAACCCATTTTAGGTACAGGAATTTCAATATGGTGATCAACAAAACCGTTTCGAATCCGCTCTTGCATTTCATCACGCACTTTTAAAAAGTTTTCCTGTTGGCACCAAATGGCGAATAACAATTCGATTGAAGATTCACGGAATGCGGTTACCGTTACAGCAGGTTTGGGATCTGCTAACACTAAAGGATAGCTGTTTGCCACTTTTAATAAAACTTCTCGTACTTTAATGATGTCTTCATGAAAGTTGATTGCAAGTGTAATGGGGATGCGCCGTATCGGGAATTTAGAAAGGTTGTGTACGGGAGCACGAATTAATTGCTCATTAGGTAAACGGACATAGACATTATCTTGAGTCAGTAATTTGACAGACAGTAAATCAATGGAGATCACTTCACCTTCGATGGTATGTCCACGAATTAACGTAATTTGAATGGTGTCACCAATTTCAAAAGAACCTTCACCAATCAAGAATAAACCGCTGATCAAGTTCGTCGCAGAGGTTTGAGATGCAAAACCCAGCGCTACGGTCAAAATACCAGCGGCACCTAGAAATACACTTAATTTAAAACCTGCTTCTTTTAAACTCGCCATCACAAAGATGAGGAAAATAAAATAAAAAATACCGCGCCGCCATACCAAACGCTGATGAGCATTAAATTTGGCGCCGATCGTTCTCACAAAAGTATTGGAAACGACTCGAGCAAAAAGGAATCCAATAAAGCAAAGCACAATCGCAATAATAATTTCAGTTAGGCGATCCGTATTGATATTGGTAAATATACTTTTGAGGCTATCAGCAATGGTGCCGGTAAGACTATCTGCCATATGCCCCCCTTAGAAGAATGAATCAAACATGTTAAATAAAGTACTACCTGGGGCACGTGCTGGATTGACATAAATTACATCACCAGCCAATGGTGGGGTGCGATTTTCAATACGAATACGTGCTGGTCGATCCATCCCTTCGTGAATGACTTTAATTTGTGACGTCCATAATCGCTCTGTACTTTCACTATAAAACAAAGGCAGGGCAGGAACAGGTACATTCATTCGATCGAAACGGAGTTGATGTCCACTGACATTGTGAAAGTCAATTGGAGTGACTGCACGAAATGCACGTGGACGAAGTTGTTTGAGTTCTGTTCGACCATCAACTGAAGTGGCGTAACACATTTCACCACTGCGTTGATCAGGTCCGAACCATGTATCTTTAGGCATAATGACCGGTATATCGAATAATGGGGTCTTTTGACTTTCGACATAACCTGAAAGCCACAGAGGGGTACTAATATAAAGCGTGCCACGTTGACCAGCTGGAATGTAAATTGGGTCTACAGGACGGATCACCACAGATCGATCTGCAAGACGTGGTATCAATTGAATTTTAGGGTGAGTTTCCCTGAACATGTAACGTTCTACATGCACTGGACGAGGAAATGAAAAATGGGGGTCATCCATTTCCTGCCACTTTTGTTCGTAGTCGTATTGAATTTGAGGACGGTAGTACTCCATGCGCCATTCTTGTAAGCCACGAGTGAGTCGAAAGAGCAATGAACCAAATTGCCAAGCACGCACTTGATTGAGTTCAAAATGCTGCTCACCCCACCATCTTAAAGTCGAAGGGTTTTGCTCAAGTTGCTGATCTAGTGACAATAGGGAATATCCTTAAATAAATTCATTAAAAAACTGTCTTCACGCTGTCAAATGCTTAGAGTACACTCGAGGTAATTTTAATCATGATTATCATCCCTTATGCAAGTACTTAAACAAATACAAATACCGTATAGTTTTGCAAAAAAGCATGGCGTTTTGTTGCGTTATGAAGGGGATCAAGTTTTTATTGTCCGTCGTCAAGATACTGCTTTGGTTGCTTTGCAAGAAGCACGCCGTTACGTGGGGCGTACAGCCCAATATCAATTGGCGACTGAACAAGATTTTAGTCAGTTACTCAGTTCAAGTTATGCTGGCGAGACAGGCGAGTCTCAGCAAGTGGCTGCTGGTTTAGAAGATCATCCTGACTTGTTAAGTTTAGCCGATCAAGTACCTGAAGCAGAAGATCTGATGGATCAGGAAGACGATGCTCCGATTGTTAGATTGATTAACGCATTATTGTCCGAAGCCATTCGAGTGAGTGCATCAGATATACATATTGAAGCTTTTGAAAAAAAGTTATCGGTTCGTTTACGTGTTGATGGGCAACTTCGAGAAATCGTGCAACCACGTCGTGAACTTGCCCCATTGTTAGTTTCACGTATTAAAGTAATGGCAAAACTTGATATTGCTGAAAAGCGAATTCCTCAGGATGGTCGTATCTCTTTACGACTGGCAGGTCGTGAGGTGGATGTCCGTGTTTCGACTTTACCCTCTTCACATGGTGAGCGCGTAGTAATGCGTCTTTTAGACAAGCAAGCAGGTCGTTTAAATATGACCCATTTGGGTCTGATGAAAGATGATTACGAGCGATTAACCCAATTAGTGCATCGTCCTCACGGTATCATTCTCGTGACCGGACCGACAGGTTCTGGTAAAACGACGACACTTTATGCTGCACTCTCGGATTTAAATGACGGATCTAAGAATATTTTGACCGCGGAAGATCCAATTGAATATCAACTTGAAGGTATTGGACAAACTCAGGTTAACACTAAAGTGGATATGACATTTGCGCGTGCATTGAAAGCGATGCTTCGTCAAGATCCAGATGTGGTAATGGTGGGGGAGATCCGAGATTTAGAAACCGCAGAAATTGCTGTGCAAGCATCCTTGACGGGTCACTTGGTATTGTCGACGTTGCATACCAATACTGCGATTGGTGCAGTGACGCGTTTAAAAGACATGGGAATTGAGCCATTCCTTCTATCGAGTTCTTTAATTGGTGTGATTGCGCAACGATTGGTTCGTACTTTGTGTTCGCATTGTCATAGTTGGCGTGCCGCGGATGATTTTGAAAAAGAAATTTTTAAGAATGTCCATGATGGTACTGCACTCAATCTGCCTCAACCAGAGGGATGTGAACATTGTGCGCATACAGGTTTTAGTGGTCGTACCGCCATTTATGAAATCGTCCCTGTTGATGATGGAATGCGCCGTCTGATTCATGGGAATGCTGCAGAGTTTGAAGTTGAAAACTATGCTCGTCAGCAGTCAGGTTCGATACGTGATGATGGGTTACGAAAGGTGCTTGAAGGTAAGAGTACATTAGAGGAAGTACTTCGAGTAACAAATGAAGCGGCGGAGTGATTCAGAGATTATTTAATAATTCTCGATAAAACGAAGAAGCGCTGATTTGAAATTAAGCTCGAAAGCTGAGGATTCAACAAAAGAGCCCAATTATAATAGTTGGGCATTTCGTATTCGCATAAGGTAATGAATTACATTAATAAATAAAAATAATTTTGAATAAGGTTTATAAGGTCAATTATAGGAATATTTATGAATTATCTTATGTCAAAACGCCATTACTGTAAGACATCTCACTAAAATTATTTTACAAAATTAAAGATTATGTAATATTTAGATTTTGCAATGTGATAATTTAATTTTGCATTTGGTTTCATACATAATGTGAAAAATCTGTGAAGTATTACCAAATAGATCTAACAATACAAAACAATAGCTATAAAACATATATTTACTAAAAAATAATAAAAACATATGGTTAATTAACATGCGACAGACATTGAACTTGAAGATCTACATTTCTATGTATTCTACATGCTTAACTATAGAGAATGATCCTTTCCAAGTCTAAAGATACCTCGACGTGTTTCTCAGCAAAGCTGAGTTGTTTTACATATTGAACCGTGTAATCAGAAGTTCTTCAAAATCAAATATCAGTAATTAAGGAAAATTATACATGGAACTCAAAACACTCATCTGCACCCTCACCGTACTCGGTGGTATCGGATTAGTTGGATGTAATGATTCAAATTCATCTGAGCCTATTCCTCCAACAAATGCTACTGGTAATCTCTTGGTACTGACCAGTGACGGTATGATTAGCTCACTCAATCATGACCAACCTAGTTCGCTGATTTCAAATATTAAAATTTCAGGTTTAGTTTCTGGGGATCAACTGGTTGGAATGGACCATCGTCCAAGTGATGGAAAGTTATATGCAGTAGGTTTGTTGGGTAATATTTACACGTTAAATCCAAGTTCTGGAGTAGCAAAATTCGTTATTAAAATGACAGCTGATCCAGCAGATACGACAGATGGTAATGCAGCTTTTAGTAAAATTACTTCCAATCCTGATGCGCTTAGCGTGAATTTCAACCCTGCTGCGGATCGTCTAAGAATTATTGGTCAAGATGGTCAAAACCTAAGAGTTAATGTTGATACAGGTCTCACCATCACCGATGGAGAAATTAGTCGGGTTGGTGATGCTACAACCGAAGTAAGTGCCGCAGCTTATACCAATGCTTTTGCTGGAACGGCAAGTACAAAATTATACAGTATCGAATCTTCGACAGATCGCATTTATCTGCAAAATGCAAATGCCGGAACATTAGGTATCTCTGCACCCTTAGGTCAGGATGTATCGAATAACGGTGGTTTTGATATAGACCCAATAAATAATATTGGTTTTGCTGCATTAAAAGTCTCGGGTGCATATAAACTATTTCAAGTTAATCTTGCTCAAGTCGGAACGACCAATAACGCTATTTTTGAGACAAGCGACTTGCCTAACGAATATCGTCAAACCTCCATTCGTGGGATTGCGCTTAATCGAGCAGAAGAAACCACTTCAAAAGGAATTGGGTTGACCAATAATAATTCTTTAATTAGATTTGAAATCAATAGTCCAAATGATACGACCGAACAAAAAATTACAGGCGTATTGGTCAATGAAAAATTCGTAGGTATTGATTTTAGATTACGTACTGCTACTGATAAAACCGGTACACTATATGGTTTAACTAATCAAGCAAACCTGTATACCATTAACCCAAATTCTGGTGCTGCAACACTTGTGACTGCACTTAAAGCAGGCACGGGTAGTAACTTTAGTACTCTAGACGGCACACAGTTTGCTGTTGACTTCAATCCAACGGCTGACCGTTTAAGAGTCATCAGTAATTCAGGGCAAAATCTGCGAATCAATGTCGATACGGGTGAAACCATTCAAGATGGCAAAATTAATGGGATCACAAATGCAGTGATTAGCGCTGCGGCATATACCAACAGTTTTAAAACACCTATTTCAGCTCTTAGCACCGAATTATTTAATCTAGATCAGGCCAATCAGTTACTGACGAAGCAAGTTCCACCCAATGATGGAACATTGGTGAGATTAGGTAGTCTTGGCGTGAACTTAAGCTTGAATGATGGTTTCGATATTGCTGGTGGTGATAATGGATTAGCTCTAGCGGCAATAAGCAACAATAATGGTGCTTCTATCCTATACCGTATAGATCTAAATAGCGATACAGCACTTACAACTCCTCGTGCACGTCCAGCTATTTCCGTTAATGGGACGCCTAGTGTTATGAAGTCAATGATCGGCTCAATTACAACGCCCGCCTTAATTGACTTAGCAATACTTTTTAAATAGTTTACTTGCTAGATTAAAAGAGTAATAGTCAAAAAGACATATGTACTTTTGAATTGATATAGTTGAAGACGGAAATTTTGGAGATACTGAACTAGTTACTGGAGGTATCTCCAAATCACTATTTTTCTTTAAATTAAGCTGCAGAACTGATTACTGCAAGCTGAGGCAAAGAGTCATTATTCCTTTAGATACACATAAATCTACTTGATCCCACCTAATATAAAATTTCTTTTTCTAAGTTGAAATTAACTTATAACCACAAAAAAGCTGAGATGCATATGCATATCAGCGTGATTTTTAGGATTGAAACAACTGGATCAAACAATCACATTCAAGGTCACATCAATATTGCCACGTGTTGCATTTGAATATGGGCAAACGATATGAGCAGCATCTACCAGCTTTTGAGCTTCCTCTTTATCCAAGCCTTCCAGATGAATATTTAAAGTGGCTGCTATTCCAAAACCAGTTGGAATAGGACCAATACTCACTTCGCCTTCAATATAAGCTTCTGGTGTGATTTTCAATTTATCGCGGTTGGCAACAAATTTCATCGCACCTAAGAAACATGCAGAATAACCAGCAGCAAATAATTGCTCTGGATTTGTTCCACCACCGGGACCACCCATTTCTTTTGGTACAGCGAGCTGAACATCTAAAATTTGATCTGATGATGTAGCACGACCATCACGCCCACCAGTAGCTTTTGCATGTGCGGTATAAACAACTTTTTCTAATGACATAATTCCTTCCAGATAGAGTATAGGTGAATATCTATACTCTCTGATTTAAAAGGAATGATAATCGGTAATTTTGTAAAGCTTGGTATTCAATTTTTATGTGTGAGCAGGTCAAAGCTGAATAAGTTTACGATGCTGAATTAATGGCATCGATTCTCTAATTTTTTTCTGTTCATCGATGTCAAAAGGAACTGTAATCATTTGAGCACCTTCTTCAGAGGTGATATCTAACAATTGACCACGAGAATTCGCAGCACCAGAGTGACCCCAGGTTTGTCTTTTTTCACCGTGCCACCCTTGTTGAGCTGAGCCTAAAACTTGGCATTGACTGTCCATGGCACGAGCTTGTAAAAGTA
This sequence comes from Acinetobacter sp. 25-47-130, assembly GCF_056779705.1. Taxonomy (NCBI): domain Bacteria; kingdom Pseudomonadati; phylum Pseudomonadota; class Gammaproteobacteria; order Moraxellales; family Moraxellaceae; genus Acinetobacter; species Acinetobacter sp. 25-47-130. The sequence continues at coordinate 3,799 of NZ_JBWYII010000004.1, read as the reverse complement.
ATTGCCAGTGCATTTGACCTGTCGTGTAAGTAAAAGCAGAAGGTGCTGTTAAAATATTTGCGCCTTGTACGCGCAGCTTTAAAGCAAGTTCAGGAAAACGAAGGTCATAGCAGACCATTAAACCAATATTGCCAAATGGAGTTTTAGCAATGACGGGTTGATCACCTGGTTCAAAAAACTTAGATTCTTGATATCCACCTACCGCATCACCGACTTGAACATCGAATAAATGAATCTTGTCATAACGTGCTTCTGTCTTTTCAGGGCTAATACAAAGACTAGTTGTTCTGACACGACCATCTGGCACAATGGTGCCGTCTGGGCGAAAAGGACAGGGGAGTGTCCCAGCAACAATCCACATTTGATATTGATGAGCAAGTTGTTCTAAACGAGATTGTATTTCTTCAAATCGTTCAGCAGTCTCACGCTGTTTGCCTGCCGCAAAACAAACGAAATTCTCCGGGAAAACGATCAAGGAGGCCCCTTGATTCTTACTTTTTGCTAACAATGATTCAATGACTTGAAAGTTATTTTCAATATCATTTTGGGAGTTCATTTGGGTGACAGAAAGTAAGGTTGTCATGAGGTTCTCCTTAAGCGCTCAGTATGCTTAAGAGAATATCAGATGCTGTGATCGATGGTATCTTGTTGTTGTTCTAATTGTTTAACCAAAGGCTCGAACATATTTTGGTTATCAGCATTTAATTTCATTAATGTACGATGAGCATCTAATACAGTTGAAAGCATTGCATTATGTGTGATGTGTTCGTCCAATAAAGCGCGCGTGCACACATTCGGATCTCCGCAATAGTTTAAAATTACGAAAACCTGACCAAGACCCATACTGTTCGCAAGTGTAGTGATATCTGGGTTAGTAGATAACATAACAGCTTGAACTTGATGCACTTGTTTGAGCTTTAATCCTAGTTTTGCGAGGATTCCAAGCACAGTACTGTCTATGAATGTAGTTTGGGTTAAATCAACAATTGCGCCTACGACGTTTTGTTGTTGTTCAATCCGAGATAATAATTTATCAAGGCTTATACAAGATTGAGCGCGCACTTCTCCAATGAGTTTGAAAATGTGCGTACCATCCAAGCTTGCATATTCAACATGACCTGTTGACATATAAATGCCATTTGCAGAAAGGATGCTAAAATTATCACATAGCGCAAGTCGATACTCAAGTAGTCTTCAGTCGTAGATCGATTTATAAACAGCTACACTATTGATTATTAACTTAATTTAGACGTTGGAAGCTGAGTATTGCAATATCATCTGCAACATGTTCAGGAACTTCGAATGATTGATTTTGCAAGTGATAGACCAATTGTGTAAATTGTTCATTCAATCCACCATCAAAAGGTTCAAGTGCACCATCTGAGCAAATAATAAAACGAGCTCCACGATTCAACGTACATTCAAACTCTTCAATTTCGAGATCTTCAGTAAGACCTAAGGGAAAGCTGCTGGTGTTGAGGATGCGAGCATCCTGATTAGGTTCAAAGATAATTGCTGGAGGGTAATGCCCTGCGCTTGACCACTTAAGCTGGTGGGTCTCTAGATTCAATGTGCCTGCAATCATTGTAATATGCTTTTCGATGTTCTCTTGTAAAAGCATGCCATTAAGTTTTTTGAGGAGTTCTCGTGGGGTTTTCGATCTACCGTGAAATGCAGCCATCCAAGAGGTAAGAAGTGAGCTTGTTACACCATGTCCAGAAACATCCGCGAGATAAAATAAGATTTCACGATCACTGAGTTTCCAATAATCATACCAATCACCAGATAAGTAAGCTGACGGTTGAAATAAAGTCTCGACTTTATAATTAAGTAGGTCGATTGGGTTGGGTAATAGTTTTTTTTGTAATTCAGCTGCAGAGGGCAGGTCGCGGCTGTCCTGATTGCGTTTGTATTTTGCTTCAATTTTAGCAATCGATTTTGCGAGATCTTTTGGAAGACGGTCCCAAATCCAGCCAGCGAGTGCGCCAAGTTCCCATGCTTGCGAGAGTTGAAGTCCCTCATCTGCATGACCTATCACGATCGTAGGGAGAGTCCATTTATATTGCAGAAAATCATTAACATCACTAATGGCAATGATGGTTGAATCGTAAAGATGAAGATCATCTATATGAATCATTTGTAAACTCGGCAGAGCCTCTAGAACGCTATCTAGAAGATGGATGTCACGAGTGGGTTGAATGAAATACATAGATGAAAGAATCAATCCTAAATGCTTTATTTATAAAACTATCTTAGACGAACTTATATCGAACGCCAAGTTAAAGTCTAAAAACAAAAGATTTAGACTTTAACTTACATATGGCTTTTATTCAGATTCGATAGATTCATCCATGAAGGATTCATCATCTGAAAAATCATCTTCAATAAATAGTCCAGAACCCGTTTCTAAACCGCGTTTTTCAGCAATAACATAGTTTTTTCGTTGTAAGTAGGCATCACGCATTGCTGCATACTTGTCACCTTGCAAGACTTGTTCAATCTCTAAAAGTTGAGCACGTGTATCTAATGCGCTAAGTGCCCAGTCACTATAATAGATGCGATCATGACCATCGAGTAAATATTTTTGAGGGCGTGCCTGACTATCTACTACGCGACCAACAGTATCACGGAAGGTGCTTGGTCCCATAAAAGGAAGAACGAGGTAAGGACCAGAAGGGACACCGTAATAGCCTAGAGTAGTTCCAAAATCCTCATCTTCCATTGGCAGATATAAGCGACGTGCAGGATCAGCGAAACCAAGCGTTGTAATTGTATTTAATGTAAAACGACCAAACGTTTGTGCGGCACGTTTAAAGCGACCTTGAGCAACCTGATTTACAGCATTCCATGGCTCACCCAAATTGTCTCGGAAGCCACGTAATGAATCTCTAACTTGTTCTGGAACTTTATCAGCGTACTGCACGGCTATAGGGCGCAAGACATTTTGATCGACAACATCATTAAATGCGTAGATTTGTCTGTTTAAAGGTTGAAGTGGATCTTTTTCATTTTCAGGTAATGCTGCTGTTGCATTGACTTTGAAATTATCAATTTTTAAATTTTTTAAATCTTTGATAGATCCATTGGTGTTAACTGAATTTTCTAAAGCTGGTTGTGAAGCCTTAGCAATATCGTTGTTTAAAGGCTGGTTATTATCATTTGAGGTAGACAACTTATCAGATGTTGATAATGCAGTATCGTCAGCAATTTTATTGCCTGCAATCTCAGGTTGTTTGGCGTAAGCGGGTGCTGCTAAACCAATACTTAACATACTGACCCAAATAAGTTGAGAGTACTGCATAAAAACATCCTAGAATAAAAGCTGAATATTAGTCTTATTAAATAAATAGTAAGTACGAACAGAATAACGCCATTATAGCGAGAGTTGAAAGCAGTTTACTAAAGTATATTTGCACAAAAAATGTGAATTAACCGTGAAAAAAGAGTGATTTTGTAGAAAATATAATCACTTGTTAAGAAAATATAATTAAATTTTAAAAAAGAGGTTGCATTGGGGGAGGAATGCTGTAGAATGCACATCCATCGGCGGTGATGTTGATTAAAACTTGTTGAAAAACAAGGATTTAGCTGAATAGGTTGGATCTAAGTTTTGAGAATGAGTTAGAAAATAAATTAACATTGCTAGTTGACTTTCTGAAAAGAAAGGGTAATATAGCCGACCTAGCTTGATGCTGACGAAGCATTAAGAAGATCATTAAGAGATTATGAAGAACAACTTGTGTGGATTTTTACTGGTTGATTGATCGATATATATTATCATTAATAATTGGTAGAAATT
>NZ_JBWYII010000003.1:0-311127 GCF_056779705.1 Acinetobacter sp. 25-47-130 | reverse complement strand
AAATCGTGCCTGTGACTATTCCACAGCGTAAAGGTGATGCGGTTGTGGTGGCAAAAGATGAACATCCTCGTGCATCAACCACTTTAGAAGCCTTAACCAAGTTAAAACCTGTTGTAAAAACAGACGGTACAGTAACCGCAGGTAATGCATCAGGGATTAACGATGGTGCTGCTGCGATTCTGATTGCGTCTGATGCAGCTGTAGAAAAATATGGTTTAAAACCTCGTGCCAAAGTGATTGGTGCGACCACCGTTGGGGTTGAACCTCGCATTATGGGCTTTGGTCCTGCACCTGCGATTAAAAAGTTACTGGCTCAAACAGGTTTAACACTAGAGCAAATGGATGTGATTGAGCTGAACGAAGCGTTTGCAGCACAAGCATTGGCGTGTACACGTGACCTAGGTTTAGCCGACGATGATGCACGTGTAAACCCAAATGGTGGTGCAATTGCATTAGGTCATCCATTGGGTGCATCAGGTGCGCGTTTGGTGACGACTGCACTGAATCAACTTGAAGCAACTGGTGGCAAATATGCATTGTGCTCTATGTGTATCGGTGTGGGTCAAGGCATCGCTTTAATTATCGAACGTGTTTAACTATTAAAAACCCCCTCCCTTTTCTCAAGGGAGGTCGGGAGGGATTCTATGCCTACTTTTTCTTCAAATGATGCGCAAATCAATTATCAAACTTTTGGTGATTCAAGCAAACCTGCTCTTGTTTTCTCTAACTCTTTAGGGACAAATTTCAGCATGTGGCAATCACAAATTGAATTTTTTAAAGCTTCTCATTATGTGATTTGTTATGACACACGTGGTCATGGTGCATCGGACGCGCCTCAAGGTCCATATACCATTGATCAACTTGGTCAAGATGTGGTGAATTTACTCGACCATTTGAATGTTGAAAAAGCTGCATTCTGTGGTATTTCGATGGGTGGTTTGACAGGCCAATGGTTAGCGATCAATCATCCTCAACGCTTTAGTCATGTGATTGTGTGTAATACCGCCGCTAAAATTGGCAATGAAAATGCTTGGAATGATCGTGCCGTATTGGTTCGTGAACAAGGTTTAGCACCGATTGCATCAACGGCTGCAGGTCGTTGGTTTACAGATCCCTTTATCCAAAGCAACCCAGCAGTGATTGAAAAACTTTCAAACGACTTAGGAGCTGGCAGCCCTGAAGGTTATGCAAGCTGCTGTGAAGCTTTGGCTAAGGCGGATGTGCGTGAACAACTCAAACAGATTTCGATTCCTGTATTGATTATTGCAGGTCAACAAGACCCTGTGACCACTGTGGTAGATGGTCAGTTTATGCAAGCCGCGATTGCGGGTAGTCAACTTGTTGAGATTAATACTTCGCACATTTCGAATGTTGAACAACCACAGGCGTTTAACCAAGCTGTGGCTGAATTTATTCAGGCTTAAGTTCAGAACAACTTAAACCTGAACTCAGGAAACATCACTTGTCACGGGTGACTCATCTTGACGCTTTGCCAGATTGCTCCACCAGTCTGGCTTTTTTTTCACAGTAATTAGACCATGAACAACGACAATTAAATATCAGTCTCGTGATTCCTTAAAACGGCGATAGTTATGTCATAAGTGATTGAAACGATGTCACTCATCATTCTCAAAGATTCAGATGATTCTTCTAATTTTATCTTAAATCAATTGTTTAAGTAAATTTTTAAAGCGTTGGTTTAGAAGCTAAAATCCGCTTAATTGTGCCTATATCATAGTTTCTATTACCCAATTATGATCAACAACGATTAGTCGTTAGTATTTAAATTAAAAACCCATCACCTAGATGATGGGTTAATTGTTGATGTCTAAAGATTTAGATTAATACGCCCACTGGATGAGCAATCGAAATAGACCAGCAATCAATAATAGACTTAAAAAACCACCGAGCCATAAAACAATAAACCACCCTGCTTGATTCAGTTTCATTATCATTCTCCTCAGTGGTAACCTTCGTCACCAACACGGACCTTGTCTCTAAAGACCCAATAAGATAAAGCGGTATAAAACAATATAATTGGGATTAGAATGAGTGCACCAATGAGAGCAAATAATTGACTACTTTGAGGTGCAGCAGCTTGCCAAATCGTTACACTTGGCGGAATGATATTAGGCCATAAACTAATTAAGAAGCCCGTATACGCAAGAAATACCAAAGCCAATGTATAGATGAAAGGCGCAAACTCCTGACGACGTTTACAAGCTCTGAGCGCAAGGAAAGTAAAAATCAATACCAGTATTGGTACGGGGCTGAAATACCACATTTGTGGTTGGCTAAACCAACGCTGTGCAATATCGTCATGTACAAGGGGGGTATAAATACTGACAGCGCCAAATATTAGAAATAACGCGATCATAAGCTTCGGCATCAGACGGTACATATGATCTTGTACACGCTCATCCGTTTTAAAAATTAACCATCCACAACCGAGTGTCGCGTATAACACAACAACGCCTAAACCTGTAAAGAGTGAAAATGGAGTGAGCCAATCCAGACCACCACCCGTGAACACACCATTGGTCGTCTGAATTCCTTGAATATAAGCGCCTAAAATCACACCTTGTAAAAATGAAGCTAAAATTGAACCCCAAATAAATGCTTGGTCCCAAAGTGCCTTAGTCCGATTAGCCTTAAAACGAAACTCAAAAGCGACTCCACGAAATATAAGCGCGATCACCATTAAGGTGATGGGCATATATAATGCAGACAACACAGTCGAATAGACCAGTGGAAAAGCGGCAAATAAACCAGCTCCACCAAGTACCATCCAAGTCTCATTGCCATCCCATACGGGTGCTACAGTATTCATCATGACATCACGCTCTTGGCGATCTTTCACAAATGGAAATAAAATACCAATTCCCAAATCAAAACCATCAAGAACGACATAAATCAACACACCTAGTGCGATGATCACAATCCAAATCAATGATAAATCAATCATTTCAAATTCTCCTGATCATTCACCCTGTTTGATGCTTCAAGTTGTTGTTCATTATCAATGGTACTCATCGGGCGTTTAGACGCTCGGATCACTTCGCCATCTGAATGTGGTGTTGAATAAATAAATTCTGGTCCTTTTACCATCATTTTCAACATATAAAAGATACCGATACCAAATACGATGCAGTACACCACAACAAAAATAATTAGCGTAAGTCCAACCTGTTCCGCAGAGACAGGAGATAACGCATCTTTCGTACGCATTACGCCATAGATAATCCAAGGTTGACGTCCCACCTCTGTGGTAAACCAGCCTGCCAATAATGCAATAAAACCTGAAGGCCCCATCCACAAAGCAAACTTGTGCAACCATTTAGAATCATAGAATTTGCCTGTCTTACGTAGCCATAGACCAAATACAGCCAGTAAGATCATGAGCATGCCCATACCCACCATGATTCGGAAACTCCAAAAAACGATGGTTGAATTAGGTCGATCCTCAGGTGCGAATTCTTTTAAGCCTTTAACCTCACCATCAAGGGTATGTGTCATGATCAGGCTACCCAGATTTGGAATACCAATCGCATATTTAGTTTCTTCAGCTTCCATATCTGGAATACCAAATAGATACAACGGCATACCATGATCTTTATTGGTTTCCCAATGACCTTCGATTGCAGCTAATTTAGCAGGCTGATGTTCTAAGGTATTCAATCCATGTAAATCACCAACGAACATCTGTAGTGGAGCTAAAGCAAGGATCATCCACATTGCCATCGAGAATGACTTTTTAACTAACGCATCACGGCGTCCTTTGAGTAGATGCCATGCAGCAGTTGCGGCAACCAATAAGCCTGAAACCAAGAAAGCGGCCAGTGCCATATGCGCTAATCGATAAGGAAAGGATGGGTTAAAGACAATCGCGAACCAATCTTGAGGAACAATTATTCCATTTTCAAATGCAAAGCCTTGAGGTGTTTGCATCCAGCTGTTAGATGACAGAATCCAAAACATGGATATACATGTTCCTATTGCCACCATTAAGGTTGCAAAAAAATGCGTCTTTGGTCCAACTCGCCCCCAGCCAAACAACATGATACCGAGGAAACCAGCTTCTAAGAAAAACGCACTGAGCACTTCATACGTCAGCAATGGTCCAGTGACACTACCAGCAATACGTGAAAATTCACTCCAGTTGGTTCCAAACTGATAGCTCATCACCACGCCTGAAACGACACCCATACCAAATGAAAGTGCGAATATTTTTATCCAAAATTTAAACAGATCTCGATAAACAGGATCATTCGTTTTAAGCCAACGCCATTCGAGCACAGCCAAAAAACTTGCCAATCCAATCGAAATTGCTGGAAAGATAATGTGAAATGAAACAGTGAATGCAAATTGTATACGCGCCAATTCGAGCGCTGTTAGTCCTAGATCCATGAGGTCACCTTATCATTGAATTTTGTGGTGAATGTTGTTCTTCAATGAGTTTAAAACTACAGTCAGAATTACATTGTAGATGTCATGTATCATTCCGATAACACGCGATTTTAAATTCACTTTTTTGAGGATGAGTGAATACCGTCTGTTAGCTACAGACTGTTTAAAGATTTTTTTCATAAGATTGAACTCTAAATAAATTGATTAAGATCAAAATGATCCAAGGTTTAAATCAATTAGAGTCCAAAAGGTGGCGCTCGGCCTTGAGGCAGAAGATAGAGCTTCTGTAGAGAAAAATAGACGTGCCAAAAAGAATTGCGGTAGAAGCTCAACTTAACTTGTAAGCGATCAAAAATTTCTTTTACACCAAAATCAAATGGTAAGACGAGGTCTCCATACACAGTGCAATATTGGCATTGGTGAGTAATTTGATTATGGTCGTGATGATGTTCGTTTTCACTCAAATGGTGGACGAGATCGTGATAAGTCTCATGAACATGCTGATGGCGTTCTGGAGAAAGTAAATTATGCATAATAGACATGCATACCGGAGCGACATGAAATTTCTCCGGTAAGATCGGTTGTAAATAAACCGCTAGTTGTAATAACACCGTTGCAAATGCAATGATGAGTCCACTAGATCTTAGCAAAATTTCCTCTCAACTCTTTTCGATAAAGAGTGTTTAGAAACATAGAAAAAAAATCAAGTTAATAACCGACTAGGCTGATCAACTTTCATACTTAACTATACGCCTATTGAACTTGTTTTTAAAGCCTTTTTCAATTTTATACATAACATGTATTTATAATATCTATAAAAATTAAAGTAGCTAAATTTTATGATTTGAAAAAATTTAAAGGGATTTTCAAATAAGATACTCCATTGTGTTCAGTGGGCGGAAATTTGCCACCGTTCATATTGATTTGAATGGCTGGTAAAATGAGCTTTGGCATCCCCAATGTCGCGTCACGGCTATTGCGCATTTCCACAAAATCATTCTTTTTTGAATCAATTCGAATGTGTATATTAGATTCTTTTTGCGTTTTTATATCTGTTTGACACATATATTGATGTCGATTTTCTGGTAAATAATCGTGACATAGATATACACGCATATGATCAGGCAGTTGATAAAGCTTCTGAACTGAATCAAATAATTCTGCTGCACTGCCCCGTGGAAAATCACATCGTGCTGTACCATAGTCTGGCATAAATATAGTATCACCCACGAAAACTGCATCACCTATCACATAACTAAGACAAGCAGGTGTATGACCAGGCGTTGGAATGTTGTAGGCTTCAATTTCTCCAATTTTAAAACACTCATGATCTTTAAATAAATAATCGAATGGTTGCTGTGCGTTTATTGCCTTAATATCCAATTGATAAATTGAGCCAAATGTTTCTTGTACAATTCCAATATGATGACTCATGGCAATTTTGCCACCCAGCTTAGATTTTAAATATTGCGCAGCGGTCAAATGATCAGCATGCACATGTGTTTCTAAAATCCACTCAACCTTGTAATGCTGTTCATGTATGTATTGAATAATCTGGTCAGCATGTTCCGTCGTTGTTGTCGCAGAAGCAGCATCAAAATCTAAAACACTATCGATAATGGCACAACTTAATGTCACAGGATCAGCCACGACATAACTAAATGTATTGGTATTTTGATCAAAAAAATCTTTAATTAGCGGCTTGATTTGATCTTGAGTGGCGTCTTTCATCACTAGTTTCATAACTATGCCCCCATCCATTTACGGTGAATCAAAACTCCTATCAACATCGCAATCACAAAATAGAGTGATTGATAATGCCCTAAACCAATTAATGTTAATCCTGGTGCTGGACAGATGCCTGCGATGCCCCAGCCTATCCCAAACAAGCTAGCACCTATGATGAGCTTTTTATCAAGCTGATTGCTCTTTGGTAGATCAATAGTCTCATTGAATAGAGTTAAAGGTCTTTCACTTCTGGTTACGATCTGAAAGGGTATGAATGCCACGACAATGGCACCCATCATGACAAATGCCAAACTTGCATCCCACTCGCCAAATAAATCAAGAAAATTAAGAACTTTTTCAGGGTTCGACATTCCAGATAACATGAGCCCCACGGAAAAAAGTGAGCCAAACAAAAAAGCAAAAAGGTTTTTCATTTAGAATGCTCCTGTGACATGCCGAATTATATAAACCGTTATAAAGCCTGTCAGCATAAAACTTAGTGTTGCCACAATAGATCTTTTGGACAATCTACTTAAACCACAAATGCCATGCCCACTTGTACAGCCAGAACCTAAACGTGTTCCAAATCCAACTAAAATACCTGCCACGATCATCATGAATGGACTTGCTTCGAGTTCAATTTCAGGCTGAACCCGAATACCATAGATAAACGGTGTGATGATGAGACCCATTAAAAACCACAATGCTGGTGTTTTGAAAACTTTATGCGGATTTAGTACTTGACCGATTAAACCACTAATCCCTGCTATTCGACCATTCACATATAAGTATCCAACCACAGATAAACCGAGTAGTGCTCCACCTAAAAAAGCAATCACAAAATCATGCATAACAATTTACTTATTTACAATATATTTTTTTATATTATATAGTTTTGAAAAATAATCAAGATGCTTTAACATACGCATCCTTCTGTTTCAAAGGAACATCCAATGCCGTCTGATGTTGAATTAAATCAAATGGATTTTTCACAAGTTGATCAAGTCAGCGATCGACTTAAAGTCCTGTCGAATCCTGATCGCTTAAAGATACTTTGTATTTTAGTAGATGGTGAATTGAACGTTCAGGAAATTGAGAATCGAACTCAAATTTTTCAACCCACGCTTTCACAACAGTTAACCGTATTACGTAAAGCTGAAATGGTGGTGACTCGTCGTGAAGGTAAACAAATTTTTTATCAAGTGAGTGATCCTAAAGTCCTCACCATTATGCAAACGCTTTATCGCTTATATTGCGATCCTACTTCATAATCTTGCAATTCTTTCAGTTGTGGATATGAGACTCAAATACGATCATATTCTCCATGCAAATGACCATGTATTAAATTTTAAAGTTTTGTATTCAAGAGTACTAAAGTCCAAAAAATTCTATTTTTCAAAAACTTCTTGCAAGTCTTTTGCCATTCCTTGCATAGACTTGAACTCTCCTTGTTGATTTTTCCATACCATAGCTGGCGTGGAAAAAAATCCATATTTATCCATGAGTGACTCGTTATAGTCGATTTTTTCATGTAAAGATTTTGATATATTTTGCGTAACAACTAATCGCTCTTTACCTTTCTTTTTATTGTAGTCATTAAATACTTTAGCAGGATCACTTGAGTTAAGTATGGTGACAATCTGCCCTCGACTTTCTTCTCGAATCACACCAACTTGTATATGTCGAAGTTGAACTTTTCCCGAGTTTACCCATGGTCGTGCAGCTTCCCAAAATTGATGGCAATATGGGCAGTTAGGATCTGAAAATACATAAACAACGCGTGCTGCTGTATTTTCACCATCTTGAATCCAAGTCGACTTTTCAATGCTCTTCCATACATCATCTAATACGGCGTCTTTGACATGAGTATTTAATGCTTCAATAGAAATATTTTCACCTTGAGCATTATATAAATCACCCATAATGTAATATTTCTGATCATTAGAAATAAAAACCGTGCCTGGATGTTGGTTCATATGCCCTGCCCATCCTGTCATACCTGCTGGTGCTGGAATTTCTTTTACAAACTCAAAGCCCTCTGCTGAAATCTGCTTTTTTAAATCCGCATAACTGACGCTACTTATTAAAAATACGCTAGACAACAATATTAATTTATTTATATCTTTCATAACCTTTAGCTCTACTCAGCTGTCATTTTAATTAAATATTCTTGCAATTTTGCAGCGCTTAACTCACCCATATGTCTATCCACCAATTTACCTTTTTCATCGTAAAACAATGTAGTTGGCAAGCCAAAACTATTGCTCTGCTTGGGCATTTCCCCATTTACATCAAGTCTGACATTTTTAAAGTTGAAGCTGTGTTTTTGTAAATAGTTTTGAACCGTTGTGATATCTTCACCTTGATTGAGCATCACAAAATGAATATTGGGATGAGCCTTTTGTGCTTGAAAAAGTATTGGCATCTCTCTATGACATGGCGGGCACCAACTCGCCCACAAATTAACGACTGTAGGCTGACCCAAAAAATCTGTGAAAGACCCTTCATTCTTATTTTCACTATGATCAGTTGGGAGTATCTGAAAACTTAGATCAGGATAAAAACTTTCAACCTTGTATTGAGTTTTTATCATTACGCCAATCGCTACCCAAAATAAAAACACCCCAACTAAAATGATCTTCATTTTTGTTCGTAAGCTTCGATTGAGAATGATATAGCTTAGCCCACCGAAGAATAATCCACTCCATAAGCTAAATCCTTTATCTTGGATTTTGAGTATATCTAAAGGATTTGCAATATAAGTCTCCCAATAGAACATAACAAAGATGACTCTAGCGGCAACTGCTCCAATAATGATGCTTGTCCACACTGAATCTTTACTGATTTTGACTTGGGTATCTGTCCATTTATAGTGATGACCTAAAACATTGATCAGGATACTGATGAACAGTATCCCACTGAATAGAATCAATAAAACCCATGGAAACATGAGTGATCCAAGTTGAATCCCATCAAATGAAATCATTAATGAACCATCCCGACAGATTGTTCCTGCAATCGATTTAATAACTGTGTTGTAGTAAAAGTACCAGTCAAACGCAGATCACGTATTTCATCATGTTGCGTATTTAAAAAAATAAATGTTGGCGGACCTAAAATTTGCCATTTTTTTAACTGTTCATCTTGGCTTGGTTCAAAATGAGTGAGATCTAATTTAATTAAAACCAAATCATTGAGTTGGGCTTGAACATCTTCACGCGGAAGTACCTCTTTTTCTATCGGTTGACATGCAACACACCAATCTGCGTAAACATCAATTACTACGGCTTTACCTTGATTTGCGTTCAAAACATTTGAAAGCTGCGCGGCAGAATTGACTTTATGCCATGTATGTAATGTTTTGGCCTGCGTTACAAGTGAGTGCGTATACCCTTGCTGCACATAATTCATTCCTAAAAACATCATGCCAAGACTGAGTAATATGATGATGCTTTTAACCACTATTTTTTCGACATAAGGTCGCATTTTCCAGAGTAAATATACAGCGAATCCAAGAAGTAAAAGACCCATCAGAATTTGATAAATACTGGTTGGAATAAGTGGCCGTGCAAAATAAGTGGCCACAAGCAACATCACGAAACCAAAACAGACCTTGAGTCGATCCATCCATACCCCAGGTTTAGGTAAAAAATGCGTCCCGAAAACTGCCGCAATAAAAAGCGGCAAACCAATCCCAATGCCCAAAACAAAAAGATAAGTCGCCCCTAATAAAGGTTGGTTAATCTGTGAGACAAATATTAATGCTCCAGCCAACGGAGCACTCATGCAAGGTCCAACAATCAGTGCAGAAATCATCCCCATGAGTCCTGCACCGATCAATGTGCCCCCTTTTTGTTTTTGTTGCCAAAGATCTAAGCGTTGTAACATTCCTTGAGGTAAAGAGATTTGAAATACACCAAAAAGATTAAGGGCAAAAATAATAAACAAGAGACTAAAAATACTGATGAAGATCGGACTTTGAAACCAACGCTGAAAACTATAGCCCAGTTGAGAAACAACGAATCCCATTAACGCATAAACGATAGCCATCCCTGTGACAAAAATAAAAGCTATTACCGCGGCACGATAACCTCTGTGATTTTGCACAAGAATGCCTGATAAAATCGGAATTAAGGGCAATGAACAAGGCAAGAATGCCAACAATATTCCAAGTCCTAAAAACACCAATAAATTAAGCCATACACTTTGTTGAGAGAGCAAATTTAAAAAAAATTGATCGTTGTTCCATACACCCGAAAAACTGGCTGGCCTATTCAGATTTTCTTTAGATAAATTTGCATCTAGCGTGGATTGATCCTCACTGATTAAATTATTTTCTCCAAATTCGGTTTTATCTCGCTCAAGCGCAGTAGCGTTAAAATTTTTACGATCTGCGACTGTATTGTTATCCTTTGAAATGAGTTGTGTTTCTGTTTTTGGTGAAGCATTTTCTTGTGCATCTCGAGTATTTACAACTCCATTAGATGCTGCTGAAATTTCTTTGAGATTTAAAACTTTCTTAGCTTGTGTAGTTTGCTGCGCTGGGAATAAACCTGTGCTGTCAGTTGTTATCGTTGTTCTTTGAATCGGATAACATAAACCACTTTCAGCACATCCTTGCCATTGAATCTTAAATTCTTGATTTGGTTTGACTGGAATATTGCTGATTACATCCTGATAATGCACTTGGGTCATACCAAAGTTTGGATCATCTTTCTCTTTTGGGCGTGGTAGAGATAACTTTACAGGACCTTGAATGTCTGAAACTTTGATTTGATCATGATAGAGATAGTAACCATCTGCGATCTTCCATTTTAGTTCAGCTTGATGATGACTGACTGATACTGCCTCAAATTGAAATGCTTGATCTGGTGGTAGAAAATCTGCAAATGCAAAACTACTCACCAAAGAACCAAGCAATAAACTACCCTTAAACCAATTATTCATATTGACCGTATCAGTTCCTGTCTAGTCGTTCAAAGTTCAACGAATGAATTAAGAAAGCGTGATAAAACAAATGCCGCTTCAACGCCAATCGTCACTCGAGATCGCTCATACATTTGTACTCGCCCTAACATGAACTTTATATCGCAAAAAATCTCATTATTCCGTTGGAATTCTTTAAATATTTCTGTTGCTCACCTTGGCACAGCGTTTGTGATTGAGACTTTACTCGACCCACCAAAGAAACCCTCATTTGATTCACCGAGTACTCCACATCAAGATTAATCATTCTTTCAAAATACGATGCGATTGAATGACGAGTACTGAAAACTCAAGTTCAGGTTAAACATCTTAGAAATTGAACGAATTGATACTTATATTGACTGAAGACAAAATAAGTTTGGATGAATTTATTTTAAAGTGTTCTGTTGTATCGATTGGCTAGGATAAGCAGCATGCGCATATTAATGATGCTCAGACCTTGTCAAAAATCAAACAGGCCTTATAACACTGTGATCAAAAAAATTCGTGGTTATAAATCACATAATTAGTCCACCCAAATTTAATTAAAATACCCAACGATAATATTTGAGAAATAAATCACAAAATACACCAACTCAATGTAAGAAAAACTTCACAATATAAGAATTAATTTTAATAGCCTTGAATGGAATTCCAAAATATTTCGTTATGAGTTATTTATCAATATTCAACTAAAATAGTGAGAATTTATTCTCATATTAAATTAAATTCAAAAACAGAATCACACTCAAATATTTAAAGAAAACAAAAATAAAACATAAAATACTGATTTATATATACTATTAATTTTAATAAATATTAATCCAATCACAAATAATATAATAAAAATATAATAAAATACAAAATATATATAAATAAAATAATTTATCTAAATTACAAAATAACAAATAAAAAAATATTATTGTGACTCAAATCTCATTATAACCACCATGATATTAATTCGTTCAAATTAATAATTAAAATAATGTTTGTTTAATTAATCTAAATATTGAACAATAATTAAACACGAAATCTAGCTATTAAAAATCAAGCTAGATCTCAAATAATATCCCATCATTAAGGTGTAATTATGAAATCCTTCGCGTTTGGTATTATAAGTTCAATTGCATTAATCTCGACTGGCTGTGTTTCAACCACATCATTAGGCACTGTAGCTTCCGAACGCAAACAACTCATGATTATTCCGGAATCAGCTTGGAATAAAATTTCAAACCGTAGCTATAATAAATTTGAAAAGAAAGCGAAAACTAAGTCTTTGTATCTTGAAGATCCACGATTAAATCAAATTTTGGCACGTTTAATCCCACATGCTAATCAATATTTACGTGAAGGTCGTCAACCAATTCAATGGCGAATTAACGGTGTGCTCAGCAGCAAACCGAATGCCCAATCCTTTCAAAGTGGGCAAATTGTAGTTAATTCGGCTGTATATATGTTTGAAAACTTATCTGATGACGAGTTAGCCACCCTAATTGCGCATGAAATGGCACACATTATCCGTAATCATAGTCGTGAAAAGGCTTCTCGTTTCGCAGCAATGAATTTGGGTCTAATGGGTGCAACCATGGGAACTGGGGCTGCCATCGGGCTTGCAAGTGGTTTATCTGGTAATCAAACCAATATGTCTCATCGCCGTCATCTAGAAGAAGAAGCTGATTTGATTGGTTTAGATTTGATGGTGAGAGCGGGCTACAATCACAATGCAGCACTCTCATTTTGGGATAAATTCGAAGCTAATCTCAACAAACGTAAAATGAATAAAGATCAATCAACTTTGTTTGCAAGTCATCCGAGCAATGACCAACGTAAAGCATTCTTAACTGAACAAGTCATGCAGATCGAGATGTATCAAAAGGATGTCAACCTTACTGCATTACGATAATTTAGTGTAAATAATAAAGCCCAACACAATGTTGGGCTTTCTCATTTATGGATCAACAAATAGATCAACCATCAATTCTTCATCTGATGGTTCCACTCGATATTTTTCGAAATCAGTTTCACCTTTCTCTCTTAATATCTCTTCGTCGATCATCATACGACCCGTGATCGAACGTTTCTCACTCGTCAAGATTGCATACGCTGCATCAGCCATGATTGCTGGTGTCCGAGCCTTGCTAAATAACTCACGTCCACCGAGAGAAAACTCAATCGCTGCAGTTGCAATAATGGTTCTAGGCCACAAGGCATTAACACTTATTCCATAACGTTCGAATTCTTGATTCATTCCCATGGTCAACATACTCATGCCATATTTACTGATAGTGTAAGGAGAATGAACCGCAAACCACGATTCTTTTAAATTTAAAGGTGGAGAGAGACTAAGAATGTGTGGATTTTGACTTTGTTTTAAATAAGGCAAGGCAGCTTGACTACAGACCATAACGGCGCGAGTATTAACTTGATACATGAGATCAAAACGATTTGGATCAAGCGTTTCAACACCACTCAAATTAATCGCACCAGCATTATTAATGAGGACATCTATCCCACCAAAATGTTCAGCAGCCTGTTTCATTGCGGCTGCGACAGCATCTTGATCTCGCACATCAAGTTGGATCGCTAATGCTCTCCCACCAGCTGCTTCTATTTCTTTTGCAACAGAATGAATCGTACCACTGAGTTTCGAATGTTCAGTGCTCGTTTTTGCAGCAACCACAATATTTGCACCATCTTTTGCAGCTTTAAGTGCAATCTCACGACCGATACCTCTGCTTGCACCTGTAATGAACAGTGTTTTTCCTTGTAGTGACATAATCCCTCTGTGTTATTTTGTTTTTTGAGTTTTCAATGTACAAAAAAAAAGCACTTATGCAAAATTTCTTTATGAACCTCTAAGTCGTAGAAGCATACATTTTGCAATTACAAAATTAGAATTGTTTTGATAGCATGCTAAAAAATTTAAATAACATTCTGTTTTTATTAATTTTTAAAAAACCAACTATAGTTGCATTTTGTGCCAAAAATTCACCTTTGATTTTCAACCTTAATTTGTGTGAAATTTAAAAAGTGAAAATCGCTCTCATACGCCTATTATTATTCTGAGATAAAAAAAAGCCCAAGGAGGAGTACAATCTTTGGGCTTAGTAAACTGAATATTTACATTAAAATAATATACCTAATTGATATAAAATAGAAAGCACTAATTTATTTTTTTAATATTATTTTAAAAATATTTTTATAATCAACAATATAATTAGATTAAAAAGTATAATTTTCTAAGATTTAACTTTATCTATCTCGTATCAACTGCGTTGATGCAATATTTTCGTAAATTGTTTGCTGCAATTGATCTCTGAATTCAATCAAATCTTGTTCTGTTTTGATATTTGAGATTGATTGTCGTGGTAAAAATTTGAAATAGAATGGGACTCTTTTAGGAATAATATTTTTGGGTATTGAAGGCAAGACATCACCTTGACGGAGTATTTTTCCAATTTTAGGTACAGCTAAAAGCTTTTTAAACCACTTTTTTTCAAGCAAATAATTGGCATCAAGTGCCAAATCGAATACTTCATCACCACCTACAGCTACAAAAGGTGCAATGTCGTAGTCAAATTCTTGAGCTAACTTTAAGAATCCGTAGCGCTCTTTCCATATGAGTTGATATTCTTCCCCTTTGCGCTTTACTACCTCACGCCCACCACCTGGAAACACTAGGATAGAGTATCCTTGTTGCATTGCATCTCTGGCGTATTCTCTTAGACCCTCAATTGCACCCATTTTATGAACCATATCTTTCCAATACGGTATTTTGAAATGAATGTGATCACCTAAACTCACAATTTTAATTTTGTGCTCTGTATATAGATAATCAATCAAAATTGGCGTATCAAATACGCCATAAATTGTATGATTACCCACATACATGGCAGGTCGATCAGCATTGAGATGTTCAACACCAAGAAAGGTCGGTTTAAAATAAAAACGTTGCAACAAACTACCATATCGGATCATTTTAGAATGGTGTTGGATTTGCAATGCTTTATTTTCCATTGAACATCTCTTTATCTAATTAAGCTACTCGCTTCTGAACCAGTATCGAACCAACAGAATAACCCGCACCAAATGAACATAATACACCGTATTCACCATCATTCACTTGATCTGCAGTTCGGTGTAACGCAATGATGACCCCAGCTGAAGAAGTGTTTGCAAACTCGTCTAAAATGATTGGAACTAAGTCTGGATCTGCTTCAGCAACAGCTTTACCCACCACGAGCTTTAAGATTAACTCGTTCATGCTGGCATTGGCTTGATGTAACCAGAAACGTTTAACATTCGTCGGTTCGATTTGGTTTTTCTCAAGTTGCTTTGTAATCATTTTCGCAACCAATGGGCATACTTCTTTAAACACTTTACGGCCATCTTGACGGAAGCGTTTATCATCCGCGTTGGTTGTTTCACTTGGATTCAAGAAGCCAAAATTATTACGAATGTTATTAGAGAATTGCGTAAACAATTGCGTATCTAAAATTTCGAATCCAGTTTTAGAATCTGTATCTTCGATAATTGAAGCTGTCGCTACATCACCAAAAATGAAATGACAATCACGTGAACGATAATCTGTATGACCTGATGTGATTTCCACATTGACCAAGAGCACACGACGAGCACCAGACTTGATCGCATCATAAGCTTGTTTTAAGCCAAATGTTGCAGCAGAACAAGCAACATTCATGTCATAAGCATAACCTTGAATGCCCAATGCAGTTTGAATTTCAATAGCAACCGCAGGATATGCACGTTGCATATTTGAACAAGCCAATATTACAACATCAATGTCTTCAGCAGTTACACCGGCATTTTCCATTGCTTGTTTTGAAGCGATCACACCCCACTCAGCTTGAAGTGAAATTTCATCATCTGATCGTTCTGCTAAGTTTGGACGTAAACGATTAGGATCTAATACACCTTCCTTCTCTACAACATAACGTGCTTTAACACCTGAAGCCTTCTCAATAAATTCTGCACTTGAACCACGGCGTGCTTCGATTTCGCCCGCAGCAATTTTTTCAGCATTCTCTTGATTAAACTTTTCTACATAAGCATTTAAACTTTCAACCAATTCTTCATTGGTGATGACATGTTCAGGATGGAATAAGCCAGTGCCTGTAATACGAATGCCCATGCAAAACTCCTTTTTTGAGTAACTCAATATTTCAAATTAAAGCTATATTAACTGATTCCGAGACGTTCCCATACTTTTTGAATACGGTTTGGCGAAATTGGCATCTTGGTTTTCATCGGTTGAGAGAATAATGAGATTCTCAGTTCTTCAACCATAAAATATAGCTCTTTCAATTTTTGATCATTTTTATATTTAAATAATTTATCCATCCAAGGATCGACTTGAGCAATCGCATCATCATCTCGTTTGAGATTATGAGGCAAACGATCAATCCTAATCAATAAAGCTTTAAGATAGCGTGGAAATTCAATCCACACATCTACAGATTTACTATAAGCAAAATCCGCTAGACTCATCAGATCAAGTTGATCTTCAATATCATCGATATTTTTACCAAATACATTGGCATCAATCATCATCAACTCGCGTCGAATTTGTTGCCATTGTACATAAATGTCATTAAAGGCAGCCAAGACCTTTTGACCATGCGTCAGGAAAGACTGCTTGACAGCCTGCAGAATTGTTTGGAAATCTTGCGCATCTACAGGCTCTTTTTCTAAAGCCATTTGCAATGTTGCGTAAACTAACATTTGTTCTAACTGAGCTTTATCACCCAAAGGGGAATAGGCTAATGCGAGTGGTTTAGAAATTTGTTTTTTAAGCTGTCGAATCAAATCACCTAGCTGCATATGAATCAGGCGAATAATACCAGCACGATGATGGCGTATTGCTTCGTGCTGATCATTAAACGTTTGAATGACAACACCTGACTCATCCTTTTGCTCAAGCTTAGAAAATTCCTTGCTTGGTACAAGTGCTTGATATTGTTTGACGACGACACCTGTGACTTTTTGCGATGCTTCAAACACAAAATGCTCAGGGAAAGTTTGATACTCACCTTTTAACTGCTTGACTGGACTATGCGTTTCAGTACGACAGCGTGCTTTTAATTCAGATAAATCGCGACCTTGCTCAATCACTCGTCCTTTTTCATCGATGACTTTAATGAGCGGTAAAAGATATTGTTCAATTCGATCTACATTAAAATCTTTTTCAGTGATCTGTTCGCCTCTCAATTGAAAAACTAAAAAACTAAAAATATGCTTTTGTAAATCTTGCGCATCTATTTTGGACATCAGTTTACGCGCAGTATCTGGTATAGGTACCAAGCCACGACGCTTATCTTTTGGAAGAGCTTTTAATAGTGCTTCAATCAAATCAAGACGCCAACCTGGAATGCCCCATGACCATAAGTTTTCATCTACTTGTGGCAGGGCCTGTAGTGGAATCTTGACTGTCGCACCATCTTCATCATGGCTTGGGTCAAATCGATAACTTGCCGCTAAACGAAGGTCCCCATTACGTAAGTAATCAGGAAACTGTTGGGTAGTTGGACGATCGTTAAGCCATAAAGCATCGTCATCGATGAACAAATAACGTGGATTTTGAGGCTCAACTGTTGCACGCCAATCTTCAAAACTACGCCGACTCGCGACATCTTCAGGCACTTTTGCTGCATAAAACTGATAAATCGTCTCTTCGTCTACCACCAAATCACGACGACGCAATTTGTCTTCAACTCGCTCAACTTCTTCTAGTTTAAGCAAGTTATGTTTTAAAAATGGTGGTGTAATCCCCAGATGGCCCGTCGTTAAAGCATCGCGAAGGAAAATTTCATGCGCCGCAGTTTGATCGACCTTTTCATAATTGATTTGACGCTTAGGTTCAATAATCAAACCAAACAGTGAAATTTGATCATATGCGTTAACTACACCTGCTTTTTTCGACCAATGCGGTTCAAAGTAATGATGTTTCACTAAATCACGTGCAGCTAGCAAAATCCACTCAGGCTCAATTTTTGCCAGTGTTCGTAAATACACCTGAGAGGTTTCTACCATCTCAAATGCCATGACCCATGGTGTATTGGTTTTATGCAAAGTTGATGCTGGGAATACACGCGCTTTTTGCTGACGTACTGCCATAAACACATTGCGTTCATCGGTTTTATTGGCAATAAACGACAATAAACCAGTTAGTAAAGCACGGTGCAGGTTTTCATAACTGGTTTTCTTTTCATTGAATGACAGTTTTAGACCTTGGGCTAAATCAACCAATTGCTCATGAGTTTTTTTCCATTCTCTCAAGCGTAGCCAACTCAAGAAATGATTACGTGCAAATGTTCGACGCTTATTTTCACTCATCTCCCGATTTGCAACCAACGCATCCCATAATTTGAGATAGAACAGAAAGTCAGAGTCGGCTTCACGAAACAAGGCATGCTTCTGATCCGCTTGCATTTGTTTATCAGCAGGACGCTCTCTTGGATCCTGAACAGCTAACGCTGCCACGATAATCAATACTTCATTGAGCGCCCCAAAATGAGCACCCCCCAAAATCATACGTGCGAGTCTTGGATCAATTGGCATTTTTGCCATTTGTTGACCAATTTTGGTGAGAGAATCGCCTTTGCCTTGAAGTCCACCTTTATCTAAAGATGAGGCTGTTTTAGCCGCAAGAGAAGGATTACTCTTTTCCGTCATCGCCCCGAGTTCAATCAGCAGTTTACGACCATCATTGACGAGACGATGATCAGGCGGTTCAATAAAGTCAAAATCTTCGAGTGTTCCAAGACCTAAACTCTGCATCTGCAAAATAACAGATGCCAAATTAGTACGTTTGATTTCAGGTTCAGTAAATTCAGGACGACTTAAAAAGTCTTCTTCTGAATACAGTCGAATACACACACCCGGTGCAATACGACCACAACGACCTTTACGCTGATTGGCTGCTGCTTGAGAAATCGCTTCAATCGGTAAACGCTGAACGCGAGAACGATAGTTATAACGAGAGATACGTGCAAAGCCACTATCAATGACGTAACGTATGTTTGGAACGGTCAATGCAGTTTCCGCAACGTTGGTGGCAATAATGATACGCCGTCCACCACCAGCAGGATTAAAAATCTTTTGTTGTTCAGATAACGCTAGTCTCGCATACAAAGGTAGAACTTCTGTATGACGAGGTCCATGTTTGATTAAAGTTTCCTGTAGCTCACGAATCTCTTGTTCCGTACTGGCAAAAATCAAAATATCTGCGTGTTCAGGATGACCTTTTTCCTGTGCATCTTTGAAACATTCTTCAACAGCTGATACTACTGCGCGCGGTAGGTTTTCTTCAAAGTCATCAAACTCATCATCATCACTTCCTACAATACTCATTTCAGAGATCGGACGATAACGCACTTCTACAGGAAAACTACGACCTTCAACCTCAAAGATCGGTGCGTTATTGAAGTAACTTGAAAAACGATTAACGTCTAAAGTTGCAGATGTGATGATGACTTTAAGATCTTTACGACGTGGCAAGAGCTGTTTTAAATAGCCCATGATGAAGTCAATATTGAGCGAGCGCTCATGTGCTTCATCAATAATAATGGTGTCATATTTGGTTAAGAAACGATCATGAGCCAATTCAGCCAGCAAAATACCATCTGTCATTAAACGAACGATAGAGTCCTGTGAACCCTGTTCGTTAAACCTTACTTTAAATGAAATAGACTCACCGAGTTTTTCACCCACCTCTTCTGCAATACGTTGCGATACACTGCGCGCAGCTAATCGTCGTGGCTGGGTATGACCAATTAACCCTGTTAAACCACGCCCCGCAAGCATGGCTATCTGAGGAAGCTGAGTTGTTTTACCTGAACCTGTTTCACCCGCAACGATAATGACCTGATGTTTTTGAATGGCCTCAATCAATTTGTCTGCATATTGGGTAACAGGTAAATCTTGATTAAGTTTGATATTAGGAATGCGTTGAATACGCTGTTGTACTTTTAAATTTGATTTTTCAAAAAGTTCTTGATATTGCTTTTCATTGGCATCTTTTCCTTTGCGTAGTCGATTTAAACGATGAAGATCTCGTGCCATCACCATTTGTTCTACATTTAACCCTATCGTTGCCAAGTTTTAGCCCTATATCAATTACGAAACGCTTTATTCTACTCATTTTCAAAGATTATCCCAAATCTGAATCGGACTATTTTTTTAGATTAAATGAGAATATAAAGCTTAAAATGATCTTATGTTGAAATAGAAACAAGTCAGCCGCGTTATGTGACAATTCATACAATTTTTGAAATTTTCATGTGGCTTTTTATATTTTTGAAAAACTAAATCTAAAATAATGATGGTTTTTTTTATATTTACCCTTGAATTTTCACTTCAGTGTCTTCATGTTGGTAGGCATGTGAAATTTTCTCACCCTGTCACGAATACATCATTTTGATGTGTTACAAGGAAGACAGATGACAAACTTAAATGGCAATCAATTTACATAATTCGGTTTTTCCGATTTTTGTAATGTAAAAATACCATTTCAGCACAGAACGAAAGTTCGATACTCTAATTGAAAATTAAAGACTAACCTCAATCATGGAGACAATGATGAGCTTAATTAATACTGAAGTTAAACCATTCGCAGCTACAGCTTACCACAACGGTCAATTCGTAGACGTGACTGAAGCTGATCTTAAAGGCAAATGGTCTGTAGTATTTTTCTACCCTGCTGACTTCACTTTCGTTTGCCCAACTGAACTTGGTGACCTTGCTGACAACTACGCTGAATTCCAAAAATTAGGCGTGGAAATCTACGGTGTTTCTACTGACACTCACTTCACTCACAAAGCTTGGCACGACACTTCTGACGTAATTGGTAAAATCCAATACCCATTAATCGGCGATCCAACTTGGACTCTTTCTAAAAACTTCGAAGTTCTAATCGAATCTGCTGGTCTTGCTGACCGTGGTACTTTCGTAATCGACCCAGAAGGTAAAATCCAAATCGTTGAAATCAACGCTGGTGGTATCGGTCGTGATGCTCAAGAACTTCTTCGTAAAGTTAAAGCAGCTCAATACGTTCACGCTCACCCAGGCGAAGTTTGCCCTGCTAAATGGAAAGAAGGCGATGCAACTCTTGCTCCTTCAATCGATCTAGTTGGTAAAATCTAATTCATTAGATAGCACTAAAAAAACCACGCTTTGCGTGGTTTTTTTGTGTTCAATCCATCAAATTCTCAATCACCATCAATTCCGCGTAATCATCAATAATCCACACCCAATATTCAGCGTCATCGTGCAAAAATCAGGATCAGCCTTAACATCCTTTAAAAAACTTTGTATTTCAGCAGCATGGGAAATCACTTTATCTACAAGTATTACGCCATGTTCAGGATGTAGTACCTTTTTTAAATATTGCCAATAATCAGGATATGCATGTCGATTCGCATCTAAGATAATTAAGTCATACACATCGCCTTCATTAATTAATAAATCAATTGCATCACTGCTGATAAAATCAATAAGGTGATCTAAACTAAACTGTTTGGCGTACTGAGTCGCAAGTGCTGTTCTTTTTGAGTTTATATCAACCGTCGTCACTCGACCCTGATAATCCGAAACCGACTCCGCCATCCATAATGTTAAATATCCTGTCGAAGTTCCTATTTCAAGAATTCGTTTAGAGGTCTGGATCTTAATAAGCATCGAAATATAATGGGCAGATTCTGGTTTTATATTTCGATATCTCAGATCGCGATCAGTTTGATATGCATCATGTTGAATTAACTGCTGATATAAACTTTGCATTTGACTTAGAAATTCAGCATTCATGACATATTCTCATTGAATAGATTTCTATAAACTAATCAAAGATAAAGTCTTTACTATGACAATCATCATAATTTTTGAATCAATTTAAAACGTTCAATTTCACGATCATCATCTTCTAGATAAATGCTTTCCGTAAACATCGATAATGGTCTTACCCATATTGAATAATCTCCATAAAGGCATTGATAGACCACAAGCTTTTCTTGAGTTTCACTATGCGTCGCTACATGCAGGACTTGATAAAGTTGTCCTTTATAGTGTTTATAAATGCCTCTCTCTAAGGTCATAATTGGTCCTCGCTCATATCTATTAAAATAATTTTAATGTAAATATCTGAATTGAAATTGCTTTTATACTTGAAAATTCAAGTTTTAACTCAATACTTTCATACATCTACACCAAAGACTTTGATTAAATTTATTTTTCCGATTGAACTTATAAAAACAAACTGTTTTATCTATTCAATCAATTGTCTTAGTATACCTGTATCGAATGAATTATTACTCCTTTGGAGACGTTAGCAATGTTAGATCAAAATACTTCAGCTCAATTAAAAACGCTTTTAGAACGCCTTGAAGGTCCAATCGAACTGGTTGCGACTTTAAATGATTCAGACAAATCTGCAAAAATCAAAGAACTTGTGGAAGAAGTGGCAGCACTTTCTCCATTCGTCACAGCTCGTTTTGATGGTCAAAATAAACGTGCGCCGAGCTTTGGTATTGCAAAAGCAGGTGAAGAACCGCGTGTCTTCTTCGCAGGTTTACCAATGGGTCATGAGTTCACTTCTTTGATTTTGGCATTGCTACAAACTTCTGGTTATGCACCAAAAGTATCTGATGAAGTATTGGCATCCATCAAAGCTTTAGAAATCAAATCTGACTTTGACGTATTCGTATCTTTAAGCTGTCATAACTGCCCAGATGTGGTTCAAGCACTTAATTTGATCGCAATCTACAACCCTGGCACAACTGCAACCATGATTGATGGTGCATTCTTCCAAGACGAAGTAGAAGAACGCAAAATCATGGCTGTCCCAATGGTGTTCCAAGACAACGAACATATTGGTCAAGGTCGTATGACATTGGAAGAAATTGTTGCGAAGCTCGATACTAACTCTGCAGCGAAAGATGCTGAAAAACTCAATGCCAAAGATGCATTTGACGTGCTTGTGATCGGTGGTGGTCCTGCAGGTAACACATCTGCAATCTATGCGGCTCGTAAAGGTATCCGTACAGGAATCGTTGCTGAGCGCATGGGTGGTCAGGTCATGGACACCATGGATATTGAAAACTTTACATCAGTGCAAAAGACGCAAGGTCCTAAGTTTGCGGCTGAAATGGAAGCACACGTTCGTGAATACGGTGTCGACATCATGAACTTACAACGTGTGTCTGACATCAAAGG
Source organism: Acinetobacter sp. 25-47-130 (assembly GCF_056779705.1). NCBI lineage: Bacteria > Pseudomonadati > Pseudomonadota > Gammaproteobacteria > Moraxellales > Moraxellaceae > Acinetobacter > Acinetobacter sp. 25-47-130. The sequence goes on along the minus strand of NZ_JBWYII010000003.1, from coordinate 287,802 downwards.
TGCGGATGAAACTGCCAACGGTTTAGTTGAAGTGACTTTAGAGAATGGTGCAAAACTTGAATCGAAAACGGTCATCCTGTCTACAGGTGCACGTTGGAGAGAAATGAATGTACCAGGTGAGCAAGAATACAAAACACGTGGTGTTGCGTACTGCCCACATTGTGATGGTCCATTGTTCAAAGGTAAACGTGTGGCTGTGATCGGTGGTGGTAACTCTGGTGTAGAAGCGGCAATTGACCTTGCGGGTATTGTTGAGCATGTCACTTTAGTTGAGTTTGATACCAAACTACGTGCTGACCAAGTCCTTCAAGATAAATTGAACAGCTTACCTAACACGACTGTCATCAAAAATGCGCTGTCTACAGAAGTTGTGGGTGATGGCAAACAAGTCACTGCACTGAAATACAAAGATCGTGCGACGGATGAAGAACACACTGTCGAATTGGCGGGAATCTTCGTACAAATCGGTTTGTTACCCAACACGGATTTCTTAAAAGAAACTCAAGTTGAGTTGACCAACCGTGGTGAGATTGTGATTAACGATCGCAACGAAACCAATGTAAAAGGTGTATTTGCTGCGGGTGACTGTACAACAGTACCTTATAAACAAATCATCATTGCCACTGGTGAAGGCGCGAAAGCATCACTGTCAGCGTTTGATTACATCATTCGTTCTGGACAGTAATTTAAGCCTTAACATACCACACTAAAGTGTAGCCCTGAGAAAACTCTTTCTCGGGGCTCTTTTATAAGCCAATATTATCTTTACAATTTTTGAATAAAACTTTATTTAAAATCTGCTTATATTGTTCTCATCCATGCTACTTGGATACTCATTGAATTAAAAAAGGAAGATAAAATGAATAAGATTCTTGTTGCTTTAGGTCTTGCTGCTACAGTTGCTTTGGTTGGGTGTAATAAGGATAAAGCTCCTGAAACTGGCGCGACAACTGGTGAACATTTAGAAAATGCCGCTGAACAAGCAGGTGCAGATATTCAGAATGCGACTGAAGATGCAGCTCAATCAACTGCAACTGCAGTCGACAATGCTGCTGATGCGACAGCGCAAGCTGCAGATAATGCTGCTGCACATGCTGAAAATGCTGCGCACAACGCTTCAGAAGCGGCTAAAGAAGCAACTGCTAATGCAGCAGCAGCTGTAGAAGAAGGTGCAGCGAATGTAAAAGAAAAAGCTCAACAATAATTTGAGTTCTACCAATTAAAGCCTCTTTAGAGGCTTTAATTTTTTCTCTAACAGAGCAATTTTACAGCCCCAAGATACGAATCAAGCCTATACTGTATGAATAACAACTCTTTTTTGAATAACATTTTCAGATAATAAGACAAAATCCTATGAGCTATTCACATCATACAGAACCACATTATATACATCGCACAGGTTGGTTAAGAGCTGCTGTTCTTGGTGCCAACGACGGTATAATTTCAGTCACTAGTTTAATCATGGGGATGGCAGCAAGTGGCGCGAATCAACATACCCTTTTAATCACTTGTATTGCTGGTTTGATTGCAGGCGCAACGTCCATGGCAGCTGGTGAATATATTTCGGTAAAATCTCAGTCTGATATTGAAGAAGCTGATCTAAAGTTTGAAGCAAGTGAGTTAGCACGCAATCCACAAATCGAACTGAAAGAATTAACGCATATTTATGTACAAAGAGGATTATCACCCGAACTTGCTCATCAAGTTGCTATACAACTGAGCGAGCATGATGCGTTAGCTGCACATGCACGCGATGAAATTGGTATTCATGAAAATACAACAGCTCAACCTTTTCAAGCCGCTTGGTCTTCTGCCACCGCCTTTTCAATAGGTGCAGCTTGCCCTATGATCGCTATACTGATCAGTCCTCCTGCATATTTAGAATACAGTGTTGCCTTTTTTTGCATTTTAGCGTTATTTATTCTAGGGGCTTTATCTGGATATTTTGCTGGAACGTCTAAAGTAAAATCTGCATTGCGAATTACGCTTTGGGGAATCGCAGCGATGGCATTTTCAAGTTGGATTGGCTCACTGTTTAATGTACATGTCGGCTAACATATAAGAATTACAAATATATAAAATCAATATTACTCAGCAGCATTTAATGCATAAATGCAGTGTAGGACTATCAACCCACAATCAATCAATTAAAATACTGATGTGTTTTATCAGCGTTTCTTATCTTCATGTCCATTATTGCAGCTCAATCTGACCGATCACACTCATCGGTCTGGATCGCTATTGTTTTATTGATTGTAGGCACCCTTAGTGCTTATCAAATTGTGGGAATTAATCAAGCCCTGTTATTCCTTATTGGTGGTGCGCTTGGTATGACGCTCTACCATGCATCATTTGGTTTTACATCGAGCTGGCGCGTTTTTATTAAAGAACGCAAAGGTCGTGGTTTACGTGCACAAATGATTATGCTCGCACTGGCAGTGCTGCTCTTCTTCCCAGCTTTAGGTGCAGGTGAATTATTTGGTCAACCCGTTAAAGGCAACGTCAATCCCGTATCGATGTCCGTGATGATTGGTGCATTTATTTTCGGAATTGGCATGCAACTGGGTGGTGGTTGCGCATCTGGGACACTCTATACAGTCGGTGGTGGTAGCTCACGTATGCTGATCACTCTATTCTTTTTCTGTTTAGGCTCACTGATCGCTACTTCACATATTGAATGGTGGTTTGCACTGCCACACTTAGCCCCTATTTCAGTAGTACAAAGCTTTGGTGTTATTCCAGCGCTAATACTCAATTTCGTGCTATTTGGTTTGATCGCATTAGCAACAGTCTACTTCGAGAAAAAACGCCACGGTCAGCTTGAACAAGAACCTGTTGCAGCACATCAAGGCTGGAAACGTTTCCTAAAGGGACCATGGCCTTTAATTTGGGGTGGTATTATTCTCACCCTGCTTAATTTCGCCACGCTTGCATTGGCTGGTCGCCCATGGGGTGTCACATCTGCACTCGCAGTATGGGCAGCGAAAGGTGCAACATTAGTCGGAATTGATGTAACAGCTTGGGACTATTGGCAACAACCTGGAAATGCTAAAGCTTTAGCAAATTCGTTGTGGTTTGATATCACCTCTATGATGAATTTTGGCATCATGCTCGGCGCTTTACTTGCAGCAGGTCTCGCTGGAAAATTTGCACCGAGTCTTAATATCCCTAAACGCTCAATTCTAGCAGCAGTCATTGGGGGGATCATGTTGGGTTATGGCGCTCGATTAGCATACGGTTGTAACATCGGTGCTTATTTGAGCGGCATTGCATCAGGCAGTCTACATGGGTGGTTATGGCTGATTTTCGCTTTTATTGGTAATGGTATAGGTGTGAAACTTCGTCCACTATTTTTCCCGAATGAAAAGCCTCAGCCTGAAAAACTTACAGGTTGCTAATCAGCAAATATCGATATTTGAGAACGCCTAATTTCAATTGGGCGTTTTTATCTTTCTATAGTGCAATTACAACCACTTAATAGAATAAGAAAAAGAAAGGAGTATTAAATTTCAGCCGATTGAAATCAGCTAAGTCACCAAAGTTTGTTCTTATAATAAGTCTTACTGTGCTTACTTTGAGTTTGTTAAATGCTGCATCATCTATATAAAAACCCATCCGAAGATGGGCTTAAGATTTAGATATTAAAAGTGAAGTCAAGCCTCTACTTTATTTTTCAAAGTTGCATCTAATTGTTCTTTATCTAATGCATTATCCCAACGTGCTACAACGATTGCTGCACAAGCATTGCCAACAAGATTAGTTAATGCGCGGCATTCAGACATGAAACGATCGATACCTAAAATAAGTGCCATCCCTGCAACAGGTAATGCTGGAACAACGGATAATGTAGCTGCCAGAGTAATAAAGCCCGCACCCGTTACACCTGCAGCCCCTTTTGAACTAATCATCGCAACCAACAAAATCGTGATCTGTTCCCAAATGGTCAAATCGATATTACAGGCTTGAGCAATAAAAAGAGCAGCCATCGTCATATAGATATTTGTACCATCTAAATTAAATGAATATCCAGTTGGAATGACCAAACCAACGACCGACTTTTCACAACCCGCTTTTTCCATTTTATTCATCAGCGTTGGCAGTGCAGCTTCAGAAGAGCTCGTACCTAATACTAACCATAATTCATCTTTGATATAGCGGATGAGATCAATGATAGAAAATCGATTGTAACGTGCAACTGCTCCCAGAATAAGCAGAACAAATAAAAGTGAAGTAATATAGAACGTTACGATTAATAATAGTAAATTTCCAATACTTGAAATACCGAAAGCACCAATCGTATACGCCATCGCACCAAATGCACCAATTGGAGCTAGTTTCATTAACATACCGACAAGGTAAAATACTGGAGCGGTCAGTGTCGTTAAGAAATCTGTAATTGGTTTCCCTTTTTCACCCACCGCTGCAAGCGCTAAACCAAATAACACAGCAACAAATAAAACCTGAAGAATATCCCCACCCGCTAAAGGACTGATTAAAGTCTTTGGTATGATATTCATGAAGAAGTCAACAATAGAGGCATCCTGAGCTTTTTCAACATAAGTTGAAACTTTGTCACCTTCTAAAGCAGCAGGATCGATATTAAGACCTTTACCCGGCTGAATAAGATTGGCAACAATCATGCCCACAATCAGCGCAAGCGTAGAGAAAGTTAAAAAGTAAGCCATTGCTTTACCCGTCACTCGCCCCACTGCGCCCATATTCGTCATACCAGCAATACCCGTGACCACAGTCAAGAAAATAACGGGTGCAATGATCATTTTGACGATTTTAATAAAAGCATCGCCAAGAGGTTTTAAACTTGCCCCCAACTCCGGCATAAAATGTCCAAGTGTGACACCCGCAATAATTGCAAAGATGACTTGAACATATAAAATTTGATAAAACTTTTGCTTCTTAGGTGGTTGAGATTGCTCATCAACGTGAATATCCATGGAAGACCCTTCTAATTCAAAAAAGTGAATCCATTGTTAAATGCAATAAATTTCACACTCAAAAATGAATTGCGCGTTAAATAATTTCAAAGGTCGAAATTCTAGTGACATTCACTTTTTGAATGAAAAAGTCGGGCTTAACTATTAGTCTAAGAAAAAAAAGATTTATAGAGTCCAATTGTGCTGAGATGACTAAATATGAATCGTCATAAAAATTAACTCATATAAAATTAAGTTTTGATATTTTTAGAAAAAAAATGAAAATTAAAAATTTATAAGTTAATTTTGAATATTAAAAATACAAATAATTTTATTTTATGACCCAATATATACCTATAAAGTATAATTAAATTTCAATGCAATCTAAGAACAATATATATAAATATATAATTCAATATCTTATGTAAATAACCCTTAAAGAAATATAATCAAAAAATATTAATAATTTTAGTAGTATAAATTTAAAACACTCTTACAAAATTGTTTTTATTATATTTTATCAAATAAATTCAATAACTTATTTTTAAAAAATCATACTAAACCTGCTTTTCATTCATATATCTCCAATACCTTTTAGGTACGTATTGAACATGCAACTTAGGATTATCACGTGCCACTATATTTACACTCTTAAAATAATCCTTCCAAAGTTGATCATATAGCTCTTCTTGATCATCGAGTTCAATCATGAATGATTGACTAGAACCTATATGGATATTTTGATCAATTTCGGCTGCATTCAAATTAACTTGATGGACTTGCTTCAAATCATAGTAAATTCCGTAGCGTCGCTTTTCATCATAAATTAACCAACGCTGGTCTTGATAACGTGCTTTGAAATGCTTAGAGATTAAAGGCAGAACATTAAAATCTGGTCTTACTAATGATAAAAATAAACCATCCTTACACTTTTTAAAGCGAACAAATGCCTCCATTCGGTGCTTTTCACGACCAACTTGTTTAGCCCATTGTGCAAGCGCTAAAACATCACGATGACCGAAATTTTTTTCAACGGCATATTGGTGCTTAAAGATATAAATGGAATAATCAAATAGATGTTGGTATGCCACTTCCTGCTCAGACAAAAAAGTAAAATACCAATTACGTAAACTTGAAGCAGAAATTTTAGATTTTAAACCTTGCCAGACTCGTTCAGCTTGCTTTTCTTCACTGTAAACTCGGACTGACTCATCAAACAAACTCTGGTGAGCGTTTCCTTCAGTTTGAACTTTTACGTCGAACTCTTTGAATTGAAAAGCTCTAAAAACACAGCACAGCAACCCAGTCATGGTACCATCAAAAACATACACAGCCATTTAAAACCCAAATCCTAGTTGAGGTGACAGTTGTTTCACATATTTTGATTGCCCACTTTGTAAAATTTGCTGGCGGATCTGATGAGCGTGCTGTTCTCTTTTAAACTTAGGTGTATCAGCACATCGAATAAAATGCTGAGCACGATTATAAGCAACGCCTAAGCGCTTTAACTGATCGATATGAATTTTTCCAAATCGGCGAGCCTGTACAATTTTCTTAGCAGATCTCACACCAATGCCAGGAACACGCAAAATCATTTTATATTCAGCAGTATTGATATCCACTGGAAACTGCTCTGGATGTCTTAAAGCCCAACCTAATTTAGGATCAACCTCTAAATCTAAATTAGGGTGTGCTTCATCCACAATTTCGTTGGCTTCAAATCCATAAAAACGCATTAACCAATCTGATTGATATAAGCGATTTTCTCGCAATAACGGCGGTGCAGAACCTACAGCAGGCAAAGCAGCCTCTTCTGGATTGATAGGAATATATCCTGAGTAATACACCCGTTTTAATTTAAAATCTTTATAGTGCTTGTCAGCCATCAAGATTACATCACGATCTGTTTCGTGATGCGCACCGACCACCATTTGTGTTGTCTGACCTGCAGGCACAAATTTAGGAACCGACTTGATTAGTTTTCTCTCATCTTTCAATTCAATCAAACGGTCTCTCACAATAGCTAAATCTTTCTGCACTTCTGCATGCGACTTTTCAGGAGCAAATTTCACCAAGCCTTCTTCTGTCGGCATTTCCAAGTTAATGCTCATCCGATCGACATACAGTCCAGCCTCATGAATAATCTCTTGAGAAGCGCCCGGAATAGTTTTGAGATGAATATATCCATTAAAATTTTCTTCAAGCCTTAATTTTTTTACGACTTGAAGCATTCTCTCCATGGTGTGATCCGCGGATTTAAAAATTCCTGAACTTAAAAATAACCCTTCTATATAGTTTCGACGATAAAAATTAATGGTCAGATCTACCACTTCTTGGACGGTAAATGCTGCTCGCTTTACGTCATTTGAACGGCGAGAGACACAATACGCACAATCATAAATACAGACATTTGAGAATAAAATTTTTAATAATGAAACACAGCGACCATCTTCGGTATAACTATGGCAAATTCCGGAACCTGTATTACCAAGACCTTTATCTTTGTTCTTGCGGTTACTACCACTTGAGGAACAAGACACATCATATTTGGCAGCATCAGCTAAAATCTGTAATTTTTCACGGATACGATCAGACATATATGTATGGGGAAGCAATGAGATTTCGAATATTATAATTGTTTATTTATTCTACCAAATGTCAGTGATCACTCATGCGACACAGTTTGACGCTTTGCATTTTCGCACTAAATAATGAATATAATTTGATTCTCTGACCATGATTGTGCAAAGTGAAATTGAATCATGGAGCTTGATTATGTCTTTACTCGAACAATTATCCATTCAGCACCCCATTTTTTTAGCGCCAATGGCTGGGGTATCCACACCAGAACTGGCAGCTGAAGTATCCAATCAAGGTGGATTGGGGTCTCTTGGTTTAGGTGCTGCCAGTATCCAAAATGCTCGACAACAAATAGTTGCAACTCAAAAATTAACAGATTTACCCTTTCAGGTGAATTTCTTTTGCCACAAACCAACTGAACTTGATTCTGAACGGAATCTAAATTGGATAAATTATCTAAAACCCCACTTTGATAACTTTAATACTGAACCACCCAAAGAATTAAAATGTATTTACCCCAGTTTTTTAGATACTGATGATTTTTTAGATTTAGTCTTGGAAACTCGACCTAAGGCGGTGAGTTTTCACTTTGGGATACCTCATGCACATCAAATAGCTGCCCTCAAAGAGGTTGGTATTATTACGATGGTATCAGCAACGAACTTAGCGGAAGCTAGAGCAATTGAAGACGCTGGGATTGATATCATCATTGCACAAGGTATTGAAGCGGGAGGACACCGTGGTATTTTTAATGAGCATTTTGACAGTGCAATCAAAACAGCAGATTTAATAAAATTACTTGTTCCTACCTGCAAGATACCTGTCGTAGCAGCTGGTGGAATCATGAATGGATTTCAAGCTAAATATATGATGAATCTCGGAGCTTCAGCCGTACAACTCGGTACTGCATTTGTACAATGCAAGAGTTCAGCTGCTAATGCTGCTTATCGTAATGCATTATTAAGCAAGCCTTTAACTCAAATCACTTCAAGCATCTCTGGGCGACCAGCGAGAGGGATAATCAACAGTTGGTCAACTCTCGTAGATTTACCTCAGCGTGAGTTAGTTGCTCCCTACCCTTATGCATATGATTTAGGTAAACAACTTAATGCAACAGCATTAACCAATAATGATGAAAGCTTCGGTGCATTCTGGGCAGGAAGTAATGTAAATCAAATCAGAGCTTTAGAAGCGCCTGATTTAATCAATCAAATCATATTAGAAATTGATCAATATGATGCTTAAATAATCGATAAAACCCATATCGAGCTGTAGTTTTTTAATTTACAATAAATTGTTAAATTATGTAGCGAAAAGTATGGGTTTTGTATTATTAGCACTTGTGGCGATTGGATTCGGAATAGACACCTATTCACATGCTCAAGATAATGATCAGTCCACTCAACATAATATTGAGCAGCTAGATACTCAGAATTTAAATCAAGATCAATTACATTCTTCTGAAGAGAAAAAATCGGATTCTGAAATAAATTTACAACCTCTTGAATCTCAACAGTAGAATGTATGAATAACTTATCTGAGTTGAGTGCTGACATATAGAAACTCAACCTGATTTTAATAAATCCACAGATTCCACTTGAACATCACTCATAATTTGCCCTTCTGACAAAAGTAAATCGAAATAATTGGCTACGACCTTGGCTTGTTCCGCTGTACTTTCTACTTTGTACATATTCTGACGAAATTCATTACTTGAGTGGAGACCTTTGGTGTACCACGCGATATGTTTACGTGCAATACGACAGCCTGAATACTCACCGTAAAATTCATATAGCTCATTCAAATGACCCAATAGAACTTCTTTTACTTCAGCAATCGATGGGGCTGCAAGTGGCTGTCCCGTTTTTAAATAATGAGCAATTTCTCTAAAAATCCATGGACGACCTTGTGCAGCTCGGCCAATCATCACGGCATCAGCACCAGTATGATCTAATACATACTTGGCTTTTTCTGGGCTATCAATATCTCCATTTGCAATGACTGGAATAGAGATATTTTGCTTCACTTCTTTAATTAGATCATAACGTGCAGTATTTAAATACATATCTTCCCGTGTACGACCATGCAATGCTAGAGCTGCAATACCCGCTTGTTCTGCGCGCTTCGACACACGCATAATATTTTCATGTCCGTTTAAAAATCCTAAGCGCGTTTTAAGTGTTACAGGGACATCTACTGCCTCGACCACCGCATCTAAAATTCTGGCTACCAAGTCTTCATCCTGTAGTAGTGCAGAACCTGCTAATTTATTGCACACCTTTTTCGCTGGACAGCCCATATTGATGTCAACGATTTGAGCACCATTTGACACTTGATATCGTGCAGCTTCAGCTAAATCCCGTGGGTCTGATCCTGCTATTTGTGCTGAAATTGGAGCAATTTCTCCATCAAAGTTGGCTCGGTAGAGACTTTTCTTGCTCATACGCAGCGTTTTGTCAGAAGTCATCATTTCACTAACTGCATGTCCTGCACCAAAATATTTACACAAGGTTCTAAATGGTCGATCCGTTACACCTGCCATGGGTGCTACAAAAACAGGAGTTGTTTTTTCGCGATCAAATAAATCACGGATCACAGGATGTTGAGACATGAATAATACCAATGATGATGAAACAGTTTCAGAATGCTTAACTTTTTAAATCTGCACTCATTGAGAGATTGAAATTGGATACAAGCATTAAATTATATAACGTTTGAAACTAAAAATATGTTTTATCTCATTTTGCTTGAATGTTAATGGATGAACTTAAGCTCAAAACTTAGATTTTGATTTGAAGCATGCTGCCATCATCTTGTATACATATAAGTTCTCACAAATCGTGAATGAAATAGTATACTTCGCTAGAATCTTTATCGCTGATACTTTGCATTTATGAAAAATAGCTTTCGCTCTAATGTAATTTTTAAAGCCTGTAGTGTTGCTACATTAAGTTTATTCATGAGTGCTTGTGATGACTCATCGTGGTGGAACACACAAGACAAAACGATTGATGCGGAACAAATCTCAAAACTCATTCCTGGCCGCGTTAATAATCGTGGTTCATGGGCCGAGGATATTTATAAAATAACGGAGCAACTTGGTATACCTCAAACGAAAGAAAATGTGTGTACCATTATTGCTGTAGTCGATCAAGAATCTAATTTTGTTGCAGATCCTCATGTACCCGGACTAGGTGCCAAAGCAGTTAAAGAAATTGATGATCGTTTAGATGAAAAATTTAAAGATAAATTAGGGGATAGTATCGGAGGCACAGTTGCGGGCTATTTCCAAGAGGTCTTAAAAAATCAGCCAACCCCTGAAGACAACTATCTGAAACAAATGCGGAAAGTGTCTACCGAACGAGAATTAGATGAATTGTATCGTGAGATTTTTGCTCACATGGCAAAACACTACCATGTCAGTGCACTTACTGGTGCAGCTAAACTCGTTGGTCAAGATATTGGTGAAAAACTAAATCCCATTACCACTTTAGGCTCTATGCAAGTTCATATTAGCTATGCAAAAGATCATAAGCGCCAAGGTGGAAGTATCGCTGATCTAAGATCAGACCTTTATAGTCAATATGGCGGACTCTATTATGGTATTCACCGCCTGATGATGTATCCAGCAGATTATGATCAACCCATATATCGCTTTGCAGACTACAATTCAGGCATGTATTCAAGTCGTAACGCCGCTTTCCAAAGCATGCTCAATGAATTAACAGCAGCAGAGTTAACGCTTGATGGCGACTTATTACTGTACAATAAAAATGGCAATCCAAAAGCTGAAAAGAGTCAATCTGAACAAGAACTTATCAATGTATTTGCCGCAAATAATGTATTTATTACACCTCGTCAAATTCGAGCTGATTTAAAGAAAGAAAAAGAGAAAAAGTTTGAAGATACGCAAACTTATAAAGCTGTGACTGAGCTTTACGAAAAGAAAATTGGAAAAGAAAAATTTTATGCCATTATGCCTGAAGTGGTTATTTCAGGTCCTAAGCTTAGTCGCGACTACAATACCAACTGGTTTGCTACGCGAGTTAACGGTCGATATCAAACATGTATGCAGAAAGCAAAAAGAATCAAAACCTAGCGTTATTTGATTTTGATGGAACACTGTGTGAAAAAGATAGTTTTACGAGCTTTATCTTTTACGCCTTATCAAAACGACATATTGTTACGCAAGGACTAAAAACCCTGCCTTGGATTCAAGCCTATTTTTTAAATATCTACCCCGCGCACGCAATGCGCCCTAAGCTATTCAAGGCAATGTTTACTGGATTTTCTAAATCTGATGCAGATCCGATTGCACTTGAATACGCCCATTCATTACAACAACACTTAAACTCACCCATTTATGAACAACTGATCAAGCATCAACTCCGTGGTGACCGCATTGCGATTGTCTCTGCATCCATTGATATTTATTTAAAACCCATTTCTCAAATTTTAAATGTAGATTTGATTTGTACTGAAACTGAAGTGCTTAATCAGTTTTATACGGGTCATTATTCTTCTCCTGATTGTAGTGGCGAAGAAAAAAGACAGCGCATACTCAAGCAATATGATGTAGACCAATTTCAATCAATTTATGCTTATGGAAATTCTTATGAGGATCAAGCGATGTTGGATATGGCTGATTATCCTTATATGGTCGGATCATCTCATCAATTACCCGATCTTGATCCACAAAAAAAGCTCGCCTAAGCGAGCTTTTATTAAATAAGAAATTAATAGATCGCCATATGATTGCGATGGATCATTTCTAATGAACGTGCTTCACCTAGAACTTGGTGTACCTTATCTGAGGGTAAGCCTTTGACAATTTCAGCGCTACGTGAACTAAAGTTGACACGACCAACTGCGACGCGATGCCGTTGCTGATCCACACACTCCACCACATCACCACGCTCGAAATGCCCTTCAACTGCTTTCACACCTACAGGCAATAAACTCCGATGATTTTCTTTGATCGCTTTCACAGCACCATCATCAATCACCAATCGCCCTGCAGTCTGCAAATGCGCAGCTAACCATTGTTGGTGAGCAGTGATTCGATCATTATCAGTGATAAACAACGTACCTAGCATCTCACCCGACATTAATCGAGTTAACACATGATTACTGTCTCCACTGGCAATCAGTGTAGGACATCCTGATTTCGCAGCTAAACGAGCAGCACGTACTTTGGTCAGCATTCCACCTCGACCAAACTTACCACCACCACCTGCCATATCAAACAAACTTTCATCTAATGCGCGAACTGTATGAAACAACTTCGCATTAGGATTTGAGCGAGGATCTGAATCAAACATCCCCTCTTGGTCTGTCAAAATAATCAATAAATCAGCATGAACTTGGCCTGCAACCATTGCAGCTAAAGTATCATTGTCTCCGAATCGAATCTCATCAGTAGATACAGTGTCATTTTCATTAATCACTGGAATCACTTTCCAATCGATTAAATGTTGTAAAGCATCACAAGAATTCAAATAACGGCGACGGTCAGCCAAGTCATCATGAGTCAATAAAACTTGTGCAGACTGAATATTGTGATTCAACAATACACTAGACCAAGTTTGTATCAGCCCCATTTGACCAATGGCAGCACAAGCTTGAAGACTGGGTAGATCCGTGGGTCGATTCTCAAGTTTCATTCGAACCATACCTTCAGCCACAGCACCGGAAGACACGAGAATAATCTCATGCCCTGCATTGTGTAGATCTGCAATTTGCCCCGCCCAATGCGAGATTGCATCTATATCTAAACCTTTTCCGTTTGCTGTGAGTAAAGATGATCCGATTTTAACAACGATTCTTTTGCAACCCTTGAGCTGACGTTGCCCATCTACCACTTCTATCATCTTGTCCTCTGTCTCTTATATAAAGAGATTAACGTACGTAGTACACTTCCATTTCGCCATCATCTTCATCATCGTCAAAATCGTCATCCTCTTGACTGGCAAGACGTTGTTTACGACGCATTTCACGATAAGCCTCTTTAGCTGCAATGGTTTGTTCACGTGTTTCAGCTTCAAGCTGATCACGGAATGCTTGCATTTCTGCTGCATACTCTGGATCTTCAACTTCGCGTTCGCGCTGTTGTTCAATTTGATCCATTAAATAATAAACGACTTCTTTGGTTCCCTCAGACATCAAGCCTGAAGTCTTAAATACTGGACCCTCCCATTTCAACTCTTCAAGGATGTGATTGCACCACTCATCTCTTGAGTCTTCAGGCAACTGATCTACTTTATTTAAAACCAACACCACTGGGAGTTTTGACAATGTTGGAGAGAACTTTAAAAGTTCATTTAAAATTGCCTTAGCATTATAAGCTGGATCTGATCCATCAATTGGCTGTACATCCACGATATGTAGAAGAATACGAGTACGCGCCAAATGTTTTAAGAAGCGAATACCAAGCCCTGCACCTTCTGCAGCACCTTCGATCAAACCTGGAATATCAGCCATTACAAATGAACGGTGACGATCTGCATCTACAACACCAAGATTAGGTACCATAGTTGTAAATGGGTAATCTGCTACTTTTGGTTTTGCTGCAGAGACAGCACGAATAAATGTTGATTTGCCCGCATTTGGCATACCTAATAAGCCAACATCTGCCAAGACTTTCAGCTCTAGGCGAATTTCGCGGAACTCACCTTTGTTACCATGTGTACATTTACGTGGAGCACGGTTCGTTGATGACTTAAAGTGAGTGTTACCTAAACCACCGTCACCACCTTGAGCAACAAGAACACGTTGACCATTTTCAATTAAATCACCAATGATGTCGCCAGACTCAGTATCTACAATTGTTGTTCCTACTGGAACATATAGTGTTACGGATTCACCACCGCGACCTGCACAGTTTGCGCCAGCACCATTTTTACCACGTTCAGCACGAAATCTACGGGTATAACGATAATCTACAAGCGTACTGGTGTTGTCATCAGCTTGAATATATACGCTGCCACCACGACCACCATCACCACCATCTGGACCACCAAATGGTACGAATTTTTCACGGCGAAAACTGGCTACGCCATTGCCACCGTCGCCAGCCTCTACGGTAATGACTGCTTCATCAACAAAGCGCATAATGCCAATCCTCTAAAAACTTTAAAACCGCCTATTCTGCCATATTTTAAAGTATTTCTCGACTATATTTATGCAGGTTGAGAATAAGTTAGCGACTTTTTTCATAAATTGAGTCTTTAATATTTTGGTGTATCACTGCATTAAATTTGATTTATTCATTACTCATTGTTTTATCAAATGACATCATTGGTTTTATTTATTTCTGAAACCATAAAATAATGCCTATAGTGCATTAAATTGCACTCTAAGATTTTGACATGGATCGCTCTGCTACCCCTTTATCCTCACAATTCGTGCTTATTATGGCTTTGGCCTGTGGTGTCTGTGCAGGTTCAGCCTATTTCAATCAACCACTGATTTATTCAATCGAAAGAAGTTTAGAAATTTCGACCAGCCAAGCTGGATTTACCGTGGTTATCGCTCAAGTGGGTTATATGCTCGGACTCATGCTTTTGGTACCCCTTGGAGATTTTTTTAATAAACGAAAACTCATTGTGAGTTTAATGATATTTGCGGCAATTTCGCAGATCCTTTTGTCTTTCAGCTCAGATATTAGCACTTTATATATCTTTACCCTTTGTGCAACATTTGGAGCCATATCAGCACAAGTATTAATTCCATTTGCTTCTTCCATTAGCCCACCGGAATTAAGCTCGGCAGTTGTAGGTAAACTCATGAGCGGATTGGTCATGGGGATTATTTTATCTAGGACATTTGCCGGCTTTGTTTCAACTTATTGGTCTTGGGAAGGCGTTTATTTCATTAGTGGTATTTTGACTTTATGTTTTGCATGTTTAATGTGGAAAAAACTCCCCAACACTCAACCTGCTTCGCATTTACAAGTCACCGATATTTACAAATCACTTTGGAGCATCGCAAAGCATAATCCGCATCTCATACGCCGTGCCTGCGCGGGTGCCCTAGGATTTGGCATTCTCTCAATGGTGTTTACATCGATGACTTTTGTTTTAGGGAGTGCCCCATATCAATTTACTGATTTTCAAATTGGTCTATTTGGTCTGCTAGGTATTATCGGAATTTATTCCTCGAGTTGGTCTGGTAAAACAGTTGGCAAAGGGAAAGAAGAATTTGTCGCTCAATTATGTATCACCTTGATGCTGTTCTCTTGTATTCCATTATATTTCGCGCAACAGAACATCTTCATTTATGCACTTGGCGTATTGATGAGCTATTTTGGTCTCACTGCATTTCATGTTTTAAATCAAAATCTAGTCTATCGTATTGATGGTCAAGCACGCTCACGAATTAATGCTGTATATATGACCATTTACTTTTCAGGCGCTGCATTAGGTTCTTTAGGTGCTGTCTATGCTTGGGAACATTATGCATGGATTGGTTGCGTTGCTTTGGGACTGTTTTTCTCAATTTTAATTTTATGTATTGATCGTTATGATTTTAAGATCATGAAAATCATATAAACATCTCGCTCAGTACACACTTTAAACTGAGCGATAATGAAATGATGAAGAATAACTATCGCGTAATAAGTGCCTTACTTTCCAAAATCTCGGGTAAATTTCGCTCAATCCAATGGATCAATTCATTTAATTTCATCGCTGCATTTGAACCCAATACAGTGAGTTGATACTCCACCTTTGGAGGAACTACTGGATAAACAGTGCGCAAAATAAAACCATCTTTTTCTAAGGTTTTTAGTGTCTGAGCCAACATTTTTTCGCTCACCCCCTCAATTCTTTGTTTTAGCTCACTAAAACGATGCACACCATCACTCAAGCAACTTAGGACGAGAACTGACCATTTACTGGTGAGATGCTCCAAAATTTCACGAGAAGGACATTCACTGGATAAAACTTGACCTAATAAATCACTATGCGCATATGTACTCATCATTTTTCTCTTAACAGTTAATAACTTACTTTTAGGTATGTACTTTCATTAAGTAAGTTAACAGATTAATATGCCTGCATCAAGTTTATTTTTTAGCCACATTAAGAGGAAATTAAAATGAAAATTGCGATTACAGGTGCAACTGGTGAATTAGGTCGTTTAGTTGTTCAAGAACTTAAAAAACTTCATAGCAAGCATGAAATTATTGCTTTGGTTCGCAACCCAGAAAAAGCTAAAATTTTATTTTCTGAAGATATTCAAGTACGCAAATTTGATTATGATCAGCCAAATGATCTCGCAAATTCTCTTCACGATGTTGATAAACTCCTGCTCATTTCTGCCAATGAAATTGGTCGTCGCACTCCACAACATAAGGCTGTTATTGATGCTGCAATTAAAGCTAGAGTTCCTCACTTAATCTATACCAGCTTACTGAACGCAGATCATTCTCCGCTTGGCTTAGCCAATGAACATCGAGAAACGGAAAAATTAATACGTGAAAGTTCTATTACCTACACCTTTTTAAGAAATAATTGGTATAGCGAAAACTATTTATCTGCGCTCACCCATCAAATCGAGACAGGCATTGTGTACGGAGCGGCTCAAGATGGTTTAATTAGTTCAGCTTCTCGTTTGGATTATGCCACTGCTGCAGCTCAAATATTAAATGATGAATCAGCTCAACATTTGAACAAAATTTACGAGCTTGCTGGTAGCGAAAGCTTTAGCTTAAATGATTTTGCGACCCTACTTTCTGAGTTTTCACAACAGCCTGTGAAATATCAAAACTTATCTCCAGAAGATTATCGTCAAGGATTAACTCAAGCTGGTTTACCACTAGGTCTCATTGACATCATTGTAGATGCAGATCTTCACACCGCCCATGGTGCGATGTACAGTGAACGCAAAGATCTTGAACATTTAATTGGTCGAAAAACTACATCGATTCGTGAAAGCATTCAGCAAGCCCTGAATGCTTAGAGAATAGACTCCCCTTAAAGGGGAGTTTTTACTTTTTAATATTGCGCAGAGGTAAATCCAAGTTCATATCTAAATTTGCTTTTGTTTCACGCTCCAAGTTGTACATTGTTGCTCTAAAACTAGATACATCCTTCATCAAAATTGGATCATTTAAATGCAATACAGGTTTGAAAACATGATCAATATCCACATCAAGCTGCTCATGCAAATCTAAATACACAGGACCATCAAAATCAATCGTAATCGGAACTTGATAAGTACGCTTTAAATGAAATGGAACTTCAAGCTGAATAGGCAAATCTAAATTTAACGGAAATTTAGGTAAAAATCGTGTTTTATACACCAAATCTGTTGTTGCACTAATTGGAATCGTTTGATCGATTTTTACTTTCGTTTGATAATCCACACTCACAGAAACAGGGACTTCGATTTTAAACTTGAGATTGGTTTTGTATTTACCCTGCAAATCTAAATCAATATTTTCCTGTACTTTAATTTCTGTATTTAATGCGCCAATCGCTTGTACCTCAAGATAATTCCCAACATCAATTTTGGTCAGCAATGATTCTGACAACTGTACACTTGCATTCTTCGCACTGACTTGAACAGATGCTTGAATATTGAGATATAGCCAAAAACCTACGGCGACAATGCTTGCCACGACAATAAATACGAGCGAACCATATCCCACGATTTTTTTAGCACTCATGCTTCTCGAGCTCACTGGGCTTTCACCGATTCAGCAGATTGATCATCCTTCTGAAATTTAATGGGTGATGCTGCTTCCACTTTTTGATTTTTTTGTAATGTTAAGGTATTGAGTGGGATAACCAACTCACCTTTTTGTATTTTAATTGGCAAAGTATTTTGTACGTTGACTGAAGCCTCTAACGCAGTTTTAATTGGTGCATTCAAATGACCTTCTACTGGTATATCCACATCTAAATCCGTTTTTAATGGGATGCGTAGATTCTCTTTTAAATCCGCTTGAACAGGTGCTTGAAATTTCAAGTGAACCATTTGATCTAAGGGAACATCCATTTCAACAGGTACATCAAGTTTAATTGGAATCGTCCCTTTCAATGGCAATGTAATATCTTTGCCCAAAATGCGAACCTTTACTTTAGTATCTACTGCTAAATTTTGATCTACAATCAAATTTTCACGGACTGGAATAACCGTTTTAATTGGTACTTGATTGTCGAAATGAACCATAGGATTCAATGTTTGTTGTACAGGAATAGAAAGATTTTCTCGTATTGGAATGGTCGTTTTCACACGACCTGTCACATTTACATCCAAAGCATCATGGATTTGAACTTTCGCTTGCAATGGCTCCTGAAGATCAATATTCACGGCTTGATCTTCAAGTGGAATGTAAATTTTAAAATGTTGAAAAACCCATAAGGCAATTGCTATACCACTCGCGGCAGCCAAAGCAATCAGCACGAAGCCAATGACAAGATATTTGATGCGCAAAAATATAATCCTTTAACACTTATTTTTTTAATCACCTGCTCACAATCCATATTTTATGTGAACAAATACGCAATTTTTCAATATTAAACCACTTATTTTGAAGAAACCATATTGCTCTAAAGTCTTAATTACGTAAATTTAGGCAAATAAAAAAGAGCCTCGAAAGAGGCTCTTTTTATGCTTTACAAATTATGCATTTGTTTCAGCAGGTACTTTTGGATAGCTTACGCCGCCCATTTGTTCAGCGATACGCAGAACTTGGCAGCTATAACCTACTTCGTTGTCGTACCATACATATGCTGTTAAACGGTTACCAGACGTAATTGTTGCTTGTGCATCAAAAACACCTGCAGTGCGTGAACCGATAAAGTCAGATGATACAACTTCAGTAGAGTTTGTATAACCAATTTGACCTTGGAGATTAGAGTTGATAGAAATTTGACGAATATATTCGTTCACTTCATCACGATCAACTTCTTTGTCTAAAGTCAGGTTAAGGATTGCTAAAGACACGTTAGGTGTTGGTACACGTACAGAGTTACCAGTTAATTTGCCTTTAAGCGCTGGAAGTGCTTTAGCAACTGCTTTAGCAGCACCCGTTTCAGTGATCACCATGTTCAACGTTGCAGCACGGCCACGACGGTCAGCTTTATGGTAATTGTCGATCAAGTTTTGGTCGTTCGTGAACGAGTGAACTGTTTCAACGTGACCATTAATCACTGTATATTTGTCATGAAGTACTTTCAACGTCGGTGTGATCGCGTTTGTAGTACAGCTTGCAGCAGAGATGATTGTATCTTCATCAAGAATGTCAGCTTGGTTAACACCAAACACAACGTTCTTCATATCACCTTTACCAGGTGCAGTTAAGATTACACGTGCAGCGCCTGGGCATTTAAGGTGCTGAGCAAGACCTTCAGCGTCACGCCATTTACCAGTGTTATCAATCACCAATGCATTTTCAATACCATATGCAGTGTAATCCACTTCTGATGGGTTAGATGCATAGATCACTTTGATGAATTGACCATTCGCAATAATTGCTTCGTTTTCTTCATCTACAGAAATCGTACCTGCAAATGGACCATGAATAGAGTCACGACGAAGTAAAGAAGCACGTTTCTCTAAATCACCATCAGATGATTTACGAACAACAATCGCTTTAAGGTTTAGACCACGACCAAGACCAGACTGACCAATCATAAGACGTGCAAGGATACGACCAATACGACCAAAACCATAAAGCACAACATCTTTATGCTCAACAGATGCAGCATTTCCTTGTAGTGATTTAACAGCGTCAGCAACGAATGTATCTACATCGCCACCTTTTGCTTTAAATTCTACAGCAAGTTTGCCTAAATCGATTTCAGCTGTGCCGATATTTTGTACTTTAACCAATGCTTCAAGGATTGGGAAAGTATCTACAGCAGAAAGTTCAACGTCTAAAACACGTGTACGACGGTGAGCTTTAAGAATTTGGATAACCGAGCGGTTAATTAAAGAGCGACCGTATACTGTAGCTACGATGTTTTTTTCACGGTATAACTGACCAACAAGGGCAATCATACGTTCCGCGAGTTCTTCACGGTTTTTCCAGCGACCTTGGTGCTCTGCATGTAGGGCAACGATAGTGTCTTTGCTCACAGATACGTCCTCTAATTAATTGTAAATCTAAGCATAAATTTCAAAACCCCATAATTGTAAAGGAATTAACTCAGAGTTGAAATGAAAACTCGGTTTATTTTTTACTAAAGCAATTTTCTCTTGGTAAAAAATATATTTTAGCAATTGAATTACAATATAATTTTTTGGGTAAATGATTTCATTTAGATATCAAATACTGATCATTAAGCCTACAAATCCAATTTCGTCACTGAGTTGAAGCCTGTTCAACTAAATACTGGTGAAGCCGAAATATCCTGACTCAACATCATATTTAAATCTTCTAAATTAAAATCTTCTAAGTTTTCTGGGAGTTTGACCAATACTGGAAGCTTAGTTAAACCATTTTGCCCCGAAGGGAATGCATAATGTCGTTCAAACTCACTTGTAGCTGAAAAACTTTCAAATTCAATAAATACACTATATTTTCGATAGTTTTTAGGCACACTTAAAATATCTAGATAAGCCTGCTTCTTGATTTTCACCATGGCCAATGAAGTTTGTTGAAGTTCTTTTTCTAGCTTTTCTCCAGCCACCATTCTTTTTAAAAATGAGCCTTGAACTTCAGCATAATCTCGTTTCAAACGCATCGTATGAGACAGCATTTCTCGGTAATCTTGAATATGTTGGCTTAAATCTTCTTGTAATGCATTTAATGGTTTCTTGGAGCGCTCATGCATGACTCCACGCTCATACATATTCAATGGTACAAATATTTCATCTTTACGCTTTTCAAGTAGTTTTAAATAGGCTAACAACTTGTATTCAAACAATTGGACTGAGGAATTAAAAAATAATGAAGGCTGTTGTTTAAAATCTTTATAATTCGCCAGAATATCTGAAAATATGCGATGCACACTTTTAAACAGATGCTCATATTCTTCAATATGTGATAAATGCTGTTCTAAAGCCACCAGGAGAGGTTGTAGCAATTCGACAGTCAATGCTTGCTCAATCTTCCGTAAATGCTGTTTGGCTACAAAATCACTATTACTTCCAGCCATCCCTAAATTTTGTGTCAAAAGCGGTAATATCTTCTGTTCAGCAACATCTTCAAATTCTTGCACAATTTGAATGACATCTTTATGCACTTGATGCTGAATAGTAACCATCATCTGCACGTGTTCCATAAACTGTTTGATATACCCCTCTTCATTGTAACGGCGCATATCCAGAACTAACCCATTGAGATAAATTTGCTGGTTGTATTCCATTCGATCTTCAAATAAAAAACGACGGATCGAAAATGGATTTTGTTCAAACTGACTGGTTGGTGCGATGACGAATAGAAATTCAGAGGTTTTAACAATATCAAAGTGTCGAATGGACTGTTCTTTCAACAACCATTGTGCAAAAAAGGATGCTCCATGATCGATGAGCTTCTAGGTAGAAGGGGTTTAAACCAATACCCCAATAATTGTTGCTTAATAAATACTTCTATCATAAAGCTCTTAATCTGAGCTGAAGTTAACTGACGAGTTCCAACTGGTGTTTCAAGATTTAATTCTCGAATTAACTTAGCAACATCTTGCAAAAAAACCCGACGCATTAACATTTTTTCGCGTTGTAATTTTAAATTATCCTCAACAGCAATTTGGTCAATTTGATACAGCGCATTTTCCAAATAGTCCGCCACTTGTACGCAATCCGTCATCTCCTTCAACCATTGGATAGATTGACATAACTTTGCTGCAATGGAGCGCATTCTTTCACTAGAAAAACTGTGCTTTAAAATTCCCAGCGACGTCGTGACTTTATATTCGAACGTGTTATTCACACGATTCCAAAATATATCTTTAGGTTTGAGAATTTGACGATCAATTTCTTCGCGAACATCACTATCAGAATGTTGAAATATACGCTCTAAGAGTCTTTGCCAGTTTAAATCCAGACTAGGCTCCATCTGTAATAATGCTGCTCTTGTTTGGTACTGAATCATGATTGTTAAATTAGAATTACTATTGATCTAATAAATTTATCACATTTTTACATTTTAGTTAATTGTGTCACAAATATTTTTAAAGAATAAGCAATTATTCTTATCATTCAGTCAAAAACTCTTATGTACAACTCATCCTTATGTAATTATATGAAACTTAGTGCTCATCTTTTTGGGCTAGACGCGATTGTAGTTTCTTATGTTGATATTGAAGTAACTTTTCAGTTCTTCTTTGACGATAGAGATAAATTGCACCTTCCAAAATAAGGAGCAATACAGCAAACCAAATTGGAATATAAGTCAACCATTCTCCTGCTTCCACGCGTTCACCCATTGCCATTGATGCTCCTGCCAACAAAATCGGCTCTAAATAACTCAATAACCCAAAAATCACAAATGGAAGATATCTGCTCGCCAAGATGTAACTTCCAAGCCCTAAGGCACTTAAGCAACCTAGACCTAGTACGGCTAAAATGAGATATTTAAACTCAATAATCAGAGGTAATGTGTTTGAATAAAAAAATGCTAGAAAAACAGCAACTGGAATCACCAGCAATAAATCCCACCAGAATCCACCTAAATGATCTGTTGCAAATTTTCTTCTTAAAAAAAAGTAGATCGGATAAGCCACAGCAACATACATGGTTTCCCATGCCACAGTACCGATGCGCCAGATTTCATGGCTGACACCAAGAATTGCAAAAAACACTGCTGCAATTTGCCACTTTGAGAGCTTTTCTTTGTAAAGAACGCAACCAAAGAGAACCATCACCAGAGGCAACAAAAAATATCCTAAAGAAACCTCAAGCCCCCGACCATTGATTGGTCCCCACAAAAATAACCAGAGTTGAGTTGTACACAAAAACGAACTGATCAAGAGCCAAATTAAAATAGATGGTTGTTTGCAAATTTTATTATAAATTTCTCGAACATATTTTAGATCACCCGACCACCACATAAACAACGTTAAAAAAGGTAACGTGGCTAACATTCGCCAAGCAAAGGTTTGCTCGCTGTCTAGTGGTCTAAGAAAATACGTATAAAAATATAGCACCCCAAATGTCACTGATGCCATAACTGACAATGCTATACCTTTTAACATATCTGAACCTAAATTTTACCAAACGATATTATAGCTAGAATTCATAGCAATAGATGTTGATGCATAAAAAAACCACGCCTTAGCGTGGTTCTCATCATTTTCAACATTATTTTGTTGAACCAGGTGCTTGACCCGTTTGCTTTGTACGTATCACATCGCTTAAGTCATAACCAACGGATTTAGCATAATCAAGATACTCATTCACAACTGCTTGATCAGGATTATGCGTGCGAGAAAGCACCCACATGTACTTACGTTTAGGCTCACCCACAAGTACAGTTTGATAATCCTCATCCAGTTTCAGCACCCAATAATCGCCACGACCAACTGGTAACCATCGAATAGCACTCGGCAAGAAACTAACTTTCAATTTTGTATTAAATGGCTGATTTTGTACAAATGCCTCACCCACTGACTGAGTCACTTTACCATCAGCAGTAAAACAACGGTTATCAACATTGACATTACCATTTTCATTTAATGTATATGTCGCAGTCACATCACGATCACACTTGTTTTGGAAATAAAGTGGCTTACGTGCTACTTCATACCAAACACCTAAGTATTTATCGAGTTCAACTTTCTCAACAGTGTTGAGTGGCTTCTCCTGAGCATAAACCATCGTTGCTGCCCCTAAACCAACCAATAACGCACCACCCAATACACTCTTGCTAACATTGAAACCAGCAGATGGGAGACTCTTGATCATCTAAATAACCCCTATTTATTGAATTTGTTTGTGAGTATTCATTTACTCTTCTACAATAATGGTTATTTTTCGGCTTAATGTTACGTTATGTGATGATTTTACAGTGTTTTCTGTAAATTAAATCACTGAATTAACTGTGCTTTTAAACGCACGATCTCATCACGGAAACGCGCTGCTTGCTCAAACTGAAGCTCTTTCGAAGCTTTGAGCATTTCTTTCTCTAATTTAGCCAAATGTTTTGCCAATAGTTTTGGATCGGAAACTATATGGCGCTCATCCGCACTTAATGCACGTGCTTGTCCCGATACACTCTCATCAATTGACTCATCATCATACACTTCACCAGTATCAATTTCTTTGATGACTTGGCGGACTGCTGAACGCGGAGTGATGCCATGTTCTAAGTTAAAATTAATTTGTTTGGTACGGCGACGCTCCGTTTCATCAATCGCTTTTTGCATTGAATCCGTAATCCGATCTGCATATAAAATAGCCTTTCCTTCAACATTTCGAGCAGCACGACCAATGGTTTGGATAAGTGAACGTTCTGAGCGTAAAAAGCCTTCTTTATCGGCATCTAATATTGCAACTAAAGATACCTCAGGCATGTCTAAACCTTCACGGAGTAAGTTAATTCCAATCAAAGCATCGTAGACACCTGTTCGTAATTCATGAATGATCTTCACACGTTCAACAGTATCGATATCAGAGTGCAGATAAGCCACTTTGATCCCGTACTCTTTTAAATATGACGTCAAATCTTCAGCCATACGTTTGGTTAACGTTGTGACCAAGACGCGTTCATTTTTATCTTTACGTTGATTAATCTCCGAAAGGACATCGTCCACCTGAGTCAATACTGGTCGAATTTCAATGACGGGGTCAATCAACCCTGTTGGACGCACCACCTGCTCAGCAATTTGTTCTGATTTTTCTAATTCATAATTGGCAGGCGTCGCACTGACATAAATTGTAGTAGGAATAATACGTTCCCACTCTTCAAACTTCATTGGTCGATTATCCAATGCACTTGGCAAGCGGAAACCATAATTCACTAGATTTTCTTTACGTGATCGATCGCCTTTATACATCGCACCAATTTGAGGAACCGTAACATGCGATTCATCAATAATAAGTAATGCATCCTCAGGCAGGTAGTCGAAAAGCGTTGGCGGGGCCTCTCCAGCTGGTCGACCTGATAAATGTCTCGAGTAATTCTCAATACCATTGGTATAACCAAGCTGTTGCATCATCTCAAGGTCATATCGAGTACGCTGTTCAATACGTTGAGCTTCAAGCAATTTATCTTCAGCTCTGAAATATGCCAAGCGCTCTTTGAGTTCTTCACGAATCGTTTCGATGGCACGCTGCAAGTTATCTTTAGGCGTCACATAGTGACTTTTAGGATAAATCGTGATTCGTGGGACTTTACGA
This sequence comes from Acinetobacter sp. 25-47-130, assembly GCF_056779705.1. Taxonomy (NCBI): domain Bacteria; kingdom Pseudomonadati; phylum Pseudomonadota; class Gammaproteobacteria; order Moraxellales; family Moraxellaceae; genus Acinetobacter; species Acinetobacter sp. 25-47-130. The sequence goes on along the minus strand of NZ_JBWYII010000003.1, from coordinate 262,003 downwards.
ATCATTTTTCCAGTCAAAGGATCAAACCAGCGGATCGAATCCACTTCATCATCAAATAGCTCAATCCGCACTGCATTTTGTTCTGACTCTGCGGGGAAAATATCAAGAATTTCTCCACGAATTCGATAAGTACCTCGTAAAAATTCGAGTTCATTACGCGTATATTGCATTTCTACCAATCGACGAATCAACTCATCACGGCTGACTCGATCACCTGTCACAATATGTAAGAGCATATTCATATATGCGTTAGGATCACCTAAACCATAAATGGCGGACACCGAAGCAACGATAATGGCATCCTTACGCTCAAGCAAAGCACGCGTTGCGGACAACCGCATCTGATCGATGTGATCATTAATAGCAGAATCCTTTTCAATAAAAGTATCAGATGACGGTACGTATGCTTCTGGCTGGTAGTAATCGTAATAACTTACAAAATACTCAACAGCATTATGTGGAAAAAATGCTTTAAATTCTCCATAGAGTTGAGCCGCAAGGGTTTTGTTGTGTGCCATTACAATAGTAGGACGTTGTAATTGCATAATGACATTCGCCATCGTATAGGTCTTACCAGAGCCTGTTACCCCTAATAGCAATTGATCCTTAAAACCTTGTTGTACTCCTTTAACAAGTTTCTCAATTGCTTGAGGTTGATCTCCTGCAGGCTCGTAATTAGTTACTAATTCAAATGGACGACTGTCACTCACTCGATAATTCTCGCTATACAGATGATAAAAATATGCAATAACATTGGTAATGCATGGCTTGCTTGCTCAAATCTTTATGATTTACTCATCTGATGATGAGGGTGAAAACCATAAATTCAATCAATTTTACTTGACCCTTACAGCAATCAATTGCACCATGAACTTAAATTGCATGTTGATGTAAAAAACTATGACTTACCAATATCACGATGAAACGATTATCAACAGTTTAAATGAAGATACAGTATTTGTATTTGGTAGTAATTTAGCAGGCACTCATGCAGGTGGTGCTGCAAAAATTGCACTTCAACATTTCGGTGCGATTAAAGGTGCTGGCCGCGGATGGGCTGGACAGAGCTATGCAATACCCACCATGAATGAGCATTTGCAACAAATGCCTCTATCCCAGATTGAACACTACATCAATGATTTTAAGATCTATACAAAAAACCACCCCAAGATTAAGTATTTTATTACAGCCGTTGGTTGTGGTGTAGCAGGTTACAAAGTTGCTGAAATAGCACCCATGTTCAAAGGTATATCAAAAAATGTGATTTTCCCGATTTCGTTTAAACCTTTCGTTGAACGAACCTTTCCTAAATTAAACCAACCTTTATTACATGCCATTTTTTCTTCTGAACTGCTGTTCGCGGATTCTTTAGAAACGGCATTTGAGCAACTTAATTTAAATGAATCTGAAAAGAAACTAGCCAATATTTTGATCGAAACGCCGATGTTCCCCGTGGACAGTAATGGACGTGAACGCATATTTGAAATCGAAGATATCCTCTATCATCTAAAAGATCAAACCTTCCAATATGAACCTAAGTCCGATCGTGCATTCATGATGGGTGGTGTGGTATTGGCTTTACTTGAACTCTACCAAATGAATGAACAAGATTTTGTTGATGTTTGGCAAGGGCTTAAGTCAATTTCTGCGCCAAAACCTGAGCATCGAGCAAAAAAATCAGTTTAATAAGATGTTGATTTTATAAGATTCATTCACTTATATTGTATAAATGAATGAATTTTAAACACCAAGGCTCGCATCTATGGATCATTTAGATCTGACCATCTTTGATTTATCTCCAATTGCGATGTGGCTACAAGACTTCAGCGGTGTTAAACAAATTTTTGAACAATGGACTGCTGAAGGTATTGAAGATATTGAAGCATATTTGATGGAGGATCACAGTCGTCTCCACCTTTGCTTGAGTACGATTCATACCTTACGTGTTAACCAAAGTACGCTTAAACTGTATGAAGCAAAAAACTTAGAAGAAATTTTAGAAAGTTTTCAGAAGTTCCTTCATCCTGAAGTCAGCACTTTCCAAATCCAATTTTTTGTATCACTTTGGAAGAATACTGAACATCATATTCCAGTGATCAATTATACGACCAATGGAAAGCGTTTAGATGTTCAATTACGCGGTATGAAATTAAAAGGTTATGAGGATAATTGGAAATGCCTACTCATGACCACCGAAGATATTTCCCAATATCAAAAAGCACGTCATTTTGCCGAATCTTTATTTACTTATAATCCAACAGCACTATGGATCATGGATTTTAGCCAAATTAAAAAAAGATTTGAGCTGCTCCGTTTGCAAAACATTGAGAATTTAGACCAACACATTCATCAACATCCAGAATTTGTTGTGGAATGCTTTGAGCAAATAAATTTCATTGATGTCAATGAAGCGGCGCTCAAACTTTTTGCTGTGAAAGATAAATCTCAATTTTTACATCATTCCCATGATTTATTTGATATTAAACGTTTGGAAAATTTTAAAAGCCAGTTACTACAATTGTGGAATCATGAAGAATATCAACAGCGAGAAAGTAGTTTCTACAACGCGAATGGAGAACAAATCTTCGTTTTAGAACAATTAAATATTTTTCCACATAATTTAGATGATTGGGCGGTGATACAAGTCGCCCTTACAGATATCACTGAGCGAAAAAAAATTAGAAAATCACTTACATTATTTGGGTCAACATGACATTTTAACTGATTTACATAACAGAACTTATTTTAATGAAGAAATTGAACGGATTGAGCAACTTGATCTCTATCCAGTGTCTTGTATTTACATTGACATGAACGGTTTAAAAATCATCAATGATCAGTTCGGACATGATGTCGGTGATCAGTATCTAAAAAACTTTGCCGAAATTCTTCAATTTGTCACTCACAAAAAAGATTTTTCAATTTCTAGAATAGGTGGCGATGAATTTGTATTATTGATGCCTCATGCCGATGTTGAGCAAGTTAAAATCCTTGTTCATGATCTTGAAACTCAAATACATCAACATAATCTAGATCACCCTCATCTTTCTATCAGCGTTTCACTCGGACATGCCACAAGACTTAAAGGCGAAACCTTAGAAGATATGTTACGCCGTGCAGATAAATGCATGTATATTAACAAGCATCATTTTTATCAAAATAAAAATCTAACGAATTGAGCTCAACGTTAGCTTAGCTTAAAAAAGTGTCTTAAATCACGTAAATAATAAAAAATTTGAATTTCATATCAAAATAATTTAGTGCTATATTATCCACAATTTATTGTTTTAAAAGAAAAGTTCAAGGATAGTTATGGAGATACTTGATTCATCAATTTTTGATTTATCTCCTATCCCAATGTGGTTGGAAGATTTTAGTGCCATTCAAACCATCTTTAACCAATGGCGTAGTGATGGGGTTACTGATTTAGCTTTACATCTGCAGCAAAATCCAGATCTTGTGACTTTATGCGCACATCAAATTAAGATTGTTAAAGTAAATCAAAAAACACTCGATCTTTTTGAAGCACAAAGCCTTAAACATCTCACCCAAAATTTAAGCACCATTTTCCAACATCAAATGTTTGATGCACATGTAGCGGAATTAGTTGCACTTTGGAAGGGTGAATTAGAGTTTACAAGTACAACCACTAATTTCACCTTGAGTGGTCAACCCTTAGACATAAAACTGCGAGCTGTCGTTTTACCTGGTTCAGAACAAAGTTTAGACCGTATTTTGCTTACTACAGAAGATATTAGTGGTTATATGCAAGCTCGGCGTTTAGAAGAAAAAAATCGTCGATTAGCTGAAGCAAGATTTAGTTATTCACCCACATCATTATGGGTTGAAGACTTTAGTCGCATTAAATTAAGACTCGATCATCTTAAATCAATTGGTATTGATGATTTCAGAACTTTTTTAGATGTGCATCAAGATTTCGTACAACAATGCATTGAAGACATTGTATTACTAGATGTCAATCAAGCAACATTGGATTTATTCAAGGCATCGACGAAATCTGATTTATTTCAAAATCTAAAAAAGGTTTTCTCAAAAGAAATGCATCAAACTTTTAAGGAACAATTAATCGAACTATGGAATGGGAAAATTCATCATAGTCGTGAAGCAATCAACTACGCTTTGGATGGTTCAATTCGTTATGTTTTACTTCAATTCACTGTGTTTCCAGGTTATGAAGAAGATTGGGGACTTGTACAACTTGCCCTAACGGACATTACAGCACGAAAAAAAGCTGAGAGCTATTTAGAATATTTAGGTAAACACGACGTTTTAACCAAACTCAAAAATCGCTCGTTCTACACTGAAGAAATCCATCGATTAGAACGCGCACTTATTCGCCCAGTTTCTGCAATTTTTCTTGATATGAATGGCCTTAAACCGATTAATGATCACTTTGGTCATGATGCAGGTGATGAGATTTTACGCAGAATGGGTAATATCTTAAGTAGAACGATTCACAATACCAGTTATACAGCCTCTCGAATTGGAGGTGATGAATTTGTTATCTTGATGCAAGGTGCAAATGAAACTACCGTTCAGTCGACGATTTTGACCATTCAAGAATTATTGAATATCGATAATCAATATTATTCTAACCATATCATCAGTGCATCAATGGGATTTGCTACAAGCCTTGAGAATGAAACAATTGAGGATATGTTAAAGCGTGCAGATCAATCCATGTATGATCATAAGAGACAATACTACAAATATTTATCCAATAAAAATCAATAGTTTATAATATTTATATTTTTAGATCATACATTTTATTTGCTCTTGAAACACTAGTCATTGCACTGGTGTTTTTTTTTGAAAAAATCAATCTTATTCAGTTCTCATATAAGCTTTACTATATTTTTCATTAAATTATGACAAAAAATTCATGATCTTGTCTAACAAAAGCAATTGATTTTAAATTAATAAAATGTGATTCTCATCACACTTTAATCACGAATAATGATTAAAAACACTTTATTTTTATAAGAGACTATAACAATGGCTTTGTTCAATTATAAATCATTCGATTACTTACCTAACTTTAAATTAAGTTCAGTTCTCTCAATTCCAGCTCAACTCGTTGGTAATGGTCTAATCGCTGCCACCAATGCTGTGAATACTGTTCTTGATGTAGTTTCTCCTATCGGTTTAGCAGGTAATGCTTTACTTGGCAAACCTTTCGAAGCAGTGCACGAACTTGGTGATAAAATTATTGATGCAGCTTCAGATGCAGTGAATTCAGTGGGTAAAGCACTTGGTGCAACCATCGAACCGAATGACACTCATCATAAAAATGAGTGGGAAGACAAAGAACTCAGCTTAGATAACATTTTAAGCCTTCCTGGGGATTTAATTGGAAACACCATTATCGGTGCAACCAATATTGCCAATGATATTCTTGATGCTGCTGCACCGATTGCTATTGCAGGAAATGCGCTTATCCCTGGTTTTGATGTTGTTCATAAAGCAGGTGATACGATTATTGATGCTGTCTCTGATGTGGCTCATGACATTGGCTCAGCGATTGGCGGGACAATTGAACCTAAAGATACGCATTATGATAATGAATGGTCTCAAGAGCTTCCATCAGCTACTGAAAACCTAAAATCAATTGTGAATACAGTTGCAAATCAAGTTGAAAATGCACTTGAACCTATTTTCGATTATGTTCCTGATTTCAAATTTAGCTCAGTACTTTCTATTCCAGCTCAGTTACTAGGTAATGGTTTAGTCACGACAGCAAATTTAGTCAATACAGTTTTAGATGTGGCTTCGCCTATTGGCCTAGCAGGTAATGCTCTACTTGGTAAACCATTTGAAGTTGTTCATGAGTTAGGTGACCGCATTATCGATGCAGCATCGAATTTACTCAGTGGTGCTGGTGAGGCCCTCGGCTCAAATGTAGAAGCAAAAGATACAAACCACAAAAATGAATGGAAAGATGGCGAACTTAGCCTTGATTCAATTTTAAAAATTCCAAGTGAGCTGGTTGGTAATTTGATTATCGGCAAAGATGGCATCGTGAATGATTTATTAGATAGCGTTGCGCCATTGGTTAAAGTTGGTGATAAATTCATTCCTGGTTTCGAAGAAATTCATAAAGCCGGTGATGCAATCATTGATCAAATTTCAGACATTATCGTAAATATTGGTAAGGATATTGGTGCCACTCTTCCACCTTCAGACTCACATTTTGATCGAGAATGGGGGCAACCAAAACAACCAGATCAATCTAATCCATCAAATGACGGTCGTCCTAAATTCTACAAAATTGACAATCAATTCAGTTACCGCGTAAGTGAATCTGCATTTAAACAAGTTCAAGAACTATATAACAAGTTTATCTCAACTGGTTCTTTACAAGGTAAAAATTTCTGGCGCCCTATTTATACCGTGATCAAAGAAGATTTAGCATCAAATGACGCAGTTGATCAGGGTACTAAAAACTGGTTAAAAGTTGCTGAAGCTGTTGCAATAGCTGATCCTCAGAGCTTCCTTTATCAATATGTTCGCTTAGGAACAGGTAAATCACTCGCAGATAAAGGCATCTATATTACGGATGAACAATTCTGGCAAGCATCAAATGTATTGATCAAAACTTTAGCTGACAATTTCTTGAATGGCGTTAAAAATGCTGATGGCGAGACTGTTGTTCCAGCAGGATATTTACCAAGCTCTGATGGTAAGTTTGGATTGGTACTTATGGATGCAACTCAAGCTCTTGAAAACTTGGGTGGCGAGCTAGGTGATTGGACAGGTATCACACCATTAAGTATTCTTGATCACTATTTAGGTGTGGATACTTCACAATTGAACGGTGGTGATAGCCGTCCGTTTACTTGGTATTTAGAGCTATTAGGTGATGTGGTTAAAGCGAACTTAAAAGCTGGTGCGAGTATCTTTGATGTTGTGAATCAAATCGTGACTGAGGGCTTAAACTTCGTTGGACAATTCATCAAAGGTGAAATATTTGATGATGGCTTCTCTTCACGTGATCAACTTGTAAATACATTGACTCAACTTGCTTACGCATATGCAGGTGATTTAGCTGGTTCTGTAGCAGTAGCGACAAACTTATTTAACCCTAACACCAACATTATTACCACTCACTCAGTTTTCGGACGTACCTTAAACGGTAAAGATGGTAATGACATCATTAAAGGCGGTGTCGGCAACGATACGCTTGTAGGTGGTAAAGGTGATGACTTGCTCTTTGGTGGTTGGGGCAATGACATTCTAAAAGGTGGTGAAGGCATCAATGTCCTCGTAGGTGGTCGTGGTGACGATACCTATTATGTACAATCAAAATATGACTTCGTACTTGAACACAACTATGAAGGTACAGACACTGTCATTAGTTCTGCAGATCAGTATCAATTAATCGAAAATATTGAAAACCTTACGCTGATCAATCCAATCAAAGAACTTTTGATTGCTGGATCAGAAATTCAACAAAGTGGTACGGGTAACCAATCTGACAACATTATCACAGGTAGCAAATTCGTAAATAACGAACTAAAAGGTCTCGCTGGAGATGACACCTTAATCGCAAACGGGGGTCTAATTAACATCTTAAATGGTGGTATTGGTAACGACAAATTGTATGGCGACCTTGGTAACGAGACATACTATTTTGATCAAGGCTTTGGAGTAGATACAATCTATGAAAAAGGTGGTCAAGATACCATTCAATTTGGTGCTGGTATCTCAATTGATGATTTACTCGTTCAAGACTCTGGGAATGATCGTATCATCAAACTTAAAGATTCTGCTGATCAAATCACTATTAAAGATTGGGCTAAAGGTGAAGCACATCAAGTTGAATCAATCGTATTTAAAGACGGTTCTACATTCAACTTACTGACTCTAGATCAAAACTTAAGTTACGTGTAATTCTTCCCTGCAAAAAAATAGGTGCTTAAAGCACCTATTTTTTATCTTTTACCCATCGAGCGACGTGTACCACGTGGCGGCATCCATGTGCGATCAGCATAGCGCTGAGGCTTTGGACGTAGAACTTCGATTTCTTCATCAGCTTGCTTTGCGTCATTCACTTGCTTGATAGGAAATGGAAGATTCACTACAGGCTTCTTTTTGGGAGAATTTTCCGAACTCATTTGAGACTACTCATTTCAATCTAACGCTATTGTACGGAAATTTGTTTTTTTATGCGACCCACGTTGTTTAATGTGGATATGTATCATTGCATTAAAATTCGGTGAATTTCGTGATTTTTTGCTAATTTGCCTAGATATTGGACGACTAAAACATTCAATTTAAGCTAAGATAGTGTGCTTTTTATTTTTTTAATCCCTATAAGAAGGAATACTGCCGTGGACGTACGTCTCTCTGATCGTGTCAATGCCATCAAACCGTCCCCAACGCTTGCTGTGACCAATAAAGCTGCAGAACTTAAAGCTGCTGGTAAAAACGTTATTGGCTTAGGTGCAGGTGAACCGGATTTCGATACACCACAACACATCAAAGATGCAGCAATTGCAGCGATTAACAACGGTTTCACTAAATACACCGCAGTTGACGGTACGCCAGGTCTTAAAAAAGCAATTATCGCTAAATTAAAACGTGATAATAACCTTGATTATGCTGCTAACCAGATTCTCGTTTCTTGTGGCGGTAAGCAATCATTCTTTAACCTTGCGCTTGCATTGTTAAATAAAGGCGATGAAGTAATCATCCCTGCTCCATTCTGGGTAAGCTATCCAGATATGGTGATCATCGCAGAAGGTGTGCCAGTTATTGTTAAATGTGGTGAAGAACAACGTTTCAAAATCACACCAGCTCAATTAGAAGCTGCAATTACTGATAAAACTCGCCTAGTTGTTTTAAACAGCCCATCTAACCCAACAGGTATGATTTATACCAAAGAAGAATTAGAAGCATTAGCTGAAGTTCTTCGTAAATATCCTGAAGTATATGTTGCTTCTGATGATATGTACGAACCAATTCGTTGGGACGACGAGTTTTATAACATTGCTACAGTTGCACCAGATCTTTACGATCGCGTAATCGTTCTCAACGGTGTATCTAAAGCATATGCAATGACAGGTTGGCGTATCGGCTATGCAGCAGGTCCTGCTAAATTAATCGGCGCAATGAAGAAAATTCAATCACAATCTACTTCTAACCCAACTTCAATTTCGCAAGTTGCGGCAGAAGCTGCATTGAATGGTCCTCAAGATGTACTTAAACCAATGATTGAAGCTTTCAAACGCCGTCATGATTTGGTTGTTAATGGCTTGAATGATATCAAAGGCATTACATGCTTACCTGCTGACGGTGCATTCTATGCTTATGCAAACATTCGTCCATTGATCCGTGCAAAAGGTTTAAAATCTTGCACAGAATTCTCTGCATGGTTATTGGAAGAAACTGGTGTTGCGGTTGTTCCTGGTGATGCATTCGGTTTAGGCGGTTATATGCGTATTTCATATGCAACAGCAGATGAAGTATTGGTTGATGCGCTTGCACGTATCAAAAAAGCAGCTGACTCAATCGAAGGCGTAGATGCAGCAATTGCTTCTATCGCAGCTGAAAAATAATCTGATAAATTAATCAGATCAAAAAACCCGCGATTTTCGCGGGTTTTTTTTATTAAATCTAAACCCCTTCATGCACCTACATAACCCAATACGCAACATAAAACCTTTTGGTTAATACGCTCTCTCACTGAAGCGAAAAAAGTGTGCTTTTAGGATTGGATAAACGTCGGAGGTTTTTTTAAAGCTATCCAAACATGATCCATCAGTGATCCAAATAGAATATTGAAATTTAAACACTATTCATAGTATCGATAGCTCATTCTGAAAGATCATATTTATCACTGAAAAATCCCATTTATAGATATGCTTTGCACCATCATATAGAAGTTGGAACTGATCTAAGTAACCATAATATGGGATTTAATTAATGAAAAATAAGTTCTAGAAACACCAACTCACCCTACTAAAGAAGATAAAATGACACAGGCTAACTTGGACTATATTTAAAAAAAAATCAATTCACTCAACAATTTCAGATTTGACTTGTGAAAATTTGCCTAAACTGCAAGCTGTTTATTAAACAAATGCTTTGAAGGACGAGAACAACTTAGGCATTCAACATAATATTTAAGTGGTGACTTTAATAAAATCTCACTCACCGCATTCGATTCATTTAACCAAGCAAGCGATTTATTCGTGCCAAGAATGGCATTCCCTTTTATGGAGTAGATATAGACTTTATTTACGTTAGGTGTTAAGTCATTTGCTGCCAAATATTGTTCAAGCGTGAATGATTGATCTTGATCAACAGACCATTTTTCAGAAAACCACAGCTGTAATAACTCACCCAAAACCAGATGATGTTTTTTAAAAGGAAATACATCAATTACCGCGCCCTCTACTTCAATGAAATAAGAACTAGGCGAATTCAAGATAGACAGGTAATTTTGTTTATAGAATTCAAGATTAGAAAAGATCTGAGAAATGGTAAGCGTATTCATTCGCTTTCTCCTATTTTAGCCATTTAGTGCTGGCAAGTTGGTATAAATCCACACTGCTTAAAACTCTGTTTCAAGCGCTCTGTTGTTAAATAAATCTAACAAGCTCATTCTAAATTGGCAAGTAAATTTAAAAAAAACATTTTATTTGAGCAAATAAACAACATGCGGCTCAAAAGTGACAATTGTATGGCAATTTACACTTGACCCAATCTTAAATCCCCTTATAATCGCATTCAGATTCTCCAATAGCTCAGTCGGTAGAGCGACGGACTGTTAATCCGCAGGTCCCTGGTTCGAGCCCAGGTTGGAGAGCCAAATACTAAAAAGCCCAAGCATTTAAGACTTGGGCTTTTTTTTATGTCAAAAAAATCCCCCACTTGGGAGGATTTTCTCAACCATATTTTAAGCTGCTTTTGCTGGAACTCCACTGTGAAAACGGAAGGTTTCATCAGGTGTTAAGATGAGTTGCTTTTCAACTTCACGAATGTGCTCTATACGACTTTGAATATCCTCCTCAGGATCTTTCAATTTCGCAGTTTTAGCCACATCCAGAGCTAGAGCCAAATAATCCTCATAATGGCGTGATTCAGATTTTAGTAAGTAGCGATAATAGCGCCCTAATTCCTCATCGACTCTAGGCGCTAATGCATAAAAACGTTCACATGAGCGTGCTTCCACAAACGCACCAATAATTAAAACATCAATTAGCGCTTCTGGTTCATACGTCCGAATTTCTTTGCGTAAGCCACCCGCATAACGCCCAGCACTTAAACCGACCCATTGCTGCCCGCGCTTGTTCATAAACTCTAAAACCTGCTCATAATGCAGCATTTCCTCACGCACTAATTGAGCGAGCTTAACTTGTAAATCTACAAAAAAGCTGTATCTAAACATGAGATTCATGGCTGTACTGGCTGCTTTCTTTTCACAGTTCGCATGATCTTGCATCAAAATATCAAGATTATTTACAGCCTCATCTAACCAAGCTTGTGGAGTTTCGCAACCAAGGAAGCTTATGACAGGCTTCATTAATTCATCATAATCAATATTTGACATAGTACTCATCAATCTTATCGTGCAGCTTTGATTGCTGCTTTCATATCTTGAACTGCTTGCGTAAGTCCTTTGAAAACAGCATCGGCAATCAGAGAATGTCCAATATTCAATTCGTGTATTTGAGGAATTGCTGCAATAGGAGCAACATTGTCAAGATTAAGTCCATGCCCAGCATTTACGACCAAACCTTTAGCAGCAGCGTATTCTGTTCCACGGATAATACGTTGTAACTCTACCTGCTGTGCTTCTTCTGTTTCAGCATCTGCATAAGCACCTGTATGAATCTCAATAGTTGGCGCACCACAGGCAATTGCAGCATCAATTTGTTCAATATCAGCATCGATAAATAACGATACATCACATCCAATCGCTGCTAATTCCTGTGTAGCAGACTTAACAGCCTCAAAATTACCAACAACATCTAAGCCACCTTCGGTCGTGACTTCTTGACGCTTTTCAGGCACAAAACACACGTGATGCGGCTTTATTTCTTTAGCAAATGCCACCATCTCATCTGTCACTGCCATTTCAAGGTTCATGCGTGTTTTAAGTACAGGGCGCATGCGACGGACATCATCATCATGAATATGACGACGATCCTCACGTAAATGTAATGTAATGCCTTCAGCCCCTGCCTCTTCACAAATTAGTGCTGCCTGTACTGGATCCGGGTAGCGTGTGCCTCGAGCCTGTCTTAGAGTTGCAACATGATCAATGTTCACACCAAGCAATGCAGCCATAACATTTTCCTAATTTGATTTTGATTGAGCGTTTTGAATCCACAATTGACGACTTTTTAGTGGGCGATCACCCAATAATGAAGTAATCATTTGACGATATAATTTATTCAACAATTGTAACTGTTCAGCGTTGAAATCTGTACCATTTTCATAATTTATCATGCTGCGAATTTGCTCACCTGTCATTGTAGCGGCACTTGAATACTGAACTGGTATGAAGCCTTCGTTTAATTGAAATTGATATTTTTGTGAAGTTAAAATTTCATTTTGGTGTGCATCTATCGAGTAATCAATCGCATAACCAAGCTCTTCTAGAAGTACGTATTCAAATTGACGAAGAATTTGCTTCAAGAATTCGTTAGGATTTGAATGTTGAGCTAATTTTTGTAAACTTTCTAATGTCTTGTGGTACTGTGCAAAAGTATCTGGCATTGCCTCTTCTAATGGACATAATCTCAATAAGATTTCATTTAAATAAAATCCTGAAAAGAATGCATCTCCATGAAAAAAAATAGGATGATTAACAATTTCTAATTTTGTGAAATTTTTTAATTCAGACTTACCTGTCGCTTGGAGTGCGATAGGCTGATATTGCGGTGGTGGAGGTTGTCTTAGTATGCCGTCAACTCGTCCATACTCTTCAGTGAATAAATGGACAATATGACTCCGCTCTCGATACTTTCGATGATGGATTAAGTATCCATGCAAAAGTTCATTTCGCATCGACTAATCTTATTATTTATCTTTCTTTAGTTCTTTTTCATCATCGTCATCACCATCGGGAATAACAGCCCCAACTACTGCTGCAGTACCTTTGACGACTCCTTTGGTGGTTTTATACGCAACTTTTACAGGAACTGTGACAACTTTATGAATGCAACCTTGTAAAACCAAAGCACATACAATTATCGCAACCATCTTCATCATCATCAGCTCCTATAACCGTTTAATCCTTAGATATCACTATATCCTAGGCTTTTTAATGCACGCTCATCATCAGACCAACCGCCTTTGACTTTAACCCAAAGGGTGAGCATGATCTTTTCTTCGAACATTTTTTCCATATCAGCACGTGCATCCATACCAATTTTTTTCAATTTTGATCCTTTTTCACCGATGACAATGGCTTTTTGCCCAGGGCGATCAACAAAAATCGTAGCATCAATATAGGTACATGCAGGCTTCATACGACCAGTTTTCTCATTTAAAGTCGCTTCTTCTGTTTTAAACGATTCAATTTGAACCGTTAAATCATATGGAAGCTCTTCACCCAGCTGACGCATGATTTTTTCACGAATAATTTCAGAAGCTAAGAAGCGTTCAGAACGATCTGTGAGTTGATCTAGTGCATACAATGGTGGTTGAAACGGTAAGTATTTTTCGATCGTATCACGAAGATGATCAAGGTTAGCGCCACGCAATGCCGATACTGGAACGATCTCAGCAAAATTCATTAATTTAGTACGTTCTTGAATTAATGGTAATGCCTGATTTTTATTCTCAAATGTGTCCAATTTATTAATGACCAAGATGACAGGCATTTCGGCATTTTTGAGCTTCTCAAGGACTAATTCATCATTTTGAGTCCATTTGTCAGCGTCTACAACAAATAGTACAAGATTTACATCACGCAAGGCTGAATGAGCTGCACGATTCATCATTTTATTGATAGCACGGACTTCTTTCTTATGCATTCCAGGGGTGTCAACAAATACTGCCTGAGATTTCTCACGCGTATCAATACCCACAATCTTGTGTCGAGTTGTTTGAGGCTTACGAGACGTAATCGAAAGCTTCTGACCCAAAATATGGTTCATTAATGTAGATTTACCTACATTCGGACGACCTACAATTGCTACAAAGCCACTTTTGTAGTCTGAGGGAATTGTAGTACCTTGAGAACTAAAAAATTGATTGATTAAATCATTGCCGCTGTCTTGCGACTCGTGATCAGCATCGATGTGATCGGAATGAGTAGTCATGAAGACTTTTGCTCCAAAAATTTTAAAATTTCCGCCGCTACTGCTTGCTCAGCAAAACGACGACTTGAACCCTCACCCATACATTTTGGCAAGCCTTCAACCATACATTCCACTTTAAAATGTTGGTTTGGTGCATCACCCTGAATATCAACAACCTCATACACTGGGAGAGGTTTTTTACGAGCTTGAAGATACTCTTGTAAACGGGACTTAGGATCTTTCAATTGATCTGTTGGTTCAATATGATCTAAATAAGGTTCATACCATTTCAACACAATTGATTCTAACAACTTTAAATCTTGGCTATCAGTATAGATTGCACCAATAATCGCTTCGACTGTGTCAGCGAGTATCGACTCTCTATGATGACCACCAGATTTTAATTCACCAGTACTGAGTATTAAACTCTGACTAAGTTTCAAATCTGTTGCAATTTTGCCTAACGCTTCTTGTCGAACCAAAGTAGCTCGCATACGCGTCAGACGACCTTCGTTTTCATGTGGATAAGCATGATAAAGGTAATTGGCAATAATCATACCTAACAATGAATCGCCTAGAAACTCTAGGCGTTCATAGTTATGTTTATGGCTAACCGATCGGTGTGTCAGCGCAAGTTGAAGTAATTCAATTTTCTTAAACTGATAACCGATGCGACTCAGTAAGCGAGAATCACTTACTTTGAACTGACCTTTGATCAAAACTTTTCTCGAATGTGAGGACTAAATCAATATTAAATAAGAATGGCTTTCTTACTTCATATTTCTTTGTCACTTGTAAACCTTGTTTAGATTTGACAGTCGCAATATCTTTGAACTCAATGTCACGGATATTGTTCATGCTAAATTTCTGCCCCATTGTTGAAGCAAACTGTTGTGGTGTTGTCGCCTTTGAGCTGATTGCAACTTGCTCTTCAATCAATTGATTGATTAGTCGGTCATCCCAATAAGGCTGCCACAATGCTACGAGCACTTTAAGTCCAAATGCCGCAACAATTACCCCTAATAAAATCGCTGTATACGATGCACCACGCTGAGTGTTACGCATTTTTTATTATCCATATATTTGAAGATTACTGAATTTGACCATTACGACTGAATGATGGCAATTTCAAACCAGCTTCTTTATGCATCCATACATAAATTGCTTGTCCTGTTAAATTTGCCTCAGGTACGAATCCCCAGATTCGACTATCAGCACTCTGATCACGGTTGTCACCCATGGCAAAGTAATATCCTTTCGGAACAGTTACTTCCCAGCTTTGACCATTTGTTCTCACAAAGCGATCATTCGCAGTGGCAACATAAGGAAGATCTTGTTTGGTTTGTGCATAATTGAAATGCGCAATAATCGGGTTTTGACCTTCCAAATTACGAACCAAATACTTATGATCACCTAAAGTTTCATAATGATAAATTGAATTTGGCGTGTCTGAAACATCTTTTTCACGATTAAATTCAGCCGATTCCGTTACAACTTTTTCACCATTGATGGTTAATTGATTATTCTCAAAAACGATATGATCACCAGGTAAACCAATAATACGCTTAATATAGCTAATTGATGGGTTTGGTGGATATCTAAATACCGCCACATCACCACGTTCAGGCTCATTGACATTCAACACTTTGGTGTTGCTAATCGGTAAACGAACACCATATTGATATTTGTTCACCAAGATATAATCACCCGTTTCCAATGCCGGAACCATGGATTCAGATGGAATATTATAAGGTTCAAAGAAGAATGAACGCAGCACTAACACAACTGCAAGTACAGGCCAAAAATCATATGCCCATGTAATAATGAAATTTTCATTCCCTTTTCCTTTGGTTGCTCTTTGTTTGAGCACCAATTTATCCAGCAACCACAATCCAAAAAAGATTAGGGTTGCAGGTACGAGAATGAGGTTAAAATCAAAATCCATGGGATATTCCTTGTTGTTATCGCTCTACTTTTAACACAGCTAAGAAAGCTTCTTGTGGGATTTCTACACTACCCACCTGCTTCATACGTTTCTTACCTTCTTTCTGTTTAGCGAGAAGTTTCTTCTTACGTGAAACGTCACCACCATAACATTTTGCCAATACGTTCTTACGCATTGCTTTTACTGTTGAGCGCGCGATAATTTGAGCACCAATCGCAGCTTGAATTGCCACATCAAACATTTGGCGCGGAATCAAATCTTTCATTTTTTCTACAAGTGCAATACCACGATGTCGCGCATCTTGACGGTGACAAATCATTGCCAATGCATCGACTTTTTCACCATTGATCAAGACATCTACTTTTACAAGAGAAGAAGACTCAAAACGGACGAAGTTGTAATCTAATGATGCAAAACCACGTGAACATGATTTCAATTTATCGAAGAAATCCATCACGACTTCAGCCATTGGTATCTCAAATGTAATGGCTACTTGGTTTGCCATAAACTTCATATCTTTTTGAACACCGCGTCGTTCAACACACAACGTCATTACATTACCAAGATATTCTTGTGGCACAAGGATATTACATTCTGCAATCGGCTCTCGAAGATCCTCTACAGTAGATCCATCTGGCATTTTTGATGGACTGTCGATATAAACTGTCTCACCACTTTTCATGACAGCTTCATAAATTACAGTCGGTGCCGATGAAATCAGGTCTAGATCATATTCACGCTCTAAACGCTCTTGAACAATCTCCATGTGCAGCATACCCAAGAAACCGCAACGGAAACCAAATCCTAATGCATCTGAACTTTCAGGTTCAAAGAATAATGCTGAATCGTTAATTTGCAGTTTTTGTAATGCTTCACGGAAAGGTTCAAATTCACTCGAATCAATTGGGAATAAACCAGCATATACCTGTGGTTTAACTTTTTTGAATCCAGGTAAAGTTTCTACTTCCGGCGTTGTAGCAAGTGTAATCGTATCTCCAACTGGCGCACCAAAAATATCTTTGATACCAGCAATCACAAAGCCAACTTCACCTGCTTCTAAAATATCAGTTTCTGTATGTTTAGGATTGAAAATACCGACAGAGGTAATGATGTGCGTTTGACCTGTTGATTTCATCAACATTTTATCGCCTTTACGCACCCGACCTTGCTTAATGCGAACTAAGGATACAACACCTAAATAGTTGTCAAACCATGAGTCAATAATTAAAGCTTGAAGCGGCGCTTCACGGTCACCCGTCGGAGCAGGAATGGTATTCACAAGTGTTTCTAAAACACCTTCGATTCCTAATCCAGTTTTAGCTGAACACGTAGGTGCTTCAGTTGCTTCAATTCCGATAATGTCTTCAATTTCTTGAATAACACGCTCTGGTTCAGCTTGAGGTAAATCAATTTTATTAAGTACTGGAAGAACCTCAAGACCTTGCTCAATAGCTGTATAACAGTTTGCAACTGACTGAGCTTCAACACCCTGAGCTGCGTCAACAACTAAAAGTGCACCTTCACAAGCAGCAAGCGAGCGCGAAACTTCATATGAGAAGTCAACGTGCCCAGGTGTATCAATAAAGTTCAGTTGATATTCTTCGCCATTTGGGTGTGTATAATAAAGCGTCACAGATGCAGCTTTAATGGTAATCCCGCGCTCACGCTCAAGCTCCATTGAGTCTAGAACTTGCGCTTGCATTTCGCGATCTTGCAAACCACCACAGGTCTGAATAAAACGGTCAGCTAAAGTTGACTTCCCGTGATCAATGTGAGCAATGATCGAAAAGTTACGTATATTTTTGATATTTACGGATTTTTTAGCTTGCGCCATGGGTTACCTTGAACAATAAATTGCGCTATGCATGAAATAAAAACTACATAGCAAAAGCTGTTTAACAAATTGCGGACGATTATAGCAGATGGATTTTTCAAAGTATTCATAATAATGAACACCATGTGGTGAAATATTTAATTCGTCCGACTCAAGCAATTCTTTAGTTAGCGGGTAAAGAATAATCTTGAGTGAAATCCAAAGGATTTAATACCTCAGAAATAGGCTGATAAGCTTGAGTAAATGTTGGCGATAATCGTTTAGGTCTGCCTGTCGCAATCTCTACACAGGCCCATTTGGTATTTCCCACAAATAATAATGATTGGTCTGAAGGTCTAAAAAAAGCGTACTGACGGAATGAATACATCGCATTCAAATCATTAAGCCAAGTTCTTAAAATAATTTCATCATTTTCAAAACACGCCTTTCTGTAATTCATGTGATGCTCAACAGCAACCATGGCATGTTTGAGTTCTAGATATTGCTCAACCCCCAAACCCAGTTGTTGAATATGTGCTGTTGCAACATCTTGCATCCATTTTACATACACCACATTATTCACATGACCTAAAATATCAATGTCTTGTGCTGTTGCTTTTATTTTAAGGTCAAAGATTGTACTCACTGTATTCCCTTGTATTGCGTATTCATCATCAACATTCGAAAAGAGTTTAATATAATTTTAGGGTTAAATAAAAAAGACCTTGCTGTCGCAAGGCCTTTTATTCAATTTATGTTTATTTGATTCTTAATCCGATCATGGCATTTCGCCCTTCACGGATGATACCCACTCGTGCAACTGTATTCGTTTTAAGATTAGCCACCGCTTCCACAAAATCTTGTGTTGTACTTACATTCTTACCATTAATCGAGGTGATCACATCACCAGCCATAATACGAGATTGTGCCGCCAAACCTCCGCGTACAACCTCTTGAATGTAGACACCACCTTTAACACCAAGGCGTGTTTTTTCAACAGGTGCAAGTTCGCGTATCGCAACACCTAATATAGGTCCGCGTTTTTTAGCTTCACTTACATTTTGCGCTTGTGCTGGTGTTTCATCTGGTGCTGATGCAAGTGTTGCTGAAATCGTACGTACACGTTCATCGCGTAAGATTTCTAGCTGAATTTTTTGATTTGGCTGTGTTCTATTTAAGTAATTTAGTAGCTCACTCGTTCTTGAAATTGCAGTTCCGTTGTATTTCAAAATAATATCATTTTGCTTTAAACCAGCGCGCTCTGCTGGGGAGTTTGGCGCAATTTCTGTAATTAAAGCACCTTCAGGTTTTGGTAGTTTATAAGCTTCTGCGAGGTTACGATCAATCTCTTGTAAATGAATACCAAGATATGAGCGAGTAACTTTACCAGTTTTCTTTAATTGATCCGCCACATCCATCGCTACATCGATTGGAATGGAGAATGACAATCCCATATATCCGCCAGTACCACTGAAAATACGAGAGTTCACACCAATCACTTGACCTTGTTGATTAAACAATGGTCCCCCAGAGTTACCAGGGTTTAATGCGACATCGGTTTGAATAAACGGAACTGATGTTTCACCCAACATATTTCTTGATTTGGCACTGACAATCCCTGCAGATGCCGAGTATTCAAAACCAAACGGTGAGCCAATGGCGAGAACAGGTTCCCCAACTCTTAATTGGTCGATATTCCCAGTCGAAAGTGCTGGGTAGTTCGTACCTTCAACTTTCAGTAATGCCACATCAGTACGTTCATCACTACCAATAACTTTGGCATCAATCTCGCGACGATCATTTAACATGATGGTGATTTGTGAAGCATTTTCTACAACATGATGGTTGGTAATCAGGTAACCATCACGGCTAATAAAAAATGCACTCCCAAAACCCGTTTTCTCTTGAGGAGCTTGGCGCTGCGGAATAATAATTTGATTGCCGAAGAATCGTTTCAGTAGTTCAGGTACTTGTTGTTGAAGAATTTCTTCTTGTGTCATTTTCTTAACAACATTCACGCTGACGACACCCGGACTTACTCGCTCTACAAGATTTGAAAAGTCAACAGTAGCCGCCGCTTGAGTTTGCACTGCCGCAGTAAATACTGCAGCAAAAAGTCCTGATGCTATAACGCGATTTTTCATGTTAAGTGAACTCTCATTTATGATTCTTGGATAAAATAATTTTTAGCACAATCAAAATTCTCTGTGCGTAAATAAATGTTTCTATATTAATAGAAAACAATACTTTACTTAAAATATGATTAAAAACTAATAGTTCAAGTGCATAAAAAAAAAATTGATCAATCAAACTCTTGAATTTTGCTTTGAAAAAGAGCCATATTAATGCACTTTTAAAATTCAGTTTGCGAATGGAAATGCCGAAAAATACAAGTACGCATCAATTTGATGTGATTATTGTGGGCAGTGGCGGTGCGGGTTTAAGTCTAGCACTCTCATTACCTGATCATTTTAATATCGCAGTGTTAGCAAAATCTCATTTGAAAGATGCCAGCACGTATTATGCACAAGGAGGCGTTGCAGCTGTTCTTGATGAGGCTGATTCTATTCAACAACATATTGATGACACGCTCATTGCAGGTGCTTATCTCTGTGAAAAACAAGCTGTTCAACACACGGTTGAAGGAGGAAAACCCTCTGTTGATTTTTTACTGAAACAAGGTGTTAAATTCACACTAGATGATGAAGATAACTTGCATCTCACACGTGAAGGTGGGCATTCTCAGCGCCGCATTATTCATTCCGCAGATGCAACAGGGAAAGCAATTTCAACCACTTTAGTTGAACGGGCACAAGAAAAAAACAATATTCACATCTTTGAAAATTACATTGCGATTGACCTCATTACAGCGCATAAGCTGGGGCATTTGAATCAGGAAAATCGTGCTTTAGGCTTATATGCTTTAGATGAGCAAACCGAGCAAGTGCATACTTTCTTAGCACCATTTACTGCACTGGCATGTGGCGGTGCCATGAAAGCATATTTATATACCTCTAACCCTGATATCGCTACAGGCGATGGTATTGCAATGGCATATCGTGCTGGATGCCGCGTCGCCAATATGGAATTTAATCAATTCCACCCAACCTGTTTATATCACCCTCAAGCACGTTCCTTCTTAATTACTGAAGCAATGCGTGGTGAAGGCGCTTATCTTCGTTTACCTGACGGCGAACGCTTCATGCTTCGTTTCGATGAACGTGCAGAGTTAGCACCACGTGATATTGTAGCTCGAGCTATCGACTACGAAATTAAAAGATTGGGTATACGACATGTATGGCTAGATATTACCCACAAAACCCCTGAGTTTATTAAAGAGCACTTCCCTACGTTGTATGCTCGCCTACTCGAGCTGGGTATTGATATTACCAAAGATATGATCCCAGTTGTGCCAGCAGCGCACTACACCTGTGGTGGTGTCGTAGTCGATGAACATAGTCAAACGGACATTCAAGGTCTATATGCGATTGGTGAGACTTCTTATACAGGTTTACACGGCGCTAACCGTATGGCAAGTAACTCACTTTTAGAATGTTTTGTATATGGCATGAGTGCAGCAAAGCATATTCAAGATCAACATCAAAATATTATAGATCACTATGAAGTCCCTGAATGGGATGCTTCTCAAGTCATGAATCCTGATGAAGACGTTGTCATTTTACAAAACTGGGATGAGTTACGTCAGACCATGTGGAACTATGTAGGTATTGTACGAACGACCAAACGTTTAGAACGTGCATTACACCGCGTTGAAATGCTGAAACATGAAATCACCGAATATTATCAAGATTATCATGTCAGTAAAAATCTAATTGAGCTTCGTAACCTTGTGCTCGTTTCTGAAATGATTATTCGTTGTGCGATGCAAAGAAAAGAATCACGCGGATTACATTACACTTTGGACTATCCTGAGCCTTCGCAAGAATTACGAAAAACCGTACTCACCCCACCAAATTTTGAAGTGGAAACACCTTTAGTTGAGGTTTAAGTTCAACATAAAAAAGCGAGTTCATACTCGCTTTTTTATGCCCTTTTGGGAGGAATTGAGTAAGTTCCAGTAACGTGAGCTATCGGCTCATCATTCCCAACAGAGTACAAGTAAACCTCTCCGACAACTAGAGTTTTGCCAACTTTCATTAATTTACAAACACCCTTGATGTCACAACCACCTTTCGGTTTTTTAAGAAAGTTTATATTCATATTGGTCGTCACTGTAAGACCTACAATACCAATTTCTCCGAGTATTGCGATATACAATCCATAATCGGCTGCTGTCATCATAGTCGGACCTGAAACTGTCCCTCCAGGTCTTAAATCATTTTCATCAACATGATAAATGACTGTAGCACCACGTGGCTCTACTGACACTATTTCACATTTTTGGAGACTTTGTGGAAATTCGGTTTGTAGGAATTTGAGTATTTCTTCTTTATTACTGATCATATTGAGTCTAATCGTTTTTCCATAAACAATGACTCAATATAAATCATATTTGCATCCTTTAATTAGCATTTATGCTCAGCTTTCCATGAACTAATTCGTTCAATTGCATCATTAAATACTTGCTCATGACTTTGTGTTGCATCAATACGCTTAACACGATTGGGTTCTAACTGATGTAATTCAGCAAATCCTGCGCGTACTTTTTCAAAAAAAGCTGCTTTTTCTTGTTCAAACCGATCCAATGCTCCACGCGCTCGTGCTCGTTGCATTCCAAGTTCAGTCGGAGCATCCAACCAAAATGTCAGGTCTGGCATTTTTAGGACAAAGTTTTGGTTTAAAAGTGCTAATTTTTCACGACTTAACCCACGACCTGCACACTGATACGCGAAACTGCTGTCACAAAAACGGTCGCATAACACAATCGAACCATTTTCAAGTGCAGGTATTATGACTTGTTGCAAATGTTGCGCTCGAGCTGCGTACATCAATAATAGTTCAGTATCATTACTCATTCTTTCTTCATGATTCACCGTCAGAAGTACGGAACGAATTTGCTCAGCGAGCGGAGTACCACCTGGTTCACGAGTTAGAACAACTTGCTTTGATTGCTCAAGGAAGTAGTCACGAATTTTATGGATCAATGTCGTTTTACCAACACCTTCTGTGCCTTCAAAGCTAATAAACACGTCTATTTTACCCCTTATTTTTTAGATCGAATCACAGCAAGATATTCTTGAACAGCGCGATTATGGTCATCTAGATTGGTACTGAATTTGTGACCTCCATTTCCAGTCGCCACAAAATAAATATAGTCAGAATGATCTGGATGCATTGCCGCTTCGATCGCTTTATCACTTGGTAATGCGATCGGTGTTGGTGGCAATCCGTAAATCGTATATGTGTTATATGGTGTCGGCGTTCTTAAATCTTTACGGGTAATGTTGCCCGTATATTCATCACCCATACCATAAATTACGGTTGGATCAGTTTGTAAACGCATACCTATTTTTAATCGACGAACGAATACGCCCGAGACTTTATCTAACTCATGATCAACATTGGTTTCTTTCTCAATAATTGATGCCATGATGAGCGCTTCATATTTATTTTTATAAGGCAAATCAGAAGCTCGATTTTCCCAGGCTTTATCTAGTGCCTTCATCTGATGTTGATACAAATCAGTTAAAATTTTACGATCTGTTTCACCCTTCGCAAAAAAATAAGTATTAGGCGCAAATAAACCTTCTGGATGTGAAAATGGAATATTCAATTCCTTTAATATTTCTGCATCACTCAAATGAACCAGCTCTTTCGTCACCAATTCATCATTTTTGAGTGCATTTTTTAACTGCTTAAATGTTGTACCCTCAATGACCAAAATTCGATTCAGTTGTGCATTTTCAGAATTCGAAATCATGTCTAGAACTTGACGGACACTCATTCCCTCTTTAACTTCATAGACTCCAGCTTTCATGCTGTCATGAATCATGAATCGTTGATAAATCTTTAAAATAATGGGAAATGAAACTTGTTTATTTTGAGCTAAACGATCAATAAATTGTGAGTAAGTATCACCATGATTAATCGCGAGCATTTGCTTTTTACCTTCTACAGGATAATCCTTCCATAGACTTGCAGATAGAATCATGGTTGCAAGCAACATTAGGCCTGCAATAATGAATAAAAGCGCTTTAGGTTTAAAGGATGTCTTGCTGTTCTTTTTCTTTGTTGATTTCTGAGGAGAGGACATAAGCTTTAAATCTGATTAAGTTGAAGGTGGTGAAAAAGATCAATACACGCTTGTGTATCTAATCGACGATCATCAAGGCAAGAGGCGATTTTCATTGGGTGGAGCGCATTACAATAAAATACACTTTGAATGTGAAGAAGTTCATTCAAATCAATTACTCTTTTTTGGAACGTTATACAATAATGATTCATACGCTCCAAAATTTCAGCACGCATCACCCCATGAACGCCATTATAACGAAGTTCAGGGCAAATCCACGTATCATTCAATCGTATAAAGCAGTTGCTGCTGATTCCTTCAACAATATAGCCTTGCACATCTGTAACTAAGGCTTCTTGAAAACCCTTCTCATCGGCTTCCTGCTTTAGTAACACTTGTTCTAACCGATTCAGTGATTTAATTCCCACCAATTGTGGCATGGTTAAACCCATCGCTCGCTCAAGTAAACCACTCACAATGACTTCATAGTGATGATCAGTCACGTTTTGCGGATAATAATACAACCAAAGATCTGCTGAATGATGAGGTAAACTGTATCCTCGTTGCCCCTCGCCTCGACTCAGTACAATTTTAATGGTCCCGTTTAATTGATCATACTTTTGCTGTAAATACTGGATAGACTCAGAAATATAGTCAAGATTAGCTTGAAGTGACAATCGCTCAATGGCGGTATTCAATCTTTTTAAATGACGTTCAAATAATTCAATTTTATTATTTCGAATTCTCGCCGTGGTAAAACAGCCATCTCCATAATGGAAGCCTCGATCAAAAATAGATATTGCATCCATTGGCTTGGCATTTTTTAAACAGATCATTTCAAGCAACCTCATTCCGTTCTCATAGTGTAAAAAGTCACTCACAAAATGAATAGCTGTTTTGATCATAACTTTTTCATTTCTTCTTATTTTTTTATTTTAAAAAATTTCCCTATGCTCAAATCATCAAAAAACGACAAACACATGGGATAATGATGCGTTCTTTTAAAATTGGGGTCATTGCGGCTTTACTTTCAGTCACTTCTGTTTCCACACTCGCAAAAGATTTTTTAAATGTTTCATATGATCCAACTCGCGAACTCTATGACAACTTTAATAAAGAGTTTGGAGCATATTGGAAAAAGCAGACTGGTCAAGATTTGAATTTTAAACAATCTCATGGTGGATCTGGTAAACAAGCGCGTGCTGTCATTGATGGCCTAGATGCAGACGTTGTGACTCTCGCACTCGCAGCAGATATTGATGCCATTGCTGAAAAAACCAATTTATTACCAAAAGACTGGCAGAAAAAATTCCCACAGAACTCTACACCCTATACCTCAACCATCGTGTTTTTAGTCAAAAAAGGCAATCCCAAAGGGATCAAAGACTGGGGAGACTTGATTAAAAATGATGTTGGAATTATTACGCCAAACCCTAAGACATCAGGTGGTGCACGTTGGAATTACTTAGCAGCATGGGCTTGGGCAAAACACCAACCCGGCGGTAACGATGCTAAAGCACAAGAATTTGTACGAAAAATTTATAAAAATACTAAAGTGCTAGACTCTGGTGCACGTGGTGCAACAACAACTTTTGCAGAGCGTGGCATTGGAGATGTACTCTTGGCTTGGGAGAATGAAGCACATTTAGCTCTTCGTGAACAACCTGGAAAATTTGAAATCATTACACCAACACTTTCCATTCTTGCTGAGCCCCCTGTAGCAATTGTTGAGAAAAATGCGCAAAAAGATGGCAACCTCAATGTAGCAAAAGCCTATTTGAATTATCTGTATTCTCCAGCTGGTCAAACCATTGCTGCCAAAAACTTTTATCGACCACGAAATGCAACGGTACTTTCAAAATATCAATCCGTGTTTAAACCTTTAAAATTAGTCACGATTGATAAAGAGTTTGGAGGTTGGACAAAAGTCCAAAAACAACATTTTGATAATGGCGGGATATTCGATCAAATTGTCAAAGCAAACAGTAATAAATAAATTAAGATTTAAGCATTAACTTATCGCTTGCCGATCATATTCATGATCGGCATTTTTTTAACAACACACATAAATCTTTTTTTTTCATATAAAATTCATTTTTTATTATTTTTTATGCATAAAGATTAGATTTATTCTAGCGCCATGTAACAGAATATTTTCTTTTGAGGTTGCCATGCGCTTTTCAGCTAAATTAAAACTTGGGGTGCTCGCAGCTTTTGTTTCAGCTGCTTCGCTTAGCGCTTCCGCTAAAGATTTATTAAACGTCTCTTACGATCCTACTCGTGAATTCTACGTAGAAGTAAATAAAGAATTTGGTGCGTATTGGAAATCTCGGACTGGGCAAAACGTCAACTTTCGTCAGTCACATGGCGGTTCAGGTAAACAAGCGCGTGCAGTCATTGATGGTTTAAATGCAGATGTCGTGACTCTCGCACTGGCAGCTGACATTGATGCGATTGCTGAAAAAACCAATTTATTACCAAAAGACTGGCAGAAAAAATTCCCAAAGAACTCTACACCCTATACCTCAACCATCGTGTTTTTAGTCAAAAAAGGCAATCCAAAAAATATTAAAGACTGGGGTGATTTAGTAAAACCGGGTGTGGACATTATTACACCAAACCCTAAGACGTCAGGTGGCGCACGTTGGAATTATTTAGCGGCTTGGGCATGGGCCAAACACCAACCAGGTGGAAATGACGCCAAAGTACAACAATTTGTTCAGCAAATTTATAAACAAACTAAGGTCTTAGATTCAGGTGCTCGTGGCTCAACTACAACTTTTGCTGAACGCGGTATTGGCGATGTTTTGCTTGCTTGGGAAAATGAAGCTCATTTAGCACTGCGTGAACAACCCGGTAAATTTGAAATCGTGACGCCATCACTTTCTATACTTGCTGAACCACCTGTAGCAATCGTTGAAAAAAATGCAGAAAAATCAGGCAATAAATATTTGGCGCAAGGTTATTTGAATTTCCTTTACTCGCCTAAAGGACAACATATTGCCGCAAAGAATTTCTATCGTCCGCGTAATCAAACTGTATTAAAACAATATTCATCAACATTTAAGCCACTGAAATTGGTCACAATTGATCAAGAGTTTGGTGGCTGGGCGAAAGTACAAAAAGCTCATTTTGAGAATAATGGTATTTTTGACCAAATTACCAAAGCCAATAACACAAAAAAATAATCAGTGGAGCATGACATGATACATACACTCATTGTACCCGGCGTCGGCGGAAGTGATGAAAATCATTGGCAATCATGGTTGCAACGTCAAGTCATGCCATGCTCACGTGTTCAACAAGATGATTGGAACTTTCCTTTACTCTCAGATTGGATCCATCGTTTTGTAGAAAAAATTTCGCAGATAGATGCACCCGTACAGATTGTTGCACATAGTTTTGGCTGTTTAACGTCTGTCGCTGCTCTGCATCAGCACCCAGAAATAGCACAGAAAGTTAAACAACTGGTTTTAGTTGC
Source organism: Acinetobacter sp. 25-47-130 (assembly GCF_056779705.1). Lineage (NCBI taxonomy): Bacteria > Pseudomonadati > Pseudomonadota > Gammaproteobacteria > Moraxellales > Moraxellaceae > Acinetobacter > Acinetobacter sp. 25-47-130. The sequence continues at coordinate 234,295 of NZ_JBWYII010000003.1, read as the reverse complement.
ACCAGCCAATCCAAGTCGTTTTGGTGAGAATGGTTTTGCTCGTTTGAGTTTGACTGATTATAGTTTTTACTTTCATCAAATTAAGATTAGCGTTCCCACAAAAATGCTCATCAGTGAAAATGATCCGTGGTTAGGTTTTGAGGATGCAAAAAAACTAGCAAAATCATGGGGTGTAAAACCGATTAACTTAGGTCAAGTTGGTCATATTAATGTTGATTCAGGATTTGGACCATTTCCAGAGATCTTCGATTTTTTGATTCATGAAAAGTTGTCGAACTATATCAATAGTATTGATAATGGCAAGTTGTATTACAAATTTGCAATTTAAAGTTCGCCACTTATTCTTGATAAATTTTTCAATTCAATTGCTTATTGATTTCGGTAAGCTTTTTCTCTCATTTGAGGAGTAGTCATGTCGCAGCGATCCCGAGTGCTGCCAGGATTTGGTCTATCTCTAGGCTTTACCCTAGCGTATTTATCTTTAATTGTGCTCATACCCTTGTCGGCTGTTTTTATTAAGTCTTTAGGTATTGGCTGGGAAGGTTTATGGGAGATTTTAAGCTCTGAGCGTATCTTAAAATCATTACAACTAAGTTTCAGTGCTGCACTTATTGCTGCCTTCATTAATGTTGTATTTGGCTTATTACTCGCTTGGTGTCTCGTGCGCTATAGTTTCCCTGGTAAACGAATTGTTGATGCATTGGTTGATTTACCCTTTGCGTTACCAACAGCTGTTGCTGGGATTGCATTAACATCTTTATATGCTCCGACAGGCTGGATTGGTCAATATCTTGAACCCTTAGGCATTAAAGTCGCTTATAGTCCTATTGGGATTACATTAGCCCTGATATTTATTGGCTTACCTTTTGTGGTTCGTACAGTACAACCTGTACTGAGTGACTTAGAGACTGAACTTGAAGAAGCAGCGTCAGCATTGGGTGCAAATCGACTGCAAATTGTAACCAAAGTGATTTTACCAATTCTTTTCCCTGCTTTAATCACAGGATTTGCTCTCGCTTTTGCCCGTGGCGTGGGTGAATATGGTTCGGTCATCTTTATCGCAGGTAACCAACCCTTCGAAACTGAAATTGCGCCATTAATGATTATTTCTCGATTGGAAGAATATGACTATGCAGGTGCAACAACGATCGCCGTTGTCATGCTCCTTATTTCATTCGCTATCTTGTTCTTGATTAACTTGTTACAAGCATGGGCGAGTCGTCGTACAGGGAGAACTGCACAATGAGTTTGAATACAAATAGCAATGCTTTAGCGGAAAAATTGCAATCTCGTGATGCGACGCGTGAACCGACTTGGGTTCGTTATACACTCATTGTCATTGCCATGATTTTCTTCCTCAGTTGCTTAATCCTGCCTTTGATTTTAGTTTTTGTTGAAGCATTCAAACAGGGTATCGGCGTTTATGCGCAAGCTTTAGTTCATCCAGACACGTTGTCGGCTGTAAAGCTCACCTTACTAACAGCTGCAATTGCTGTACCGCTCAACGTAGTATTTGGTGTGGCTGCAGCTTGGTCTGTTGCGAAATTTAATTTCCGTGGTAAATCCATATTGACCACGATTATTGATATGCCTTTCTCAGTATCACCTGTAATCGCAGGTTTGATGTTGGTATTAATGTTTGGTACGCAAGGTTGGTTCGGTGGATGGCTGATGGATAACGACATTAAGATTCTATATGCCGTTCCAGCAATTGTACTAGCAACCATCTTTATTACAGTTCCTTTTGTGGCGCGTGAGCTCATCCCTCTGATGGAAGCTCAAGGTACAGAAGAAGAGGAAGCGGCAATCGTTTTAGGTGCTTCAGGCTGGCAAACTTTTTGGAAAATCACGATTCCAAATATCAAATGGGGCTTGATATACGGGGTTATTCTTTGTAACGCACGTGCAATGGGTGAATTCGGGGCAGTCTCTGTAGTATCGGGTCATATTCGTGGAGAGACCAATACATTGCCACTGCATGTAGAGATTCTCTACAACGAATATACCTTTAGTGCAGCATTTGCTGTTTCATCCCTCTTGGCTTTATTGGCGATTGTGACATTGATTCTTAAAACATGGGTCGAAATTCGCCAAGAGAAATTAAGCAAACGTAATGAAGATTCTACAGTTTAAAGGAAGTATCCGATGAGTATTCAAGTTAAAAATATTGAAAAACACTTTGGTGCTTTCCATGCACTAAACAATATCTCCCTAGATTTTCCTGATGGCCAACTCGTAGCATTATTAGGACCTTCAGGCTGCGGTAAAACAACTCTACTTCGCATTATTGCTGGTCTTGAATCTGCCGACAGCGGTCAAGTGATCCTCGAAGGTCAAGATTCAACGAATGTTCATGTCCGTGAACGTCAAGTTGGCTTCGTATTCCAACATTATGCTTTATTCCGTCATATGACAGTATTTGACAATATTGCTTTTGGTTTACGTGTTCGTCCACGTTCTACACGCCCCTCAGAATCTGAAATAAAAAAAAGGGTTACACGACTTCTCGATTTAGTTCAATTAGGATTCTTAGCAGATCGTTATCCAGCACAATTGTCTGGTGGACAGCGTCAACGTATTGCACTTGCACGTGCGCTTGCAGTTGAACCTCGTGTACTACTTCTGGATGAGCCATTTGGCGCACTTGATGCAAAAGTTCGTAAAGAGTTACGTCGCTGGCTGAGAACTTTACATGATGAACTCCACATCACCTCGATTTTTGTAACCCACGATCAAGAAGAAGCGCTTGAAGTTGCAGATCAAATCATTGTAATGAATAAAGGTAATGTTGAACAAATTGGCTCACCTCGTGAAGTTTATGAAAAACCAGCAACGCCTTTTGTATTTGACTTCTTAGGTCAAGCCAATAAGTTCGAAGGTCATAATCAAGCGGGAATCGTACAGATCGGAAATGATCGCATTCAACTGCCTTTAGCTAAAGATGCACCTGAAGGTAAAGTGATTGCCTTCATTCGACCAGATGAGTTTCAAATTCACGCTCAACCTACAGACAATGCAATTCAAGCAACGTTCTTACGTGAAGTTTGGATTGCAGGAAAAGTGGTTGCCGAACTTCAAGGTCAAGATGGCAATCTCATCGAAATTCTACTCACTCCAGATGAAGCTAAACTGCATCAATTCCGCCCAAATCAATCGGTTTGGTTAACGACTAATACATTGCACTTATTTGCACAAGAAAACGCATAAAAATGTGTAGATGGGGCTTTTATATAGCCCCATCATTTTAAAGGTAACAAAGACTATGAACTTTCAACAATTAAGAATTATTCGAGAAACCGTCAGACAAAATTTTAATTTAACGGAAGCTTCCGCTGCCCTTTACACGTCTCAATCAGGCGTAAGTAAACATATTAAAGATTTAGAAGATGAATTAGGTGTTCAACTATTTATCCGAAAAGGTAAACGCTTATTAGGGTTAACTGAACCTGGTCAAGCTTTGCTCGGTATTGTGGAGCGCATGCTGGTCGATGCAGACAATATTAAACGATTAGCCGATGATTTTAATCGTGTAGATGAAGGTACATTAACCATCGCAACCACTCATACTCAAGCGAGATATGTATTACCACCAATTGTAAATTCATTCAAAAAATTATTTCCTAAAGTTCATTTGATTTTGCAACAAGCAAGCCCAACTGAAATCACTGAAATGTTACTTTTAGGCGATGCTGATATTGGTATTGCTACTGAGAATCTAACTACTGAAGAAAACTTAGCAAGTGTTCCTTTTTATAACTGGAAACACAGTATTATTACGCCTCAAGGTCATCCACTTACTCAAATAGCAGCGCGAGAGATTAGCTTAGAACATTTGGCAGAGTATCCGATTATTACCTATCACGGTGGTTTTACGGGACGTTCAAAGATTGATAAAGCCTTTGAAGACTCAGGACTTGATGTTGATTTAGTGATGTCTGCGCTTGATGCTGATGTAATCAAAACTTATGTTGAATTAGGTATGGGTGTCGGGATTGTCAACGATGTTGCCTACGATACAGAACGAGATCATCGCTTAAAACAAATTAATACTGATTTATTCGGGGTGAATACCACTTGGATTGCTGTACGTAAAGGTCATTTGTTACGTGGATACGGTTACGAGTTTATTTCGCTATGTGCACCTAGTGCTGATATCAAAGCGTTAAAACGAGTAGCTTATCCTGAAGATTAACAAGCTACAAATAATAAAGGCACCATAGCGCCTTTATTATTTGCATTAACTTGCATAAAAAAACGAGCCGAAGCTCGTTTTTTTTAATTGCATCTTACCAGTGGAAGCTCACACCCACTTTACCGACTGGAAGCCACTCATATTTGTCTTTAGATTCAATTTTCGCTTCTAAAGCTTCAGCTGCATCAGCACCAGTACCAGTACCACCAACTTCAGCTAAACCTACTGAAGTAATATTTGCAGAAGGGTTACCAGTGTAATAAGCACCTACTTCACCAAATACACCGAAGTTTTTATTGATTTTAGGAGCAAAACCAAAACCTACGTATGGAGCAAAGTCATTTTTGTATGACATTTTACCATCGATGAAACCTTGACCAGATGGAGCGTTGTAATTTTTGCCATCAATCTTAACAACATCATTTGTATTGTTTAAGCGCTTAGTAACATCGTATTCATTATCGATATATGCTACACCAGCAGCCATATATAGACCTTGAGCCCATGGATTTTGACTCGCGCCCCAAGGACGAATCTCAGCATTTAAGTATGCCAAACTATTATCCATATCTAAATCGTACTTAGTACCGTCAATAGATAAATCATCAGACCAAGAGATATCACCACCGTTGTAACCTAAAGCAAGACCAACGTATGGGTTAGCAGTCCAAAGTAATGCACCACCGTAACCAGTTGTACCAACTTCAGCACGAACACCAGTAGGGATTAATTGATTAGCTTCAAATACATTACCTGTACGTACAACTTGAGTGTCCGCCATAGCGAAGCCTGAAACAGATAATGCTGTTGTAACAGCGAGTAATTTTAACACTTTCATTTTTTTCTCCTCAAAGAAATGAGTTGTTCTTTAATCATTAATGTGTTCGACTCGGAAGCATCTTAATGGAGATTTCAAAGCTGGTTAATATTCAAATTGATGCTTTTTTGTTATTTTTTGATACAATTTTGATTTAGTTGTTGTTTTATAAATAATTTGCACTTAAGTCTTTTATTAACTTTTATTAACATACTTATAAAGAATAGTCATTATTGTCGGACATTTTTTCAGGATTAATTGTAATTTTTATAATCAATTTAGTGTAAAATCTTGGAAATTTTTTTTGGAAGAGAAGATTATGTCTCAGCTTTCGTCAATCATCGAACAAGCGTTTGAAGATCGTGCAAACTTCACAGCTACAGATTGCCCTGCTGAAATTCGCCAAGCAGTCGAGGAAGCAATTGCGGGCTTAGATAATGGTTCATTACGTGTTGCTGAAAAGATTGATGGTGAATGGGTTGTTCATCAATGGTTAAAAAAAGCTGTTCTATTGTCATTCAAACTCAATGATAATAAACCAATCGAATCATGCGATCTCCAATTCTATGACAAAGTAGACACTAAATTTACGGGTTGGACTGAAGAGCAATTTAAAGCAGCTGGTGTACGTGTTGTACCGCCTGCAGTTGCACGCAAAGGTTCTTACCAAGCTAAGAATGTTGTGCTTATGCCATCTTATGTCAATATTGGCGCTTATGTTGATGAAGGTACGATGGTTGATACATGGGCGACTGTAGGTTCTTGTGCGCAAATTGGTAAAAATGTTCACCTTTCTGGTGGTGTTGGGATTGGCGGTGTACTTGAGCCTCTTCAAGCGAACCCTACGATCATTGAAGACAATTGTTTTATCGGTGCACGTTCTGAAATCGTTGAAGGTGTAATCGTTGAAGAAGGTTCAGTGATTTCAATGGGTGTTTACATTGGTCAATCAACTAAGATTTATGACCGTGAAACTGGTGAAATTCACTACGGTCGTGTTCCAGCAGGTTCAGTGGTAGTTTCTGGTAGCCTTCCTTCTAAATGCGGTAAATACAGCTTATATGCTGCAATTATCGTAAAAAAAGTCGATGCTCAGACTCGTGCTAAAACAAGTTTGAACGACTTATTACGCGCTGACTAATTTTTTTATACTTTATAGTATTTGGAGTACACTCCACATCTCTACGGTTAGTAATAATCGTAGAGATTTTTCTTTTATATAATCTCTATTTTAGTTTGGTTTTGTCGATATGAGTAATTTGCGATCTTCCGCTATTCCTGTTTCTGATCCGTCTGCGGGTTTACGTATTACGGAGATCTTCTATTCATTACAAGGTGAAGCCAACACTTCAGGCTTACCTACAGTGTTTATACGCTTAACAGGTTGTCCACTGCGTTGTACTTATTGTGATACCACCTATTCTTTTGAAGGCGGTGAACGTCAGTCTTTAGAGGATATTATCCAGACCACGCTTGATTTTAAAACACCTTATATTTGTGTTACTGGTGGTGAACCATTAGCCCAACCCAATGCGTTACCACTCATGGAGCGTCTAGCAGATTTAGGCTGTGAAGTTTCCCTTGAAACGAGTGGAGCACTAGATGTTTCAAAAGTGGATCGTAGAGTTTCCAAAGTCCTAGATTTAAAGACACCAACTTCAGGTGAAGACTCACGTAATTTAATGAGTAATTTAGACCATTTAACTCAACATGATCAGATTAAATTTGTCATATGCAATCGTGAAGATTATGAATGGTCTAAACAACAAGTGAATCAATATGAATTGCACAAGCGTGTAAGTACCGTTTGGTTCTCACCTGCGTTTGCTGTTGAAAAAGGTGCTGCAAAGTTACCGCAACTTGCGCGTGATTTAGCACAATGGATCTTAGAGGATCACTTACCAGTTCGTTTCCAGCTTCAATTACATAAGTTGCTCTGGAATGACGAAACAGGTCGTTAAAATGTAACAAATAGCTCAAATTAAAAACAGTACAGCACTTTTTGTGCTGTTTTTTAAAGAGAAAATGATCTTTTAGTGCGCTGACACTTTAATGGTCGTGCCATTTAAATTAATCCCTTTCATTGAAATATCCCCAATCTTATTATTTATTGTTGATGCATCTCCAACGCCTACTCCCCATAACATTGCATTAAAGCCATTTTGATCTCCAAGACGATTTATTTTGAGTTCCAGTCCATCTGTACGTATCGAACCTGCAACATCGAAATCAAGATTATTGATGCCGAAACGCCCTGGTTGAGTATTTTTTAAATTAATAAATTCTATTCCGAATGCGCCACCACCATCATGATCGTGGACTTTGAAGCCCTCTAAACGTAAGCCGTCTTTAAATATTCCATTCAGTTTTAAAAGACTGCCTTGAGGTGCTGAACCGAGCTGAATATTGGTAGAGAGATTGGATACATAAAATTTCATATTATCCATTATTTTAACGGGGTCACTATAGCCTCGTCCTGTTGGACTAACTTGACCCGATTTACCCACCCAAATATCACCGGTATTAATAATAATATCTTCAGGAACAAATACACCTAAATTCAGAAAAGGGCCTGTAGTACTACTCCCTCCTTGAGCATCGATTTTTAAGGTAATACTAATATCTGCCGAACCAGAAGAAAGTGATAATGGATTCTTACTACGACCATTCGCTGTACCGAAAATTAAGGCACCTGCTTTTGTGTTTCCTTCGTTGTAATCTGGCCCGAATCCACTGTTATCGTGCCAAATCAAATCAGCTTGAATGGGTCCACCTGGTAAAAGGCTAATCGTAATACCATCTTGTGCTGCATATGTTGACAATTCTTGATCTGAAAGCTCCTCAAATGCAAAAGAATTTGTACTGATCAACGCAGCAGTGGTTAAAATTAAAGTATTAATTTGATTCATTTTCATTCCGTAAAAATTATTTTTGTAAGTTTTAATCAAGTGTTTGTTAAATTATATTTAATATTTAAACAAAAACAACAACTGTTTAAACTTTATTCGACTCAAAAGAGAGTTTTATCTCATCTTCTAAAACGAACATTTCGCGTTCTTTATAATTATCTCATTTAGTTTTGTGACTTATGCAGATCTATATATTCAAAAAATTTATACCCCATTATTCTTTATATAATCAGTTATAATTCATTTTTTATTTACTTTAATTTTTTGGAGTTCTCCTATGCGCCCTCGTGCCATTGTATTGTTATCAGGTGGTTTAGACTCAACGACTTGCTTGGCTTGGGCGCAAGCACGCTATGAATGTATCGCTTTAAGTTTTATGTATGGTCAACGCTCAACAACTGAATTGGATGCTGCACGTAAACTGACACAACAAGCAGGCGTTGAACATCGCGTGATTAATATAGATTTGGGTAATTTAGGTGGTTCTGCATTAACTGATCATTCCATTGATGTTCCTGATCAAGAACAAGAAGGGATCCCTGTCACTTATGTTCCAGCACGTAATACGATTTTCCTGTCTTATGCACTTGCAGCAGCAGAAGTGTTTGACGCAGAAGCCATCGTAATTGGAATTAATGCGGTAGATTATTCGGGTTATCCAGATTGTCGACCAGAATTTATTGAAGCATTTGCCAATATGGCAAGATTAGCGACAAAAGTAGGTGTGGAAGGAAAACCTCTTAAATTTGAAACACCTTTACTACAATTATCCAAAGCAAATATTATTCGCTTAGGCATCGAACATGGCGTAGACTACAGTCAAACGGTGTCATGCTATCAAGCAGATGACCAAGGACGAGCTTGTGGAAAATGCGACAGCTGTCGTTTGCGTAAACAAGGTTTTGCAGATGCTGGCGTTGAAGACCCAACTCGTTATATACCGTAATAACAGGGTGCCATATATGAAAAATTTAAAATCAAACATTATTCTTTCAGCGATTGTTTCTGCTGCAGCACTTTTCGGTTCTGCGGCTCAAGCAAATGAGCCGAATAATAAAATGCAGCAAGCCTACAAAAGTACTAACGTAAAATCTGCACTGATTAATGTTTGTAAGGAAGAAACTGCTAAAGGGAACAAGCTTTCTGCTACTGAAGTCAGCAAATATTGTACATGTGCAATTGAAGCAGACGGCAAGCTAACTAATGCTCAAAAATGGGAAATCCAAAGTGCGATTAACCAAAAGAAAAGCCCTTCTACTTTAGCTATCGTGAAGAAACAGAACGCTGATCTTCAAGCATGCTTCGGCCCACAGTTAACGTCTAAGCTACAGTCGTTAACAGAGGAAGCAATGAAAGCAGCACAAGCTAAAAAATAATCGCAGTTTACATAAGATAGCCACCTCGTGTGGCTATTTTTTTTGAATTCCCCTATAAATGTAGTGACAAATTTTGAGGAAAATATAATGTCTACGGAAACGATTAGTTTACCCAATCAAACATTCCCAACGACTACAGGTTCTGTGAATTTAACTGAGTTGAATACAGATTGGCTCATCATTTATTTTTATCCAAAAGATTCAACACCTGGGTGTACAACGCAAGCTGTTGGTTTTTCATGTTTGAAAGATCAGTTTGATGCGCTTCATACCACTATTTTCGGTGTTTCTAGAGACTCAGTGAAAGCCCATCAAAACTTCACCGAAAAGCAATCTTTAACAATTGATTTGATTAGCGATAAAGAAGAAGTGCTTTGCCAACACTTTGATGTGATTAAAGAGAAAAATATGTATGGAAAAAAAGTGATGGGGATTGAGCGCTCAACTTTTATTTTTCATCAAGGAAAACTCGTTAAAGAATATCGTAAAGTCAAAGCTGCAGGGCATGCTGAACAAGTGCTTGAAGATTTAAAAGCTTTGCAAAGCTAATAAAAAAACCCACGATTGACGTGGGTTTCATCTATTTATACTTCTTTTTAACTACGATTAGAAATCAAAACTTACACCAAGTTTATAAGTTCTTGATCCACCAATCAGCGCATAATTCGAGTTAAAAGCACCTTCCCAATATTTTTTATCTGTAATGTTATCAACATTAGCTAAGAACGTCGTATTCACGTCACCAAGCTTGGTCTTATAACGTGCACCTAAATCGATGACAGTATAATCTGGAAGTTCCAAGGTATTGGTATCATTTAAATACTGTTCGCTGACATAACTTGCTCTGGCATTTAAATTTAATCCTTCGAGTTGTGGGACATCATAATCCACCCCAAGCGTTGCGGTAAAATCAGGTACGCCAAAAACTTGATTTCCTTGATTCATTTGAGCTTTGGAATATTTTGCATCAATATAAGCCATACTTCCCATTAGGTTTAAATCTTCAGTAATCGCTCCAGAAAATGACCACTCAATGCCGCGTGATCGAGTTTCAGCACCATCTGTTGTAATTTGATTAATTGTTACACCATTTTCTGTATAAGGTTCAATCGACTTGCTCATCGTGCTTGGTTTTTCAATTTGATAAAGTGCCAGCGTATTCAGCCAAGTTCCATGCTGATGTTTTGCACCTAACTCATATTGCTTCGTCACAAACGGCGCAAAAGTGACTTTGTCGTTTGCATCATTGACATTATCAACGGTCGATCCTTCTGATAACCCTTCTACATAGCTTGCATATAGTGACAAGTCTTCACCAAAAGGTTTAACGATGATCCCTAAACTTGGTGAAATACGGTCTTCTTGGTAATTTTTTTTGGTCTGTAAATTATTCGTTTCAATATCTTGATAACGAGCGCCTACAATCAATTGAAGCTGATCATTCAATAATGAAATTTGATCAGTCAATGTATAACTGATGTACTTATTATCTGCTAAAGGTGCAATTTCTGGACGCTGTAAAGGCATATTGCCTTCTTTACTTGGGTCATAAAGATTGGTGTTAAAATCTAAAGGAGGAGCTCCACGTCCTTTATGTTGATCCGATTTTTTATTTAAATAATCTGCACGCAATCCAACATTATGCTGTATTCCAGCAGTATCAAATTTTCCTTCAACCCCAATGTGTGCTGTTTTATTTTTTTCATTTGCACCCACTCGGTAATATTGGGAAGAGGCATCGCCGTCCTCATTCTTTACGATCATTCGTGTACCGAATAAATGACCATCATATGATTTTTCAGCATATCCTAGACCAGCAAAGGTTTTCAAATAGGGAGAAAATTGATATTCACCTGATAAGCCAGCAAATTTACTGTCAGAATTCCCTTCTAACCACGGAAAATAGTTTTGGTCACCTTTAGGCGGTGCAATGACTTTATTAACTGTATCTTTTCCACCCAGTGCAACCATTGTTGGTGACCCACCATCGCGATTTTGCTTAATAGCATAACTATCAAAATTAATTTTAAGTTTATCCGTGGTGTAATCCGCAGCGATGGAACCAAGAACTAGGCGATCATTCATATCATTAATGATATGTTCACCATCACCATATGCACCATTGACCCGAACACCAAACTCACGGTTTGCACCAAATCGTCTTGAGACATCAATACCTGATTGATAGTAGCCGCCATCTTGGTATTGTGTTTTTAGTCTTGTCATGTCTTGGTCAGCGCGTTTAGAGTTGGCAATGACCACACCACCAACGCCTCCATTCGGTGCCATACCAGCGACAATTGCATTTGGTCCTTTCAAAACTGTCACTGATTCTAAAAATTCAGTCGGCACTTTTCCGTATGGTGCAATACCATAAAATCCATTGTAGTTCATATCCTCATGATTTAAGTCAAAACCACGAATTTTGAAGTTTTCGTTTAAATGACCTTGATTTGTCGTCAGTCGAATACTGGCATCATTTTTTAAAACATCACCTACGGTGGATGCCTGTCTTTCTCGTATTAATTGCTCCTCATATTGCATTACAGTGAATGGTGTATCGATTAATTTTTTTTCACCTAAAGCACCCAACTTAGATACATTGCTTAATTTTCCATCTGCATAAGCATTTATCGCTTCAGCTTGTGTTGTAATCGTAGGAAGTTGGTTTTGATCATTTGCCCATGTGATAGTCGCTATACCGCCACTCATCATAAGAACACTTACAGATTGAGAGAGTAATTTGGTACTGTAATTTTTCATTTTCGGAACAATTAATAATAATGAGAATCATTATTATATGATTCTCATTATTATCTTTATGTGAGTTTTTGTTCATTAAATGTTGTCATCTAATCGACGTACAAGCTTTAGAGGAATTTATCTAATCAATATTCATATAATTAAGTGATAGGCGATGTACCACATGATTAAAGCAATCAAAATATCCAAGACTTGCCATGCGCGGGGATTGTGAAAGTAAGCTGATAGATATTGCGCACCAAAACCCAAACTAAAGAAAAATAACCATGATGCCGTGATCGCACCGATAGCAAACGATAATAAGTGATCTTCAAATTGCGTCGATATTGCGCCTACAAGCACGACAGTATCTAGATACACATGGGGATTCAGCCATGTGAATGCCAAGCAAACGAGAATAATTTTAAACCATGAAACAGCCGTATGATGATCAAGACTCATCGTTTTTTTGGGCGAAAATGCTTGATAAAAATGATGGACACCATATATCACTAGAAATGCAGCGCCACCCCATTGTGCATATGTCATCACTTGTGGATGGACTGAGATAAACTGCCCAAATCCAAATACACCAGCCAAAATTAAAAGTGAGTCTGAAAAGGCGCAAATGAGGCAAATAGACAGAACATATTCTTTTTTTAAGCCCTGTTTAAGCACAAAAGCATTCTGAGCACCTATCGCCATAATCAAACTTAAACTCGTTACAAAGCCATTAAAGAGTACGGATAAAGACATAAAACACCTAATATTTATCATTAGGCGGATTATGAACAATTCAATCTTAAATTGAGTATTATTAAATTAATATTAAGTTCATTAAGTTTTATTAAATCATGATGTTCAATTATAAAGACTGTGTCGCGTTTATCACCGTGGCGGAAACTGGAAGTTTTGATCTGGCTGCTAAAAAGCTTTGTCTCTCTGCGGCTGCAATTACTTTTCGAATCCAACAATTGGAACGGCAGATTGGGCAGACATTAATCCTGAGAGAACGACCTTGTCGTGTGACACATTCAGGTGAAATATTGCTTGAACATTTATTAAGGCAAAAGCGTCAAGAAGAAAATGTTCTGCAACTTATTCAGGGGAAAAATCTAAATTCTGAGTTTTATAAAATTATCATTGGAACGAATGCAGATTCATTAGAAACTTGGCTTTTGCCCACGATTGCTAAACAATTAATAGAGCATAAAATCACAATACAACTTCGAATAGATGATCAGGATCATACGCATCAATTAATGGAATCTGGCTATGTAAATGCGTGTATAAGTGCTGAATCCCAACCTAAGACAGGTTGCCACTCAGAATTTTTGTTCACGATGCGTTATCAAATGGTATGTACGCCAGAATTCAAAATAACATGGTTTAAAAACGGACTAAATCGCGATTCCTTTCGCCGTGCGCCTGCGGTCATCTTTAATGATAAAGATCATTTACATGAAACGGTTCTATTGAATCAATTTGGATTACCGCAATCTAGTTATCCATATCATTATGTCCCCTCCTCAAAGTCATTTGTCGATGCAATCCAACTCGGCTTAGGCTATGGCATGGTGCCTGAACTGCAAATTCAACACTTACTCGATCAAGGACTATTGATTTGTTTGTTGCCTGAGGCAACACAAGACGTTGATCTATATTGGCATCATTGGAAACAGCAGTCCCTACAACTCAAACATATTACTGACATACTCATGACACTAAAAAAGCAGTGAGTGAATCACTGCTTTCTTTTCATCGATTTAGTTGGCTTTCCATTGCCCTTCAAGCTTGATATTCACTTTTTCGCCAATTCCACCAATCGCTTTGCGCATACCGAAATCACTCCGGTTGATGACTGTTGAAGATTGTACATTCAACACATTTGGATTCAATGCATTTGGAGTTAAAGTTGTATCAAATGAAACTGGGCGCGTCACACCACGCATGGTGAGTTGTCCATCAAATTTGTATTTATTATTTCCTAAAGCACGAATTTGATTACTTTGAAAGGTCACAGTTTTATATTTGCTTGCATGAAAGAAACTGTCACCAAAGACCATATCCTTTAAAGAGTTTTTGCTCAGTTTAAGGCTATTCACATCCATCACAAATTTAGCTGAACCTTGATTAGGCTGTGCCGGATCAAAACTCATCTGTGATTGATACTTTTGAAATTGCCCATTTACAATCGACATTCCTGCAGATCGGATATCAAAGCTGATCTTACTGCTAGGTGATAGTGTCCATGTTTGCGCTTGAGCAAAAACAGAAGCAGACAATAGCACTGTGGCCAAACTCATTTGTGTAATAGTACGCACGATTTCCCTCGGTTTTCTTGTGTTAAACACAATCATTCAATTGATTCACTCAAACTTGTACTGTCTTGACGTTGGTATTTAGTTTTCAGTTGTTTGTAAATTTCTAAATTTTGAAACGCTTGTAAAAATTGAATGGTTCCGTGGGGAAGTTCTTTTTCCATAATTTCCCCCCGATAGTATGCTTCACGAAGTGGTGTTGCAGAAATTGCACCTTTTAAACTATCGAGTTCCAACATCTCCCATTCTGGGAAAAATTTGAGGTAATAGGATGAGTCATCTTTAAAGTGACCGATTAAGCCGACTTGATCACTTGGCTGTACTACATCCGCCACTAAAGATTTGACCAATTTTTGCCATTTTTCATCATTATAAACATCAATGACGTGTACAAATTTGATTCTTGCCTGTTGATCAGGAGAAAAGTTAGACAAAATCATCTGTTCACGTTCAATGGCTAAAAATGGATTTTTTATATTCCGCTCTAATTGAGCAGAACCAAGCGCTAAAATAACGTTCTGGCTATGCGTCAGCGCAATTTTAATGGTTTCCATATGTGCCAAATGAAAAGGCTGAAAACGTCCGATATAAACCAAATAATCAAATTTATAATTCATCGCCAAGTCACGTTTATGAACTGATCAGTTATGTCACTCTTCGCCAGAATACGACATAATAGATTTCATAAAATCTATATTAATTGAAAGCAAGGATAGTACGATGTCATTAAGTTGTATTCAACAACCTCATGAGCATTTAAATGCAAAATTAGAAGATGGTGTGCTGACCTTGGCGATTAATCGTCCTAAAGCCAAAAATGCATTATACGGCGAATTATACCTATGGATCGCCAAAGCCCTTGATGAAGCAGACAAAGATCAAGCTGTTCGTGTGGTCATTTTACGTGGCGAAGATGCGGATTTCAGTGCTGGTAATGATATGCAAGACTTCATGAAATCTGCGGCGATGAAAGATCAAATTCGTCCAGAAGATGGTCCTCCTTTTGTGCTTTTAAAATCTGCTGCTAAATTTTCTAAACCCTTGATTGCTGCGGTACGTGGTGTCGCAATTGGTATTGGCGTAACGATCTTATTGCATTGTGACTTAGTTTATGCAGATAACACTGCTTTGTTCCAAATTCCATTTGTAAGCTTAGGTCTTTCACCTGAAGGCGCATCTAGTAAATTACTAGCACGTCAAGCAGGTCATGTGAAAGCAGCAGAACTTTTATTAACTGCTGATAAATTCGACAGTGAAAAAGCATTGGCTGCAAACTTGATCAACAGTATTGAATCTGACGTTTATGCAATTGCCGCTCAAAAAGCCACTCAACTGGCTTCACTACCACTTGCTTCTCTCGTGCAATCTAAAGCCTTAATGAAACATGATGTTGATGAGATCGTGTCCTGGATTGATCATGAAGCAGTAATCTTTATGGGGCGCGTCGGTTCTCCAGAAATGATGGAAGCTGTACAAGCTTTTATGCAAAAACGTAAACCTGATTTCACACAATTTAATTAAGCTAAAAGATCCGAGTCTCACGACTCGGTGAATACTCTCTATCTAAGGAATGGATCATGACGACTGAAAAAAAACGCTACTACGAACCTGCACCACAAGGCATTGATGTTGAAAATTTCAAAAAGGTCGTGACCAGTCGTCGATCTGTTCGGAAGTTTACAGAAAAACCTATACCGTCTGATATCCTCGATCAATGTTTAGATTTAGCACTCTTGGCCCCTAATTCATCTAACTTACAACCTTGGACTTTTTATGTTGTCCAAAATCCTGAAAAGAAACAAAAGATTGTAAAAGCGTGTCTAAATCAATGGGCTGCGCGCACAGCGGCTGAATTGATTGTCTGTGTCGCACGTACAGATCGAATTAATGAAATGGCAAAGCTGAATATTCAAGAATTTCCATTTCCTGAGATTCCTCCACTCGTCAAAAAATATTACACCTATATTCCACTGAATTATAAAACGGGTTACTTAAATGCAATTGGTAACTTTAAGAAAGTAACTTTCAAAGTAGCACGTACTTTTGACAAACAAATGCCTGTTACCGCTTTTACACCTGCGGATGCCAAACTTTGGGCAGCGAAGACAACAGCTTTAGCCTGCGAAAATCTTGTACTCGCGCTCAGAGCTTATGGATTCGACAGTTGTATGATGGAAGGTTTTGACGAACCTTTAGTATGTAAAACATTGGGGCTAAATGCTAAAGAGTTTCCAATTATGGTCATTGGTGCGGGAGAGCGTGCTGAAGATGGTGTGTTCTTCCCACAATATCGTTTCGATCGAGACTTATTTATTCAAAAAGTTTAAATGTAATATCACACATTTTTGATGACTTATTTTTCGTGTTGACACTTCAAACAATTGCTTAATGTTTGTAGTGTCAATTTTTTCTTTTATCTCGATTTATATTTTTGATTGTATTTTTCCAAAAATGATTTTAAGCCAAAATATTAATTGAGAATAAGATGAAAATTAAACTTCCCTCAAGCATTGTTAAACATATAGATTATTCATCTCTTGTAAATGGTCAAGCTTTTGATCCAAACACTGCGACACACACACCTGTCGGGAAATATACCTGTGTACACTACGGGATCATGATTCCTAATCTACCTGCCCCATTCAACTTTTTAAATATGATTGTGGTTGCAGGACAACCTCTCGTTAAAATATTCAGGTCAATTCAAAGGTCAGCATATTCAGGGTCGAGGTTATATTGAGTATATTGATCCTATAAGCAATTAAGCGCTTCAAAATAAACTTTCAATAATTAAGCCTCATGAGATGGGGCTTTGACATTTAAAGACATGTTCATTCATTCAAATTATTTCTAAACTCATTTCAACATTATAATTTCAGCATTTTAAACTGAGGATAGAGCATCCTTAGTTTTTCCAATGCATGACTTGAGTCTTGAATATCGGTATGAGCGCAAGAAAAAGTAAAATCAGAACCGATGCTGGTATTTTTCCAAGCATGGTATACGAGACACTGCAAAATATGGGCGTTGATGTGGATTTAATATTTTCGCAATTAAATGCGTTACAACATCCAATCGACTGTCCTCAACGCGATTTAAGATATGACAATCGTGTTCAAAAAAAATTCTGGGAACTCACAGAAGTTATTACACAAAATTCCAATATTGGTTTAACTGTCGGTCACCATCTCCCCACTTTTCGTGGTCAACTTTTTGAATACATTTTTTTAAGTAGTGCAAATTTTGGCGATGCATTAAAAATAGCAATGAAATACTATCAATATTTCACTACAGGATTGGATATTGAACTTCACATAGAAGATGACACCGTTACCCTAAGAGGTTTTCATCACCCTGTCCGTCATTATTTAGAATGTACGATTACCATTGTTTTATCTTTTTTTGATTATATCAGTCAGGGAAAATTTCAAGCACAAGAAATTTGGCTCAGCTACGACAATACAGAATTTCAGGACTTATATCATGAGCTATGGCATTGCCCAGTTTATTTTAATCAGCCTTATGGTTGTATAAAATTCAAAGCAGAAATTCTAGAATATGCCTCTCCGTCTGCTCAGCCTGATTTATTTCTGTTACATCAATCTATCATTGAGAAGCACATTGAACTTGTAGATAAACATGAACTAGTCATTCAAATTGAAGAGGCTTTAGGCGAACAACTAAAATTAAGACAATTCGCTCTAGAAGATATCGCAAGAATTCTTAAACTCTCCCCGCGTAAAATCCAAATTTCACTCAAAGATATTGGAACTAATTACGAGAATGTTCTAACGTCATTCAGACAAAAACTTGCTCGTCAGTTACTAGCGAAAACCGCACTCAAACATGATGAAATTGTCTATTTAACAGGGTTTTCAGAGCCATCAGCCTTTTCTCGAGCCTTCAAATATTGGACAGGAGAATCTCCATCCTCGTATCGTCAGCGCATACAAAATTCAACCGATCATGGGTCAATAGAGATAATGTGTAAGAATTCAAAAGCTGGTTCTTCATAAGGATGACTGGCTTTTAATGCACGTGCCACTTCTATGGCTTTATCTTCAGGCACAATAGTTTCTACACGCCACTCTTCAACTTGTTCAAGCTCTCCGACTTGACCTATAAATGGTTGAGCCCCATTGACAGGTTTAAATTGACCTAAGCCCTTGACCTGCCAAGCACATTGCTCATAATCACCGATCCCGCCTGCACCTGCTTCAAATACTGCCTGTTTCGTCAACTCTAGATGTGATTCTGGTACAAAATAGATCAGTTTAAGCATGAATAACCTCTTCCACTCTTTTCCGCTCTGTTGTCATTTGCATAAGGGCTTCAGTAATCATTTTCAATGCAATATTGTTTGAATGACGATGATAATTCGCATATAGACCAAGCTGTGGTAATTGCTCATCTGTTTTCACAATTTTGATATTATGATTTAAAAACTTCAGGAGGTATTCGGGAGCAAAACTAAAGCCCATTCCCAAATTAATCAGATTGATATGCTGTAATACATTAGTCACCCACAGCATTTGATCATCCATCTTTTCGAAGGGAACTAGAACATTTAATTTGTCATAGAATATTGGTGAAGCATTTTGTTCACACATAATGACTGATGAATTTTTTAATTCTTGTAGTTTCAATGTCCGTTCTGAAGGATGAAGATTGTCTGCAGCCACCAAATAAATTTGTTCTGTCAAAATATGGATATCTTCATAATCTGAATGATCCATTTTGTATCGAGTAAAACATATATCAAGTTCAGCATTTCTAAGTTTTTGTATTTGCTCAGTACAAGTCAAACTGTGTAAATGAATTTTAAGATTAGGAATATTCTTTCTTAACTGCGCCAGAATGCTAGGCATCAGTTTCAGTTCAGCCACATTCAAAAATCCAATGTGAATCTGATTATTCTTTTGCTGAGCGACCTGTCTAGCTGCAGCTACAGCTTGCTTGGCATTGTCCAGCGTTAAAGCTGCGTATTTTAAAAATGCTTCCCCCTCATCAGTCAGTTTGACTTTACGAGTGGTCCGATCAAATAAAGTAATACCGACTTCCTGTTCAAGATCTTTAATTTGCTGACTGAGTGATGGTTGTGCGGTATAGAGCTTTTCGGCAGCTTTAGTAAAGCTTTGCTCTTGAGCAACAGTCATAAAATACCGTAAATGTCGTAATTCCATATCTCAATCAGCCCATCGTGCATAAGTGCACGTTCATTACTTTGAATTTTATATAGATCGATAGTTTATATGAATACGACTATAGATCACTGCACTTTTTTTCTAGACTGACTCAATTCAAAAACTCTCCCCATGTATTCAATTCATTTAGGAAAAAGCATGTCTCAACATTTTGACACTGATGTTCTTGTCATTGGTACTGGTCCTGCTGGTTCAACTCTGGGGCTTGCCCTTGCCAATTATGGCGTCAAAGTTCAATTGTTTACCCAGTTTAATTGGTTAGCCAACAGTCCTCGTGCACATATTACTAATCAACGTGCCATGGAAGTCCTCCGTGATTTAGGTATCGAAGAACAGGTGAAGGAAATCGCAACACCTTGGGAACACATGGGTGAAAGCCTGATCACAACCAGTTTAGTCGGCGAAGAAATTGCCCGTATCAGTGCTTGGGGCACAGGTGATGAGCGTCATGGCGATTATATCAAAGGAAGTCCATGCCCTTTAGTGGATCTTATCCAACCTAAAATGGAAGCGCTGCTCGTTAAAAATGCGGCAGAGCGTGGCGCTATTTTTAACTTCAATACTGAATATTTATCTCACGTACAAGATGAACACGGCGTGACTGCAACATTCCTCAATCATATTACCAATACCGAATTTAGTTTACGTGCAAAATACTTGGTGGGAATGGACGGTGCACGTTCAAAAGTTGTCGAACAATTGGGATTACCACTTGAAGGCGTTATGGCGCGAGCTGGTACAGTGTATGTGACCTTTAAGGCGGATTTATCTAAATATGTTCAGCACCGCCCTGCGATTTTGCAATGGATAGTCAATCCTGAAGCAAGTTTTGGTGATTTAGGTATGGGGCTATTGCGTGCCATCACCCCATGGAATGAGTGGATTATGGGTTGGGGCTTCGATATTTCTAAAGGCGAGCCTCAAGTGACTGCAGAGCAAGTTCGTGCACGTTTAGATGCTTTCGTTGGTGAGCATGTTGAAGATGTTGAAATTCAAAAATTGTCTTATTGGTACGTGAACCAAACATGGGCAACTGAATATTCGAAAGGTCGTGTATTCTGTGGTGGTGATGCAGTGCATCGTCACCCACCATCAAGTGGTCTAGGCTCAAACACCTGCATGCAAGATGCCTTTAATCTCGGTTGGAAACTTGCATATGCAGTTAAAGGTTGGTCTCAACCTACGCTTCTCGATTCTTATACCGTTGAACGTGCGCCTGTAGGTAAGCAAATTGTTGCGCGAGCAAACCAATCACGATTTGATTATAAACACCTCAAAGAAGTTTTTGGTTTTGATCAAGGTGTAACAACCCAAAAGCAAATGCTGGAGCGTATTTTTGCTGAAAATGAACAAGGCGCTGAAATACGTACAAAACTCTACAATGCATTAGCAATTAAAAATTTTGAATTTAATGCTCAAGGTGTTGAACTGAATCAGCGTTATAGCTCAAATGCTGTCATCTCTGAATCAGAACCTGAAGTATTTAAACAAGATGATCAACTTTACCTACAAGCCACTACACGCCCTGGAGCAAAAGTACCGCATACTTGGCTCATCAATGCTAAAGGTCAAAAAGTTTCAACTTTAGATATTACGGGCAAAGGTCGTTTTACCTTACTCACTGGCCTGTCAGGCAAAGGCTGGAAACAAGCTGCTGAAAAACTTAATCTTGGGTATTTAGACGTCATTCAAATCGGTTCAAGAGATTATCGTGATGTCTATGGTACATGGAATACGAAGTCTGAAATTCATGAGTCTGGTGCTGTTTTAGTACGTCCAGATGGCTATGTCGCTTGGCGTTATCAAGACAGTACGAATGAATCTTTTGATTTTGAAAATACTTTGAGAGCAGTTCTAAAACAAATTCAACTTACTGTTTAAATAAAAAAAGCCACCGTAAGGTGGCTTTTTTTACGCTGTTAAGAAATAACCTGCAATTAAAAATAGGATTTGAAGACTGGCCACAAAAGCGAATAGCTTCCAGCCTTTTTGCCTCAACTCGTGTTTGTTCAGTATCATCATTGTTTTGGTCATATCGTCACCTCATACCTGAGTTAAAAACGAACCGCATTAAATTCTTACTTATTATGGTTAGCTGTATGTCCAATAAACACACTTGTCCTAACCTCTATATAAAAGCAAAAACCAAACCAAGTCCAGTGGGAGAAAGATTTTGAAACCAAATCTATAAAAGCAAAAAACCACCAAAATGGTGGCTGAATAAGCCCATGTTAGCGAATTTAAATTTATTTTTCCATAAGGTAAAATTTAACCTTTGTAATGATTAGTTTTAAATTTAAAAGCGTTATATATGCAAGCATGGTATTAGTAAAATTATTAATAACTAATAATAGCATTTTCTAATCAACGCTTAAAACCAATCATTATCTCAATCGAAAAGATCATTTCTATATTATTTAATCCTATGCAATTTATTTTTTATAACATAAAGTTTGGCATACATATCAAGTGCCTGAATAATGTCTTGTTTTTCTTTTTCGAATATAGGCTTAGGACGTCTTCCTCTGTAACTTTCTTGAATTAATTGATCATTTAAGGCAATGTATAAATATTGAGGCTGATCTTCATCAATAAACTCATCTTCGATGGCCTTAGACTTTGCATGGATAAAACTAAATTTATTATACTGAGCAACTAGTATTATTTTTAATGATTTTTCTAGGTCATCTTTTAATTCTTTTATACAATCCATTTTTTCTACTTCGTTATATATATGAATGAATTTTTCAGCTCTGCTTTCTATTTTTGATGAGCTCTCAAATCCACCCGAAAACTCTATAGTTGCTTTAACTAAAATACGAAAGAGCTCAACATGACCTTGTTTTAGATCTTCTATCATTTTTTGCGCTTCTGACCTTAACTCTTTTAATTTCACTCCATTGCCTGCAATCGAAAACTCTTGTACTTCAGCAGCAAAAAATATTATTAAACCAATAATTGAAAAACCTAATGAAAGAGTGACAAATTCTGCACCCGAAAGCTTGTTTTCAAATAGGAGCAACCACAGACCACACATCATGCCTAAAGATGCTATTACAGTAGCCCAAACTGTATTTCCCTTCAAATTTTACACCTCAATTCTGTTGAATTTTATCAATTTTTATCTAACTTAAATTATGAAAATCTATAAATATTATATTTAAAAAAACCACCCGAAGGTGGTTTTCATTTAATCTAGCATT
Source organism: Acinetobacter sp. 25-47-130 (assembly GCF_056779705.1). Taxonomy (NCBI): domain Bacteria; kingdom Pseudomonadati; phylum Pseudomonadota; class Gammaproteobacteria; order Moraxellales; family Moraxellaceae; genus Acinetobacter; species Acinetobacter sp. 25-47-130. The sequence goes on along the minus strand of NZ_JBWYII010000003.1, from coordinate 211,531 downwards.
AACCAATAAATTTACGTGCATTACGGAACATACGTAACCATGCACCATCTTGATCCCAATCTTCAGGTTTCCAAGAGTGCTGAATCGCACGGAAGTTACGCTCTGGATGAGGCATCATAATCGTTGCACGACCATCAGTTGAAGTCACACCTGTAATTGCTTCAGGTGAGCCGTTCGGGTTCAATGGGTAATGTTGAGTTGGATTACCTTGGCTATCAACATAACGTAAAGTCACTTGATTACCCGCATTCAATGCAGCAATAGAGCTGTCCGCTGCAACAACGCGACCTTCACCATGCGCCACAGCGATTGGTAAAATCGAACCTTCCATACCTTCTAAAAGTACAGATTTAGATTTTTCAACACGAACGTTTACAGCTCGCGCTTCAAACATTTCTGATACGTTACGATGGAAACGTGGCCAGTTTTCAGCACCTGGAATGAGTGGAGCCAATTGAGACAACATTTGGCAACCGTTACAGATCCCGAGTGAGAACGTTTCTTGACGGTTAAAGAATTTCTCAAATTGATCACGAAGTTTAGGATTGAACAATACTGATTTCGCCCAACCACCACCAGCGCCTAAAACGTCACCGTAAGAGAAACCACCACATGCCACTAAACCTTCAAATTCATCAAGGCTTACACGACCAGCGAGTAGGTCACTCATATGGACATCAATCGTATTGAAACCAACTTTGTCGAATGCAGCTGCCATCTCCACATGACCATTTACACCCTGCTCACGCAAGATTGCCATATTCGGACGACGTGTATTGATATACGGTGCTTCAATTTCTTCATTCAAATCGAATGTCGCTTTTGCAATAAGACCTTTATGATCTTTATTCGCAATTAGACTATATTCTTGATCTGCAGTTTCCACGTTGTCACGTAAACGTTGAATCTGATGTGACACTTCAGTCCACGCTTGTTGCAGTTCAACACGATCTAGCGTTAAACCATTGATCGTTAGCGTATCAGTAGTATTCACTGTACCAACGACACTGATCGCATCTTTTAAGCTTGATGCTGAAACTTCAGTCTGTAGTGCATCCCAATCAGCTTTAGCAATTTGTAATACTGCACCAATTTCTTCAGCAAATAAGCTTGCTACAGATTGATCTTCTAAAGCCACACCCAAACGTGAAGCGAACATCATCTCTGCAACAGTTGCGATTAAACCACCATCACCGATATCATGGTAAGCTTTAATTAAGCCACGGTTGTTCCAATCTTGCACCAATGCAAAGAATGCTTTGAAGTCATCGAAGCTATCTACATCTGGTGTAACCGAACCAATTGCTTTATACACTTGCGCAAGGATCGAACCACCAAGACGGAATTGACCTTTAGACAAATCAATACGTACAAGTACTGAATCTAAGTTTTTCAATTCTGGTGTTAATGTCTTACGCACATCAGTCACTGGTGCAAATGCTGTGATCACACCTGACATTGGAGAAGTTACAGACTTATCTTCACCTTCGTCATTCCAAGTCGTACGCATCGATAAAGAATCTTTACCTACAGGAATTGCGATGCCAAGCGCAGGACACATTTCCATACCGATGGCTTTTACACCTTCAAATAATGCTTGGTCTTCGCCTACTTGACCTGCTGCAGCCATCCAATTCGCAGACAATTTAATGTCGCTGATTTTCTCGATTTTTGCAGACATGATGTTGGTGATTGACTCAGCCACTGCTAAACGTGCAGATGCCGCAGGATTTAACAATGCTACAGGTGGACGTTCACCCATTGCCATTGCTTCGCCTGTGTAGCCCACTAAACTTGTTGTTGTTACCGCAGCATCTGCTACAGGCACTTGCCATGGACCAACCATTTGGTCACGTGCAACCATACCTGTAATTGAACGGTCACCAATGGTAATTAAGAATGATTTAGACGCAACTGTTGGGTTCTTAATCACACGGTAAATCGCATCTTTAAGATCAGTCACTTGTGCAGCATCAAAGTCATCACCGTGACGTTCGATACAGTCATACGCGCGGCTCATACGTGGCGTACCACCTAAGATCACTTGCATTGGTACATCAACTGGGTTGTTACCAAACAATGGATCTTCAACCGTTAAATGACGCGCTTCAGTCGCTTCACCTAATACGGCAAACGGACAACGTTCACGCGCACAGATTGATTCAAATAATTCTAATGAAGATGGACGGATCGCCAATACATAACGCTCTTGCGCTTCATTTGACCAAATTTCCATTGGCGCCATACCTGGCTCCAATGATGGTACTTTACGAAGATCAAGTTTTGCACCTAATTCGTGGTCATTTACCAGTTCAGGCATCGCATTTGAAATACCACCAGCACCTACGTCATGTACAGACACGATTGGGTTGTGGTCTTCCATACGCCAGCAAGTATCAATGACTTCTTGGCAACGGCGTTCCATTTCTGGGTTTTCACGTTGTACAGAAGCAAAGTCTAAGCTTTCGCCCATTGTACCGCTATCTACAGAAGAAGCAGCGCCACCACCAAGACCGATGAGCATTGCAGGACCACCAAGCACGATCAATAAATCGCCCGGTTGGATCGCATCTTTTTCAACGTGGTCAGGACGGATGTTACCGTAACCACCAGCAATCATAATTGGCTTATGGAAACCTTTTACATCACCATTTACATTTTGCTCAAATGTACGGAAGTAACCATTTAACGCAGGACGACCAAATTCGTTGTTAAATGCAGCACCACCCAATGGACCTTCAATCATAATTTGAAGTGGAGATGCCATACGAGATGGTTTACCGTAGTTTTCTTCCCATGGCTGTTCAAAGCCTGGAATATTCAAGTTAGATGTAGTGAAACCTGTTAAGCCTGCTTTTGGCTTACCACCACGACCTGTTGCACCTTCATCACGGATTTCACCGCCCGAACCTGTTGCCGCACCTGCAAATGGTGCAATCGCTGTAGGATGGTTGTGGGTTTCCACTTTCATTAAGATGTGGGCAGCTTGGCTCTTGTATTTATAAACATAATGACCATTTTCATCTTTTTTTGGATAAAAACGTTGCGTATCAAAACCAACAATCACTGAAGCATTGTCTTTATATGCTGACAATACATCTGTAGGTGATTCTTTATAGGTATTTTTAATCATTTGGAACAATGACAATGGTTGGACTTCTCCATCAATTGTCCATTCTGAACCAAAGATTTTATGACGACAATGCTCAGAGTTCGCTTGTGCAAACATCATGAGTTCAATGTCATGCGGATTGCGACCTAACTTGATAAATGCTTCAGTTAAGTAATCAATTTCTTCATCCGATAAAGCAAAACCAAATTCAGAGTTTGCTTTTACGAGCGCTTCTTTACCTTGACCTAAAATATCAATCGAGTTCAGCGGTTTTGGCTCAGTTTCAGTGAATAAAGCAGCAGCATCGTCAATTTGATTGAAAACACTTTCTGTCATTCGGTCATGCAGAATTTGCTTAATTTCATTTGAAACGTCTTTTACACCCTTCAAAGTAAACAAAACACCGCGTTCAAGACGATGAACCGGTGTGTTGCAGTTCGCGAAAATATCGGTCGCTTTTGAAGACCACGGCGAAATTGTGCCTACGCGTGGAGTGACTAAGATTTGAATCTCATCTGTGGCTGCTTGGCGTAATTCAAATGACGCACCATCATTTAGAAGCTGTAAAGCGGATTGCTGTTGTTGCTCGTTGAGCGCTTGGTCGAATAAATAAACCCATTGACTTTCTATTGATTGAACCGAACTAATTGACTGTAAACGAGTTAATAGTTGCGTTTGCTTAAAAGAAGAGTGTGCTGGTGCACCGGCCACGATAAACATGCTGATTTTGGCTCCACGGGATGGTCTTTTGAACCATGCCACAATGTGACTTGAAGAGAGCGCATATTCTACTGTGTATTGCAAAATTCAGCTAGATAGCAAAACTGCTTTAAGACATATTTTCGATCGAGTTTACGAATAAATCTTTTTTATTCAGTAAAAAAAATTGAATTGCACCCTATGATGCAATTCAAATGAGATACGCCTAAATAATTCTTCAGTCATCTCAACTATTGAGTGTTGGTGACTTTTAACAGATGTTGAATCGCCTCTAGAGCCATAATCATAGATTTTGGATCAACTAAATCCTTGGTATCACAAGCTTGGTGATAACATGGCGCAAAATCTAAAATTATCTCCCCCTCGTTTGCACCTGGACGTTCTTGTTCATTAAATAAAATGATCGATGTGACCGGCACTTTTCCTAGAAATGGTGATGTGTCGCTTGCTGTTAAAGTGGTGATGTCTTCTTTGATCGTTAAGTTCTTTGCTTTAAAGAATGATTTTAAATGTTCTTCAAGCGCAGTATCTCCTGGATGACTAGGTAAAGACTTTAAGCCATCAATCATTGGTTTATAGTCAGATTCAGATAATCCAGCAGACTTAAACTGGGCTTCTAAATCTTTTAATGAAGATTTATCTACATCAGCAACCAAAATATTCGGATTTTTTGTACCGACCATATCAACATTGATATAAGCCTTTATTCCCTTCAGCTGTTCAGGTGTCATTTTAGCAACAAAATCTTGCGAACCTCCGATACCATCTTCTTCAGAATCCCAAAATGCAAGGTAAATTGTATTTTGAGGATGATTTTCAGATTTTGAATAATGTTGTAATAGCTCTAATAGAACGGCTACACCTGTACCATTATCATTGATCCCAGGCCCTGTGGTCACAGAATCATAATGTGCACCGATTATCGTAGCTAAATCAGGATTTTTACCTTTGATTTCGATAATAATATTCTGACCTACAATCTTATTGCGATTTTCAAACGGCAACATCTGAGCGTGCAAACCAGCTTTTTTTGCCTCTTCAATAATATAGGTGGCAGTTGCCTTACCACCATCCGTTCCAACTGCGCGATTACCGCCATGAGCTGCTGCAATATCTTCTAAGGCACTAAGATGACTCATGAGACGTTGTTCGATCAAATTCGAAGTATTGATTTGCGTGGTTACTTGTTGATTTTGATTTGGTGTATGTGAGCAAGCACTCAACATAAAAATACTGGTCATTAATGCTGTTAAACAAAGTATTTTTTTCATTGTCATGTGGATATCAGTTTATTAAGAATTCCATTTTAGAGAAAAACCTTATTACATCCACAGATTTTTGTAATAAAAAAAGAGCCCGAAGACTCTTTTTATTTATGTTTCTAAATTTTTAATTAACCAAATCGACCCGTAATATATGCCTCAGTCAATTGATGATCAGGTTGAGTAAATACTTTTTCTGTCGAATTCACTTCAATCAAATCACCTAAATGGAAATAGGCAGTACGGTCTGATACACGTGCAGCTTGTTGCATTGAGTGCGTAACGATTGCAATAGTATATTGTGTTGAAAGCTCAGCGATTAACTCTTCAACTTTAGCCGTAGCAATTGGGTCAAGTGCTGAACAAGGTTCGTCCATTAGAATCACTTCTGGCGAAACTGCAATAGTTCGAGCAATACATAGACGTTGCTGTTGACCGCCTGATAAACCAGTTCCAGGCTGATTCAAACGATCCTTAACTTCATCCCACAAGCCCGCTTTACGTAAACTATTTTCAACGATCTCTTCTAAATCATATTTGTCACGTGCTAAACCATGGAGTTTAGGTCCGTATGCAACGTTTTCAAAAATTGATTTTGGGAATGGGTTTGGCTTTTGGAACACCATACCCACTTGCGCACGCAGTAATACTACGTCGAGATTAGGATCATAGATATCTTGATTATCCAACATGACTTTACCCGTTACCCGACAACTATCTATCGTGTCGTTCATACGATTTAAAGTACGTAGGAATGTTGACTTACCACATCCAGATGGACCAATAAAAGCAATCACTTCATTTTGGTAAATATTAAGATCAATGCCTTTAATCGCTTCAGATTCACCATAATAAACGTGAACATCAGTTGTGCTCAATTTTACAACATCCGATTTTGCTTCTTTTTTATTTTCGCTCTGCGTGTCAAATTGTGAAACAAACGAAGTCGACGTTTTTTGATTTGCATCTTGAGATGTAAATTGTGTTTGATCTGAATTCACTGATTGATCCTTTTTTAAGGAATTTTGAGTTACTTGCGAAGTTACTGTATTCATATTTTGCTCCGACTACCAACGGACTTCAAATTTCTTACGTAACCAGATCGCTAAACTATTTAAGCTAATCATCATCGCAAGGAGAACAATAATGGCTGCAGCAGTACGACCTTCAAAGAAGTTACGAAGTTCATTACCCTGCCACAAGAAAATCTGTACAGGCAGCGCTGTAGATTGATCGAATGGGCTTGCTGGAACACTGGCTACAAAAGCACTCATACCAATCAACAACAACGGCGCAGTCTCACCCAATGCTTGAGCCACACCAATAATCGCACCTGTTAAAATACCTGGTAATGCCAAAGGCAGGACGTGATGAAAAACTGTTTGCAGTCTTGATGCACCCAATCCTAATGCAGCTTGGCGAATCGAAGGTGGAACGGCTTTTAAAGAAGCTCGTGTCGTAATAATCACCGTTGGCAACGTCATTAAACTTAACACAAGACCACCTACCAAAGGGGCAGATAATGGTAAATGCATCCAACCAATAAAAATTGCAGCACCAAGCAAACCGAATACAATCGATGGAACAGCAGCCAAATTATTGATGTTGACTTCTACAATATCTGTAATCCAGTTCTTTGGTGCGAACTCTTCAAGATAGATCGCGGATGCAACACCGATTGGAATCGAAATAAAGATTACAATCAACATCATGAACAATGAGCCCATGAATGCACCAGCTAAACCAGATGTCGCTGGTGAACTACGAGAGTCAGGACTCGTGAAAATATTCGTGTTAAATGAATTTTCGATAACACCTTTAGCCTTGAGTTCATCGGCAATTTGACGAATCTCAGGACTAAGTTGTTGCTGTTCATCTGGCAAAGAACGATCAATATTACCTGCAAGCCACACATCAATATTTGCATCAGCAAGGACTTTTACATCCACTGTTTTACCAACCAAGCTTGGATCATTCATCACCATATCACGGATACGATATGCTTCAGAGCTCGTATAGATATAGCTTAAATCATCACGTTGGGCTTCAAGTTGAGGGTCTTGTTTGATCATGGCATTGATGATCAATGCATCCCAATCCACCATGCCAACTTCAGTCTGCCACTCAATAAAGCGTTCTTCATACTGAGCTGGATTCTCACCTTCAGCCAGTACAGGCTTTGGACCAACTTCAACAATTTTTGGATCGAAATAGATTGGCAAATTCATGCTACTTTGCCAAAAAGCAGGCAAGCCTTTCGCTAAAATACTACCGAATAGCAATACTACGAAGAATAAGCCAGCAATCACTGCTGAAAAACCGAAGAAACGGAACGTCTTTTCTTTACGATGACGTTTAGCTAAAGAATTCTGAATAGTCTTCTTACGCTTTTCTCTAAGCTGCTCAGCTGTTGCTGAATCAACTGTCTCGAGAGTATTAGGATTAGAAGTACTCATTAGTCGTATTGCTCACGGTATTTACGCACGATGTAAAGTGCAACAATGTTCAAACCTAAAGTAATCACAAACAATGTAAGTCCTAGTGCGAAAGCGACTAATGCTTGCGGACTTGCAAAGTCAGTATCACCTGTTAATTGATTAACAATCGTAATCGTTACGGTCGAAACAGCTTCTAATGGATTTGCGTGTAAAAGAGGACTGTTACCAGCTGCTAGAACTACGATCATAGTTTCGCCAATTGCACGGGAAGCAGCCAATAAAAATGCACCAATAATGCCAGGCAACGCTGCTGGAATGACCACTTTACGAATCGTTTCAGATTTGGTCGCCCCTAATCCTAAAGATCCATCACGTAATGCTCGAGGCACTTGAGTAATAATGTCATCAGATAAAGAAGACACAAAAGGAATGATCATGATTCCCATGACAAAACCTGCAGTGAGCGCACTCGTTGCGTTGATATCAATACCAACCATTGCCCCTACAGTTTTAATAAATGGGCCAATAATCATGAGTGCAAATACACCATAAACGATCGTTGGAATACCAGCTAAAACTTCAATGGTCGGTTTTGCCCAAGAACGGAAGCGAGGAGAAGCATATTCAGCCAAATAAATCGCGATCATTAAACCTACTGGTACAGCAACCAATAGTGCGATCCCACTGACCATGAGCGTACCCCACAACAATGGAAGTAAACCATAGCTTCCTTCTGCACTTCCCGAAGTACTGAAACCCGGGTTCCACTCTGTTCCAAAGAAGAAATCAAAAGGATTAACAAAGCTGAAGAAGCGCATCGCTTCTCCAAACATCGACATTACAATCCCTAGTGTTGTAAGAATCGCGACACCAGAACATAAAGCTAAGCCAACATTGATGACTTTCTCGACTTGATTACGCGCTCTAAAATCTTGGCTAATTCTTTTTTTAGCCCATACCAAACCTGCCAATGCAGCGCAAATAACAACTGCTAATTTTGCAAAAGAGCCAATAGTTGAAAATTTACTCAGTTGCTCTGCAGCTGCAACTTCATATGCCGTTGCCGTGTCACTGACACCAAATCCAGACGCAATTGATTGAACACGGTCAACAACTACGTTTAGGCTTGCTGGATCTAGACTCGCTTTTATATCCTGTGGCAAATGATTAAGCACCACCTGCTCCAAGATCGTTGGCTCAACTAAATTCCAAACAATCAAAATTAAAAATGCAGGGATACCACACCACAACGCAACTAATGCCCCATAGTAACCAGGACGTGAATGCAAAGCGGCAGAGTTATTTCCCTGACCTGCTAAGTTACGGCTTTTGCGTAATCCGATTTGATAGGCAATGGCGATGATCGCCAGTAACACACCTATAAGTAGCAGATTCATGTATTCTCCACTGTCTTTTCAATTTTCATGGTTTGAAAAAACTTTTTTCAATGAAAAAACCAATGGCAGGATAATTCCTGCCATTAGTTTGTCGTTTGATTACTTAACAGCTTTACCTGCTTTAAAGTTTGCCAAAATTGATGCGCGTTCTTTGTCAGAGAGTGAAATTAAGCCCGCTTTTTCTAACTTAGAACCTTTACCTGAAACACGCTTGTTTAAGAAATACTCAGTAAACTGTGGTAAACCTTTGATTGATTTCAAGTGTTCACCTTTTACATAGAAGAATAATGGGCGTGATACAGGGTAAGAACCATTTAAAATCGTGTTTTCAGACGGTGCCACATTGTTCACAGTTGCAACGCGTAAACGGTCACGGTTTTGATCATAGAAACCTAAACCAAACACACCAACAGCACTTGGAGAAGTCTTTAAGCGTGCAAGTGTTTCTGTATAGTCACCCGCAATTTCCACAACACGACCATCTTTACGGAACGTTGTGCAAGCTTTCTTTTTGGCATCTTTATCTAAAGCTTTAATAGCAGCATACGATTCACAACCAGCGTCCACCATTTTCTCCTGGAAGACTTCACGTGTACCATGATTCGAAGCTGGGATTACAAGCGTGATTGGCTCATTTGGTAATGATTTATCAATTTGATTCCAACGTGTATATGGGTTTTTTACCATCTTACCGTTTGAAGGCAATTCAGCTGCCAAAGCTGCAAATACATGTTGTGGACGTAATTTATAAGCTGCTTTGTTAGCATTTGAAGCAAATACGATACCGTCGTAACCGATTTTAATTTCTAATACTTGGTTAACGCCATTTTTCTTACATTCAGCCAATTCGCTCGATTTGATTGCACGAGATGAGTTAGCAATATCGATCGTATTGTCGCCAACACCATTACAAAATTGTTTTAAACCACCCGACGAACCGCCTGAACCAACTACTGGTGTTTTAAATTGAGGGAAGTTATTACCGAATTCTTCAGCCACAATACTTGCATATGGCAATACTGTAGAAGAACCCGCAATTTGAATTGTGTCACGTGCTGCATTTGCGGTTGTTGCTACAGCTGCCCCAGAAAGTGCTAATGCAATTGCAATATTTGTAAAGCGCATCATGTTATCTCTCAATTTATGCAAATTTGGAGTACGCTACTTTTTATTGAAGTATTGTACTTATTTCGATACATGCATTTTGATTTGATAATATGACAATAAGGTTACAGCTTTATTACGATTTTATTATTTTTATTACACCAACTTTCTTATTTGTTTTTTAATTATATTTCAATGATTTATAATAATTACGGTTAAATACTGATATTTTTATTACCTACTTATTCTTTAATAATTATCCCCCTAATTCTGCATAAAGATTTTTTCAATAATGATCTAAAAATATGTCAAAGTTATGAATTTTTAATATCAAAAAAGCGCTCAATTGAGCGCTTTTTTTCAAAAACAATCTATTAATCGATTGGTGGCGTATATGTACCATCAGCAATTGAAGCTTTGATGCGATCAGACTCAGCCAGTACAAGCGCAAGCAAGTTCTTCACATTGTCTAAAGTTGCTACTGGACTTAAAGTTGTCATTTTCAATGATTGAACCTGACCGACTTTAGTCACACCAATATTCGCTTCACCACGTGCAAACAATTCATCCGCAACGTTTTGGTTCAATGTATCGAGTAATTCTGTTGGGTAACCTTCAGGAATTACACGGAACAAGACTGATGCAAATTGTGGCTCAACCAATAACTCTAAACCGTCTGTTACTTTAATATAATCTGCAACATCACGCGTTAAAGTCACACCGTGGTCAATCATAGAGCCGTAAAGCTCTTCACCGAGTGCTTCAATCGTCATCCACAATTTCAACGCATCAAAACGACGTGTAGTTTGTAGAGATTTAGAAACAAGGTTTGGTACGCCATGCTCTTCATCATAAGCAGAGTTTAAGTATTCCGCTTCATAATGCATAAAGCGATAGTTCGCTTCATCTTTAAGTAAGAATGCACCACAAGAAATCGTTTGGAAGTAATGCTTATGGAAATCAAGTGTGATTGAATCAGAAAGCTCGATACCATCTAACAAATCACGGTGATTATTAGATAGGATTAAAGCACCGCCCCATGCTGCATCGATATGCATCCACGCGCCGTACTTATTGGTGATTTCACGGACTTTCTTTAAAGGATCAATTGCACCCGCATCGGTAGTACCTGCAGTTGCAACCACACATGCCACAATTTTGCCTTCATTTTGAAGGTGTACCATGGTTTTCTCTAGTGCATCCATGTCCATACGCGCATTTTCGTCGACAGGCACAGTCACTACAGATTGGAAGCCCATTCCCATCATCGCCATGTTCTTTTGCACAGAGAAGTGAGCATTTTCAGAACAAATGACTTTAACGTTACGCATCGCTTCCGCAGGTACGCCATCACGCTGAACAGACCACGGATTGCCGTTTTCGTCTTTCCAGTTTTTCGCGATACATGCATCACGTGCAAGCAATACACCCATCAAGTTTGACTGCGTACCGCCAGAGGTGAACACACCTGCTTGACCTGCACCATAACCAACTTTTTGACGAAGCCAATCGATCAACTGAACTTCCATCAATGAACCTGCAGGGCTTTGATCCCATGAGTCCATCGATTGGTTAGTTGCGTTAATGAGTACTTCTGCGATTTGGCTAGTCACCATAGTAGGACAATGCAAATGCGCCAAAGAATGAGGATGATGTACTTTTAAGCTCTTATTAAGGAATAGCTCAACCATACGCTCTAATGACTTTTCCACACCCAATCCTTCTTTAGAAGGATTAAATGCAATTGCACTGCGAAGCTCTTTAATGCTACCGCCTGTGTACATTTTGTCATTTTGTAACCAAGCTGCTACTGCTTGAGTTGCCTGATCCATTGCTGACGTATAGTCAGCAATGGATGCAGCATCATTACAGAGCAAAGCTTTACGGTGTTCTGCAAAATCTACCATGAATTAAGCGCCTCGTACCGCAACTAATGCTTCAGAAATTGCTTTCTTAAAGCGCACAATTACTTCTTCACATTCAGCTTGGTTAATAATTAATGGGCAAAGTAGACGAATCACTGTACCGTTACGTCCACCCTTTTCTAACAACAATTTGTTGTTGAAACACGCTGCTTGGATTGCAGCAGCCAATTGACCATCTGCAGGAAGTGAACCCATATGGTCAGCAGGTTTACGCTCATCAACGATTTCGATACCGATCATTAAACCGCGGCCACGTACATTACCGATACATGGGAATTCTGCAGCTAATTTCTTCAATTCAGCTTGAAGGAAATCACCGCGCTCTTGTGCGTTTTGCGCAAGATTTTGTTCTTTAATCGTTTTGATCGTAGCAAGACCAGTACCCATAGCCAATTGGTTACCACGGAAAGTACCCGTGTGACCTGCAGGCTGCCAAGCATCAAACTTACGCTTAATACCAAGTACTGCAAGTGGTAAGCTTCCACCTACTGCTTTCGACATCACTACAACATCAGGTTCGATACCCGCATGTTCAAAGGCAAACATTTTTCCTGAACGCGCGAAACCAGCTTGTACTTCATCAAGAATTAAAACGATGTTGTGCTTTTCAGTCACTTCACGAATTTTTTTCAACCATTTCACAGGTGCTGTAACCACACCGCCCTCACCTTGAATCGCTTCAAGGATAACTGCAGCAGGCTTAGTCACACCGCTTTCAACATCTTCGATGAAATTTTCAAAAAAATAAGTAAGCGCGTCAACACCCGCTTCACCACCTAAACCTAGTGGGCAACGGTATTCATGTGGATACGGCATGAATTGAACGCCTGGCATTAAACCATTAACAGCGTTTTTAGCAGACAAATTACCTGTCATTGCTAATGAGCCGTGAGTCATACCATGGTAGCCACCAGAGAAGCTGATCACAGTGCCACGGCCAGTATATGTTTTTGCAAGTTTAATTGCTGCTTCTGTACCATCTGCACCAGATGGACCACAGAACTGTAGGCAGTACTCTTCTTTACCACCCGGTAATTCAGCAAGTAAAGCTTCAGTAAAAGCATCTTTTAAAGGTGTCGTTAAATCCAAAGTATGTAATGGAAGACCACTCGCTAAAGTGTCTTGAATACTTTGAATGACCGCAGGATGATTATGGCCCAAAGCCAATGTTCCTGCCCCAGCTAAACAATCGAGGTACTCTGTACCTTCAACATCAGTAACCCAGCAACCTTGAGCTTTTGCTATCGCTAACGGCAATTTACGTGGATAGCTACGAACATTAGATTCCATCTGACTTTGGCGAGTCAAATAGTATTCGTTAGTAGAATTAGGTGCAGGATTTACAGAAGAAACGCTCATATCGAATTACCATCTCTGATATGGGTTAATAGAAATAAGTCGGGTGACTTGCGGTCCTTTGACTCGGTGCTTTATAGAGTTCTAGTTAGCCTATTGTGTAGAGTTATAACTAGAGGGCGCGATGATAACGAATTTTGAAATAAAATAAATAGATTTCTATCGTTTTCACCAGCAGATTCTAAAATATTAATGTGACAAATTGATAACTTGTATAGATTTCAAACTGTACCACTTCTATTTTAGATAAGTTTGAACTTGAGCTAAAGTAAAACAGTCCAAATTATGCAAAAAATGTTCAATTTTTTTTTGCTGATTTGAACTGACTTTTTCAGTATTCCTAAATTCGAGCTTGGGCTAAAGCATAGTTTTGTAACATTATGAATCTTATATATTCATGTAGTTGTACGTGTGTGATTAAAACCACTTTTTTTCACTCATTTTTTTAAGAATAGTTTCAAGAGTTCTCGATTAAAATACATCAGCAACCCCATCATCACAACGACAATCCCCCACAAGGCTTCATTATGAATAATTTCATTATTTAAGGATGCCCCCAAAACTAGGGCGATGACTGGCGTCATGACATTACTCAAAGACACTGTCGACGCTGCTAAGCGGCGGATTAACCAAAAATAGCACAGCATCGCAACAATTGATGACATGATCATTGTGAACAAAAAACCCACCATCGCTTGCGTACTTGGTAGCACGGTTGGGATGTGTTGCCAAATGAATGGAATGATTAAGAGTGATCCTAAAGCTGAAACGATTAATGAACCAGTCGCCTGACTCATAGGGCTTAAAGGTGCATTAATTTGTTTGACCAAAAAAATCGAACTGATATACGACACCATACTGATCAGCATCAAAACTACACCCCAAGGATTGACTCGCTCATCTGCAGATTCTGCAAAAACAAATGTGAGACCCAATACGGCAATGACCATTCCACTCCATTGTAAAATAGACAACTTATGTGTTTTTAGGATGAGATGTCCAATGAGACCTGCAATTAATGGCGAAAATCCGAAGATCAGTGCCATTAAGCCTGACGTTAAATAATTTGCTGCTAAGTAGATAAATAACTGCGCACCTATTAAATTTAGGCTACCAGCCACATAACTTTTCAGCGATACATGATCAAACGGGAGTGGATCACGCATCATTTTGAGCAAAGCCAAAGCAATTATAGATGCACCAAAGTATCGAATGATGAGCACCCACATTGGATGAATTTCTACAACACTCCATACAATGGCAAGTGGTGTTGCAGCCCATATCAATACCAATAAGGCATATATACTCGCAACGACCATTATATTTGAGGAACTAGAATTCATAATTTGCTCAAAATTAAATCAATATTTTCTTAGGCACATAAAAAACAGACCTAAGTTACCCTAGGTCTGTTGCACAATCTCACCAAGTTTACTTCACAAGTTTACGAAGGTCTTGGCTAAGATCTAAATATTTATCTGCTTCAAATGCAGCTTGTTTGCTAATCAATTTTTTAAGATGACGCATTTCTTTAGCCGCATTTACCGTAATACCACCAACAATAATACCGTCAGTCACACCGAACAATACAAATGAAGATTCTGCACGTAGCTCAGGATTGATTTCACCACGTACTAACCACTCAGCTGCTGCCATATCACCTACGAATTGGTAGTTAATGTCCAACTGATCTGTCCAGAACCATGCTGGATTAGGAGTAGGATGTTCTACACCCATCACATGGCGTGCAAAGATACCTGCTTGAAGATTGGCATTTTCCCAAGTCTCAACACGACGGTGGTTACCACAGTCACGAAGTTGAGTTGCCACATCACCTGCCGCATAAATATCAGCATTCGAGGTTTGGCAATTTTCGTTTACTTTGATCGCGAGATCAACGTCAAGACCAGCATCAACTGCCAACTGTGCATTTGGCACAATACCGATACCGTAAACCACAGCATCCGCACGAAGTTCTTCGCCATCAGCTAAAGTCACCACAATTTCTTCGCCATCAAGCTTGCAATCTGCAATTGAAGTTGAAAGACGAACATCCACACCTGCCAATTTTTGCTGTTCAAGCAAGAATTCACTCAAGATGCGTGGCGATGAACGCCCCATCACCATTGGTCCCATTTCAACGACAGTGACTTCACATTCTTTGAAACGTGCAGATGATGCAAGCTCAAGACCGATTACACCACCACCAATCAGGATGATACGTTGACCTTTTTGTAACACTGGTACAAGGGCTTGTGAATCTTCAAGATTACGCAGCGTGTAAACATGTTTGCCAAGTGCATCGAAGTTTGGAAGACGACGTGCTGCACCGCCAGTTGCAATCAGCAATTTGTCATAAGCAACAACATCACCATTTTGAAGTTCGACAGTTTTGGCTTCAGCGTTGATTTTCACGACACCATTACCGCGAATTGCTGTCACACCAAGATCTGCTAATTTTTCTTCAGATAAAATTTCAATCTTGGTTTCTTCAGGTTTTAAAATCACGTCTTTAGACAGTGGTGGACGCTCATAAGGAAGATGCGTTTCATCACCAATTAATGTGATTTTACCTTCATATTTGTTTGCACGAAGCTCAAGGATCGCACTTGCGCCTGCTTGACCCGCACCAACGATGACGATGTTGTTTACATTGCTCATGGGATTAACCTTTTAATTCCGCAGATACGATACCGAAGCCCGCAATCCACTCACTAATATCTTCATAGCAGTGAGTTGTCATTTCATACTCACCAACTTCGCTCAGTGCAGCAAATGCTGCCATCCAGCAACGCACTTCTTGACCACCACGACCACCTTCGACACGAATTTCTGCCTCAGTCATCGCTTCCATTGCAGCAAAATCTGCTTGTTTGAATTTCTCAAGCAATGCAATATCCCACTCAGGACTCAGCGGTACTGCAACTGATGTATCTCCAGCAGCGAGTTTCTGACCAACTGCAATAATTTTCGCTTGACGCGCATTACGTGCTTCTTCAGTTGGATTACGACCAGCAATTAAAAACTCTTCAACTTCTGGTGGCACTGAACCCATTTGTGGTGTAGGTGGATCATGAGACAAACCACCTGTACCCAATACAAGTACACGCTCATTTTCAAGATTAAGTGACTTGATAAACTGACCTACCGCACGACCTAAAGCGATTGTACGTTTAGTTGTTGGCATTGGTGCGGCAGCGCCATTTATAAATATTGGAATCGTTTTATAACGATCAAGTTTTCCATCACAAAGGAAGTGTAATGGTTGAGTCACACCATGGTCAGCCTGCATACGATATGAGTATGCAACATCAACACCTTCATCTAGAACTTGACGCACAAGTGCCAAAGCCTTGTCTTCAGGAACATCGATTTTATTGTCAATTTTACCGTAATCCCAGTCACCAGCAGCCGTAGCACGGATACCGACACAGAAACTTGGCATAAGGTCGTAGAAAAAACCGTTAAAATGGTCTGGACCAAAAGTAATGATCAGTGTTGGATCGTAAGCTTTTACTTCAGCAGATAATTGTTCAAAAGCAGCACGTACTTTTTGCTCTTTTGACTGATCTTGAGGTGAAGCAAATTCCATTAAAGGACTGTGCGAAGCACAAATAAGTTTAACGGCCATGAGAGACTCCTTAAAAGGAAGGCAGCCTTAGAACAGGCTGCCGATAAGTCCATTTTTTAGACTAGATTTTATTCGTCAAAGAAACCAGCACGTGGTTGACGTAGACCACGAATACCCAAACCACATTCTGCATTGATCAGAACACCAGTTAAAGGTCGGTTATTTTGACGAGATGCCAAGAGCACATAAGAACCTGTCATTTCTTCAGGCTCAGGTAAGAAGTTCAACGGCATACCACGCGCGATTTTCTCAGGATCACGCGCATCTAAAAGACCTAGATTTTCTTGGCCTAATGATGCAGCACCTTTAATGTTTACATTCATACCTGACGGCGCAACAGCATTCACACGAACTTTGGGTGCAAGCTCATACGCCAATTCCTTCATGATGCCTACGCCAGCATGCTTAGATGCTGTGTAAACTGGACCACCACCCGCAGAATATAATGCTGAGTTAGATAGTGTGAAGATTATCGAACCTTCAGATTTTACTAACTCATCAAGTGCAGCTTTAGCACCTAGAATTAATGCTTTCGTATTAATTCCCATGATTTCGTCAAACGCTTTATCAAGTTGCTCACCTGAAGTATTGACGATATCTGCGTAGTGATCCCAGATTCCTGCATTACCAATAAAGCAATCAAGCTTACCAAAACGCTCAACAGTTGCTTTTACAGCACGGACATTGTCTTCATAGTTGGCAACATCACCAGCGATTGCAACAATTTGATCACCAAAGCGTTCTTTTAAAGCATCGACTTTAGATTGTGAACGTTGTAACACAACAACGTGTGCACCTTCTTCAAGGAAGCGTTCAACTAAAGCCCAACCTAAACCAGAACCACCACCTGTGATCAGTGCAACTTCGCCTTTAAGCCAACCCATGATTACTCTCCTGCCATCTCAACGTATAACGCACCATCTTCAACAATCACTGGGAAAGTTTGAATTGGATCTGTCGCTGGTAAACATAATGCTTGACCGGTTTTTAAACAGAAGCGAGCTGAATGCAATGGGCATTCGACAGTGCCATCGTCTTCAAGATAACCTTCTGACATTGAAGCATTACCATGAGAACAACGGTCATTCATTGCGAAGAACTCACCACCATTGTTAAACACTGCAAGCGCATCGATACCGTTAACGCCGCAATCTACTTTCAACGCTTCGCCTTCGTCTAATTCGTCAACTTGGCAAACAAAAATCTTATTCATTAGAAGAATACACTCAGGTTGTGAGAGTTATAGGTAACTTGATCAAGCGTGATCTTACGGTTGAAAATTTGGAAGCCTAAGCCACCTTCAACTTTACGGATCTTGTCATGACGTTTACCACAGTAAATCGTGACATCTTTCTCTTTTTGTGTACGGTACAAAAGATATGTAACGTATACATCGTATTCGCCTTCAACTTCAGTAGCTTCTACGATCACGTTACTCACCATATGAGTTGTACGTGATGGAGGCTCTTCAGCCCACGCCATACCTGTTTCAAGACGAGCAACACGACGCTCTAAAAGATCTTTCGTATCATTGAACACCCAAGTTGTAGGTGGTTCAATTGAACGACGACGGTCACGCGTTTGAGCATTTGGTGTTGTACGTAGCGTGTAAGAAATATCTTCAGCTAACGTATCTAACCAGTCGCGAAATTTCCAATCGTCAAGCAATTTCGCTTCACGATAGAGGAATTGGCTAATTTGATGGTGAAGTTCTAAACTCACTTGACTCATTTCATAAGCTCCTTCTCATATTCGTCAGCTGCTTTCTCAACATCTTCCCATTTTTCATGGATTAGCAAGTCTGCCCAACGACGGTACATGCCGCGTGCCGCAGTTTCTGAGAAAATGTAGTTGGTGATCCCAGGGATACCATCTTCACGAATTTTCTCGTTGCCAAGACCCATTTCCATAATGAGTTTGTTTTGACGCGCTTTGTAACCACGTAAGACTTTTTGAATTTCGATCCAGTTTTCAGAGTCATCTTGCTCTAAGAAACCAGCTGGACCAAATGCACGTGTCGCAGAACGTTCAAACGCTTCTTTCACTTCTTGTGACGCTTCAGCATCCGCAATACAGAACGCCCATACTTCAGTTTTGTTTGGACCACGTGGGTGCCATACGCGAAGTGTTGCTGTACCGTTTAACCAAGACAATGTTGGGAACATCGTGTTGTGACCAGCAAGACGTAACGCACGAATTTCACCAAGACGCTCTTTAACTTCTTCGTAAGTTTCGCGGAAATAGTTTGCTACTTCACCATCAACCCATACGTTTGCATCTGGTTTCTCTGTAAAGAAGAAGCCTGAACCGTGACCACGTGAACCATATTGGATCGCGTCTTTCGCAGTTTCCCATACCGGACGTGCAGTTTGCGCAGCACCTAATTTCTTAGTAGATTCGTCATCAGGTTTAGCACCTAATACTTGAATCGCAGATGCGTGAGAGAACAATGCATGATATTGGTCAGATGCAAACTGTTCAGCCGCAAATTTCCAGTTACATTCGATTTCCCACTTATGAACACCACCGATGATCTCAGTACCACCTGGACGACGATCTAATACGCCATCTAAGTACCAAGCGATATCACCCATGTATTCTTCAAGGTCTGGAGTTGTTTCATCCCAACAACCGAAGATTAAGCCTTTATAAGACTTCACACGGTTTACTTCGATCAAACTCCACTTCTCTTTACATGCGCCTTGAGGGAATGCACGATCTTCAAGAGGAATATCTTTAAGAGAGCCGTCTACGCCATAAGACCAACCGTGGTATGGACATGTAAATGCACGAGTGTTACCGCAGTCAGCAAAGCTCACGCGCATTGAACGGTGACGACATTGGTTTAACAATGCTTTGATTGAACCGTCTTTTTGACGTACCACGATGATCGGATCTTCACCCATATAGGTATTGAAGAAATCACCAGCCTTTGGAATTTGGCTTTCATGGCAAAGGAATAACCATGTACGACCGAACACACGTTCAAGTTCTAGTTCATAGATATCTGGATCTGTATAAATAGATGGCGTGATACGTCCATTTTGTGCATCGACTAAAGCATCGATTTCGCGCACATCAATTTTCCCACTCATGAAAAGCTCTCCTGTGACTAAATTAGACACAAACTAATAGACTCAACTTTGCAGAGATAATGAGTTTTGAACGAGTTTTGGGGAAATATTTTTTTTGTTTGAATCAAGATGTTTTATCGATAAATTGATCAATCGCTCAATACGTGAATTTTACCATATTTTAATAATAACGTTGATATTTCAATATGCTCAGCCCCACTTCACCGAATATCCATTTGTGAACTATACTCGCACTTGATCATATTTAGACATTATATGAATCAATCTTTGGATGATTTTTTTATGGAACTACGACACCTACGATATTTCATTGCTGTGGCAGAAGAACTCAACTTCACCAAAGCAGCCTTGCGCCTTTATACTGCTCAGCCATCATTGAGCCAGCAGATTAAAGATCTTGAAGATGAAATTGGCGTCCCTTTGCTTTATCGTACAAAACGTAAGGTAGAACTCACTGAGGAGGGTCAAGTCTTCCTTGAACAAGCTCGCCTCACGATAGCCCAAGCAGACAAAGCAGTCGCAATGACTCGTCAGATTGCCAAATCTAAACAGCAATTGTTACGTATCGGCTTTGTTCCTGTAGTTGAAATGAAAATTTTTCCTTACGTTCTCCCTAATCTTCGTGTTCAAAACCGGGATTTAAAGATTGAATTGTTAAGCTTAAACAACTCCGATCAGTCAAAAATGTTAAAAAAAGGCGAAATTGATATCGCTTTTACTCGTCAAAATCTATTTAGTGATGAAATCGAAAGTCAATTTGTTTTACGAGAACCTTTGATTTTCTTACTCCCCAAAGATCATCCACTCGCTAAATACGATCGCATTCCAGTAAAAGAGCTCGATGGAATCGATTTCATTATTCCTTCTGAACAGCAATCTCAAACCCTAAATAAGATCATTCTAGATTTTGCAAAATACCATCAAATCAATTTAAATATTGTTCAAACTGCAGACAATATCCTCTTTAACATTAATTCTATTGGCATGAACCTGGGCTGTACTTTTCTACCTGGATATATCGCACCACTGACGATGAACAACACCGTGATTCGCCCGCTAGACGTGGAATTACCTTCAATCGATTTATTTGCAAGCTATAGAAAAAGTACTAACTCAGAAGGAGTCAAAAAATTTATGGACTTACTGAGCTCTGTTTTTTACCTTGATATTAATCGTAATTAATTAATTTTTTTTTCAAATTAATGATCACCGTTAAACATAGCGGTGATTTTTATTTTTTATTTCAACCAACAGTCTTAGACTTTAGTCTAATAAAGTTTTACGAATATCATCATAAATTCTATGAATTCAGGCTTTAGATTAGACTATTTTTTAAACAACCCATTAACTAACTAGACTTGATCTACCACTTAAGTCTAATGCATTAAAACAGATCAATGCTCAATATTGATTATCAATATGCAGATTTAAATGTATTAAACACATGTTCTGTATTTTAAGTTTTAAAAAAGAGGATGATTAAATCATCCTCTTTTTTAGTTTTTTAGGATCTTAAATTATTTAACGCCATGAACTGCTAGATAATTTTTGATCACCGTATTAAATTCTTCTGCTTTTTCAACTTGCGACCAGTGACCGCACTGACTGAAAATATGTGCATCAGCATTAGGAACGATATTTAAAATGTCCCAAGTACGAGACACAGGAATCACCACATCTTGAGTACCATGAATCAATAATACAGGAACTGTAATATCTTTCATTTTTTCAAAGTCTAATGGGAACTCGAAACGATCACGGTCACGCGCACCCACAACATCCATTAAACGATCAGATGCGTAGTCATTCGCCGCAGAATCAAAACGTACTTTTACCAGCTCATCTGTAATTAAGTCTTTATTTACAACGAACATTGAAAGTGTCTTACGAATACCTTCTTCTGTTAAAACTGGGTTTGCATGTGCTTTTAGGGCTGCAGTTTGTTTTGCACCACCTGTACCCATTGAAACAATACCGAGTACACGCTCTGGATAATCAAGTGCCAATTGGAATGCTAACCAACCACCTAGAGAATTACCTACTAACCATGTTTTTTCAATACCAAGTGCATCAAGAGTACGAATTGCATGATCAACCCATGCACGGATACCGTATTGAGTTCCTGGTGCAACGACAGTTTGACCATAACCAATGGTATCAATTGCGATACAACGCGCTTGCTCACCAATTGCAGGTAAATTCAACCACCAGTTAGCAGCTGCTGATACACCAGTACCAGAACCATGAAGGAATAAAATAGGCGTGCCTTCACCAATTTCATGATAATGGGTTAACTCACCTTCAGCAGTTTCGATCCATTTATCTTCTAAACCAAAGAATGAATCCGTTTTATATTCTGGAATTTGAACAGTGCTCATCATAGTCCTCTAACTGTCTATAACTGATCATATATTTGTGAAACAATCATCAGTTGATGTTTACAAATGATAGTTTTACAGGCTTATATTAACTGCTCTGTACCTTTCAACTGATACAAATTTACGATTGCATCCATCTTTTTACCAATTAAATAAATTACTGTTTTTACTTATTTTTTTAAAATCAATATTCACCCTCTGAATATGACTTGATAAGATCTCGATATGATCCTTGCTCATCATATCGAGATCAATTTCATTTTAGAATTTATAACTATAACTTAACGCCACACGATGCTCTTCTAAATCACTCAAAGTACCTGGAACATTGATGTTGTTATAATTAGTATCAATGAACATATAGTTGAAACCAAGACCTTTATACTTACCTTCTGGCACAACATAGTTCACGATGATGTTATTTTCATTCTCGCGACCTCGACCTGGTGTTGCCGTATCAATATTCCAACCTTGGAAATGACGTACAGTGGCAGATAATCCTGGTACACCCATTTCTTTAAAATTATAGGTATAACCTACACTCCAAGATTTCTCATCCTTACGGATAAAACTCGCGACTGACCAGTTATCTAAATAAGGTTGTGGCACCCAACCACCCAATGTTGGGAATAGTGTCGCTTCATCTCCATGCTCGCCAAACATCTCTTGATAACCCAATTGAACAGTATGCATACCATGATTGACTTTCGCCCCCATAGAAATTGCTTGGCTATCAATTTCACCAAAAAGTTTATCGCCAGTTTCACTGTTATCGAAGTAACGAATATGTGCATCTAAATTCGTTTTTTCATCAAGTTTAGTTTTATAGCTTGCAGCAACATAATGTTGCTTGAAGATGTCAGTTAAATCAGCGAACCAATAACTACCACCAATCTTTGATGTAAACTGGTGATCAACACCAACAATATACATTCCATCATCAGTTGTGAGACCTTGAGCTTCTGCCTTCGCAAAATCATTGTTTGGGAATAAGGTCAAATCTTGATACTGATTATCGTAACGCGAATTAATACCATCAATATAAGCTAAGGTTAATTTAGTATCCTGAATATCTTTCGACTCTAACCATGCACCACTATAAGTAGTTAATAATTGGCGTGATGGATCGAAGAAAATAACTGGTGACATCGGCAATAAATCACCTACTTTAAGTTCAGTTTCAGAAACTTTAACTTTTAAAGTCGCACCGAATTTAGCATTATCGCGTTCTGTACGACCTTGACTGTTATCATATGGCATATGAATGTCATTTACAGAATCACGCGATTTCAATCCAATTGCATATTGAGCCAAGAGATCTGCACCAACTTGAATGCCTGCACCAATATCGTGATAACCCGATTTAGCATCTAAAGTGATTGCTTGCGTC
The DNA here is from genome assembly GCF_056779705.1 of Acinetobacter sp. 25-47-130. Classification (NCBI taxonomy): domain Bacteria; kingdom Pseudomonadati; phylum Pseudomonadota; class Gammaproteobacteria; order Moraxellales; family Moraxellaceae; genus Acinetobacter; species Acinetobacter sp. 25-47-130. The sequence goes on along the minus strand of NZ_JBWYII010000003.1, from coordinate 187,723 downwards.
CAGTTACCATAATCTAGATTTGGTGCTGTATCGTAATTACGTTCTAAATAGAAATTTTTAAATTTAAGCTGAACATTTGAATCAGCCACAAAATTCGCGTGAGCAGCAGTTGTCCCTAGAGTTGTTGCAGCAATCATTGCTAGCCATAATTTTTGATGACGCATGGCTTCATCCTATACTCAAATCAGCGTTGATGAGCATATTGCTAAATTGTGCACTCTGAAGAAATCAGACTAGAGTCTAAAAAAAATTTAGACTTTTCCGATGAAAAACAATACTTTAAAAACTCTCATTGTTATAAACAATTAATAATAGCTCAGTAACTAAGCAAATTAACTTTTACTATGGATAATTTATTATATTTTAATATCTTACAAATTAACCCAGAAGCATTTTGCCATTTTATTTAATAGTTTTTAAGTTTAACAATCACGATACGCTCTACACCAAATCACTCAATATAAGCACCCAAACATCTCACGCAATTGTTTTTTTATATGTATCTTTTCTAAATTCATAAAAAAAGCACTCCTAAGAGTGCTCTTTCAAATCACTTTTAAATTATGCGTTAAGTTCTTTTGCTTTAGCCATAGTCAAAGCTAGATCTTCAATCATGTCTTCCTGACCACCAACAGTACCACGGCGACCAAGCTCCATTAAGATTTCACGCGCAGATACGCCATATTTCGCTTCAGCACGTTTAGCGAACAATAGGAATGAAGAGTAAACACCCGCATAACCTAAAGTAGCTGCATCACGGTCTGCACGAATTGGGTTGTGCATCATTGGAATCACAAGATCTTCAGCAACATCTTGTACTTTGAACAAGTCAACGCCTGTGTCCATACCCATACGATTTGCAACAGCGATGAACAATTCAAGTGGTGTGTTACCTGCACCCGCACCGAGACCTGCAGATGCCAAGTCAACACGTACCGCGCCTGCTTCAACAGCAGCAACAGTATTTGATACACCCATACCTAAGTTGTGGTGACCGTGGAAACCCAACTCAATGCTTGGGTCCAAGTGTTGACGTAAGTGTCCAACGCGATCAATTACATCTTGAGGAAGCATGTAACCTGCTGAGTCAGTCACATAAATACAGTTTGCACCGTAAGACACCATCTTCTTCGCTTCTTCTAAAAGACGCTCTGGAGATGCCATGTGAGCCAACATTAAGAAGCCCACTGTGTCCATTTCTAATTTACGCGCAGCGGTGATGTGCTGTTCAGAACAGTCAGCTTCAGTACAGTGAGTTGCAACACGAATCGTTGATACACCGATTTCATGTGCCATTTTCAAGTGGTCAACCGTACCGATACCAGGAAGAAGAAGTGCAGAAACTTTTGCATTCTTCATACGCGGTACAACAGCAGACAAGTATTCTTCGTCAGTCGCAGCAGCAAAACCGTAGTTTACTGATGAACCACCAAGGCCGTCACCGTGAGTGACTTCAATTAATGGTACGCCTGCATCATCAAGTGCTGTTGAAATTGCAATCATTTGCTCAACAGTCGTTTGATGGCGCTGCGGATGCATACCATCACGTAAAGTCATATCATGAACAATAATCTTAGACATGCGGTTGCTCCTTAAGCTTCTTCTTTGTTGAATACGTGTTCAGCAAACATTTCTGCTGTACGAGCAGCTGCAGCTGTCATAATGTCGAGGTTACCTGCATATTTCGGCAAGAAATCACCCAAACCTTCTACTTCCAAGAAGATAGAAACACGGTTACCATCAAAAATTGGACCATTTACAAGTTTGTAACCTGGTACATATTTTTGCACTTCTTTAATCATCGCGTGAACTGATTCAGTGATCGCAGCTTGATCTGGCTCACCTTCAACAAGACAGTGTACTGTGTCACGCATCATAAGTGGTGGCTCAGCAGGGTTAATGATGATGATCGCTTTACCTTTTTTCGCACCACCAACTTTCTCAATAGCACCCGCAGTTGTACGTGTGAATTCGTCGATGTTTTTACGTGTACCAGGACCTACAGATTTTGTAGACACAGTCGCGATGATCTCACCATATTCAACAGGTTGAACACGTGAAACTGCTGCAACCATAGGAATTGTCGCCTGACCACCACACGTTACCATATTCACGTTAGGCACTTCACCTTCTGCAAGTAAAGCTTCTAAGTTCACAGGTGGAACACAGAAAGGACCAATTGCAGCAGGTGTTAAGTCAATCATCAGTACACCAAGTTCATTTAACTTGCGGCTGTTTTCAGCATGTACATATGCAGACGTTGCATCAAAAGCAATTTTAATATCATCTTCAATGACGTGAGGAAGAAGACCATCAACCCCTTCTGCAGTGGTTTTTAAACCCATTTTCGCAGCACGAGCAAGACCTTCAGAAGTAGGATCGATACCCACCATCCAAACTGGCTCTAACCATTCGCTACGTTGAAGTTTGTAAAGCAAATCAGTACCAATGTTACCTGGTCCGATCATTGCACATTTAATCTTTTTCATTAACGTACTCTCTCAAAATTCCGACTTATTCAGCAGCGAAAGCAGCAGTCACTGAACCAAAGCCTTCAATCTCAACTTTGAATTCATCACCTGGGTTTGCTACAACCATAGGGCCTAATGCACCTGTTAAAATAATGTCACCAGCTAACAATGGACGACCACGACGTACCATTTCATCAGCAAGCCAGACAGCTGCATTTAAAGGGTTTGCTAAGCAAGCCTTACCAACACCTTGAGACACGACTTCTTCACCACGTGTCATGATCATTTTACAATTCACTAGATCAAGGTTATCGAGTTTTACAGGACGTGACCCCAATACAAATGCAGCTGAAGATGCATTATCTGCGACAGTGTCAATCAAACTGATCTTCCAGTTTTCAATTCGACTATCCACCACCTCTACAGCAGGAAGTGCATAATCAGTCGCGCTGATAATGTCAGCATAAGTGTGTTTTTCTTTCGTTAAATCTTGTTTGATCACCAAAGCGATTTCCGCTTCTACTTTAGGTTGGATCAATAGACCTGCAGGAATCGCCTCTCCATCACCATAAGCCATGTCTGCAAACAGCATACCGAAGTCAGGTTGATCTACACCGAGTTGTGCTTGAACCACTTTTGATGTCAAACCGATTTTACGTCCAACTAAACGACGACCTTCTGATAAGGCACGCGCTGTATTCACTTCTTGTACAGCGTAAGCGATATCTACATCAGCAGCTTCACCACCCAACGTTGGGCGAATTGGTGCGATTGCACTTTGTGATAATTCAGCAGTTCGTAACGCTTGTGCTACTGATTCAACTACAGCAGAATTAGACATCAAGACTTCCTTCAACTTCATTCGATGATCTATTTGACCTTAGGAAAATTGCTTGAAAACAACCTTCTGAGGGACAAATTCTTTTAGAGAGATACCTGCATCTCTGATGATAGCTAGAATGGAAAAATCTTGACCTATATGCCAATACTTATTTTCTTTATGACAATAGTTTCAGACTATAAATAATTTATCAAATCAAGACTCTATCTTATTGTTTTACATGTTTTTAAAATTTTATTATTTAAATATACAGAATGTTTAATCTATTTCTAATACTACTTATTAGACCATTGATAATAGAATTATCTATGGATTACAAATTATTAATCACTAATCCAAAGACAAGTTATATTCTTTTATTGTTCAACTACAATTCAATTAAAATTCATTTTAAAAACTTTGTTAAGGCGACTTAAGTCGTAAAATCGGTGTTGAATATTACAATTGCTACTATCTCATCACCAAATAATCACATTTTCTCTCCATCAAAAAAGATTAGAATATTCTGTAGAATATTCATCAGGTGAAGATACAGAGATAACAATGAAATTATTAAAACTGCCACTATTGATCTTAGCTACTGGCATTAGCTTTTCGGTACTTGCTGACACAGAACCTAAAACTAATATTATTAATCTTCAAGCAGATGCCTCTAAACAAGTCTCTAATGATGAAATGCACGCCATTTTATTTATTGAAAAAAGTAATAAGCAGCCTGCACAACTTTCAACACAAATGACCCAATTGATGAATCAGGCCATCAGCATCAGTAAAAAATACCCCCAAGTAAAGGTCGAAACGGGTTCTCAGACCACTTACCCTGTCTATGACAACAACAATTCAACAAAACTGAAGGAATGGCGCGGCCGCGCTGAAGTGAATATTGAAAGCAAAGATTTTAAAGCAGCGAGCCAGTTAATTAGCGAGTTACAACAAGATTTTCAAACACAATCGATTAATTTCACTGTTTCCACTGAAAAACGAAAGCAGGTTGAAAATGAGTTATTGACAGAAGCCACGCAAAATTTCCAACAGCGCGCTCAGGTTCTCACTAAAGCTTGGAATCGTTCTAGCTATAACTTGGTTAACTTGAATATGAACACCAATAATTATTCACCAAGACCATTAGCCATGGCACGTGCCGCAATGGTTGTAGAGAGTGCACCCGCTGCAGACTCACAAAATATGGCTGCTGGAGAATCAACAATCACAGTCAATGCAAATGGATCAATTCAATTAAAATAGTTCGCTATTAAAGTTCAAAAAGCCACTCAATAAGTGGCTTTTTTTGTTTCTTACTTTTTAAATGGGAAGGCATATTTCACAATACGTCCCAAAACCTGACCATATTGTTTAAATAAACTCGCATTATTGTAATTCAAGCCGTATTTTTCACACACCGCTTTCACTTTAGGCCCCATTTGACGGTAACGTCGAGCAGGAATATCTGGATAAAGATGATGCTCAATCTGATGACTCAAATGCCCCGTCAAAATATGGAATCCTTCAGAACCTGTCAGGTTAGAAGACCCACGAATTTGACGCATATACCAATGGCCACGGCTTTCATTTTCTAAAACTGACTTCGGAAAAACTTCCACATCTTTGGTGAAGTGACCGCAGAAAATGATACTGAATGTCCAAATATTACGAATACCATTAGCGACTAAATTACCTGTGAAAACGGGTAATGCTGCAGGACCTGCAATGAGTGGGAAGAAAACATAATCTTTAAATAACTGTTTCCCCATTTTCTTTTTCATCGGGTTCAAACGTTGTTGAAATTCTTCTTTGGTCATGCGCCCTTTTAAGCGCTTACCAATTTCTAAGTTCTGAATCGCTACACCCCACTGGAATAACAAACAGAATGGAATACTGTAAAGTGGTTGTAATAAATATCCTTTTTTCCAGCGTTGCTCTGGGAACAAACGAAGAATTCCATAACCAATATCATCATCCATACCTTTAATATTGGTATAGGTATGGTGTTTGTAGTTGTGGGTTTGGCGCCAATCATCAGATGTGCCGACGATATCCCATTCGTAAGTTGTCCCTTTAAATTTAGGGTCGTTCATCCAATCATATTGACCATGCATCACATTATGGCCCAACTCCATGTTTTCCATGATTTTGGCAAAACCAAGCAAGCCTGTGCCTAAAAGCCATGCTGGAGGAAACCAGCCAGCAAATAAGCATGCACGTCCAAGGATTGAACTGTAGCGAATCGCTGCATACACTCGCTTAATATACTTTTCGTCTTTTTCACCTAAATCATCAAGAACTTCCTGCTTAATTGCATCAAGTTCACGTGCGAGTTCATCAAGTTGTGCATCAGTGAGTTCACGATTTTTTGGGTTTTTGAAATATTGTGCTTGAACTGGCATATTCATGATTATTCTCGCTTATAGGTCGATAGTGAGATCAGACTGAGCTGAATTGATACAGATTTTGAGCAGATTTCCAGGCTCAGTATTTTCTGCACCATTGACGAGGTTTTTAGTTGCACCTTGCGCTTTATGGCATGCACATTTATTACATACCCCCATGCGGCAACCGTGCTGTGGGCGAATATTTTGTTGCTCTAAACTTGCAAGTATTGATTGTCCCTTTGGAATCGTGACGACCTTATTTGATTTCGTAAGTGTGACCTGAACAAAACCAGTTTCATCACTAATGAATGGTTCAACACTGAATGCTTCACCTTTAAATTTATGAACACGAGTATCAGTTAGTTGTTCAGCAACTTGCACAAATCCTGCTGGACCGCATGCATAAACCGTATATTGATCTAAGGATTCGATAGCAGTTAAATGAGAATCTTCTAAACGGGAATCAGCCACTTCATCTTGAGTGGTAAAAAATTCAACATTAAAATTTGAGTGTTGATTCGCCAAAGCAATCAACTCTGTTTGAAATGCTAAATCTTCTGTTTTTTTTGCCCAGTACATCAATTTAACTGGCTGAACTAATTTTTTTTGTTGCTGCAATAATGCCTTGATCAAGCTGTACATTGGAGTAATACCACTCCCTGCGGCCAGCATTAATAGAGGTGTATTTACACTTCCAAGTGTCATATCTCCATAGGGTGCACCAAACTCAACAATATCGCCTACCTCAGCAATATCGTTAATCCAAGAACTGACTACACCCTGATCGACTTTCTTAGCAGTCAACAATACATGTTGAGTGTCGATTTTGGTCAAACTATAGGTACGTTCAAAACAACGACCTCGTGTCGTGACAATAACTGGATGATGTTGCCCTGCTTCACCAAACTGAAATTTTCGATTAACCGCAATTTTTAAGCTGACCGTATCATTTGCAACTTGTGTACGTTCAACAATTTTGCCTAATGATTGATTCACCGACCAAATTGGATCGATCTTTTGCAACCAAAAATTGGCAGCATTCGGATCAAATACAGCATTTACTGCGGATCTAATCAAATTTTTAGGTTGCTTAACTGCTTGCATTATGGGCTCATCACAGTGGGTTTAGAATTATTATACACATGTATATATATTTGTATAGACACTTGTATATCATCTATTGATTTCCATATCCTGACACAGAGCGATATAATGCAACTCTAACTGTAAACTTCTGATATTTATGAGCAGCTCTACGATTACTCTTTCTCCTCTACATGCCAGTGAATCCGCATCCATTTTGGAGCATCCAACTGCACGTACAGTCGGAAGAAAAGCCACAATCACGAAAGAAGAATTATTCCAAGCTGCTCTCAACCTTATCGGACCTCAAAAAAGCATCGCATCTTTAAGCTTGCGCGAAGTTGCCCGTGAAGCAGGAATTGCGCCAAACAGTTTTTATAGACATTTTAAAGATATCGACGAACTTGCCATTGAATTGATTGATCGCTCAGGTATTGTTTTACGTCAAATCTTGCATCAAGCTCGCTTAAAAGCAGTTCGCAATTCAAGTATTGTGCGTAGTTCAGTTGAAGTATTTATTGAACAGTTAGATGCTGACGAAGGTAATCTGAGCCTGTTGTTACGTGAAGGTTATACTGGTTCTGCCTCTTATAAAGAGGCGGTTGAAAAACAGCTCAATTACTTTCAGCAAGAACTCATGGATGATCTTGTTCGTCTCGAGCAAAATAACTCTCATAAAATCAAGCATCCAGAATTGGCTGCAAAAGCGATTACTCAATTGGTATTCACTATGGGTGCTAAATTAATCAACATGCCACACGATGAAAGAAAAGTTGTAGCTGAACAAACGATGACGATGATCCGAATGATTTTAGAAGGCGCACGTCATCTGAAAGAATAAATACTGAGTGTAAAAAAAGCCCTTCAGTTGAAGGGCTTTTTTATTACTTTTCCCAAATAACTTCTTTATTTTGAGCAACCCAAGTTGGAATAAGGGCTTCGTACTTCGCCTCAATTTTATTACGCTTAATCTTCATAGTCGGCGTCAACATATCGTTATCCATCGTCCACAAATCCATAATGACCACAAAGAATGCAATTTTTTCATGTGGCTCAAGCTTTTCATTAATTTCATTCTTCAACTCAATTAATTTTGCTTCGATATCATCACGTTTATTATCTTGTTGCAATTTATTGCGAATTTCTTCTGCCAACATCACAAAGCCGATCGGCTGTTTATGGCTTGCACCACCAACACAGACAGATTCAATCATTTGGTTATTACCAATCTTTTGTTCAATTGGTACAGGCATCACATACTTACCTTTCTGAGTTTTAAAGATGTCCTTTACACGTCCAGTAATTTTTAGACGGCCAGTCGCATCAATTTCACCCATGTCTCCTGTTCTTAAATAACCATCCTCAGTCAAATCTTCAGCTGTTTTTTCTGGGTTCTTGTAATAACCCAACATTGTTCCTGGGCTTCTGACTAAAATCTCACCATTCTCATCAATCTTGCAGTCTACTCGTGCTTGAACATGTCCGACATATCCACTCATATATTCACCCATACGTGTGATATGCGAGTATCCACAGTTTTCTGTCATTCCATAAACTTCAAGCAACTCTAAGCCCAAATTACGATACCATTTAATAATATCTACGGGTAAAGGTGCAGAACCCGTTAAAGCATAACGAACATGATTCAAACCCAATTTTGCCAAGAGTTTTTGCTTAATCTTATTGCCCAAGAATGGGAGTTTAAACAACACGTTTTGTACATTAAGTGGAATTTTTTCATTAATCCCCAAATAAAATTTAGTCCATAAACGTGGCACAGAAAAGAAGATCGTTGGTTTTGCACGATTAAGATCTTCAATAAATGTATCTAATGAATTGGCAAAATAAACGGTAAAACCACAAATCATCACGGATGATTGAATAAATACACGCTCTGCAACATGAGCTAGCGGCAAGTAAGATAAAGCACGATCTTTTTCTGAAACACCAAACGTAGATTTCAGCTCACTCGCAGGTGAGAGCAAGGTCTTATAACTTTGCATAACGCCCTTAGGTAGACCTGTACTGCCCGAGGTATAAATAATGGTCGCAAGCTCATCCTCGTTTGGAAAATAAGGCTCACTGGTTGGTGCTGTTTTTGCAGTGATTTCATCCCATGTCGGCGCATTATAGTCAGGCGCCAATGGCAATTTAATACAATGCATATCTTGCGGGATGATTTGTTTTACATCGTTCCAACTATCTCCAATGCCATCCAACTTACCGATAAACAGAGCCTTAGTTTCACTATGATCTAGAACATATTTGGTGCCTTCACCATTGAGAGTCGTATATAAGGGAACCGACACGTGCCCTGCCATCCAAATGGCAAGATCTGCCATGATCCAGTGCGCACTATTTTTACCAAAAATTGCAATCTGTGAGCGGCCTGGCAAATTCAGAGATTGTAAATAAGCAGCCATTTTTTTGACTTGACTGGCCACTTCTCCCCAAGTGTATTTAATCACCTGACCATTTGGTAAAGGCTGAACCAAGAAATCTTGGTCTGGCGATTTATTTTCCCAATACATTAAGTAGTGAATATGAGTTGGTAAAAACTCAAATTGGTTGTTGTGCTGATTTACTTCCATGTGAAATGACTCCCAATAACGCATCATTGTTGTTATGTAATGACTCATAACCGAAAGCTGATTTAATCGTTTTAAACTCGTCCTGAGTCCCTGATTGCCGAGTAAAAACTACAGCTTTACGATTTAAATTTTCGAATTATTTTCTATTTTCTATCATGAATTCTGATCAAAATCCAACCATTATTTTGCTCAGTTTAATTGCGCTATATTTTTGATAAAATTGTAATTTAAGACCAATGTGTTGATGATTATCGCCAATGTACTTGGACAATGATTATCCTATAACTAAATCAAACTCATGGATAGAGATTGATCATTATGGCTCAGATTGCCACTATTTTACGTGCAAAAACTCAACTCATGGCTGTCAAAGCCCTCACCCTTGCAATTCCAGTATCACATCCTCTCGTATTTGCAGGTGAAGATTCATCAATGCAATTGTGTGGCAATATTGCTCAGCTCGGCATGAAAAAAGTGATGATTGTGACTGATGCAGTATTAGTCAAATTAGGTGTCATACAACCCATTCAAGATCAATTACAGCACAATGGGATTGAAGTTGTTATTTTCTCTGATGTAAAACCTGATCCAACTTGTGAAATTGTCGAAAAATCTCTAGCACTGTTTAAAAATACCGGATGCGATAGCGTATTGGGTATAGGGGGTGGTTCGACGATTGATACAGCAAAAGTATTAGCACTCGCAGCCGCAAACCATAAATCGCCTAAACAACTTTTTGGAATTTTAAAAAGCCGTAAACCTGCATATCCATTGTTCGTGATTCCAACCACCGCAGGTACAGGTTCTGAAGTTACCATTGCCGCAGTTATTTCAGACAGTGAAACTCATATTAAAGGCTTAGTTATTGATCCCAAAGTCGTTCCATTAGCAACTGCTTTAGATCCCGTCATCATGAAAGGCATGCCACCTGCTATCACTGCTGACACTGGTATTGATGCCCTTACTCATGCAATTGAATCGTGGGTAAGCGGATTCGCCAACAAACAATCAGATTATTACGCCAGTGCAGCCATGAAATTGATCATGGAAAATTTAAAAACTGCATTTGAAGATGGTCAGAATATTGCAGCACGTGAAGCAATGGCGCTCGGTTCTCATTATGCTGGTTTGGCAATGAATAGTGCTGGAATTGGCTATGTACATGCTTTGGCGCATCAATTAGGGACTCAATATCAAATCCCACACGGACGCGCTAATGCCATTATCTTGCCTCATGTTATAGAATTTAATCGTAAAGCATCAGAAAAACGCTTAGCACTAGCAGCGAAGAAAATTGGTTTAAGCTCGTCACACACTTCGGATGAACAAGCCGCAAATATATTCATTCAAAGCGTAAAGCAATTACTCAAAGATTTGAAAATCAATACTGAGATTCCGAATTTAAAAAAGCAAGATTTCCCAGAGATGATTAAATCTGCTTTTACTGAAGCCCATGGAATTTATGCCGTACCAAAATACATGAATTATTCAGATGCTGAGCAAATTTTAAACCGACTTTAATGCCAATAAGGCACGAATAAAAGCTCAGTATACAATCGTGTCTACTGAGCTTTTTTAATTTGCGACAAGGAATGCCGCCATGTTAAAAAATTTAGATTCACTCAACCCTTTTATTCATGTCACGATTGAGAATAGAATCCTGACCATCAAAATTGATCACCCCGAGCAAAAAAATGCTTTAACTGGGGAAATGTACAATGACATTGCAAAAATATTGGATGCGGCAGATCAATCTCAACAAGTGAATGTTGTGATTTTACAGGGTAATGAACAGGATTTTACCGCAGGAAATGATCTGAAAGATTTTATGTCTGCCGCTCAAAAATATGTTGGTTTAGCCGCTGATGCTACACCACCCTTTGTCTTCCTAAAAGCGATCGCAAGATTTTCTAAACCTATTATTGCTGCGGTACGTGGCTGCACTATAGGCGTTGGCGTCACTATGCTATTTCACTGTGACATGGTATACGCCCACCCCGATACAGAATTTCAAATTCCATTTGTAAGTTTGGGATTATCTGTAGAAGGTGGCACCAGCCTTCTTTTCACTGAGTTGGCTGGTTATCATATGGCTGCCGAATTATTGCTCACAGGTCGAAAATTTTCAGCGGAAGAAGCGCTAAAATGTCGAATCATCAATCAGATTTGCGAGCAACCTGAACAATTAGCTTTACAGCGGGCTCAACAGATGAGTCAACTGCCAATGACCACGCTAAAAATTATTAAAAAACAAATTCGACCCGAGCAAGATCAAATTCAGAATTGTATTGTTCAGGAAGCTGAGGTTGTTGCAGAACGTTTAACATCGCCTGAAATGATTGAAGCCGTGATGGCTTTCTTACAAAAAAGAAAACCTGACTTTAATCAATTTCTACAGTCCTAAAAAAGCACCCTAGGGTGCTTTTTTTTATTTTATGGCTTTACCACCACCAAGACTCGAATCGCTTCAGGCGTTACAGCTAAACCTTCTAAAAGGCTTAAGCCTTCTTTTTGAAGCTTCTGCAAACGTGCAATTTCATCTTCGCGAATACTTGGGTTAAATTGTTTCAAATAACTTAAACGATCAATTTCATATTGCCATTTATTGCTATAAATTTCTTTCGCTTGCTGTTTTAATTCAGGCAAAGCACCTTTTGCAATGTCTAAAGCTTGTGCATAACGTTGTTCAACGACATCACGACGTGCTTTCACCACTTGGCGACAACTATTACCGTCAAGATGATGTAAGTATGGTTTCAAAATATCTGGTGCAATTTTAGCTGATAAATCTTGGCCCTTTTCACTTAATAACACACGAATCAATTGTGTTGGTAAACTCGCTGGCAAGTTCAATGCTTTCGGTGCAATCACATCCACTTTGAACCACACCTCAACTAAAACTGAACCTTGTGGTAAAGCTGCAGACTTCAATAACGCCACATTGGTACTACCAAACGATTGCGTATTGATCATTTCCATGACACTTTCAGTGAAAGGATGCTCAAGCGTTATGTATTGCGCATCTTCACGGATCTGAGCCTGATCACGATAGAACGTCACGGTCATGCCTTCCTCATCCAAAGTCAGACCTTGGACTTGCATTTGATCAGTAGGCTTGATAATCACCGTGCCATTACTTTGCTCATCAAAATCAATATTGGTTGATGCCATGAAGCGTTTCATAAACATTGGCAAAGTCGTATTATCATCATACTCTTCAAGTGCTTGCACAATTTCTTGCGCAACCATTGGACGACAAGAATTGTATTCCAATAAACGATCACGTCCTGCTTGTAGCTCTTGCTCTAAGGCTTCACGTTGCACACTTACAGCTTCAAGAAGATCTTCAAACGCTTGACCTTTATCAGCCAACAAGCAATCTTTAAGATCAACAATAAAGTTCTCTTGTAAGGTTTGCGCAGTTGGAGAAATATTGCTGAAAATATTTAATGCTTCATTGTACCAACGGAACATGCGCTCTTGTGCAGTGCCCACTAAATATGGCACATGAATCTGAATACGGTTTTCTTGACCAATACGATCAAGTCGACCGATACGCTGTTCAAGCACATCAGGGTTCGCTGGCAAATCAAATAGGATTAAATCTGAAGCAAACTGGAAGTTACGACCTTCTGAACCAATTTCTGAACACAATAAAATCTGAGCACCATAAGAATCTTCCGCAAAATAAGCAGCTGCTTGGTCACGCTCTAATAGACTCATGCCTTCATGGAACATTGCTGTACGGATCCCTGCATGGATACGTAATTCATTTTCTAAAGCTTCAACTACAGGCCCACTACGCGCAATGAGTAAGACTTTTTTATGCTTTAACTGAGTACGGAGCATTTCCATAATCCACGTTACACGCGGATCAGTTTCCATCCAAGCCCCGTCCAATTGCGCTTCTTCTGGCCACATTTGTTCACGAAGTTTACCATCCATCGACCATCCTTCTGGCGCAGGTAATGGTGCAGGCTGACAATCACGACCAGGGAAGCCTTGAATCGCTTCACGTGTATTACGGAATAGTACACGTCCCGTACCGTGACGATCTAACAATTCATGAATTGCACGGAAACGCTGTTCTGGCTCATCTTCAATCTTGTGACCCAGTAACTGCTCAATTGCTTGGAAATGATCAGCTTCAAGGGGTTGATCCGACATCAGCACTTCCGCAATTTGAGCAGTTTGCTGATATTTTTCTTCTTCATCTAAGAAACGATCAAGTGAACTAAAACGTTGCGGATCGAGTAAACGTAAACGAGCAAAATGGGACTCAACACCTAACTGTTCCGGCGTTGCAGTCAGCAAAAGTACCCCTGCTGTTTTTTCAGCAAATTCTTCAACAAGGTCATAGCGGTCATTACCACCTTCTTCTTCTGACCACATCAAGTGATGTGCTTCATCCACCACAAGCAAATCAAAACCTGCTTCGAGCGCTTGCTCACGTAAATCTTCATGGTCGATCATGAGATCAACAGATGCAATGATGCACTGTTCAGTTAAGAACGGATTCAATTCTGGATCATGTTCTTTGATCGAAGCAGTACGCGTTAAATCAAATAGCGAGAAATTCAAATTGAAACGGCGACGCATTTCAATCATCCACTGATATTGCAGCGAATCAGGTACTAAAACGAGGATGCGTTCAGAACGTCCTGTTTTAAGTTGCTGGTGTATGATTAAACCTGCTTCAATGGTTTTACCTAGACCAACTTCATCCGCCAATAAGACACGTGGAGCAAAGCGCTTACCTACTTCATGCGCGATATAAAATTGGTGAGGAATCAATCCAACACGAGCACCCACCATGCCACGTAATGGACTATTTTGCATATTAGCTTGCATTTGTAATGCTTCAATACGCAGGTCATACCATTCTTTATAATCAATTTGGCTTGCCAATAAACGATCAAGTGGTTTAGACAATTGAATCGTCGCGCCAACACGGGTTTCATTTAATGATTTGCGTTCATCAGTACCATCTTGTAACTGACGAATGACGTTGTAACGAATAACGCCACCACGCTCTTCTAATGATTCGACTTTCCAGACGATGCCCTCTTGGTCTTGAAGCTCATCATTCACATTGAACACAATTCGAGATAAAGGTGCGTTACTACGTGCATAGACACGGGTTTCGTCACTTTTAGGAAAGAGGATACTAATTGATCGTTCATTTACATCAATCAAAACCCCTAAACCTAACTCTGTCTCTGTGTCTGATAACCAACGTTGACCAATAGCAAACTGCTGCAATTTTTCCACCTTATCTCAAGTTAGGACTGAAAACTTATGCTCAAACAGGAGATGATTTGAGCAAAATTTAACGTCTATAAGCAATATATTTTGACATAAAGCCCACCAAAAAGTGAGCAATATTTAGCACCGATCTATTTAATTGATCATAACCAAGATTTCATCATGATCAGATCATAAAATATTCGTATACTGATTTAAAAATGTGTTTTTAGAACGGCACTGGACAATGAAAATTCAGTCGTTCACCGGTAACAGGATGATTGAAACTTAACTGCTCTGCATGCAAACAGAGTCGATCTTTCAAAGCTTGTTGCGCTGGTGTTGCATACAAAGTATCCCCTACGATGGGATGCCCTAAATGCTGCATGTGAACGCGAAGTTGATGTGCTCGACCTGTGATTGGCGTTAATTTTACGCGTGTCACCCACTGATCTTGAATTTGAAATTGTTCAATTGCTTCCCAATGCGTTAACGCTGCTTTATTGTGATGCGCATCTACGATATGCAATGGCGGACGCGATGGGTCGTAAATCACAGGAATATCTACAGTTCCTTGACCTGTTACATATCCCGCGACTAGTGCTTGATAAGTTTTATCCGTTTCACGTTCTTGAAATTGGCGAGAGATCGATTTTTGACCTGTTTTACTGAGTCCAAACACCAATAAGCCGGATGTATCACGATCTAAACGATGAATCAGAAGCGTACGTGGTTCTTCTTGAAGAAGACGATTAATAACGCAATCTTGAAGGTCAGGCGTTTTGCCTGGAACAGAAAGTAATCCAGCTGGTTTGTGAATCACCATAAAATCTTGATCACGATGAATGAGATGTTCCTGAAGAAAATGACTCAAATTTCTATTCCTAGCAGATCGTGAAAACAAGGCGGCAATAATAGAAAGCTTAGCGATAAATTACAATCTTGAAATCGACAAACAGTGATGATTTTTCCGATATCTGATACAAATTAAATCAATCTGACGATTCAAATGAATTAAGTTTTGTTTGTGATATCTAGCTGTCTTTTCTCAGGATAGGAAGCAATTGAGAAAGTGTACAATTTTGCCCAAATGATTCAAAATCTATATGTGCGCCATTGGCTCTCCACAAGCCAATCAAACTCACCATTGCGACCGAATCTAAGCCATAGCGCCTTAAATCTTGAAATGGATCAATTTCTAAAATATCGAATTCAAGGTATTCAGCAATAGACAGTAATATACCCTTTTCAGAAAGAATAAATGAGGACGGCGCACTCAATTCCAGCATTCGAATCATGGCAGAGGTGTTCATATGATGAATACCTTGTTCTACACAGTTCTCAATCCACTGTAAATGTTGGCTCTTCGTTTCTACATGAACAGCATCGTTCACCACACAAATTTGAGGAGTAATCGAAATGATATGCTGTAAAAGTTGCTTTATAGGTGAATTGATCATGCCAGACACAATGAGTTGTTTCTTTTCTGCGAGTAATTCACCCAACTGCGCTACTTTAGAAAATGATTGCTGCTCTTCAATTTCAATCACTTCAATATCTAAAGCCTGCGCTTTTTTAATTAACCGATTTAAATGAATTAATAATTCTTGATGTTGGTCATTGCTATATTCAGTTAAACCTTGAAATCCAAAAACCACCAAGACGCATTGTTCAGCTTCAATGGACCACTTTGCCAAACTCGCGCTGAGTTCAATTTTTTTGGGTGGTGTATAAAAATATGACATTGCCACTTTAATCAGCTAAAGCCAAGAAAACTTCAATGGCATGCAGCGCAATTTCAGCATCTTCAAAAGATTTAGCACCTGAAACTCCCACGGCTCCCACCAATTGCCCTTGATAAATAATGGGTTCCGCACCTTCTAACATTCCCGACAATGAGTGAACAGTCAGAAAACCCAATTGCCCATCTTTGATCAGCTCTTCAAAAATTTGAGATGGGTGGCGGCTCAAAGCTGAACATTTTGCTTTTTCAGCTGACAAATTCGCAGTCATCGGAGAGGCACCATCCATACGTTTCATTGCAAGTAAACTTCCAGTTTCATCTACAACAGAAATACTGACATTCAACTTTTTATCAATCGCATATTGTTGCGCACGCGTCAGTAAAAACTCCGCGTCTTCTAAAGTTAAATAATGTTTTAATTTCATTTCTATTTTAAGTCCGTGAATTTTATACGTGCAAAAAAGCCTACAGTATTTACACTGTAGGCTTATGTTAATAGATTTTCAAAAAAATTCTATTTTAAACGCGCAAATACATTCTTAGCTGCTTGAATAGTGAACGCAATATCCTCATCGGAATGCGCACTTGAGATAAAACCGGCTTCAAAAGCAGAAGGCGCTAAATTTACACCTTCATCCAACATGCCATGGAAGAATTTACGGAACATTTCAACATCGCATTTCAACATTGAATCAAAGCTAGTGATATCTTCTTGATCAGTGAAATACAATCCAAACATACCTCCAACCTGTTGAGTCTTAAATGGTATACCTGCTTCATCAGCGGCAGTCTGTAAACCAATCAATAACTTTTCAAGCTGTGCGGTTAGATTTTCATAGAAACCTGGTTGACGAAGATGTTTAAACATCTCAATCCCAGCTCTCATTGCCAGCGGGTTACCTGACAAAGTTCCTGCTTGGTAAACTTTACCTAGAGGCGCAATACATTCCATCACCTCCCGCTTACCACCAAATGCACCTACAGGCAGACCTGCACCAATAATTTTACCTAGCGTAGTTAAATCAGGTGTAACGCCGTAGTGTGCTTGAGCTCCACCTAATCCCACACGGAAACCGGTCATCACTTCATCAATAATGAATACTGAACCATGCTCATCACACACATCTCGAATGGCTTGCAAGAATCCATCAATTGGTTTAACCAAGTTCATGTTACCTGCAACAGGTTCAACAATAACACCCGCAATTTCGGAACCGAATTTAGCAAAGCATTCTTTTAAAGTCGTAATATCATTGTATGGAAGCGTCAAAGTATGTTTTGCAAAATCAGCAGGAACACCCGCTGATGTAGCCTCGCCTTCACCACTTGTGAGTAGACCAGAACCTGCTTTCACTAAAAGTGAGTCTGAGTGACCATGGTAACAGCCCTCAAACTTAACAATCTTGTCACGACCTGTATACCCACGTGCAAGACGAATCGCAGTCATTGTTGCTTCTGTCCCTGAGTTGGTCATACGTACCAATTCAATCGACGGCATAATTTCACAGATAATATCTGCCAATGTCGTTTCATGCACTGTAGGTGCACCAAAACTTAGACCATCAACAGCGGCGTCTTGAACAGCTTTAATAATCGCAGGGTGTGCATGTCCTAAAATCATTGGTCCCCATGAACCCACATAATCTACATAGCGTTTGCCATCTACATCATACAGGTAGGCACCTTGAGCTTTTTCAATAAATACCGGTGTACCGCCTACACCATTAAAAGCGCGTACTGGCGAATTCACACCACCAGGAATATGTTTGCTGGCTTGTTTAAATAGTTGTTCTTGCTTAGGAGATAAACTCATGAAAATCACTCAACTCAAAAAAGTAAAAAATTTAAGCTTGTTTAGCAAACAGCTCTGACCAATCATAAACACGTTGACCTACGGTTGACATCGAACGACCCAATACATCGCTAATGACAGCACAAAGATCTGCTCCAGCAGCAATCACTTCAGCGCCATTTTCAACCGTCAAACCACCAATCGCGCAAATAGGTACATTTAGTTTTGCTTTTGCAGCTTTTAACGTTTCTAAACCAATATTGCCTGCTTCAGGTTTGGTTTCTGTCGCATAAATTGCGCCAAATGCTACATAATTTGCGCCGTCTGCGATCGCTTGCTCAGCTAGTTCAATAGAATTATTACAACTACGTCCAATTAAGACATTTTTTGGCAATCGTTCTACAGCCTCATGGATTGAACCATCATCTTGACCAAGATGCACACCCACGCCATATTTGACTGCGGCCTCTAAATCATCATTGATGACAAAAGGAACCTTATATTGATTACACATATTCTTCATGTATTCAATTTCATAAGCTTGATCTTCTTTCGCAACGTTTTTACGACGATACTGAAGTACTGCAACTTCATAAGTTGCCATCGCTCCTTCAAGCTTTGCTAATAGAAGTTCAATAGGATCATCGTTGGTGATTAAATACAAACCGCGCATAAAGAATAACTCTAGGCAAATACTAAAAAATTTAAAACATTATAGGACAAAGCCTTCCAAGAACACATTGATAAAATGTAGAAATTAACAGGCTGTATTGTTGACTAAGCGTATTAAAGATATTGATTGAAATGAATTTGAGAAATTTAATCCAAGAAAAAATTGGCTCCAATACGTTTGAATATATTCCATCTAGTTCTTCGAAAGACACACTTAAGTACATAAAGGAAATTTGCGAAAAAAGAGATATGTTGCCTGCGAAGGAGCCTATACCTGGCATTAGTTATAAACGAATCAGTATGAAAACACCTTTTAGCATGTCATGCACAGCAAATGCTTAAGGGATTCCCTCTTCCATTAAAGTACAGTCAATAATTTTGTATAATCTCAATTATGTTAAATAGATGCGTTTAATTATTTGATTCAGTACTTAATTCATAATGTTTGATAACTTCATCAATAATCAATCGTAAAACTTGCCGGCAACTAATGGACATAAATAGCTTCGTCAGAAAGTTTTTTAAAATTAACAATTTGATTGTTTTCTCTTTCAGAGATCTACTGAGGGTAACTCAGATTAAGCCTTTAATTTTCCTATTTTTATTTGTTTATTTAAAGCGCTCGAATAGTATCAAAATGAGTGAAGCACCAATATTATCAATACATTTTCTTAATTCATTCAATTTTATAAAACGTTTTCATATAAATTAATTTTATCATTCATCATAAGCCCCCATTATTTATTCTATTGATGGCTCGCTCTAATTCATCATAATGATGAATACTCTCATCTGTAATTGATTTTTTTAGTATTTTATTTGGGTGAAAAAAAATAGTTTTCATACCAACATTTTTTGCACCTTCTATATCAGCTTTAGGATTGTCACCAATAAAAATACAATCAGAAGGTGTACAATTTAACTGGTTACAAGCGTAAGCAAATATTTTTTTATCGGGCTTTCTCAAGCCAATCGCTTCTGAAACTATGATAGTCGAGAAATATTCGGTAAGACCTAAAGCATAAAAATTATGTTCCTGAAATGGGCTTTTTCCATTGGAGACTAACCCAATCTTATATCCCTTTTGATAAAGATCTGAAATGACTTTTTGGACGTCATCAAAACCAATTGAAAATTTATTGAAATCAGTAATGTAAGAATTAAGTAATTCATCAACAGTAAATTTTTTTATATTAAAATCTTTGATTAATTGACTGTAAACGATATCTTTCCAAACATTTCCATTATCATCCAATTCAATAAATTTTTTTATAAATGCATCTTTTAGTTCTTGTGGTACTAATTGGAAAAAATTTACTTGCCAACTTATAAAACGAATAAGTGACTCATTCCTATTCAAAATAGTTTGATCCAAATCAAACAGAAGTATGTTTCGCATTAAAAATACTCACTCTCATAATAAAAGTTCTATATATAGTTCATCTTCTTTTTTTTCAGTATTATTTAAATTAACATAATATGTATTATATGCGGTTTAACAGAATAATACCGTTAACTCATCTAACTGAATACGTTAATTTTTTTTATTTAATCCCAATATTTATAATTTGGATTTATTCATTGGATCTTAAGCCTTTCCAGCTATCATATAATCATATTTTTGTGTAGCTTTCTTAAAACATTTCATGACAAAAAAAGCCCAGAATCTGCTGAGCGTTTTTAACAATATATAAATTTAGCTATCAATTTTATCAAATTTACGATCTTTCAAACTCAAGTTTCCGCGCAAAATATCCGATAACATTCTCCAGTCTGAAATAAAGCTATACAACGGTTGTTTAAAGCTTGCTGGCTTATTTTTTTCAAAAACAAAATGCCCCACCCACGCGCATGCGTAGCCTGAAACTAATCCGTAGACTAGATATTTAGCTTTACGCTGACGAATCGCTTGAGTAAAAAAATAAATACCGATTGAGCTACCTGCTGCATGTAAACGACGACTCATAATGCTGCGGTGTTCAGTCAAATAAAAACGATAAAATTCTGAGTAATTCTTGATGGGTAATTGAAATTTAGCTTCTTCTTGCGATGAAGACGGCTCTACATAAGCATTCATTGTTGTATTCCTGTCCTTTTTTAGACCACCTTAATTCAAAAAATTGCACTTGAAAAGCTTATCTTACAAATATTGTGATTAATCATTCATTCAAGTAAATGTAAGTGAATTGTCAAGATTGTGGTTCTAACTGAATCAGTTACAATTCCCTTAAATTAAAAGGCAATCAAATGTCTTACTTCTATGAAAATGATTGATCAATTAGGAAAATCACATGCTTGAAATTGAATTAAAGTTTCAGATCCCAGAAGCTCGACGGAATGCGATTTTAAAAGCAATCGATCCAAAAAAGTCTGAACTCATTCAAATGCAAGCAAAGTACTATGACACTCCTGATCGCCTACTCTCTCAGCATGGGATAGCCATTCGACAACGTCTTGAAAATACCAATTGGGTTCAAACCTTAAAAGCGACGAAAAGTAAAAGCCATTTACACCGTTTCGAACATAATCATGATTTAGGTAATCTTGAGGCTGCACCGAATTTAGATTTATCTATTTATTCAGATAATTCCGAAGCTTATGAGGTCTTAAATGACGCATTGAAAGGTGATTTTGACCAATTAGTCTTGCAGTTTGAAACAGACATTCAACGTACAGTTCGAGTGATTAGCTTTGAAGATGCTGAAATTGAAGTGTGTCTAGATATTGGCGTTGTACGATCAGGTGATCGAGAACATGAGATTCATGAAGTAGAGTTTGAACTCAAACAAGGAAAAGTTGAAACATTACTAGCGTTTAGTTTTGAGTGGGTCAAAAAATATCAACTTTGGCTAGATGTTCGAAGTAAAGCTGAGTTTGGAAATTTATTGGTTTCAAATTTAGTTGTAAGCCCAGCGCGAACTGAAAAAGAATGGATCGTTGCAAAAAAAGAAAGCGCAGAAAAAACGATTCGAATGATGATCGGTCATCATATGCAACATTTGCTGCCGAATATTGCTGCGATTTCTGCGGAAGTGGCTGAACAGGAACACATCGAACAAGCACATATTGCTTTGAACTATTTGTTTTTAAGTCTATCTATTTTTAAAGACTGGACATCAAAGAGCACAGATAAATGGGCACATCAGTTATCTGCATTTAAAAGTCATTTTGAAAACCTAAAACATTATGAGCATATGCAACACACCTTAGGTGCTATTCTGCAAAACCCTAAAACTGCTGAAATGCTCAGCAAAGATGTGCTCTACGCCCGAGAAAAATTAAACAACTTAGTCAAATCTACCCAAAACGTTCAACACTATCTTGAACTTTTGAGTTTTAGTTTAGGCAGTTCTAAGAAGGTGCAACCCCAAGACCTCAAAACCTATGCTCAAAATACGCTTCAACAACAGTATAAAGTTTTACAGGAATGTCTAAATGAAGCTGATCCCTCTAACTTTGAAAGTCTTGACCAATTGGCAATACATTTAAGTGAATTAAGATTCAGTTTCCCAGTCTTAACACAAATTTTTGATGTGAAAAATTTACAAAAATACGGCAAGGCGCTTAATGATGCACATTATGCAGCTGAACAATATCAAGTATTATCTTCCTCATCATCCTACTTACAGCAAACAGAATTAGAAGCCAGTGACTGGTTCGCCTTAGGTTGGTTGACGGCAAAGCAAGAAATTTACGCTGAAAAACTTTTGGAAGCGACTGAACAATTCCTAGTCAGTCGAAAATTTATCAAGTCATAAAATTCAAGTCAGAACTTTTCGTCAATGAGAAGTTCTGACTTAAAAACAATCCCAAGTTTGCATCGCCATGTGTACAACACTTTCCAATTGTTCAAAAGTTGCTCCATCACGTGCTTGCAAGCTTAGCCCTTGTAAAATCGTCATATAATAATCTGTCATTGCCTGAATATTAGTTTGTGCACTAATTTCACCTGAGGCTTGGGCAGCTAATAATTTTTCAATTAAATTCGATTTAGATAGCTGTCTTTTTTCCGAAATTGATTGTTGTATTTGTTGATTTTGAATCGAACAGTTCATTGTCGACACGACCAACATACATCCTTTCGGTTTGTCTTTCTGCACCAGTCGTTTTAGATTTTCAATCAAATAGAGTTCCATTGCTAATTTTATGGAATGTGCCTGTTTAAAAATCATTTCCATCGAGCATGATTCATGCTTGAGATAATAGTCAATGCAACGATTAAAGAGCTCAGATTTATCACCATACGTACTATAAAGACTAGGTGCAGTGATTCCCATGGCGAATGTTAAATCACTCATTGACGTGGCTTCATAACCGTATTTCCAAAATAGTGTCATGGCTTTTTCAAGTGCTTGTTCTTCATTAAAACACTTAGGACGTCCACGCCCCTTAGATATTGATTTGGCACTATCCATTTGATTTATTGGCTTTGAACTTTCCTGCATATTCAACCCAATTAATTTTATAATGATCATTAATAAATTAATTGACCCAGATCTTAAATTCAAATATTTTATTTTTATAACAATCATTATGAAATTATTTTCAAGGAGCGTTGGTCAATGAATTCTGAATCTCATCTGACTGAAACCGCTGTTAATTCTCCATCTCCTACAAAAAATCAAGGAAATTGGTTTGCTGTTATTACACTTTCTATCACCGCTTTTATATTAGTGACCAGTGAGTTTCTCCCTATTGGTGTGCTCAATGCAATCGCATTAGATCTCAACATTTCAGTCGGTACTGCTGGCCTGTTCATTACCCTTCCAGGCGTGATGGGTGCTTTCGCAGCACCGCTTATCTCGGTCTGGGTGAAGCAACTTGATCGACGCTATTTATTAATCGCACTCACAGCGGTCATGGTCATTGCAAATTTCATTACGAGCTATTCAGAAAGTTTCACTTGGATTCTATTGAGTCGCTTTTTCTTGGGTATCGCGATAGGCGGATTCTGGGCAACTGCAATCGCCTTAAGTGGTCGTGTTGCACCTCCTCACCTACCCATCGCCAAAGCAACAGCTATCGTCATGGCTGGCGTGACTCTGGCAACTGTGCTGGGTGTTCCGGTTGGAACATGGCTAAGTGAAATTTACGGTTGGCGTAATGCCTTTATGATCACCTCGGTGATTGGTGCCATTATTCTGTTTTTTGAAATTAAATTCCTACCGAAATTACCGCCGACTTCAGCTATTCAATATAGTGATCTACCCGCATTGTTTCGAGATCCAAAAGCTCGTAAAGGGTTAATCATTGTTTTATTTATCGGATTAGCGCATTTTTCAACATACAGTTACTTGGCGCCTTTCTATAAAAATGAAGCAGGATTTGATGGTTCAACCATCAGTTCTTTACTTCTTATTTATGGAGCAGCAGGCTTCGTAGGCAATGCATTCTCCGGTTATAGCAGCAATATCAATGTCCGCTATACGCTTTTTGCTGTTGCATTGTGTTTAGCAATCGTATTCCTTACATTCCCTGTTTATGCCAAATTCTTAACTGGTGCATATATTCTTACAGCATTATGGGGTTTTGCTTTTGGTGCCTTTCCTACGACAGCCAATATCTGGATGTTTTTACATGCGCCACATGCGGTTGAAAAAGGGATGCCTCTTTTTGTCAGTATGTTCCAAATCATGATTGCAGCAGGCGCTTTATTTGGTGGTTTTATGGTAGATCACTTCAATACCAGTACCTTAATTTACAGTGTATTGATTTTTATCTCTTTAGCTGTAATTGCTGTATTTACACATAGTCGAGGATTGAATAATCCTAAAGCTCAGCAATGTACATCAATTAATTGAGTTGAGTTGAGTTGAGTTGAGTTGAGTTGAGTTGAGTTGAGTTGAGTTGAGTTGAGTTGAGTGTAATTTTTTACGCTCAATTCTTAAATAATTCTATGAAATATAAACTCATTTCGTTGAGTGAAATCAATTCAAGAAATTAACGCGCTAAATTCTCAACCATCATTCAAATCGATCAATGCACCAATTCGGTGACATTTGCACAAAAATGATGAATTTTTTCATGAAAAATCCGTTAATCACTCCTCCATATTATTAATTATACCTAAATTATATATTTATCATTATTTATTAGTTGGCATACAAAATGCATTCATTATGATGAGTCTATCGTTTAACGCTAGTTATTCGATTTACTTGAAAATAAAATCAAACATGAATGGTGAATACAATGAATAATTCAAATCCAACAACTTTAAAAGAACTTACATTAGATGAAATTGAAGCAGTATCTGGTGCAGGTTTAGTGACTAATTTGCTTGGTACTGTCGGTTCTCTTGTAGGATTAAAAGATCCTTTAGTGAAAATTGGCACTGGCGTAAATGAAACACTTAATGGAACAATTGATTCACTAGGATTAGGTGTATTAAAAGGTGTTGTAGACACGTTGATTTAATTTTAAAAATCTTATGAACAATAGACTTTTTAATCTTTCAAATCACTCATCAAAAGGCTCGTGAATGAGCCTTTTGATTGATATCCTACAAGATTTTGAACTAGAATGCTCTATACATGGATTGTTCAGCAATACAATAATTTTCCTCTATTTATGGCATCTAAGTTCGGGGTTAATGTGAATTCTTCCGATGAGAAGCTTACTCAACCATAAGATTGGTAAATTCTGCTGCTAAACTTATATACATTCATCCCTAAAAATACACATCAAAAGCTGAACTTTTCTCACTTTGATTAAGTCATTATTTTAAAAAGTAGCAATTTCATACTCGATAATTTTCATTATATTGATAAATTAAATATTTAATTTTTAAAGGTGCGAACTTGAAGACAATTGGTTTATTAGGTGGGATGAGTTGGGAGTCGACTGATTTGTACTATCAACAAATCAATAAGATGGTTCAAACGAAACTTGGCAAGTTACACTCTGCTAAGGTTATTCTTATTAGCGTTGATTTCGCTGAAATTGAGGAGTTACAACGCAAAGGATTATGGGAAGATGCAGGAATCTATTTAAGAGATCAAGCCATACAATTAGAAAAAGCAGGTGCAGATGGCATAGTACTTTGTACAAATACAATGCACAAAGTAGCAACTTATATTGAGGAATCAACCAACGTACCATTTATTCATATAGCAGATGCGACAGCCATGGAAATCATGAGCCAGAAAATTACAAAAATTGGGCTGCTTGGTACTGCATTTACGATGGAACAAGATTTTTATAAAAGCAGATTGGAGGAAAAAGGACTTAAAGTAATAACACCTAATAAAGCGAGTAGAAAAATTGTTCATGATATTATTTACAACGAATTATGTTTAGGCATAATTAGCGAAGCTTCGCAAAAGAAATATATTCATATTGTCGAAGAATTAATATCTTCTGGCGCTGAAGGAATCATTTTAGGATGCACTGAGATTTGTATGCTTATAGGAGATCTAAAATTCTCAGTCCCTCTATTTGATACAACTTCTATTCATGCGCAAGCAGCTGTAGATTTTGTATTATCATAAATATTTCATAGCATAAAAATCATTCAGCTCATGCTAAAAAATATTTAACTGACATCAAAATCTATCATCAAGTACATGAATCGTTGCTCAAGACTAAATTTAATCAAATAAATACATATTTTAAAAATCGCTTTTTTTGATTGATATTCATGCCACAACAATCATCATTTAATCCTCATCGATAGAATTTAGAATGATGTTGAAATCAATAATTTCATCTGCGATTTCTGTCGCCATACGTTCATGAGAAATCATAATGACCGTTTCAACTCGCTCTTGAATAATTTTTAAAATTTTCGAAATTGTTTTCTCATCTAAGGCTGCTGTAGGTTCATCTAAGATCAGAAGCTCTGGTTGTTTTAATAATGCACGAATGATGTTTAATCGTTGTTTTTCACCACCAGAGAAGTTTTTATAAATTTCTTGTATATCATCGTCTAACTCAATTTGATTTTTTTCCAGCAAATGGAGTAAATCGAACTCTTTTAGCCAATGTTTAAGCTCCTCATCAGAATATTTGATCTCAGTATTTTGAATCAAATTTTGTCTTAATGAGGTTGAATAAACGATCGGAGTTTGGCTGACCACAGCAATCTGATCAAATATCTTTTCTGAAAATACTGAAGTGATCTCTAAACTTCTAAAGAATAGTCGTCCAGATTTGATCTTTTCTATTCCCACCAAATAATTGAGGAAACTTGATTTTCCAATACCTGTTCGACCTTGAATTAAATATATTTTTCCACACACGATGTCTAAATTAAAATTTTCAATCGTCTGCTGACCTAGATCAAATGTCACATTTTGAAATGAATACGCCACCTCACTTTCTTTCTGTTCCTCAGCTTTTAGATCATTCGTACTGAATGACTCATGTTCCAATTCAAAATATTCTAGGTACTGATCAATAGCCACAATATGACCTTTCAAATGAATGATATTTTGAGACATCATCATTAACGGAATGGTTAAACCTATAATATAGGTACTGACTAAAACAAAATCACCTGAACTAAAACTTTGATATTCAAACATATAGACTGATAAAACCATGAATACCAAAAGAAAAAATGACACAAATAACAGTTGATATATCATGAGATACTGAAGCTTTTTATAGGTATCCTGAGTCTTTATTTTATAGTCATCGATTCTGCGGCTAAACTCTTCAAATTCGTAATATTTCGAATGACTGAGTTTGATATCATAACTTTGTTGGAGTTTTTCAATCACAAATTGATTCAGTTGATTTCGAGCACCATACATAATCGTAAAGATATCTTGTGTCTTAAAGGTAATGATGAGCGATAAAGCAACTGTACAAGCTGAGAATACGAAAAAATACACACCAAATTCAAGATTGATCGTATTTCCGAGCACATACACCATACCTAAGATTTTAAATACCGTAGGTACAATGACAAAAAATATAGTAAAAATAATTGTACCAAGTGCTTCGCTGCCACGAATTAAATTGGCATTAAATACACCGATATCTTGTTGACGTTGATCTTTTAATTTCAAATCTAGAAAATTAAATACACCAGCTTTAAGCATGGATGCATCAACATTTCTGTTCATCATAGACATGGCAAAATTATTTACATTCTTCATCCCTTCATTGATAAACCAAGCGAGTGCATAAGCTACGGCGAATAAATAGAGTAGATGAATTTGAAAAAAATCTTGAATCGAATAGTAATGATCAGGTTCACTGGTCTGGTCAATCAGCAGCTTAAACAAATACGGTAAACCAACACTCGTACCAATAATTAAAATTTGAAGTATGGCTAAAACGAAGAATACACTTAATCCATTTTCATCATGTTGACGGAATAACATCCACGCCTTTTTAAATTGTTTAATCTTTTCAGTCATCATTCTTTAAATTAGTTATTTTTTGTGATGACTATTTTAAACAATACTAATCAATAAGTTTGGATATTGATCGTAGAAGCTTTGTACTTATAAAGTAGCTAATCATTGATTCTAATGTCTAAAAACTAAGTTCAATCAGCCCAACTAACGATATTTACCATAAATACGCCACGTGTTGTTATCCGCCAATGGATCGCTATATGAGTCATTTCGTTGCTTACGTGGTTTATCGCGAGCATCAACCAACTCGAAATGAGGCTCAACACTTAAGACAATACCATTTACATAAAAACGTGTTCTCGTATATTCACTTTGCCCATGCTGAAATACATAAGTTCTTAAATCTATAAATTCGCGATGCGCAACTAATGCAGCAGTGTCATCATGATCCAACCAGCGACTCATTGCTAAAACTTGTTCAGGCTCAAACTGCCCACACTTCTCTAACACACTGGCAATACCACGAAAAGTCTTTGATTCCTTTGCACGTGTTTTGTTAATGCGAATTCGATCTACATGAAAATAAAACAGCGGTAAATTTAGATGACTCGGTAAATGAATGGCATCTAAAACCTCGTCTTCCATAAAAGGTTGAAATAAATCTTGTGCCCTTTCGATTAGACCTGTCCACTGCTGGTAATATGCAGCAACTTGCTCTTTGCTACCATAATAAATGGGTAGACCTTCGACATTTGCAAGATCGACAGGTGGCCAAATATTCTGTCTCAGTAACGCAATATCACTTTTTAAATTTTGAACTGCGATAGCATCTTGCATAGAAAGGCTCATAAAAATTACTTAGGCTATTTTTAGATTAAGTGAAAGGTTTAGTTTATGCAAGCCTTTGCCTATAATAGTGCTTGAATTAGGTTATTTATTAGGAACAATTCATGGTTCAAAAGATTCAAGCGACTGATGTCACTGAAGAAGAAGCATTGAATGCGATTTTCTTCGAACGTGCTGATGAATTTATTAAGCAAGCCAATGAATTTTGCCGTGTTGAAAAAGGTTCTACTGTTAAACCAGCCGATGCTCGTGGTCAAGTCAGTGCTGCGATGCTATTTGGTACTGCTCGTTTTAATACATGGGTTGCTGCCAATAACTTTAAAGATGGCAATGAAATGCGTGATGCTAAAGAACAAGTGATGTCTTATATCATGCAACAGTTTCATATGATGCTTGAAGATAATTATGACGAATACTGCGAACAGTTTGAGAACTACCTTCGCTTCCGTCGTAATGAAGAGTTTCATGCAAATAAACATGACCACGAACATTAAATAGATTTGCATTGTGTGCATTGGGCCTCCTTTAGGGGGCTTTTTTAATGCTTAAACTCTAATATTCAAACGAAAATGCAATTCAAAAATTGATCAATTTCTCGTATGTTATTCTTATTGATGACTCAACTAAGGATAGCGATGAATCAACTCAACTTTCCCATCGTCGATGCTCATATCCATCAATGGGATCCTTATCACACACCGCATGCTGCCGCTTTAGCTGTTAAACTTTTTGGAAAACATCCAAAAATCTTGGATAAAGTCGTTCGTCTCGTAAAACCTAAAGATTTAATAGAGACAGTAGGACTTACAGATTACATCACAGCACCCTATTTACCAGCGGATTACCACAAAGACATTGGACATTATACTGTGAGCCGCGTTGTACATGTCGAAGCCAGCTGGCATCATAAAAAAGGAACTGGCGTTGTAGAAGAAACGCAATTTATTCAGCAGCTTCCTTTTTCTCAAGAAAACATCAAATTGGCTGGAATCGTTGCAACAGCTGATCCTCGTGAAAGCAATTTCAAAAAAATTCTTAAAATGCATAAAAAGGCATCTCCGCATTTTCGTGGTATTCGAAAAATGGCTGCACATCATGAAGATCCCGGAATTCATGCTTGGAACGATGATCCCCATCTCTACACTGATCGAAAATTTTTAAAAGGTTTTGAAGCCTTAGCCCAGTACAATTTAAGCTTTGATGCTTGGGTTTATTCTAGCCAGCTTAAAGATGTTATTGCTTTGGCAAAACGTTTTCCTGAGACTGCGATTGTCTTAGATCATTTGGGCACACCAGCAGGTTTATTCGGCCCAGTAGGTAAACACACAGGAATCACCCAAACTGCGCGAGACAATATCTATTTCCACTGGAAAGAAGATCTTGCAGAATTAGCTCAATGTCCGAATGTATATACAAAAATGTCTGGACTCTTCATGCCAGTTTTGGGTCATCAATTTCATACACGACGAACACTAGCATCTAAACAACAAATCATTGAATTGGTCTCTCCTATGATTAATCATGCTTTACAATGTTTTGGACCTTATCGTGTCATGTTTGCATCCAACTTTCCAATGGACAAAGTGAGCACATCACTTACAAATATCATTGATGCCTTTAGCGACATAATCGCTGCCTATAATTCAGAAGTTGTTGAACAGATATTTTGTAAAAATGCGCAGCAATTTTATAAGCTTTAAAAAAAAAGGCTCATTCACGATCGAATGAGCCTTTTTGAATCGTACATTGTGGCTCTAAGTTTTAGGCTTTGAAATCATGTCAGGTTGTGGTTTACCATACTGATCTGCCATAACTTCAACCAAAAACTCAGGCTTAATATATTTTTTGATCGCTGCATCTATATCTTTCTTCGTCAGTTTTGCAAATGCCTGATCTCGCTCTAGTCTTGAAAGCTGTGTTTTATTTTGCTCAAGCTGACTGTTCAATCCACGATGAATACGGCGCTCATCCTCTAAATTCGTGACACGCTGTTTCATAATATTGGCTTTAGCCGCTTCAAGCTCTTGCTCCGTCACACCATTCTTTAATAAGTCAGTAAATACTTTATGCACACCTTGAGAAACTTGAGCTGATTTTCCTGCTGCATAATTAGCACTTACACCTAGAGCACCAGCATTGATAAAATTATCCAAACTCAAACTACTTCCAAAGCTGTAAACCAACGCATTTTTTTCACGTAACTCCATGGCAAGGCGTGATGATAATTGTGACTCGCCTAGAATATGGCTCAACACATATAATGCTTCTGCATCAGGATGATTATTACCCACTGGAATGGCAATAACCGCTTGATAATTACCAAATTGACGCTGTTCAGCCAGCGCATGAACTTTTTGAGCAGGATAATCTATATGACTGCCCTGCAAACGTTGGTATGGTTCTTTTGTCTTAGACTGACCTAAAGATGAATTCAAATATTTCAGAATGGCTTTGTCATCAAAATCACCAGTCACCGATATTTGACCATTTTGAGTTGTAAAATACTTTTGGTACAAAGCTTTAATTTGATCATTGGTGATGGTTTCAATTTGCTGCTTTGCTAGCTCAGGTTCAAAATGATATCGCAAATCATCTGGTTCATATCGCTCTACGATTCTAGCGATAGTCAGTCCTGCAACAGTTTCAGGCTCTGTATATGGTCGATTTAATGACGACAATGTTTGCGATTTGATGAGGTCAAACTGACTTTGCTCAAATTTCGGATTATTCATAACGTCGACAATAAACTTGAAGAATTCTGGAAATTTTTCTTTCTTCGCAGATACGTTAATCACAATACCATTATCAACAGCTGAAGCAGATGCTCGACCACCCGCCTCGATTGATTTGTCTGCAATATCTTGCAGGCTATACTGCTCAGATGCTCTCAATAGCAAATAAGACATAAAGCCTAGTGCTTCACCTTGATGCTTGAGTGATTGTGCTGTCCCGAAATTTAAAGATATCGATGCGTAAGTTTTGTCATCGCGTGTTGACGTTGGGAATAGTGCATAATGCATCCCATTTTTCAAAATACCACGCTTGATTTTTTTCTCTAACTTTTCAACATACTGTTTGGAATTTTTTAAGTGCTCAGCCACTTCAGCCTTATACACAGCTGGGTCTTTTAAAGGCTCTTCTTGAGTTGTCACTTGATCTAAAGTTTTTGATTCTTGCTCATGAGCGTCTAGCTCGAGTGCCTTTTTTTGATCCTCAGGCGTAGGTTGTATGTCTCCCGAAATGCGATGCTCAGCAACCAAGAATTGATTTATTGCTTGATTAACTTGATCGACATTTAAACTTTGTATCTCTGCTTGATCTTTAAAATATTTTGCCCAATCCCCATTGGATGAAACCACATAATCACTAATGAAACCGCCCACAGAAGAAGCATTGGTCATCATGCTCTCTTGACCATTTTTAATCATGTTTTTGACACGATTTAATTCTGTTTCATTAAATTGATGCTTTTTCTCAATTCCTTTCTCTAGAGAAAGGGCAACTTTTTTCTCGTCGTGATTAGGAGCATACACTGCCCCCATAAAAACAAGATTAAAATCTGGTGTTAACCATGTCGTCGATTGAACCTGTGTAGCCGTACCTGTTTCTACAATATCTTTGTACAAATGACCACTAGGTTGCATTGTAAATAAATAAGGTGCTAAAGCGAGTGCAGTCTGTGTTTTTTGCTGGGTGCCATTGAGATAAATATTGTATTTGCCTAAATCACTTCCCTTTTGCACGATAAATTGACGATCTTTGATCTTGGTCGAATCAAGCATTGGAACTTGGGTTGACTCAGGAATTTGACGCGCAGGAATTTGATTAAAATTTTTATCCACTGCTTTCAGGATATCCGCTTTATTAAATTTACCTGCAATCACTAGAACTGCATTATTCGGTGCATACCATTGTCGGTAAAATTGATTCAGTTCCTTCATGTTGATTGACTGAAGCTCAGTTAAATCACCAATCGGTAGACGACCTAGATACTGATTTCCGTAAGCAGATTTCCAAATTTGATCCATCAATACTGAAAAAGGTTGATCCATTCGAACCTCACGCTCTCGTTTTACGATTGCGATTTCTGACGGAACAAATTTTTCCTGAAGTACGAGCTTATCCATTCGCTCTGCCTCCAGATACAACATTTCATCAATGGCTTTTTGTTCTGGACGGATGACACTCATATACTGGGTAGAATAGTAGTCAGTCATCGCATTACTCATGAGCGTATGCTGATCTAGACGACGTTGAAACTCATCTCCTTTTACATTTTCTGTGCCTTTAAACGCGAGATGCTCAAGTAAATGTGCTAAACCACCTTTACCTTGTGGGTCATTCAAAGCTCCCGTTAAATACACCATATTCATAAAAATTTTATTTTCTTTAGGTATCGGTGCCAAAATCACCCGTAAACCATTTTCTAGTTTGTATTCTTCAATATTTTGTTCATTCTTGACCAAAACAGGTTGTGCTAAACCGCTAGAACTGACCGCAACGATCATTAAAGTAAGTGAAAGTTTTTTAAAACGAGTTAGCATTGTTCTTCCAATTATTGATATAAAAAAATTGATCACACGCCTGACAAGGGTATGATCAATAGGGTTTATGCTTTAAAGGTAAATTTCAGCTTTCATATAAAGTTTGGCATAGCCAGAAATTTCAATTCTTTGATTCTCTTTAAGTTGGCAATACAACACGCCACCTCGTTCTGAGCTTTGAAAAGCAATAAGTTCTGTTTTATTCAATTTCTCAGCCCACAAGGGTGCTAATCCTGTATGCATAGAACCTGTTACAGGATCTTCATTGATGCCTTTATGTGGTGCAAAATAACGTGCCACATAATCATATTGTTCTGATGCTGCAGTTATAGCAATATCGGGATGATCGGATGCTGTAATACAAGTGCTAACCTCATATGCTTCAGCAATTGCATTAATATTGGCTAAATTAGGTTTGGCATTAAGCACATCTTGTTCACTTTCCAAGACTAAAATATAAGCTTGTTGATTTAGATAAATTTCCTTGATTGGGCGATCGACCACTTCTTTTAATAATTCAGGAAACTCTTCAGTTAAATGAGGGATTCGAACAGGGAAATTCATTGTAATTTTTCCATCATCTTGTCGCGTGATGGTAAAAATTCCTAAATCTTTGACATGAAATTTAATTTTTTTCGCTTGAGTATACTCATTAAAAAGTACATAACTGCTCGCTAAAGTGGCATGACCACAAAAATCGACTTCAACTTTAGGTGTAAACCAACGGATTTCATAATTTTCATCATCAATAATTTTAACAAAAGCCGTTTCAGCCAAATTATTTTCAAATGCAATATTCTGCATGAGTGATGTATCAAGCCATTCTTCACTGACCACTACAGCTGCAGGATTCCCCTTAAACAACGCTGTAGTAAAGGCATCAACTTGATACATTTTCATAAATACACCCCTAATATTTCCAAACTTCTAATTGAGAATAATAATCTTTTATCATTTCAAATCATAGATTAATTTCAATCTTGACTATAAATTATTGCTTCACAAAGATTCGTTCATAAACTGTATATCTCTAATGATCTTCCATAAAAAAACCCTCACATGAGGGTCTTTTGCTATTTACGCTTTTTGAGCGCTTTCTTTAAATCTTTTAATTTAGATTCATGTTTAGAAATTTTCTTAAGTCTCGATTTAATTTGATCTTTCAAATCTTTAATTTTTAACTTGGACTTATTCGCCATATCTTATCTTCCTCGTGTCATTCACTTTAAATTGTTAATGCTTGAATTTACTGACAAGAATGGGCATTCATCCCTAAATTCCCATTCAATTCATGATTAATGGATTAACGATTTTGTTGATCTAAATCAGATTGCTGTTGTGATTGTTGACGGGACTGTTGCTGATTCTGCTGCTGTTGATCTTGTTGCTGTTGCTGCTGATTCGGTTGTTGTTGATGTGGCTGTTGACCTTGTTGACGTTGTTGGTGATTTTGTTGCTGTTGCTCATTTTGATCTTGATTGTATTGATTACTCATTTCATATCTCCATGATTATCAGTTTTTTGATACGGATCTTGAATTCTTTTTTTACTTGAATTAGACCAGTACAAATAACCATAACCCTTTTGCATGAAACTGCGAGCATAGAGCTGTATCAAAATACTGCATCGTAACTTCCATTGTGTAAGCTATATAAATTTCAGAGGATTAAAATTGATATTTGTTACGAGGCTTACAAGGCTCTCTCATTTGTTTACTTGTATTAACGAGACTTATTCCTCTGGTTTTAAATATGGATATGGATTTGTAGCACCATTCGTTAAATAAATTCCATAATGTAAATGTGGAGGTGTATTGATCGCATTGCCAGTATTTCCCACATATCCTAATACTTCACCGACTTCAACCCAGTCACCTTCTTGGATGTGTGCTGCATATTCATCTAAATGTGCATAGTAATGGCGACTTAACTGAGGTCCTACCACCCAGATGACTTTACCTCCCAAACTATTTGTGCCGATACGACTTACAATACCTTGTGTTGTACTCAATACAGGCGTACCTCGTTTGGCAAAAATATCAATTCCTTGATGTGTACGACCATTTGAACGTGCTGCCCCCCAAGTATCTGCTATTTGAGTTACTTTGACTCCTTCAACGGGTATCGCCAACGGCTCTGTCAACGCTTGCTGTTGAAGTTTCCAGTATAAATATGGATATTGTATTCCTGCTGTTGCGCCTGAATTTGGGGGCTGACAAGCAGTAAGCATCCAACTGATTGCAATGAGTGATCCGATAATCCTTTTTTTCATATACAACCTAACATCTTAAATTGAGTTAAATTTTAGCGTCTGATCGACGTTTGCATTGTATTGTTTAAATTAAAAGCACTTGTCAGAAACCAATAAAAGCCTGCTTATACCGATTAAATCGTCAGAATTACATATTTTTTTTGATCAATACGATACTTTCTTTTTTGAATCACGCATAATAGTCACCAATTCCCCGATTTATTTTGTTTGACTTCAATGATCGAATCCTCAGATCAATTCAGGATGTTCATAAATTCTTGATAAGTCAGACCTTTCACTATTTGCACATTATTGAAGTTTTTATATGAAAATCGTCATTCTCAATAAACCTTATGGCGTTCTCTCCCAGTTTCGTAAAGACGAAGCGCATATGACAATGTCTGATTTCGTTGACGATCCGACTTTACGTCTTGCTGGACGTTTAGACATGGACTCTGAAGGTCTAGTGTTTTTAACCAACCATGGTGGTTTAAATCAGTATATTACCAACCCTGCCAATAAGAAATTTAAAACTTATTTGGTTCAAGTTGATGGTGATGTGACTGAAGAGGCTTTAGAACAGCTTCGTAAAGGTGTAGAGCTTAAAGACGGTATGACTCTACCCGCAAAAGCTGTAAAAGTTGAACA
The DNA here is from genome assembly GCF_056779705.1 of Acinetobacter sp. 25-47-130. Classification (NCBI taxonomy): domain Bacteria; kingdom Pseudomonadati; phylum Pseudomonadota; class Gammaproteobacteria; order Moraxellales; family Moraxellaceae; genus Acinetobacter; species Acinetobacter sp. 25-47-130. The sequence goes on along the minus strand of NZ_JBWYII010000003.1, from coordinate 151,320 downwards.
GCCTGAGTGGTTATGGGATCGTGATCCTCCTGTTCGTTTCCGTGCTTCTGTACCTACTTCTTGGGTTGAAATTTCGATTTGCGAAGGTCGTAACCGCCAAGTTCGACGTATGACTGCAGCAGTAGGTTTCCCAACTTTACGTCTTATTCGCACTAAAATTGGATCAATCGACTTAGTACAGATGGGTCTTGAATCTGGCGAAACTAGAGAAATTGAACCATTACTTTATCCTGACTTTCAAAATGTTCCTGCAGAAGAGCCATACCGCTCACGCTCTTATGTGAAGAAACCAGGCGGTACAGGTGGCAAGCCGATTAATAAGAAAGTCAATAAAGATGGTACTAAGAAAAAATCGGGTACTAAACGTATTTGGCAAATGGAAGAACATGAGAAACCACGTCGTAAGACCAATGGTACTACTCGCCCAAATACAAAAGCTCCACGTGGACGCGCACGCTAAGCTCAAGCTATTGTATAAAAAGTAAAAAGGATGCGATTGCATCCTTTTTTTATACATAAATTAACTTAAATAATCTCTCATTTTAAGTACACTTTTTCGATTATTTGCTTATTGTGAGTTGATACTTATGAAAAAATTTACGCTTGCTCTTTCAGGTTTTGCATTTTCAACATTCACTTTGGCAAATCCTTTAAGTGTTCATGTGCTTAATCAAGAAACTGGTCTTCCATCCTCAAATATTGCAGTTACCCTTGAAGCGCAGCAGGGTGAAAAATGGGTAAAGCTCAACGAAGCTAAAACGGATGAAAATGGTCGTATCAAGGCTCTATATCCAGCTGAAACAGATCTTCAAAAAGGTGTTTACAGAGTAACTTTTAAAACTGGTGACTGGTTTAAAGCAAACAACAAGCGTACTTTCTTCCCAGAAGTGCCAGTGGTTTTTTTGATTGATGGTAGTTTAGATCATTACCATATTCCGTTGTTATTAAGTTCATATGGTTATTCAACCTATCGAGGGAACTAATGTTTTTTGTTGATCATTTATGACACAAATTTAGCTCACATTATGTGAGCTTTTTTATTTCTTTATTAATTTTAAAAGTTTAATTATCCTATTCAAAAGAATAAGGATTTCTTATGAACATAAAAAAAGCTTTCCTAAAGGCTATTACGCTTCTTTTATTTTTATCAATTCTTTACTACTTCTTTTATGCATTGAATGAAAACAAGTTATCTCACTATTGTGATAACTATATTTGTCTTGAAATCTTATCTTTAGCTGAATTTCTTGGGATAATCACAGCTTAGATCAGCCTATATTTCGTACTGAAGTCCCTAGAATCATGGAAAGATGCCTATAAATTCCATAGAGCAATTGAAACTTTATCCAAGTTTGAAGAACTCAAGATTATTTCAAATCAATATCACACCATCTTATACCAATTAAAAAACTCACTCATCCGCGCTAAAGGTCATGAATTATACAGCTCATTTGATTTAGAAGAGCAAAAATACGAAGATAAATTCAATAATCTGTATTACTACGACAAATTAATAAATCTTCAACAGTGGCTTAATCAAGAAAAAAATGTGAACAAGCATAAAGATTTTAAAGAAGTTTTAAGAACTTTTGAAACTGCTATAGATTCTGCTCATAGACTTGTTTCAGAAGCTCATTTAAGTGAGGTAAATTATGGTCAAAATTACGCCTCAGAAACCGACATAAACAGAAGAAAAGAATCTATAAAAAAGGTTCAAATTGCTTTTGAAAAATACTCAAAAGACAAAACAATATTTGAAAAGCGTTTGGAAGTTCTAAGACGAGAACTGGAGTTATGAAAAACCCATAGCTAAGCATGGGTTTTTCATGAATTTTATGACCTAGGCAAATTAAGCTTTAAGCCATTTCTCAGCTTTAGATTGATCTGAAACCTTAAGATCTACTTCAGTGAGTTCACTAGCACCCGATTGAACTTCAAATTGCATTAATTCATCACGACGGAAAGCATGCACATTAAAAGTACCTTCCAATTTTGCATACTTATCGAGTTGCTTAGTGGTCGCCTTTAAACCATCAACTGCGATAATAATGTCATGAGCAGAAAGCCCAGCTTTAACACCTGCGCCATCACGACGAGCAGACTGAATTAATACACCTTCAGGTTTATCTACAAGTTTTAAACCAAATGGTAAAGATTTATCATGCTTTAAAACATAGTCTAAGCCAAATTCAGGGAACAATTGATCAAGCGGTAACTCATCCGTGGTATTAATCAAATGATTAATTTGTTCAGACCAATCATCACCTGTTAATTCTTGGCATAATTCATAGATGGTACGTTCATGAACCTGTATACCCTTTTGCGCATTTTCATACAGCTTACGCATCAATGCATCAAGACTTGAACCTCTTAAACGTAAACCTAAATCTAGACACAGCGCTACTAAGCAACCCTTGTTATAGTAACTTGTGCCAGCATTGTTAGAGTTTTCGTCTTGACGATAGAATTTGACCCATGCATCAAAACTTGACTCTGCAACAGTTTGAACAAAACGACCTGGATTTTGCAAATAACGATCGATCTGCGCCTTTAACAACTTCAAGTAAGATTCCTGAGAAATCACACCACTACGCAGTAGAATCAAATCATCATAGTAGGACGTAAAGCCTTCAAAAATCCATAACAAAGAGGTATAGCCTTCTTTGTCTAAATCATAATTCACAAAATTTTCAGGGCGAATAAATTTCACCAACCATGAATGAAAATATTCATGGCTACACAAACCTAAGAAACGCTGATAATCAGCGGAAGGTTCAACAGGCTCATTGGACTTAGGTAGATCATCACGTGGAGAAATCAAACTGGTTGAGTTCGGATGCTCTAAACCACCATAACTATTACCCGTCGCGATGGTCATAAAGGTGTAGTTTTCGAAAGGTGCCGAACCAAACATCGATATTTCTGTCGCACAGATTTTCTCAATGTCTTGTTTCATACGTTCGATATTCATCGCATGTTTGCCAGAGACCACAAACTCATGCGGAATACCATTTGCTTCAAAAGCAAAACGAGTTTGATCTGCAAGCTCAAATGGTGCATCAATCAATTCAGCGTAGTTTTTTGCCTTAAGCGTATAGCGACCACGCACTAAACTTTTAGATGCCAATCCTGTAGCGAGTTGGAAATGTTTCAATTCATCTGGCAAAAATAACTCAACTTCTACCGCTTTATCTTCTTGTCCTTCTAAACCTAAACATGCACAAGCAGGATTCACATATAAGCGTGTTTCATCAACATAAGCACCACGTACTGAGAGGTCGTATGCATAGACGTCGTACTCAACCGTAATCAGCTCAAAATCAGTATTAAATAACTGCCACTTATTTTTTTCATTTTTACGAATCTTGAGTATTCGACCATCTTCATCATAGGCACGAACAGACTCAATATGTTTTGAAAACTCTCGAATGAGATAACTTCCTGGAATCCAAGTTGGCAAGCTCAATACTTGAGTTGGTTGAGCAACGAAACGAACAGTAACGTGAATGAGATGCTGACGAAAGTCGTCAAATTCGATCTGATAATGCAACATAATGTCTTAATTGAGAAACTATAGAACCAACTTGTATTTAGAGTAGCATTTTTTTACTTGGAGTTGCGCGATTCGTATTAATTGTCTACAAATCTGACTAGAGTTTCAGAAAAAAAAGGCATAGCATGCGGTGTGCTTGATGATCTATGCCATTGGATTGGCTTATATAGGTAAACCCGTTGAAACTCTACTCTGCTCTACTCATAATTTTTAGTTTTTTTATTGTAAATATCACACATGCTTCCTTGTTCGAAGTTGCACCAGAAAGTTTAGAAGCTGAAGCATGGACTGTCTTAGATCCACAATCAGGTCAAGTCATTACTGAACACAATAGCCATGTCCAACGTGCACCAGCTTCGTTAACCAAAATGATGGTGGCATACATCGTTCTGAAAGACATTCAAGCAGGTAAAATTAACAAAAATGAAGTTATTACTGCCACACCAGTTGTCAATGTAGTTCAATGGGATGAGTCTCAGATGTATCTGAAGCCGACTCAACAAATTACGATTGATCAGCTTTTAGCAGGCTTAATTATCATGTCTGCCAACGATGCTGCTGTCACATTGGCTGAACGAATTTCAGGATCAGTGCCTGCATTTGTTCAACGCATGAATCAAGAAGCCAAAGCAATTGGCATGAAAGATACAAACTTTGCCAATCCTGCGGGCATTACAATGGATATGCACTATTCAACAGCGCATGATTTAGCCGTGCTCGCACAAGCACTCACCAATGAAACACCCGATTACCTTGACTACTCGAAACAGCAAAGTTTTACTTACAATCAGCATTTTCACCGTGCAACGAATATCTTACTAAAACAAGATGCTACTGTTGATGGTTTAAAAACAGGGTTTACTCGTGCTGCAGGCTATAACCTTGCACTTACAGCCAACCGACCAACTCAACAATTTGAGCTCAATCAAAGAAGACTTATTGTTGTGGTACTCGGTGCTCAAAGTGGCTTCAAACGCGCTGAAATCGCACATCAACTTTTAAACCTATCCTATGCTTATACACGCAATGAAATTGCAATTAAAAATAAGCAACTAATTGCTGAACTCCCTGTAGTCGCATCGACCTTAAAAATGTTCAGAGTCGAAACTAAAAAGCCAAGTATCGTGACGACCTCTTTGTATAACACGAATCAAATGATTGATATGCGTAATTTTGACAATCAAACTCATCGTTTGATTCAAACAGATGCTTTTGGATTCACTTCAGCTCTTGAGCCTTTACAGCAAACTCAAACGCATATGAACGTCGAGCTACTAACACAATCATTAACCGCACCTATAGCGCAAATTCAGCAGTTGGCACGTATTCATATCTATCAAAATAATCGACTCATTCAAACGGTATTGATTGAGGATGAACTTCAAATTGATGAAGCATCATGGTTTGAAAGTATTTTGAATTGGTTTAAACAATTATTTAGTTTCGGATCTAGCAGTGCAAATCAAGCAAAAATCTATCCTTTAAACTGATTGCAGTTTTTTATTGTAAATCTGTAACTTGTAATACAAAAAGAACAATTCTTTAAAAAAGAGATGGCATATTAACCCCCATCTCTTTTTTATTTATGACGCTATAAAAATAGGAATATTAAATGTCGAATCTTCATCATATTGTCATTGTGGGTGGTGGTGCTGGTGGCTTAGAACTAGCAACACAACTGGGTGACACGCTGGGCAAATCTAAAAAAGCAAAAATTACATTAGTTGACCAAAAGCTTACACATATTTGGAAACCACTTTTACATGAAATTGCAGCAGGTACGTTAAGCCCAAGTGATGAAGAAACAAACTATTTTGGTCATGCTGCGAAGCATCATTATGAGTTTGTATTGGGTAAATTCGAACAATTAGATCGTGAAGCCAAGACCATTCAATTGCTCAAACCTGTGGCGTCAACCTATGATCAATCGACTGATCATTTAACGCTAAGTTATGACACTCTTATTCTAGCGGTTGGTTCGGTTTCCAATGATTTCAATACTTCAGGTGTGCAAGAACATTGTCACTATTTAGATAATCCAAAACAGGCTGAACAGTTCCAGCAGCATCTACTTCATCTTTATATCGAAGCTCAAAATAATAATGACCATCGTGAGCTGCATATTGGCATTATAGGTGCAGGTGCAACTGGCGTTGAGCTTGCAGCTGAATTAGTTCAAGCCAAACAAAACTTCTTTAAATACGGTCTTAATAAAATTGACCCTAAAAACGTCAAAATTTCACTAATTGAAGGCGCGGATCGTATTCTACCGGCTCTTTCTGAAAAAATGTCAGACCATAGCACCAAGCAGCTTAAGCGCATGAATGTGGATATTTTAACGTCTAAGCGTGTCGAAAAAGTGGATGCTGATCAAATTTACTTTAATGATGGAAGTTCAATTCCAGCACAATTAAAAGTTTGGGCTGCAGGCATTAAAACTCCAGCAGTGATTCAAAACCTAGAAGGCTTCGAAAAAGATCGTATGGGTCGCTTACACGTATTTGCAACACTCCAAACAAAAGCAGATCCGAATGTTTTTGCTTTCGGTGATTGCGCATACTGTATTTTAGATGCCCGTGAAACAGCTTTAGGACCGCGTGCGCAAGTTGCAAGTCAACAGGCTGCTTTCCTCGTTGATGCAATGAAAGCGCGAATTTCAGGAAAATCACAACCGATGTTCAATTTTTCTGACAAAGGCTCACTTGTATCTTTAAGTGAGAATAAAGCAGTCGGTGAATTACTTGGTCAGGTCAATGTTCAAGGATTTGTGGCGAAGTCGATGTATGTATCGCTTTACCGACTGCATCAAGCCACGATTTATGGTTATGCACAGGCAGGGTTACTCACAGCCAAAGATTTTGTGACCAGAAAAATAGCACCTAAAATCAAATTGCATTGAAAAATCTAAAAGACGCCCCAATGTAATATTTAAGCGTTATAAATTATCGAAACTGCATTTTTTTTAGAAAATTGTCTACAAAAATTGGTTTTCACTTTATGATGTACCCTTAAAATATTTGAATGGATCATTAACATGACAGTTATTGCAAATGACCTTGTGGTTTTATTTAACTATAAATTGACTAATGCAGAGGGTGAAACTCTCGATCAATCTCAAGGTGAACCACTTGCATATTTGCAAGGCGCTGGCAACATTATCCCTGGCTTAGAAAAAGCAATGTTAGGTAAAACGACTGGTGACAAATTCACAGTAACGATTCCTGCTGCTGAAGCTTATGGTGAGTACAACACTGATTTAGTTCAAGAAGTACCTAAACAAATGTTCCAAGGCGTAGACAACATCGAAGCTGGTATGCAATTCCAAGCGCAAACTGATGATGGCGTTCAAATTGTGACTGTTAAAGCTGTTGAAGGCGAAAACGTAATCGTTGATGCTAACTTCCCACTTGCTGGTCAAGACTTAACATTTGATGTTGAAATCGTTGAAATCCGTGAAGCAACTCAAGAAGAGTTAGATCACGGTCACGTTCACGGTGTAGGTGGTCACCACCACTAAAATCTACGGATTTTAGGACAAAAGGTGAGGCTTCTGCTTCGCCTTTTTTTTATGCAAAAAATTACAATGCTTAACGATTTAAATGACTCAAATTCTTATAATTTCCTGAGGATATTTGGATATTAATCATATGAATCTCATTTGGTTTCGTCAGGATTTAAGAGTTAGGGACAACACGGCGTTAATGGAGGCAAACCGGCATGGGAATACTTGTGCAGTGGTGATACTTTCGCCTGAACAATGGAAATTGCATGATGATGCAGTGATTAAAATTGACTTTTATCTTCGCCAACTTAAATCACTTGAAAGTGAGTTAAAGCAATTCAATATCCCACTTGTAGTGGAAATCGTTCCCCAATGGGATGATGTACCAGCTAGATTATTAACTTTCGCAAAAAAATATCAAATTACTGCGATACACGCTAACATCGAGATCGGCGTGAATGAGTTGAATCGTGATGCACAAGTCCAAACCTTATTAGAATCGCATCAAGTAACTGTAGAGTATTATCATGACCGCACAATTTTCCCATTTGGATCAATTCGTAATAAGACGCACCAGCCTTACCAAGTTTTTGGTGCTTATAAACGTGCATGCTATGAGATATTGAATATCTCTGTTCCTCAACCACTCGCTGTACCGAAAGTACAGCCTCATGAGCTTATACAACGCTTTCATACCTCCAAAATTCCATCGATACATGATTTTTATCCTGATGCTCAGATTAAATATCAATGGCCTGTTGGAGAATCATATGCACGACAAATGCTCGAGAAATTTGTTGACGAGAATTTAGAGCCCTATAAACAACAACGCGACTTTCCAAACATTGATGCAACCAGTCAATTATCACCGTATTTAAATCTAGGAATTATTTCGATTCGACAATGTTTGGCTGCAATTTTTAGTCGCTCAAATGGCAATTTTCATCTCTACTCTGATGGTCAACAAACTTGGTTAGATGAGTTATTATGGCGAGAATTTTATCAACACATCCTGTTTGACTTTCCAAGATTATCGAAATATCAACCATTCAATTTAAATACATCTAATGTGCCATGGCGTGATGCACCCAATGAATTAAATGCTTGGAAGTTTGGACAAACGGGTATTCCAATTGTGGACGCTGGAATCCGTCAAATGCTTCAAACAGGATGGATGCACAATCGTGTCAGAATGATTGTCGCCATGTTCCTTAGTAAGAATTTGCTCATCGACTGGCGTAAAGGCGAACAATGGTTTATGCAACATTTGATAGATGGGGATTTAGCGGCAAATAATGGTGGCTGGCAATGGTGTGCTTCAACAGGTACAGATGCTGTACCTTATTTCCGTATTTTTAACCCCATTAGTCAATCACAAAAATTTGATAGTCAAGGTGATTATATTCGCAAATGGGTACCTGAATTAGCTCATCTTGATGCGAAAATCATTCATGAGCCTTATGCTAAAAATCCGAATCTTAAACTCAATTATCCAAAACCTATTGTTGATTTAAAGATGAGTCGACAGCGCGCATTAGCTGCTTTCAAATCAGCCTAACGAATGCTCGCTCTAAATTTTGTTTGGCTTGATTTTCTAATGTGTCATGAAAATATTCTGTTTTATAAATGGATTCCATTTGATAAAAGCTATTAAGAATTTCATTTCGTTTTAGTGTATAAAGTTCAGAGGGTGCCCAACTGAATTCTTGATGAATTTGCTGCTGATATTCTTCAAAACGTTTGGCGTTTGAACCGAGAATTGCAAGATCAATATCAAGTAAATAGTTAAGGTCTGAATCAACTGAAGCACGATGCTCTTTGGTCGCTAATATCCACTGATAAATTTTCTCACATCTCCTCATCTCCATGTGGGGAGATATGATGTTCAGCATCAGATCAGCACTTTGTTGTTCATTATCGTGTGCCTTAGGCTCATAAATGACATCATGAAACCAAAGAGCTATAGAGACTGATAAAGGATCTTTTAAATTTGGTAGAACCAATTGTAAGTGATCCATACATTCAACGATATGCTGCACTGTATGATAATGCCGATGAGGCTCACTGTAATGAACTTCTAATCTATCAAGAATAGATATGGAATCCTCTGAGGATAGTTCAAGCTGTTGTGCAGTAGCGGCCCAGTATCTTCTCAACTGTTTTAAATATGAATCAATCATCAGACACCTTGCCCAGCTACCGCCTATTTATTTTCAAGCAGCCTGCTCATCACGTTTAAATACGAGCTCACCTTTCAAAGAACTTTCAGCATCGAAATAATAGCCATCCGTATTGAATGATTTAAGATCATCCACAGTATTAGGTTTATTTTCGATAATATAACGTGCCATCAATCCACGCGCTTTTTTTGCATAGAAACTTATTACTTTATATTTTCCATTTTTCTGGTCTAAAAATACGGGCTTGATAATTTCAGCTTTAATTTTGCTTTCTTTCACCGATTTATAATATTCATCGGATGCGATATTGACCAATAAATCACTCTTGGCTTCTGATAAATCTTGGTTGATCAATTGGGTAATTTCATCTCCCCAAAATTCGTAAAGATTGTGACCGCGTGGATTTGCTAATTTCGTGCCCATTTCTAAACGATAAGGCATCATCAAATCCAGTGGTCGAAGTAATCCATAGAGACCCGATAGCATTCTTAAATGGCATTGAGCATATTCTAAATCAGCTTGCGTAAGCGAATACGCATCCAGACCTGTATAAACATCGCCCTTAAAGGCAAATATTGCTTGGCGTGAATTTGATAAATCAAAGTCTGATTGCCAATCTCTAAAGCGTTCCACGTTCAGATTCGCAATTTTTTCACTCACACTCATTAATTTGGCGATTTCTGAAGCAGACAGTTTACGACTTACGTCTATAAGCTGTTGTGAATGGTCAAGCAATCTTGGTAAAGTATGTTCATCAGTTGGAAGTGTAGATTCATAATCTAATGTCTTAGCAGGAGAAATTAAGGCAAACATAGAAACCTGATCAAAAAACAATTAATCAAACTATAACAGTAGACTTATTTTATTTCCAATTGTGTTTTTTTTAATTATTGACGTTAAAATATACGATTCTCCTGCACGTTAATCGGTATTTTTATGTCTGAACAAATGTTCATTCAAGGCCCTGTTGGCAAAATTGAGGTTTTTGTAGATTATCCTCAGTCTGAAGTAAAAGGATTTGCGGTCGTTTGTCACCCTCACCCGCTTCAAGGTGGTACTCCTCAGCACAAAGTTCCCACTCTGTTAGCTCAAATGTTCCTTGAGCGTGGTTATATCGTTTATCGTCCAAGTTTCCGTGGATCAGGTCAAAGTGAAGGGGTTCACGATGAAGGATTTGGTGAAACAGAAGATATTTTAGAAGTCATTCGTCAAGTACGTGCAAAACACCTTACATTGCCTTTCTATGTTGGAGGCTTTAGTTTTGGTGCACATGTTATGGCGAAGGCATATCATGCACTACCTCAAGAAATTCAACCTGAACAAGTCATTCTATGTGGTTTACCAACAGCCACAGTTGCTGGTATCCGTCACTATGTTACTCCAGCAATTAAAGGTGATATTCTGTTTATTCATGGTGAGGCAGATGAAGTCACTTTATTGTCCGATTTAATTGAATGGGCAAAGCCTCAACGCCATATTATTACAGTGCTACCTGGTGCTAATCACTTCTTCACAGGTTATTTGAAGCAACTTCGCGTCGCGATCACTCGCTTCCTTACGGCTTAATATAAATATTACGTGTTTCAGAAAAACCCAGTGTAGATTCTTTACATTGGGTTTGTTTTATTCCTCGTTAGGATTTCCACTCTAGCGACTGGAACGACTCATCTTCTTTTAATGTCTGCTCTACTGCTTGCGCAAGTTGTTTAATCACACTCTGCGTCTCAATTTTTTGGAACCAATCCTGTTCCTCATCTGCATGCGCACTTATTTCACATACAAAATGTCCTTCGCCATCTGGTTGATTACAGTTCACCCCTAAAGCGATTGGGTGATCAGAGACACTGACTTCTAATTCATGCGGATTCGTAGTTTGAGTGTGAAATCCATGTTGCACCAACTGTTCAGATAACAATGCTGTAACGTAAGTTTGTGCATTATCATGAGAATGACTTGAATGAGCCTTAGCGTATTTCGTTTGATCAACTAAAAATTGTAATTTTTTCATTTCCTCATCCAAAGGCTTTTTAATTATATAGAATTAGAATAAGCAATATAAACAAAACAGCCAAGCTTTTGCTTGGCTGTTTGAAAAGAAATATACAAATCTTTGGTCGTATTATTCACTAACTTGAATAGATAAACCCGCTTGTTCAGTGAGTTGAGTAAATGTTGGGAAACTTGTTGCAACGGTTTCAGTTCCCACAATTTTAATTGCGCCTGAAGTACGCAGACCCGCAATAGAGAAACTCATGGCAATACGATGATCATGATGTGACTCAATTTCACCACCTGTAAAGATAGCAGACCAATCACCAGACTTACCTTTACCTTCAATAATAATACCGTCATCCGTAGGCGTACAATCAACACCCATTGTTTTCAATCCATCAGCCATCACTTGGATTCGATCAGACTCTTTTACACGAAGTTCAGCTGCACCAGTTAACACTGTTTGACCTTCAGCACAAGCTGCAGCAATAAATAATGCTGGGAATTCATCAATCGCTAAAGGTACTTGATCTTCAGGCATGTGGATGCCTTTCAAAGTACGAGTGCCACGAATTCGAATATCAGCGATTGGTTCACCACCTGCAATTCGTTCATTCTCGACTGAAATATCAGCCCCCATTTGCTTCAAAATTTCGATCACCCCAGTACGAGTAGGGTTAATACCCACTGCCTCAAGTGTTACATCTGAATTTTCAGTAATGGCAGCACCCACCATAAAGAACGCAGCAGATGAAATATCTGAAGGCACTTGAATATTCGTGCCAACTAACTTACCACCACCTTTTAAAGAAATACGGTTACCTTCAGTTTTCACATCATACCCAAATGCACGTAACATACGCTCAGAGTGATCACGTGTCGGTTCTGGCTCAGTCACCGACGTTACACCTTCTGCCCATAAACCAGCGAGCAGAATGCCAGACTTCACTTGTGCAGAAGCCATCGGTAAATCGTAATGAATACCTTTAAGTTGCTGATTACCTGTGATCGATACTGGCGGTGTGCCACGCTCACCTGTTGTTTGAATTTGAGCACCCATTTCACGGAGTGGCTTTGCAATACGTTCCATAGGACGTTTGCTCAACGATGCATCACCAGTCATTACTGAGTCAAATTTTTGCGCAGACAACATCCCTGACAGAAGACGCATCGAAGTCCCAGAGTTACCCATATAAAGCTCACTTGCTGGAGCTTTAAGGCCATGCATTCCTACACCATGAATGGTGACTTCACCATTTTTTGGACCTTCAATATTTACACCCATATCACGGAATGCTTGAAGTGTTGCTAAGGCATCTTCACCTTCTAAGAAACCAGTAACATGTGTTGTACCTTCAGCGATCGCACCAAACATGATTGAACGGTGTGACACAGATTTGTCACCTGGCACGCTAAATTTTCCAGAAAATGATTTAGCACCCGGCAGAATAGTAAATTGCTGTGTCACAGTTTTGTTCTCCATTAAAGGTTTCTTGGCAAGCATATGGTTAAAATGTTGGCGTGCTGCTTGAGCATGTCCAAGCAATCCCATGAGTGCTTTTGAATCTTCGTTTTCAATGAGCTGTCGAATATGAGCCAATTGGTTCTCAAAGCCATCAACAGCATTCAAAATCGCTTTTTTATTGGCAAAGAATATGTCATGCCACATTTGTGGATCACTCGCCGCAATGCGAGAAAAGTCTCTGAAACCACCAGCTGCATAGCGGAAAATGTCCAGATTATCTTCACGATTTGCCAGTTGCTCAACCAAATTGAATGCCATTAAATGTGGCAGATGACTTGTATGCGCAAGCACTTCATCATGCTTTTCCACATCCATACAAATTACTTCAGCTTGAGCAGCTTGCCATAACTGAATCAGTTTTTGCACTGCCCACTCAGCACTTGTTGCTAACGGCGTTAATATCACTTTGTGGTTAGCAAATAAATCTACTTTACCTGCATGAACACCAGTATGTTCAGCACCAGCTATTGGATGCCCTGGAACAAAACCTGCGGGTAAATGCTCACCAAAAACCGCAATTGCAGCCTCAACCACATTGCCTTTGGTACTGCCCACATCTGTAATTATAGTATCAGGAGTAATCACAGATTTGATCGAGTTTAATACAGATTGTGTAGCTCTCACGGGTAAAGCAAGAACAATTAAATCTGCATCAACCACTGCATCTTTGGCATCAGCATATCCTTCACTAATCAAACCTAAAGCTTTAGCATCTTCTAACGTTTGAACAGATCGCGTAGATGCCACAACATTTTCAGCAAGACCATGTGCTTGAATGACACGTGCTAAACTTGATCCAATCAATCCTAGCCCAATAAATGCAACTTTTTTAAATAAAGGTTGAGACATATCTAAGTTTCAACTCTTTTTAAAGTACCGCAATTGGGTATGAACCAAGAACACGGATTTCTTTGACTAATGGACGAATTTCTTCGACAGCCGCACGTACGTTCTCTTGTTCGATATGCCCTTCTAAATCGATAAAGAATACATAAGCCCATTTTTCAGGCAAAGCAGGTCTTGTTTCGATACTGGTCAAGCTAATGTTATGTTTAGCGAACGGCGCTAAAATTTCTAATAACGCACCTGCACGGTCATGTGCAGAGATCAATAAAGAAGTTTTATCATTACCACTTTGTGGTACTTTTTCACGCCCAATAACTAAGAAGCGTGTTGTATTTTCTGGATTATCTTCAATATTGCTATGTAAGATTTCTAAATCATATAAGCTCGCAGCTGTTTCAGATGCGATTGCCGCAGAATGCCATTCATTACGGATACGGCGAGCAGCTTCAGCATTCGAACTCAAAGCCACACGTTCAACACCTGGATAATGAGCATCGAGCCAGCCACGACATTGAGCTAAAGTTTGTTGATGCGCATAGATTTGTTTAATGCTGTCTTTACGCGTATTTGAAGAAATCAAAAATTGATGATGAATACGTAATTCAACTTCACCAATCACATTTAAATGTGACGCTTTAAAACAATCAAGCGTGTGGTTAACCACACCTTCGGATGAGTTCTCAACAGGAACTAAACCATAATGTGCACTGCCTGCTTCGACTTCACGGAACACTTCATCAATTGTAGGAAGTGGGCGCACAACCGCATCATGTCCAAAATGCTTCAGTACTGCCGAATGGGTGTAAGTTCCTACTGGACCAAGGAAAGCAATGCTTTGTGGTGCTTCTAAAGCAAGGCACGCAGACATAATTTCTCTAAACAAACGCGCCATCGTCACGTCAGATAAAGGACCTTCATTACGCTCCATCACATTACGCAAAACTTGTGCTTCACGCTCAGGACGATAAAACATTGGATTTTCTTCAGAAGCAAATTTTGCTTTTGCTACAGCTTCAGCAAGTCGTGCTCGACGGTTAATCAGTTGTTGGAGTTGTTGATCTACTGAGTCGATATCTTCGCGGATTTTAGCTAAGTCTAAAGAATTCGTCGTGTTTTGATCATCGTTGATCATTGTAATGTCGCCTTACAGAATCAGTTATGTAAACAGTATAACAATAGTTAGCTTTCAAATGTTAAGCAACCAAACTTTATGGCAATAAGACTTAAAAATATACAGTTGAAATAATCATCAATCCAATACGCGCTATAAATTAGAAAAAAGACAAGAACATTGAATAGGATAGCTTTAATCTTTTTTTTAAAATCAGTTCGTTCTATAAGTTTTAAAATTGAAAACACATTCGAATACATCTCGCTTGTATTCCTCAAGCAAGATGTAAATACGGATAAAAATTAACGTCCTAGCATGCCACGTGCTACGATTTCTTTCATGATTTCGTTGGTTCCGCCGTAGATTCGTTGAATACGTGCATCCACAAAGAAGCGTGAAATAGGATATTCCGTCATATAGCCATAGCCACCAAAGAGTTGCAGTAGATTATCCGCCACTTTCATTTGCATATCTGTACTGAAACTTTTTAATGCAGCTGCTGTTTCAACATCCAATTTCCCTTCTTTATACAATGCTAGGTTTTGATTATAAAAAGCGGCTGTAGCCAGTTCATCGATTTTCGCTTGTGCTAAAACAAAACGAGAATTTTGGAATTGTCCAATTTTTTGACCAAAAGCCTGACGTTCTTGGACATATTGAACTGTCACATCAATTGAACCTCGAATTGCTCCTAATGCTGTCGCAGCAATCGCTGTCCGCTCACGTGGTAATTCTTGCATCAAATAGGCAAATCCCTGACCCGCTTGACCTAAAAGCTGATCAGCTGGAACTTTAACGTTGTCAAAAAAGAGTTCCGAGGTATCTTGGGAATGCAAACCGATTTTGTCGAGATTTGTGCCTTTTTTAAACCCTTCTAAATGAGTATCAACCAATAGAAGTGAGACGCCTTTAGCACGTGCCTGAGGATCTGTTTTAACGGCAAGCACAACCAAGTCTGCATGCTGACCATTTGAAATAAAGGTTTTAGAGCCATTCAAAACATAATGATCACCATTCAAAATGGCATTCGTACGGATGGCTTGTAAATCAGAACCAGCACCTGGCTCTGTCATTCCAATTGCCCCGACCACTTCACCAGAAACCATTTTTGGCAACCAATATTTTTTTTGTTCTTCATTTGCAATGTGCAAAATATATGGTGCTGCAATTTCTGAGTGACATGAAATACCTGTCGATAATGCGCTATAACCTGCACGTGCCGACTCTTCAACCAACATTAAAGAATATTCTGTTGGGACACCATAACCACCATATTCTTCAGGAACATCTACGCACAAGAAGCCATTTTCACCAAGTGCATTCCACACTGAACGTGGCATTTTTCCTTCACGTTCCCACTGCTCATAATGAGGAGCAACGTGCTCACTCATAAAACGTTTGAAATTATCACGGAATAATTCTAAATCTGCATCATATGCCAACATTCTTGTGTTCCTTACACTTCATTTTTTTATAAGTTTTCATGCTATCCCGTTTTTTTCCAGTTGTCATGGACAAAAGCGCTTGAAAATTCATACAATTTGGTCAGTCTCAAAAGCTAAAAATAATGCTTGATCATTGAATTTGATATTTAGCTTTTATTCGAAGCATCATTCCACGTTACACTGTCATTAAGAACATCCAACTGCATTGATCATGAATACAAAACGTAATTTATATAAAGACTTTGAACATCCATTTGCGCAATTTGTTCGTATTCTTGGCAAAGGAAAAAATGGTGCGCGATCACTGACCTATGAAGAAGCCTATCAAGCATTTGAGATGATTTTAAAAAATGAGGTATTAGACGTTCAGCTGGGTGCTTTTTTAATGCTTTTACGAGTGAAAGAAGAATCTGTAGATGAACTGGCTGGCTTTGTGCAAGCGACTCGTGATCAACTTAAATTTAGAGCTATTGATGTCGACCTAGACTGGTCTTCTTACGCGGGGAAACGCAAACACTATCCGTGGTTTATCTTATCGGCGTTAACCTTAGCAAAACATGGTCATCGTATTGTAATGCATGGGGCTTCTGGACATACCATTAATCGATTATATACAGAACAAGTTTTAGAGTATTTAGGTTATACCATTTGTCAAAATGAAAACGAAGTGGCATCAGAACTGAATCAGCATAACTTTGCCTATATACCACTCGAAGCCATTTCACCTACCTTGAGTGACTTAATTGCATTACGCAATATCATGGGCTTACGCTCACCCATTCATACGCTTTCACGACTCATCAATCCCTTCAATGCCAAAGCCACTTTACAAGCGATATTTCACCCTGCGTACCGCAGTTCTCATCAACAGACTGCCGCCAAATTAGGTTACGTTAACAGTGCGGTGATTAAAGGTGAAGGCGGTGAATTTGAACGAAACCCAGATGCAAAAACCTTAATTTGCGGTATACGAGACGGTGAACTGTATGAGCTTGAACTTCCGAAACTCACAGCTGATCGTTCAGCAATTGAAGAAGAGTTGAACTTAGATACTTTCAAAGAAATATGGTTAGGTGATTCCCAACATACTTACGGAGAGGTGGCTGTTATTGAAACTATGGCAATCGCACTTTACACCATGAATGTGGCTGATAAATTTACACAAGCGCAGACTTTGGCTCAAGAATACTGGCAATCACGTCATCGAGTTTAACTTCGGATTAAAAAAAGACACCATCAGGTGTCTTTTTTAAGCATAGAACATTATACAAAACGTATAGGTTGAAATTCTGGCTCTGGAACATGTGAATCACATTCATCACCTTCCTCTTTATGACCTTTATCAATATACCCTGATCTTTCTGTTTCTGGCAGATTTTTAGCTTCCCAAGCAATGACTGCTTGCATTGAAATCTGACGCTGCTCTTGAGTTAAAGCTACACCGTTTGGCCATTTACCGATTTCAACGGCAGTTCTTAAACGAGCAACGATGTCTGCATCCAAAACTGATAACATTTGTTCAATATTCATGTTTAGTCCTGCTGATGAAATGAATCGTAATCTTGATTCCATCCTAGTTTGGTACGACATGCCATATAAAAGTCGTATCCAGGTGGATGTAATAAAGTAAGTTTGAAAGGATGTTTGCGAATATGCAACCAATCACCTTCATTTAAAGAAACACTGTGTTGCCCATCAGCACTCACCATTGGCAACACTCGATTCTTACGAATTTGAATTTTAATTTCACTTTGACCACCCACCACAATCGGACGAGAAGAAAGCGTATGCGGGTGCATTGGCACTAGCGCGATCGCATCCATACTTGGGTGCAAAATTGGACCGCCACCAGAAAGTGCGTATGCTGTTGAACCCGTAGGTGTCGATACAATCAAACCATCACTGTGTTGGCGATAAACATATTGACCATCAATATGAAGATCAAACTCAATCATATGGACTGACTTACCTGAATGCAGCACCACATCATTCAATGCTATTGCATCATAAATCAGTTCATTTTTACTACGAACTTCGACTTCTAATAAAAAACGGCGATCTAGCTGAAACTCACCTTTCAAGACTTGATCTAATTTAAATAACACTTCTGTCGGTTTGATATCTGTTAGGAAACCTAAACGCCCACGGTTTACCCCGATGACGGGAGTATTGTATTTCACTAAAGATCTAGCCGCTTGAAGCAATGAACCATCACCACCTACGACAATCACCAAATCTGTAATTTCACCCAATAAAGCTCGACTGACCGTTTGCGAATTTTTATAAGGGACCAATTTAGCGGTTTCTGAATCAAAAACTGGATGCAAACCTAAACTAATCAAATGGTCATGAATTAGACTTAAAGTCTCAACCACAGATGATTTATCTGGTCGTCCAATTAATCCAATATTACGAAATGACTTTGCTGAAAGTTGCACGTATGCTACGGCTCCAGATGAATTGTTGAGTATCATATCATCATCATTCTGTGACTTACATATTTCAAGCCTGTTTCATGTTATGAATTTCACGAATAATTTCACATTTCCCCAACTTAAAATCTTAATTTTCTCCTTAATATTGAATTAGATAAATCATTACATTTATCTAAAAAAGGCATAAATTCACAGTTTAATTATTGCAAATTATAAAAAAGCTTCGCATGATGAGCGCAATAAAACAGGGTTTTGCTTTTTGATCTATGAAGTTTGAACGTGGTATTGGCTTAATTGCATTGATTTTCTCAGTGCTGGTGATTTCTGCATTTGTGGCTTTTAGTATTTATCTAATCCGCTTAGATAATATTATTCGCGATAAATTTGAAGGCAATCGTTGGGATATTCCAGCGAAAGTATATGCACGCCCCTTGGAAGTTTATGCTAATGCACCCGTTGAGCAACAAAACTTCATTCAAGAGCTAGGTCTGTTGGGTTATAAAAACGCTGAAGACTATACCAAGCCAGGTAATTTTTTGGTTCAAGGCAATACTATATATGTCCACACGCGTGGCTTCGATTTTGGTGATAGTGTAGAACCAGAACAAATCCTCCAAGTCAGTTTTGGCGCTAGTCAAATTTCAGAGATTAAAGCAACAAAACCATCGAGTACGGGGATTGCCCGTCTAGAACCAATGTTAGTTGGGGGAATCTACCCTCAACACAACGAGGACCGTGTTCTCATTAAACTCAATCGTGTTCCTAAACCTTTAATTCAAGCGCTTATTGCCACTGAAGACCGCAACTTCTATCATCATCACGGCGTCTCGTTTCGTGGTACAGCACGCGCAGTTGTAAGCAACGTTACTGGTGGTAAGCGTCAAGGTGGTTCTACACTCACACAGCAATTGGTTAAAAACTTTTATTTGACCCCTGAACGTACAATCAAACGTAAAGTGAATGAAGCCTTTATGGCGTTGTTGCTTGAGTTTCATTATGACAAAGATGAAATTCTGGAAGCATATTTGAATGAAGTTAATTTAGGACAAAATGGTAATTACTCGATCAATGGCTATGGTTTAGCGTCTCAATTTTATTTTGGTTTACCACTTAGAGAATTGAGTATAGCGCAACAGGCTTTCCTTGTCGGACTCGTTCAAGGTCCTAGCTTATACAATCCTTGGAGAAATCCTGAAAGTGCATTAAAACGCCGTAATGTTGTTTTAAACAATATGTTAGTCATGGGATATTTGACTGAAGAGCAATATGAAACTGAGTCAGCTAAACCTTTAAACGTGATTAAAAAACCGACTTTAGGCCCAGCTCGCTTCCCTGATTTCCTAGACATCGTTCGTCGTCAACTCAAAACAGAATACCAAGAAAGCGATTTAACGAAACAAGGTCTTCGAATTTTCACCACATTAGATCCAATCGCACAAATCAAAGTACAAAAATCATTTACAGATTCAGTATCAAGACTGTCTAAGACCAATCCTGCACGCTTGAAAGAGCTTCAAGGCGCGGTATTAGTTTCTCACCCTGAAAATGGTGAATTGATTGCAGCCGTAGGTTCAGTATCTGACTTCACAGGTTTTAACCGCGCAGTTGATGCAAAACGTCAGGTAGGCTCATTATTAAAACCTGTTATTTTCCTAACTGCTTTGGAATCTGGTCGTTATAACTGGGCGACGGCAATCGAAGACTCGCCAATTAGTGTGCCAGTCGATCGCAATCAGACTTGGACACCCAAAAATTATAGCGGAACTTCGTATGGTTACGTCCCAATGGTTCAAGCTTTAGCCAATTCGTATAACCTATCTACAGTTCGCTTAGGACAAGAATTTGGACTTTCTTCATTTACCAATCATTTAATGAAGTTTGGCGTGACTTCACCTATTCCAAATTACCCATCGATTTTCTTAGGGGCTGTTGAAATGTCGCCTATGGAAATCATGAATATTTATGGCAACTTTGCAACTGGAGGGTTTAAATATCCTACAAAATCTATCCGAACAGTTGTTGATACCAATGGGCAGCTCATTAATCGCTACAGTTTAAATGTTCAACAAACGATCGACCCATCGGCTGCTTATATTTTAAATTACGGATTACAACGTGTGATGTCGGCAGGTACAGGACGTGCTGCTTATAACGGCCTCGCTCCGAATCTAAATCTAGCGGGTAAATCAGGTACGACCAATGATACAAGGGACTCGTGGTTCGCGGGGTATTCAGGTAATCATTTGGCAGTTGTCTGGCTTGGATTAGATGATAATAAAGTGACAGGCTTAACGGGCTCATCTGGCGCTTTACCCGTGTGGACCAACGTAATGAAGCAACTGAAGCAAAAACCTGTCAATTTACGTCAACCTGATGAAGTACAGTGGCATTGGATTGACTCAAATAGCGGTAAGCTTTCAGCACAAGGTTGTCAAGGTGCGCTCTATGTACCGATACTTAAATATACTGTTCCTCGTCGCGCAACAGCATGTGGCTTACCACACTACCAAGTAGAGCCGACTTACGTTCCTGAAACGAATGCAGAAGAAATTCCAGCAGAAGACAGCATCGACCAATATATTCGTGAGAGCGAAACAGAAATGGAACGGGATTTAAATACGAATGCCACTCGAGTACTTTCGAGTGGAAGTTATAATCCTTAAAATAAGTTTAGGAGGAGTTAAGGTTAATGACAAAACTGAATTTTAGCGTACTATTCGCCAGCATATTACTCTTAGGCGGTTGCCAAACTTTAACCTCCCCTAAAAACTCACAACCGTCTCAGAAACCTAAACAAGCTGAGACTAAAACAACACCATCTCAAAAAGATGCCGATGGTATTAAAATTACGCCTTATGATCGACCCGAGATTAAACGGGAACAATTACAAATTGTTATTCCTGAACAGAAAAGCTCAACTCAAAAATTCGATGATGGCCGCCAACTTCCCGCATTTAAAAATCTAATGCAACAAACCCATCATGCATTTCGTCAAGCAAAATGGAGTGAAGCTGAGAAAGCCGCACTCCAAGCACAAAGACTTGCCCCTCAATCTGCAGAGACCTATATGTATCTCGCGATGATTGCCAATCAAAAAAATGAGGCAAAAAATGCTGAATCGTTGGCAAAACGAGGTCTCAGTTATGCTCAAACAGCAACGATGAAGCGACAACTTTGGCAAATTATTTTGAAATCAGGTCAACTCCAAAAAAATCAAAAACTCATCCAAGAAGCACAAAACCAAATCAAGAAATTTTGATGTAAGCATGAATTTTGCTTTTTTAATGCCTTTAAAAAGCACGAATACCAGCAATTCCATAAGCTCCATGTTGTATGGCCTGATCTAATAATTCAGGCTTCATACCGCCTAGCGCATAAACTGGTATATGTATATCTTTTGATAACAATTCAAACTGCGTCCAACCTAAGGGTGCTTGCTGAGGATGCGATGTTGTACACAGTACTGGACTTAAAAATATTGCATCAAAACCTAACGCTACAGCTCGACTGACACTAGAATGGTCATGACAGGATGCGATGCGTTTAATGCCCTTCCATTCCTCCATAAATGAATCAGAATTTAATTGCATCAATTGATCATGTTTAAATTGTACAGCAAATACTTTTTTCTGATTTGATTCTGATAATCCTATCCACACATCACGATTGATAATGAGCTGATCCAGTTGATTATACTGGTTGAGTTGCAGCGCAAAATCTAAAGCATTTTCAGTTCTCAAATAGCTAACTCGATTAAGATCAATGGTTGTATCGAGACGATCTATATTTTTTATTGCCATTTTATTCGGCCAGAGTAGTCGTTTAACAATGGCATCATTGGCTTTAGGAAAATTCAAAATGGTTAGTGCTGAACGATCATGCCATGTCCAAGGACTTTCAATATGATCTAGTAGAGACTGATCTACATAAGCCTGATAAATGTGCAATTTTACGATTAGATCTTCATATTCATGCGTAATAATATCGAATAAATAGACATGATCTAGAAAAATTCCCACCTCTTCTTGAACTTCACGCTTGCAAGCTTGTTCAGGAGTTTCACCTAACTCCACTTTTCCTCCAGGAAACTCAGCTTTATCCCCCTGATGTAAAGAGACTTCTCTCCACCCGACAAGAACTTGATTTTTGTGGAATAACAACGCTATAGAAACATTAAGAGTTTTTTTTGACATGATTATCTTTCAAAAAATGAGTGCTTAATTGTAAGCATTTTATGTTTTTTTATAAATGAGAAAAATTATCGTTGACAGCCCTATTCGATAATGATTATCATTTAAATCGTTCACCACATACCACGGAGTCCAAGGAATGAACGCACCATTTAGCTTATTCACACGTAATAACGAAAACCACCAAGCATTACCAATGCTTCACTCAAATAATCTATTTGCTCTAGGCAGAGAAATTCGCATCATGCATGCAGGAGAAGAATATCGCCTTCGTCTCACACGAAATAATCGACTCATTTTGACAAAATAAAAATTCTAAAATTTGATAAT
The DNA here is from genome assembly GCF_056779705.1 of Acinetobacter sp. 25-47-130. Taxonomy (NCBI): domain Bacteria; kingdom Pseudomonadati; phylum Pseudomonadota; class Gammaproteobacteria; order Moraxellales; family Moraxellaceae; genus Acinetobacter; species Acinetobacter sp. 25-47-130. Next base: position 128,211 of record NZ_JBWYII010000003.1, on the reverse strand, counting down.
AATAATCGTGGAACTAAGCAGTATGAATCAGCGCATACTGCTTCTTTAATTTTATTTCTTCAAATTTGTTGATAATTAATTTTAATGAAATTTAATTTCAACTTTTAACCCACCTAACTCCGATTTCTTAAATACAATCTCGGCTTGATGTAGTTCGACAATTTTACGGCAAATTGATAATCCTAATCCTGAGCCCGATGTACGTGTGCCTAACTTACGATAAAATCTTTCTCCCAGCCGATCAATTACTGTTTGCTCAATGCCGTGACCTTCATTTTCAATCACAAATAGAATTTCATTATTATTTTGTTTGATTGAAATATCAACGATTCCATTCGGTGGCGTATAGCGGATTGCATTATCGACTAAATTTCGGATGCAGCTAAACATTAACTCAGGATTTGCATTAATCGCATGATTTCCTAACTCAGTTTTAAACTGAATGTTTTTTTCTTGGCTCAAAGGTTGTACTGAATGTAAAACCTCTTTCGTCAAACGGTCTAAATCTATGGACTGTATAGGTACATCTTGCGTTGAAGATGGGTCAAGTCTAGCCAACAAAAGTAAATTTTCTAAAATATTTGAGCCTCTACTCACATCTTTTAGAATCTGCTCTAAGTCTTGTGACAAATCCTCATGATCAGACTGGTATTTTCGTTTTAAAAGTTGTAACCGCATTTGAATCGCTGAAAGTGGCGACCTTAATTCATGGGATGCATCTGCTGTAAAACGTTGTTCCGCAGTAATTGCCCGATCTAAACGCTCCATCATTTGGTTTATTTGACTCACAATAGGTTGCAGTTCTTTTAGTTCTGGTTTTGAAGGTGTAATCGGTGATAAATCCTTAACGGTCTTTTGCGATATTAATTTTGAAAGTTGGTGAATAGATCGAAACTGACGTCGTATAATAAAGTGTAGAATAAACCATTGAATGCCCCATAAAATAATGAGAACACCACCGTAGCCCAGCAAACTTTTGAATAACTGATCAACACGCGCTGACATGGGTTGAAGCATAGTTAGAATTTGCTGATCGCTTTGCTCACTGTAATAACGAAATAATCGTCCTTCTAGCCAAACAAAACCAAAGTGATCATTCTGAAAAAAGACCTTGGAACCAATTTGACTGAAAGCAAGGTCTTGCGATTCAATCAAAATAAGTTCATCGAGCTTTAATTCATATTTGATATCAAATTGTTCACTTAAATCATCTAACTCATTTCCCACATGACTTGAAATATCACTGACCAAAATCAAATCGGCGATTTCATCCATCATATTGTCATGGGTCTGCATGTTCTGGTAAAGCGAGATCACCAATAAAAGAATTAATGCGACAACGCCCGCCAACATCGAACTGAGCATTGAAGACTTAACAAGACGATTCTGTAAAGAAATAGGGTGCTGATCCAACACTGTTCTACCTTAAGTCTGATCTAGATTCATTCGATAACCTAATCCACGAATCGTTTTAATCATGGTTGAGCCTATTTTTTTCCGAATCTGATAAATAAAAACTTCAACTGCATTACTTTCAATTTCATCACCCCAAGCATATAAGGACTCTTCTAGTTGCTCACGTGTCACAACACGTTCAGGATGTTGCATTAACTTATATAAAATTTGGTACTCTTTCGCTGTGAGATTGACAATTTCTGAATTTAATTTAACAACTTTGGCTTGGGGGTCCAAACTCACGGATCCAAACATTAAGATTTGAGACGTGCCTTTGTGCTGAGTACGTAGTTGTGCTCTCACTCTCGCCGAGAGCTCATCTAAACTGAATGGTTTAACTAGATAATCATTAGCCCCCAAATCAAGTCCTCCAACACGATCTTGGATACTGTCTTGGGCTGTAATAAAAATAACTGGTGTATTGTGTTGGTGTTTTCTTAAATGTGTCAGAATGTCATCACCAGTTGCTTTCGGTAATCCACGATCAAGTAATAAACAATCATATTGATGCTGCTCAATTGCTAATATCGCATGATCTCCACGCTCGACCCAATCAACACTATATCCATCCATTTCTAACCAAGCTTTGATACTTTCAGCTTGTGACACATCATCTTCTGCTAATAATATACGCATGTCTCTCTTCACTAAGCCACAATTCATTCACTATAAAGTTTTTCAAAAAAAGATGCATAAAAAAACCACATTTCTGGAGAATGTGGTTTTTTTGGTTTGAGTACTTAAAAGCCATAAATCAAATACTCAATTCAGTAAATAGCTCATTAAAATTGAACTTGATCTACATCAATTTCTACACGCTTAGCAGGCTTATAATCAATATCCACTTCACCAATTAATACAACAGGTGTTTTTGCAGAGATTGGTTTACCTTGCCAAAGTTCATCATCAATATCCACAGTGATCACACCTGTGCTATCGCGGAATTGATATTTTTCATCACCAGTTGCCTTAACAATATAGCCTTTTAATTTCACTGGCGTATCATCTTTGGCAGTTAAAGCACTTTTAACAGTCGTAATTGCTTGTGGTGCAATGGCTGCATGATTAACAGCACTTTGGTTCACTGCCGTATTAGCCATTGCAAATGTAGTTGCACCGACTAAAGCTGTCGCAATTAAAGCTTGATTAAACATTTTCATTTTCTATACCTTTTCAAGTGATGTTTGTTTCGATAAAGCTATTAAAACAAACAATGCTGAAGCGAATCTTAAGAAATATGAATATTTATTAATCTTTGACAATTAACTTAGTGGTACGACTCTTAGCACCTCTTCTAATGTCGTTACCCCTTCAAGGACTTTTCGAGCACCCGCAATACGCAACGGTTCTACACCTTCTTTTTTTGCGTGAGCACGTAATTCATCTAAATTAAGATTAGCACTGATTTTTTGTTTTGTTTCTAGAGACACAGGCATAAATTCATATATACCCACCCGCCCCTTATACCCTGTGTGACGACAATGTTCACAACCTTTGGCATGATACACTTGAGCAGGCATCTTCACTAAATACCCATAGGTCAGATGCTCCCATTCTTGAGCATTAATTTCCCGTTTTTCTTTACAATGAGAACATAATTTTCTGACTAACCTTTGCGCCAATACCCCTAAGATTGTTGCCGCTGTTAAAAATGGCTGCACCCCTAGATCATGTAAACGAGTCAAGCTTGAAGGTGCATCGTTTGTATGAAGTGTTGAAAGTACGAGATGACCTGTTAACGCAGCTTGAATCGCCATATTCGCTGTATCTTGGTCTCGGATTTCCCCTACCATGATAATGTCTGGATCTTGGCGCATGAGGGCACGTACACCATCGGCAAAATGAAGATCAATTGCAGGGTTTACCTGCATCTGATTAAAGCTCGGCTCTATCATCTCGATAGGATCTTCAATCGTACAAACATTTAATTGCTCAGTCGCAAGTTGTTTCATTGATGAATACAGGGTTGTGGTTTTACCTGAACCAGTTGGACCTGTCACTAAAATGATGCCGTGACTATTTTTGGTAATGGCATTCCATTGCTCTAGCAGTTTTCCTTCAAAACCCAGTTGTTGGAAACTCCTCACTAATACTTCAGGATCAAAAATTCGCATTACCATTTTTTCGCCTGCTGCAGTAGGCAGAGTTGATAAACGCAGTTCAGTTTCTTGACCCTTAGGTGTACGCGTTTTTAAACGCCCATCCTGAGGACGTCGTTTTTCTGCAACGTTCATACGACCCAGAATTTTAATACGAGAAATTACTGCCGTGAGTGTATTGCTAGGCATGTTATAAATCGTATGCAGCACACCATCGATACGGAATCTAACACGTCCTTTCTCCGCACGAGGCTCAAGATGAATATCACTCGCACCCTGTTCAAAGGCAAATTGAAGCAACCAGTCGACTAATTTTACGATGTGCTGATCGTTGGCATCAGGATTTTGACTATCACCCAATTGTAAAAGGGATTCAACACCTCGGCTCTGTCGGTCGTAAGCTCCTGAATATTGAGAGGAGTTTACTGCTCGGCTCACTTGATAATATTCAATCAAGTAACGTTGTAACTGCTCTGGATTCAATAAAACCTTAACAATTTTTTTAGGACTTAAGCTCTTTTCTAAATTCTTGACCCAATCATCCAAGAATGGTTGATCTGTACCAATTAAGATCTGATCAGGATGCACTTCCACAGCAAGAATTTTATTTTTGAATGCATATTCTTGTGACATGACCTGAGTCAGTGCTGCAACATCTGCTTTAAGCGGGTCGATCACATAATATTGGAGTTGTGTTTTTAATGCTAACCACTCACATAAGCGTTGCAATGTTAACTTATGTTGAGGTTGAACTTGATCTACCAATTCAAAATGAGCAATCCACTGCAATGGATGCCATTTAAATTGATCTTTTTGGCGGTGTCGGGTTTGTATGAGCAACTTATCTCGCTCTAAAATACGACCATCTTTTAGTAGTTGTTCTAAACACCATGTTGTATCAATTTCAAAATTAAAATTCATTCAAATTGCCCCATTCCTTGAGCCCAACTATAGCAAATTCTTTATTCAACATTAGCCTTTAGCCTATTCAGAATTTACAATTAAATTCATTAGATCAAATTCAGCTTTAAATACATCAGTCCAACAATTTATTCGTTTGCACAAAGTTCCAGTGCAACGATCTCAACCTCAGTATCCACTTTAAATTTGACATTTAAGAGGCCGAAACTTAGCCCATAAATTCGCTCAGGATCATTTTGATAAGATGGTCTTGGATCAAATGACAAAACTTGCTCCAATTCCTTGATTAAACTTTCAGCGACACATTGTTGATCCAACAGTTGATTTCGCTGAATTTCAGCAGTTTTTGACCAAACAACTTTTTTTTGAATTGGCTTATCCTGTGCATAACCGCTCGTCGCCTCAACCACGGCATCAGAATATTGAATATATGGTTTGATATCGATAACGGGTGTTCCATCTAGTAAATCACTGCCAGACACATACAATCTCAAAGAATCACCTTCTTTAAAAAGTTTTTTGAATTGTACGACTGACATACCGATAGGTGCTGGACGGTACATGCTTCTTGTCGCAAAGACCCCCATTTTTTTATTTCCACCTAAACGTGGTGGTCTGACTTGAGGCTTAAATTTTTGATTATTCTGATTTTTATTATCGTGAAACTGCCAAATCAGCCATAAGTGACTGAAATCATGTATACCTTCAAAAGCCAATTCATCATTATATGGCGCCAATAGTTCAATATAACTTTCAACATTTACTAAATTTGGCTGACGTGGAATACCAAACTTTTCTTTGTAGGGAGATCTCATTATACCAATCACAGGTAAAGTCAGCTCATTCATAATCACTTTTTTTGATAAGCTCAATTAAATATATTCAGTTTATCGAGAATGGTTTTAGTTTAGAATAGCAAGCTGTTCTAATTTGATAATTTATTGAGACCTTTAATGGCTGCTTTTAACGTCGAAAAGATTACTCACGTACACCACTGGAATGACACATTATTCAGTTTTAAAACGACTCGCGATACAGCATTGCGTTTTAAAAATGGTCAATTTGTGATGATTGGTTTAGAAGTCAATGGCAAGCCTTTAATGCGTGCGTATTCGATTGCTAGCGCGAACTATGAAGAAGAACTTGAGTTTTTCTCTATTAAAGTTCCAGATGGTCCTTTGACATCAATCCTACAAAAAGTAAAAGTTGGTGATGAAATTTTAGTTTCTAAAAAACCGACTGGTACACTTGTTCTTGATGATTTAAATCCTGGTAAAAATTTGTATCTTTTATCATCAGGTACTGGTTTAGCTCCTTTCCTTTCAACTATCCGTGATCCAGAAACTTATGAGCGTTTTGAGAAAATCATCGTTGTACACGGTACACGCTATATCTCAGAATTGGCGTATCAAGACCTTATTCAAAATGAAATTCCAAACCATGAGTTCTTTGGGGAACTTGGTGCGAAAGAAAAGTTAATTTATTACCCAACAGTTACACGTGAAGACTTTCATACTCAAGGTCGTGTTACAACTGCGATTGAAACTGGTGCTCTTTTCGAGAAAATCGGCTTACCTCGTTTTAATCCTGAAACTGACCGTGCAATGTTATGTGGTTCTCCTGCATTCCTCGACGATGTAGCTGCACTTCTTGATCAACATGGCTTAAAAGAATCTCCACGTATGGGTGTTCTTGGTGATTATGTGATTGAACGTGCTTTTGTTGAAAAATAAAAACTTGTACATTAAAAACCGAGCTTTTTTGCTCGGTTTTTTTATGGAGTGTTTTATTTTCCTATTATTTAAATCGATTTTATCTTGATTTAACTCTGTAGTAACTTTATTCAGCAATGCTGAACTAGAAGCAATATCGTCATTTCAGATATTCAACATGCACAGTAATCACTAACACTTAGTTTCTAATGTATTAACTTTAATACTAGTAAACAATAGGGTTCTTTCATAAATCATTTTTTAATCAGTTCTAAATTATAAATCCCTGTGATTAAACTGAATCTTAATCCCAATCTTTTGCCTCGATTACGATATCGCTCAGCAAGGATTTTGAAGGTCTGCAAAGTCCCAAATACATGCTCAATCCCAATTCTTCTTTTATTGATTTCTTGATTGTAAACTTTTAGCTCAGGTTCTAGTTTACAGTGCTTTTTTTGCTTTTAATGGCAATAGACTATTTGGATACACCGTATAAATCCCTTGATAGCCTTTATCTGCAAGGATAAAAGACCCTTTACGAATTTGATTCAGGTTACGTTTGAAGAGCTCGAAATCATGTACTGCACCACGACTCGTACATAAACTCAGAATTTGCTGAGTCTTATAGTGGATGATGGCTTGTACTTTGAAAGTATGTGCCTTCTTCTTGCCACTATAGCTTTTCTTCTGTTTTTTTAGGTATTTGTATTGGAATTTCTGTGGCATCTACGATCACCACATTCCAGTCGATACCTTCGCCTTCAGGCAAACTCTTGGGTAAATTAAATAGATTGGACTTGATCAGGCAATTCTCTACGTGGCGGACGATTCTTGAAGCACTAGGCTCTGACACACCAAAGCTTGTTGCAACATGGAATAAGGTTCTGTATTCACGCCAATAACTTAAGCACAGAAGGATTTGATCTTCTACACTTAACTTAGATGGTCTACCTTTAGCAGGTACAAGCATTTTTAGCTGTTCAGTCATTAAATCAAAGGTTGACCATGAGATACCTGTATATCGCTTAAACTGTGTTTCAGAAAGCTTCTTTGAGTCGATGTATTTCGTTCGCAAATTATGCATGAAGATTTAAAATTATTCGGTACAAATAGTCAGCAAGGGATAGATCTTTTTTTGATTTATGAAAGAGATCTAATAGAGCTATTATTTTCTAATAATATATTTTCCCAATAATTTATTGAATCCTTATCTTTTTTATTAAGACTTTCATAACCCTTACTCATTTTAATTTTTTTATTTTTAGAATTAAATTTGTATTATCCCTCTTTGATAATAATTCATTTAAAAGCAACAAACCACCACCATTATACTCTAAATTTTTTGAGCCCAATATTATTATTGAATAGTAAAAATCATCTTGGTCTTTTTGATTTTTTCTTTCAATTTCTAATGACTGCTTTTCTAACCCACCAAATAAATAAAAATCTTTAAGGAAAAAAGACATTAAAACTTTAGATGACTCTAATTGAAACCTCGAATCAATCGATTTAAATTTATATAATAAAGCTAAATATAATATCAATATAGCCAAAATTAATACAAAAAAAATGTAAGAAATTTTTTTTAAAATCATAACATATTCCATTCTAATTTATTTAACATGTAATATTCCATAAAGTTTAAGCTGTCTATTCTTTCTGTACCATTTATCCTCATACTCAATCGTTGAAGTCGATGTTTTGTCAAGCATTTCCTTTAATTTACCCCAACTCTCTCTCCCTTGTTGATCAAAACTACTGATTGTTACACAACCATGACTAACAGTACCCGGATGAAGGCGAAAACCGAATCGTTTATTACCATATTGGTCTATAGTCTCATCATCTATTTTTTCATCAATTTTTAATAACCCGTACCAATGATTATTATTCGGTCTGTCTGGATTAGGATATTCCGTTATATAATATGATCCTGGTGGTATTGGTTTTTCGTAATTATTTCCATTAGCGTTAAATACTCCCTCTTGACTAATATGACCACCAGTGAAAGCACCTATCCTCATTGATTCTTTCGTATCAACATCTGTAATAATCATTGTATTATTTTTACTACTAAATCCTATTCCAACTTGCAACCCCTTTGGATCGACCCACTGATTCGGATCATTTACATAAGCCGAAGTATTAATACCCCCCAGTAGTCCAATCGGGTCTTTTGATATATAACGTGCACTATTAATATCTGTAACGGTTGTAATGTAATCCTGTTTCCTCATCGTAATATTGCCCTTGGAAACGGATATCACTTTGTTCTAATGGGTTCTCTTGGTGCTTCACTTTGATCTGTTGTGTTTGTCCCCATGTATTCAGTGTTAACTCCCAAATACATTCGCCTTGTTCATTACTTAAGGATTGAGGTGTTCCTACTTGGTCACAGTAGTAAAACGCAATTCGTTCTAACTCTGCTCTATTTTTTCTTGTGTCTGTTCGCCAAACAGGGTCTTTATGAATTGAGTATGACTCTGTTTTAAATCTTTCTTAATTCGATGTTTCTATCAGTTGGATAAAAAAGTGTTGATACCCTGCTTTAAATAGCGTTACAAAGCTATTCGGCTCATAGATATAGTGTTTGGTATAGCTTTGCTTGCTTTGTTCTGTGTTGTTTTTATCTAATGAGTGCTCGGTTATATGCAGGCCAATTGGTTGTGCGGTAGATTTTGTGTGTAAACTTCTTCATTTGAAAATTATATGGCTGAAGAAGCCCTTAAGAATAGCTTTGTGCAACAAAGCCATAAACACAATAAAAATTCTAGCCTACTATTTCATTTTTTTAAAATACAATATCAATAGGCTTTAAATTTACTAATTTTGATTTAAAACATCTAGTCTTTCTAAGTTTTCTTTAGCTAATAAAAATCCATTACTCAACGAGAGTTTATACCAATATTTAGCTTTAACCATATTTTTTTCGACACCTTCTCCATGCTCATACATCCAAGCTAAATTATTTTGTGCTAATGAATCATTCATATTAGCAGCCAGTTGAAAATAATGGAACGCCTTATTATTATCTTTCCGAATTATCTTTCCATCGTAATATTGTACTCCAAGCTCAGTAATTGATGGCAAGAAATGGTTTTCAACTGAAAACTCTAAGTTTTCCAACATTTTATTACTATTATTTTGATCTCTATAAATTAAAGCCAATTTATAAGCCCCTAAACTATCTCCCAAGTTTTTGGCAGACAAAAACCACTTCTTAGCTTTTTCAACCTCATTTTTTTCTAGATACAAAAAACCTAAGGAATAATGTGCCGGCGAAAAACAATATTTAGCTGACTCTATTAAAAAAATCTCAGCCTTTTCATAATCTACTAGAACATTATTCCCAACCAAATAAGAATAACCATAATAATAACTTTTATAAAAATTATCATTCATTTTGTTAATATTATATTTAACTTTCTTATTATTTCCCTGTAAATTATATAAACTATTCTCCATAACTTTATCCGCTATCGAATAATCAATATCAATACAGTTTGCATATACAAAAAAAAGGGGAAAATAAAAATATAAACAAAAATTTAATCAAAGATCACCTCAACATAACAAATATAGAAATTAAAAACATGACCAAAAATACTATTTGCACTATATAAAAAAATTTTATTTTTTCACTATAATAACCACCACCCCCTCCTTTAAATAAAATTTTTTTTATATATACAATATGATTTATACTTTTTAAGTTAAAATCAATATAACTTTCAACCTCTCCTTTTTCTAAAAGATATTTATACAAATAAAACCGAACCAAACAAAAACTTATTATAAAAAAAAGCAAACTCAAAATAAAAATTAAAACAATTAAACCATCAGTCATTATCTTAGCCCCCCGAAATCTAAAGGTTTTGTTGGAAGCATTCTTTGATTTTGCCTAATTTGATCATAATCAATTTTTGTTTCAGGAGCCAAGGCATTTTTTGATCTTTTCTCCCCACTTACTCCACTTACAGCTGCTCCTAATCCCACACCCACTGAAGCATTTCCATAAATCCCTCCCCCCCTTGAATAACCAACACAAGTTTGTACTGCTAATCCTAGTCCTGCGCTAGCACACAATTCATAATATTTACCATCTGTTTGCGTACCCGCATTAATAACCTCTCTTGTTGAAGTAACTTCCAAAGCAACTCCGTATGCATTTCCGCCTCTAACATTATACTTCCCATTACCATCATAGCCTGCAGATGCTGTTACACCAACTAAAGCTGCAGCAGTAGCGTTTACATTCATACCAGTTAGTACCCTATCAGTCATTTGATATAGTTCTGGTGCATCCTTAAGTCTAGTTGGTATTTTTGCTCCAGGAATGCGTTCAACAAATGCCTCTCTCATAGCGCTACCAAGAGTTTCATCCAACCCCAGTGGATCTATCCACTGATTCGGATCACTTACATAAGCGAAGTTATTTAAACCACCTAATAGACTGATCGGATCTTTGCTTACATAGCGCGCACAAAATGGTTCGTAATATCTGTAACGGTTGTAATGTAATCCTGTTTTCTCATCGTAATATTGCCCTTGGAAACGGATATCACTTTGTTCTAATTGGTTCTCTTGGTGGTTCACTTTGATCTGTTGTGTTTGTCCCCATGTATTCAGCGTTAACTCCCAAATACATTCCCCTTGCTCATTACTTAAGGCTTGAGGTGTTCCCACTTGGTCACAGTGGTAAAACGTAATCCGTTCTAACTCTGCTCTATTCTTCCTTGTATCCGTTCGCCATACTGGGTCTTTATGGATTGAGTAGGGTTCTATTTTAAATCTTTCGTAATTCGGTGTTTCTATCAATTTAATGAAACTTTGATACCCTGCTTGTAATAGAGGTACAAAGCTATTTGGCTCATAAATATAGTGTTTGGTATAGCTTTGCTTGCCTTGTTCTATGTTGTTTTTATCGGTTGGATATAAACTGGTTTTTGATTCCCAGATCATTAAATCACAATCCCAACCAAATAAGGTCAGGCTGTTATTTGCTTTGTTGGCTTTATACAGGCGTCGCCCAAAGACATCGTAGCCGTATTCAGTGATTTGCCCGTTGTGGTCGCTTTCGATTAAGCGATTTAAGTTGTCCCACTTCAGTTTCAACTGTTGATCTGCCTGCTGGGTTTCAATCACATTACCTTGGGCATCGTATTTGTAGTGTTTGCCTTGATAGTGTTTCACCAAGTTGTTTTTGATTTCTGCACTTTGCGTTGCAACTGGATCTATTAAGTTGCCCGCTGGGTCAAAATGGTAACGTTCAGTTTGCTTTGAGCTTTGCGCTTGTATTAAGCGACCAATCTCATCGTATTGATAACTAAGTTTACCTTTTTGACTATCTTGAACTTGAGTCAACAAATAGTTGGCATCATAAGTGTATTGGCGTTGTGACTGATGTTGTGTTCTATTGGCTGTTTCTTGTTCTACATATATGCGCTGTGCAATCAGTAATCCAACGTCGTTGTATTGGTTGCTTTGGCTTAAACCATTGGCAAGGTAACGTTCTGTTTCTCGGTGTAGGTCATCACGTTTAAAACCAACCATGTCTTTTTTATTTAGGGCAATACCGTAGATATGTCCTGATCCATAAGTTAAGTGGCTAATTTCCTGACCATCCGGACGAACAGTTTTGATGAGATTGCCGAGTTCATCGTATTCATAGCGTAGTACTGCAGTCATTGGTTTCAGATTTGGCACTTGGTAGTGTTGGTGTTCTCTAACCAATTGTCCTATCGCATTATGGTAGAAGTCGTTTTGGCTCTGTTGGTTCTTTGCTTGAATTAACTGGCTATTCAGATTGTAAGTAAACTCTTCTGTTTGGTGTTGTTTGCTTTCGCGGTGGATGTAGGTTTTTGACGCAATTTGTCCGTCTTCATAGTAGCCAAATTGTGTGATGATATTCGGTTGTTGAATGTGGCTAAGTCGACCAAGCTCATCGTAACTATAGTGTTTTTCTTCACCATCAAAGGCTTGTTCTCGTGTGAGATAACCATAACTGTTGTATTCGAATACATATTCTGCATGGTTTTGGTGGAATATATTGATTCAAAAAAAATTCTAAAACATCATATACCTAAACTTTCATTTACTAATTTTATAAATAAAAGTTATTTTTTGAAAGCTATATTACTGAATAGACTAAAAAGAACCTAATTCTCCAACTTATTCAATCGCTGTCTTGCAGCTAAATTACCTTGATCTGCTGATTTCTTTATCCAGAATTTAGCTAATTCGATATCTTTTTTTACACCTAGTCCCTCAGCATACATACTGCCTATTAAATATTGACCATCAGGATCATCTTGTTCAGCTGCTAATTTAAACAAATCAAATGCCTTATGAATATTTTTTTCAATTCCATATCCATTTAAGTACATACTTCCTAGATTAACTTGTGCTACAGAATATCCCTGATTAGCTGATAATCTATACATTTCTACAGCCACTTCTAAATCTTTAGGAACTTGAATACCATCCCTATAATAGTTTGCAAGATTATTCAATGCTTTAGAATTATTTAACTGAGCTGATACAACATACCAATTTTTTGATTTTTCCAAATCTTGTAATTGTCCATATTCATTATTACTATAAATTACTCCTAAATTATATTGAGCATCAGAATCACCATTTTCAGCAGCTTTATTTAACCAAAATATAGCATCATTAATATTCCTCTTGAAATTATTATCTCCGTTTAAATATAAAACTCCTAAATTGTACTGGGCAACAGTATCACCACCTTCTGCTTTTTTAATAAGCACTTCATATTTCTGATTATCTTGTGTTATTTTAGAAGAATTATGACATGCCGTTATAAATAAAAGGCTTAAAAAAATTATAACACAACTTATTTTTTTCATACTTAACCTTCTACATTAGAGTTAGAATAAACCATGATTTACTAAATCCAAAGTATGATAACCCATTTTACTTGGAACTTCAGCTGGTCTAGGTATAGGTGGTAATTTTAGATCTGTTGTCGTTTGCTTGCCTTCTGACAACTTGACTCCAGCTACTTTACCAGCAATGGCTTTTTGTGTATAACCATATGTAGTTTGATCATCATTTATTCCACTACAATACTGCTTTTTGCCAGTGGCACCACACCCTTCATAATATTTACCATCTTGCCTTTCTCCCCAAACATATTTCTTGTCCTTCATTATTGCAGCTCCCCCATACAATCCAACACTTCTTTCCAAATTACTTTCTATGACTCCATCACCCTTATAGCTGGCACATCCCCCCCCCCCTACACCAGCTGCAACACTAGCACACATTGCTTTACCAGATGCAGCTTTCTCAATCAATGCGGTTACGTAATTTGGAGAAACTCCATTATTGGAATTTTTTCTATTTTTTTGATTTCTTTCATAAGTTCTTAGTGCATCATTTGCTCCTATTGAATGATTAAAACCATGATCGCTTTTTTGGAGTTGCAACCCCAGTGGATCGATCCACTGATTTGGATCACTCACATAAGCAAAGTTATTTAAACCACCTAATAGACCGATCGGATCTTTACTTATATACCGTGCACAAAATGGTTCGTAGTATCTGTAACGGTTGTAATGTAGTCCTGTTTCCTCATCATGATATTGCCCTTGGAAACGGGTATCACTTTGTTCTAATGGGTTCTCTTGGTTCTTTGTTTTGATCTGTTGTGTTTGTCCCCATGTATTCAGCGTTAACTCCCAAATACATTCGCCTTGTTCATTACTTAAGGCTTGAGGTGTTCCTACTTGGTCACAGTGGTAAAACGCAATCCGCTCTAACTCTGCTCTATTCTTTCTTGTATCTGTTCTCCATACTGGATCTTTATGGATGGAATACGGTTCCGTTTTAAATCTTTCGTAATTCGGTGTTTCTATCAATTTAATAAAACTTTGATAACCTGCTTGTAATAGCGGTACAAAGCTATTCGGCTCATAGATATAGTGTTTGGTATAACTTTGACTATTTTGTTCTGTGTTATTTTTATCTGTTAATTTTGAACTGGTTTTTGATTCCCAGATCATTAAATCCCCATCCCAACCAAATAAGGTCAGGCTGTTATTTGCTTTGTTGGCTTTATACAGGCGTCGCCCAAAGACATCGTAGCCATATTCAGTGATTTGCCCGTTGTGGTCGCTTTCGATTAAGCGATTTAAGTTGTCCCACTTCAGTTTCAACTGTTGGTCTGCCTGCTGGGTTTCAATCACATTACCTTGGGCATCGTATTTGTAGTGTTTGCCTTGATAGTATTTCACCAAGTTGTTTTTGATTTCTGCACTTTGCGTTGCAACTGGATCTATTAAGTTGCCCGCTGGGTCAAAATGGTAACGTTCAGTTTGCTTTGAGCTTTGCGCTTGTATTAAGCGACCAATCTCATCGTATTGATAACTAAGTTTACCTTTTTGACTATCTTGAACTTGAGTCAACAAATAGTTGGCATCATAAGTGTATTGGCGTTGTGACTGATGTTGTGTTCTATTGGCTGTTTCTTGTTCTACATATATGCGCTGTGCAATCAGTAATCCAACGTCGTTGTATTGGTTGCTTTGGCTTAAACCATTGGCAAGGTAACGTTCTGTTTCTCGGTGTAGGTCATCACGTTTAAAACCAACCATGTCTTTTTTATTTAGGGCAATACCGTAGATATGTCCTGATCCATAAGTTAAGTGGCTAATTTCCTGACCATCCGGACGAACAGTTTTGATGAGATTGCCGAGTTCATCGTATTCATAGCGTAGTACTGCAGTCATTGGTTTCAGATTTGGCACTTGGTAGTGTTGGTGTTCTCTAACCAATTGTCCTATCGCATTATGGTAGAAGTCGTTTTGGCTCTGTTGGTTCTTTGCTTGAATTAACTGGCTATTCAGATTGTAAGTAAACTCTTCTGTTTGGTGTTGTTTGCTTTCGCGGTGGATGTAGGTTTTTGACGCAATTTGTCCGTCTTCATAGTAGCCAAATTGTGTGATGATATTCGGTTGTTGAATGTGGCTAAGTCGACCAAGCTCATCGTAACTATAGTGTTTTTCTTCACCATCAAAGGCTTGTTCTCGTGTGAGATAACCATAACTGTTGTATTCGAATACATATTCTGCATGGTTTTGGTTGATAAGTTTCTGTACACGCCCTTGTTTATCCC
This sequence comes from Acinetobacter sp. 25-47-130, assembly GCF_056779705.1. Taxonomy (NCBI): domain Bacteria; kingdom Pseudomonadati; phylum Pseudomonadota; class Gammaproteobacteria; order Moraxellales; family Moraxellaceae; genus Acinetobacter; species Acinetobacter sp. 25-47-130. The sequence goes on along the minus strand of NZ_JBWYII010000003.1, from coordinate 112,882 downwards.
ACTGATAGGCAATTTGGTGTTTGTTGGCATCAAGGCGTTTTTCTAATAGACCCACTGCATTGTAGTGGTATTGAGTCACCTGTCCTTTGGTATCAATGTGTTTGAGAAGGCGTCCTTCTTGGTCATGTTCAAAGTGTTCTTTTTGTCCATCTGGATAGATGATGGATTTAAGTTGTCCTTTGTCTATACCTTGATCACTATAGATGTATTGCACACATGTTTGGTCTGCGGCTTGTTGTTGTTTAAGTTGTCCTTCTTCATCATATTGCCAAGCACTTTCTTTACCCGAACAATCGGTATATGACGTCATTTGCCCAAGGTCATTATACTGGATTTTTTTAGAGCCACCTTTGGCATCAGTAATTTCAATCAATTGACCTTCGGCATTGTATTTATATTGTGTTGTGTGACCCAATGGATTGATTTCTTTGGTCATCAAGCCATCTGCATTGTATTCGCGTTTCCAAATATGACCTTCAGGATCTTTTATTTCAGTTAGATTTTTATGTTCATCATAAGCAAATCGAATCACTCCGCCATTTGGTTGAATGATTTTAATCAGCAGACCTTCTTCATTGTATTGCTGTTGAGTTTCACGACCACTGTAATCAATCTCTCGAGTGATACGTTTATGTTGATCACGTGAATACCATTTTTCACGACCATCTGCTAATCGAATACGATAAGTAAAACCATCTAAATCAAAGTAGTAATAGGTCGGCACGTTGTAAGCATCATATACAGCGACTTGGCGCAGACGAGGATGCCATTTTAAAGTTGTTTTAAAGCTTCCATCATCCGCCCATTCTTCAATGGCTTTTGCATTTGGTTCATTCGAATCATAACGAATATTTTGACCACGACCTGATCGATCGGTATAACGTATTAATTGATGATACGCATTGTATGAATACTGACGAGCGTGACCATTCTCATCATATGCTTCTACTAAATTTCCGTTATGATCGTACCCATAACGAGCAAGTGGTTGTTCTTGATCATCCACAAAAATAGCAATAATTTTTGCTTGATCATTGTAAGCAAATTTCAAAATTTGCTGAGTCTTCTTAAAATTAAAATGGACGGTTTGTAAATAAGCTTTGCCATTTAGCAAGATATAACGAAGATCGACTTGTTCTTGAGTTGATGAATTTCTCTCTTGCGTAAGCTGATAACTTTGACCTTGATCGAATGTACTAAATTGATAATCCCATTCTGTTCCAAAATTTAGGACTAATTCACCCTGTTCATTTAGATGTGTTGTAATACCTTGGAATGGAACTTCATAGGATTCACGCATAATGATCGATGGCAATTGTTGTTTTCTGCCTTTCGCATCAATAAACAAATAACCCTTTTCATTTGGAACAATCAAATTAGAAAAAGGCATTAACCAACGAGCACCCAAAGCACCGTTATCGAATTCCGCCATTTGGGAGTTATAAAGTCGATTGAATACTAATCCCAGCTTAGGTAGGCTGAAGTCTACATGGGAAACTCGTTCAGCACCTATAGAATAGCTAATACTATGAGCAGTATTGGTTTCAGCACTTGTTGTTGGTTCAGCTGGATTCAAACATGGAGGATCCATTAATGCATCTGCTTGCAAACTGACAAATTCAAGGATATCGCCATCAGTTTGACGCTCAAACTCACCAGTTTGATTAATCGGAACACTGGCATTTCCCTTATTTTGATGATCTTGAATAGCCTTAAGTGTTTGTTGAATGAGCCAACCAAGACTGTATTGCAAGCTTGGGTTTGTCTGATTCTGCAAATCGTTACTAATCGAAGTAATCGCCTCTACAAGTAAATTTTCAAAATGACTCGGAGTTGATTCAATTTTAGGCGTTAAATCTGCTCGAGGCTCAACACTGAGTAAATCTATTAATGGTATTGCCCAATTTTGAAATTGTAAATTTGGATCTCTTTTTTCAGCTGATGCGCTCGATGTTATTTCCGTTACAACAGACGATGATGAAGATGATTGAAGAGATTTTAGAATCTGAACAGCCAAGGCATTTGCATTCGTTAATAAGTCCGCTAATTTAGCTTGTGTCTCTTTTAGATAGGTCTCTAAATTCCCTGCCATTCTTGCATTAAGATGTAATTCCATACGTCGAATGTCAGTTGACTTAATTTTACCATTTTCAGGATATAGACATTCAGCCATTAATCCTAAAATGGGACGTAAACCCATCCTTGCATGTGCTTCATGTTTAGGCTCTGCAAACAATCCAATTAAATTCGCACCAAGTAAAGCATTTCGTTGTATTGAAAGCACTTCTGTTTGAGGAGACATTGCATACAACAATAAATCAAGCACACTTCCACTTAAAGCATATATATTAGCTACAGTAGTTATATGGGCATTTGCTTTGACTTTAAGTAATGATGTTTGGCCACAGACCACAAGGAAATTTTCAATTTGATTAGCAATAACTTGTAAGTCAGCTAAACTACTCACACTGTCTAAATTAAATACAGCAAGTTCAACACTCGATTGTGCATTATTAGAAACTTGTTCGTTTTCAGTTGCCATGACTAACCTATATATTTTTAATCTTTTAAGTTTTTCGCGTTATATTGTTCTAAATCAGGACGATCATTACTCGTTTTTAATCGAGTTGTTTCCGTATATTTAATGCCGCCAGATTGATAATATTTTTGTGAAATAAACTGATCATCTGCTGATGTTGAATTGTTTGTACTCACATCTACTTTATTCACTTGTATAGGATTATTAATCTCAACAGTCTTTTGATTTGTTAACAATGGAGCTGGATTCGATTTCGTACTGATTCTTGTTGTTTCGGTATACGTTAATCCGCCAGATTGATAATATTTCTGTGCAATGTAGTCATCAGTTACAATGACCTTTTCAGATTGATTCGTAATATTTTCCTGATCCAATGCTGTATCAAAATTTGTATTTGGCATAAACCCAGTTGAATTCATAAAATTCGGAATCAACTTCGATGTGGCCTGCTGAGTTATAAAATCAACGCCTTGCGTACGAATCATATCTAGTGATTGAGAAGGATTTACTGCCATTTGGCTTATAGTCTTCAATTGATCAGGACTTAAACCTAAATTTAATTTTTCTGAAATTCCACCTAAAGTAGAACTTGCCACTTGATTTTTGAGTTGCCCAACAGTTTGGTCTGCTAGACCTTTTAAAGCATTCTTGCCTATATCCTTTAAATTCATACTATCAAGTTGAGTCAAATTATTTTTAACTTGAGCCATTAAATTCTGACCCAGCTGATTTAAGCTCGAGTTCACAAAATTAGATGCACCAGGAATTACTGCATCTGCCCAATCATAACTTCGCGAAAAATGACTTGATAATGCCCAAGGACTTCGCTCATCTTTATCAAAAATCACTTGTGCACCACCAGGAGCAATTCCTGTTACTTGAGCAAAACCATTCGCATCTAATTTCCCTGTTATTGTCTTCCCAAGAGAGTCAATAACTTTATATCCAGCTCCTTTAAAGAATTCACTTCCACCATAACTTCTTAAAAGATTCAATGCGCCTTTTAACGGTTGCATTGTTGGCAATTGAGCTGAAGTACTTACACTCGCTCCCGGCTTAAATAAATGTTGTCCAGCTTTGACTTCAAACTTACCAGCTGTGGTCGGTAAAACTCCCGAACTGCTAATTTCAATCTGTGAGCCGCCACCGATCAACACTATTTTTTTTGCCGCTTTAATTTCAATTCGATCTTCCGTGGAAATAATCTGCACACCCTTTCTGGCAATCAGATCAGCACCATCCCCTTGAGCTTGAATCTCGATCTTGCCTTTGCCTGCATACAGTCGTGCCCCTTCTTGCGCTGCAAATAAGCTGATCTTTTTGCTGGCATGTCCGATGATGCTGTCTTGCGTGCTGGTGTTAATGCTTCCTTGTGCAATTTGGTTGATCTGTCCATCTGCACTGAGGTGGATGTCTTCGTTACTTTCTACGGCAATTGAACTTGGTGAAGCCAAGAGCATGATCGCTTGTTTGAAGGCCGCGGCTTTGCTTTGGTCTTCGCTCTCTAAGTTTTTGAGATAGCCTTGTAGGTTTTCGAGTAAGCTCAGTGGATCAGTCTGTTGATTCTTTGCCACTTCACTGAGGGCTTTGGCGTTGTTTAAGCTACTTTCGAGTTGTTGTTTGGCTTCGCTTGCATCTAAATGGTTTGCTTTGGCTTCTTCTTGTTTGTAGGTGGAGATGAGTATGCCTTCGCCTGCTCGTACTGCACCCCATTGGTCAGTTCTGAGTTCGAAACCTTCACCACGTCCTTCACTTTCTGCGGTTGCTTTGGGATGACTGAGATTCCCTAGGTTGAGTTGGCTCGCCCCGTGGGTGTTTTGCAGTTGGGTGGAGATTTGTCCTGTGGTGTCATCAAAGCGGAGTTGTCCATAGCCTTCGCCTTGGACTTCTTTACTTTTAATCCCTGCGAGTTTTTTAGTGTCCGGCAGTTGGCCTTGACTGTCAAATCGGGTTGGGCTGCGTTGGGCTTCATGTAGGCGGCCTACCACAAAGGGACGGTCGATGTTGCCGTCAAAGAAGTCGATGACCACGATTTCATTGATTCGAGGAAGGAAGCGTGCGCCATAGCCTTCGCCTGCCCATGGGGTCAGTACATCGACCCAAGCTGAATCGGTATCGTTGTTGTTACTGCCTGCACCGCCATCAAATTGGTGGTCTTCTGCTCGGGTAAACAGGAAGCGTACTTTGATGCGTCCCCATTCATCGACATGGATTTCTTCTCCTGCAGGTCCCACCACTTTGGCGCGTTGGGGATGGGTGCTAGGTCGATGTTGTAGTGGGTTGTATTCGGGTACGGTTTTGATGTTGCGTCGTTGTAGGATGAGTTCGCTGGCTTGGCGTTCTTGGTCCGTGTGGGTTGCTTGGTTGGTGTTTGTCTTGTGTTTTGGCGTCCATTGGCTGCGTTGTAGCAGTTGTTGGACTTGTTGGTCTAAGTCTTTGGGTAGGTTGTTTTGGTTGTAGTAGCGTTTGCCAACAATGAGGAATTCTTGATCAGCTCCGCTGTGTTGTTCAATTTCTGGATGGCCATCGAGTTTGAACCAGTAGCCGACTTGGCTGTCTCTGACGCTGGCTTTGGCGATGAATTGTTTGCTTTGTCCGGCGTAGTAGTCGCTGAGGTGTTGGTTGAGTTTTTCGACTTGGCTGTTGCCTGAGGCGGTGGCTTGGTCTTCGCCTTTGAGGTCTTGGATCCATGCAGGGCTGATGTGCCATGCTTGTTCGAGGCCTAGGCTGGCATTGTCTTGGTGGTCACTGTGTTGGTGTTTGCTTTGGACTGAGCCTGCACCTTCTTCTTGTTCGAGGGCTGTGGCTTGCCAGCGTTGTAGGTGGACTGCGGTGGGTTGTAGGCTGCGTTGTCCAATAAAACTGGTGATGGTATCAAATTGTTCTGTCGCATCACTGCGGTGGTAGCGAATGTTGCGTCGGTTAAGGGCTTGGTATTGGCTGTTGTCGTCAATCAGGCGGAGCTTTTGTGCTTCGATCGGGCTGTTGTTGCTCGGTACAATCGGTTGGGCTTCATCAATGAGCCAGTTAATGCCTTCACTGCGTAGTAAGCGAGTCAGAAAGTCGTAGTCGCTTTCGTTGCTTTGCATGATGAAGGGTCGGATGTCGTATTGTTGTAGTCCACTGTGGTCTAGGCTGAGGCTCGAGGCAAAGAGTGGGCTTTTGTTTTGCCATTCTTCAAAGAGGATTTCCACCACTTCGACCACGGATTTGTTCATAAATACGCGGCTGTTGCGGCGTTTGTGCCAAAGTGAAGTTGCATCGTTGAGCGTGAGTTTGTAGAGGGTCAGTGCCCCATCGCTTTGTCCTTGTGAGGCTTCGGTGATGATACCAGTGGTTCTAAACAGGGTTCCTTGATCAGTGACTTGATCGACGGCCACTTGTGTGCCGATGAATTGTTTGAGTGGAATTAAGGCATTGGTCGAGAGACAGATGAGTTCTGCTTGCACGCCTTCGTTAAGGGCATGGCTGCCATCAATGCGTTGTAGGAAGACTTGGCTATTCAGTTGTGAATGACTGAATTGGATGTGGAGGGCTCTGTTTTGGGCGGTTAGACCGAGCTGTTCCAATGCCGAAAAGATGTTGGCAAGCATGGTTATTATCTGTCTTTTATAATTTAATAAGGCTAAAGAATTTCTTAATATTTAAACAAAAAATAGACACGATAAACAGGTCGTGTTACACAAAACACCCATTTATTGTGAAATAAAATTACAAATAAAATACAGATTTGATTTAAAAAATAATATAAAGCAAGTGAATGATTACAAAAAAAGAGGCTGAAGTGTTAGCATCTTCAACCTCTGTAAACTACAAAACTAAGAACTTCTTATTTAAAGAATATGATTGAACTACTGTCCAGAACGAATGATGTAATCAAACGCTGACAGTGATGCTTTCGCGCCTTCACCAGTGGCAATGATGATTTGTTTATAAGGTACTGTTGTACAGTCACCCGCAGCAAATACACCTTTTACATTGGTTTCGTTGCGATCGTTAATCACAATCTCACCACGGTTGGTCAATTCAACTTGGGTTTCTTTTAAGAAATCCGTGTTGGGTAACAAACCGATTTGTACGAAGATCCCCGCCAATTCAACTGTGTGCTCTTCATCTGTCGCACGGTCTTTGTATTTCAGTGCAGTGACTTGTTTGCCATCACCAACAACTTCAGTAGACAACGCATTTTTGATGACAGTCGTGTTAGGTAAGCTGTTCAATTTATCTTGAAGAACTTGGTCAGCACGTAGTTTAGTATCGAATTCAACTAATGTTACATGTTCAACGATACCAGCCAAATCAATCGCAGCTTCAACACCAGAGTTACCACCACCGATCACAGCCACACGTTTGCCTTTGAACAATGGACCATCACAGTGTGGGCAGTACGCAACACCACGTGTTTTGTATTCTTGCTCACCGGGTACATTCATTTCTCTCCAACGTGCACCTGTAGACAGGATGACCGTTTTCGATTCAAGTTTTGCACCATTCTCTAAAGTCACTTCAACTAAACCGTTGGCAGTTTCATCCGCACCTTTGATGTCAGACACACGTTGTAAGTTCATGATGTCGACACCGTATTCACGAACATGTGCTTCCATTTCAGCCGCAAACTTAGGACCTTGCGTCTTTTGCACTGATGTAAAGTTTTCAATGTCCATGGTGTCCATGACCTGACCACCCATGCGCTCAGCAACGATTCCTGTACGGATACCTTTACGAGCCGCATAGATTGCAGATGTGTTACCTGCAGGACCACCACCGATCACAAGCACGTCAAATGCGTCTTTGGCATTGAGCTTTTCAGCATCTTTCGCAGCAGAATTAGTATCGAGCTTCGCAACAATCTCTTCCAATGTCATACGACCTTGACCGATATGTTCGTTGTCTTGGAACACCATTGGTACAGCCATGATTTTGCGTTCTTCTACTTCGTCTTGGAAGAATGCACCATCAATCATGGTTGCTGTTGTGCCAGGGTTGTAGATTGCGATCAAGTTAAGTGCTTGAACCACATCTGGACAGTTATGACAGCTTAAAGATACGAATACGTCAAAGTCAGATTTGATTTCTAAAGCTTTGATGGATGCCAATACTTCATCAGATACTTTTGGTGCATAACCAGAAGTTTGTAGCAATGCCAAAATCAAAGAAGTGAACTCATGACCCATTGGTAAACCTGCGAAGAAGACACGCGGTTCTTCACCTGCTTTTGCAATACCAAAGCTCGGCGCACGTTTATTTTGACCATCAAAACGAGCTGTGACGAATGGAGAAAGTGCAGCCACTTCTTCCACAAGTTCTTTGATTTTTGCAGATTTGTCTGAATCATTTAAAGTCGCAACCAATTCGATTGGACCTTCAAGGCGTTCTAAAAGCGTTTTTAATTGAGCTGAAGTATTTTGATCTAACATTGCTAACGTCTTCAAAGGAGTAATATTTATTTGATAAAGTTATATTAGAAGAAATACAAAAATAGGTAAAACAGTTAGTTTGCATAAAGACTATCGAAAAATTGAATTAAAAAATCATTCATTTAAAAATGAATGATTCTTTTATGATGGTCGTAACAGTACAAACTTTAACTATATCTCCAAACGTTGAGTGATCGTTTGAATTCTGCTTTTAAAACTACGAGCTAATCCAAAGAAAATAAGCATTAACAATAACATGATGGCTGAGAACACCATTAATATCATCTTGACGACTTCTGAAATTTGTCGTGCCTGATTTGCCCGATGATCTATCGCTTTTGCCCAAGGAGTAATAGATTGACCATAAACTTGTTGCTGCATTGACCATAACTGCTCTGCATTAAAACCATATTCGACAAACTGTTTTTCATTTCTTTCAGCTTGCGCAAGTCGAGCTAAATATGCAGTTGCTAGCTTGGTATCTTCAGGTTTGTGAATCAAAGCCACTTGCGCAAGGACGTAGGCTTGTATAATTGGATTGACCTGTTGTTCAGTCATGATGACAGCAATCTGACTTTCGTGAATCGATTTATCATAATGACTTAATTGATATTGTTGTTCCAACGACTCATCATTCAAGTCATATTGAACATAGGTCAAACCTGACCAAATTAAGATGACAGCAATGAACCAACCAACAAACTTAAGTACAAATGATTGAAAGCGCACATAGAAAAAACGTATTTTCTTTAAAAAATGAACGATAAAAAAAGCACCAATGACTGAGCTAAATACTTTTAGAATGAACCAACCTAACCAAGATATCAAATTAAAAAAATAGTCAGGCTGATGTTGGTACACGTTTACGACTTCATCTAAACTATGTGGCAAATGAAGCTGCTGAACAGTTTCACTCATACCCATAAAACCATAAATCATGTCCTGATGAATAAAAAGCGACACAACTGAAATAATGAGTACACTGGTACTCAAAAATCCCCATAAATTAAGTATGCGATTTCGTTTGTACAATTCAGGCAATCTTTTCTGAATCTCAGTCTGCGCCACAAGATATTCATTGGTTTTATTCAAATTTAAACCTCAAGAAATTAGTGTTTTGGCTGATTTTGACTCGAATCCAAAACAAGTTGTTGAAGATTTCCTTGCAAAGCCTTAATACGGATTGATGCCTCTTCACGTTTTTGCATCCCTTCTTTCTGAATACTAATAACATCATTCACTGTTTTAATGAGGGTATTTTGAACATGTTCAAGTGTTTCAATGTCAATCACTGAGCGTTGATTTGCTCGAGCAGTATCTACTGAGTTCTGGTGTAATAAATCTGCATTTCGTTTAAGTAACTCATTCGTCGCATCATCAATAGTATTAGCCAATTGGACGCTATTTTTTTGTTCCTGTAATGAAATCGCTAAACTAATTTGATTTTTCCAGGCAGGAAGCGTGATATTTTTTATCGCATAAAACTTATCAACCAACATTGAATTATTTGATTGAATAATTCGAATCATCGGTAATGTCTGCATCGCAGATTGTTGCAATACCTGTAAATCACTCACTCTTTTTTCCAAGTTGTTTGCTAAGTGATTTAAGTCGTAGATTTTTTGATTAGTTTGCGCATCTTGTTCTAGCGTACTTAATTCAGCTATTTGCTCCTGAACTTCTTGTTGTTTAATTTTCCCTGCAGCAATATAAACCCCTAATTGTTTATATTCGTCCTGCACACCATCAAACATACGATCCAATGTATTTACACGGTCTTTTAACCCTTGTTGAGAGGTTTCAATTTCTTTAACTAAAGCATCTATTTGTTCTTTAGTGGTATTGAACTTTTGATCAAAACTCTGTTTAGCACCCTTAAATCGATTTAAGATACTACCCAAGAAGCCTGAACTTTTAGCAGGACTTAAAATACTGTTTGTATTGAGCTGTTGAGCCACTGTAACGACTTCATTTAACTTTTGACCTGTTGCATCCAAATCTTTATTTTTAACTAGATCCAGTAATTCATCCGTATAAGTCGCTGTTTTAGTCGCGATATTTTTCCCATATTCAGCAACCGTAGCATGATTCATATCAGCTAGTTCTTGGTGAACTGATTCGACTGCTGCAAGGTCTGACGTCGTCAACCCAATTTCTTTTAAATCTAACTTGGAAAACTTTTCCTCCGTAGAGATTAAGCTTAAGGATTCATTTTTCTTTTGAATTGGAAAATCAGACATAACACACCTTATTCTTTAATTAGTGATTTTTTTAGAGATCGAATCAGTTGTTCGCGACTTTGATCTAACTTTTCAATATCGACTGCGCCATTTTTAATTTGAGTTTGCTCAAGATGATATTGCCAAGCTGGGATTAATACTTGCTGCGCTTCACGAAAACGATCCGTCAGAGTTAATGAAAGTTGTTGAGTCAATTGCATTTGCATGAGAGAAATATCATTGTTTGCTTGTACCGACTCTAATGTTTGTATTTTTTTAGCCAATCGCTCCTCAAAGTTATCGAGTGGATGGCGATGATGAGAAAAATCTGTGTATTCTGTTAAAAATTGTCTTGCTGCTTGAATGTAGCGCGCCATTTGCTCTCTCAAACCAACTGCTTGCTGAAATCGAGAACTAGACTTTTGGATTTCAATGTGAATACGTTGGGACAGCTGATCAGCATCTAGAATGAGTCTATCTAAATCACGAATATAAGAAATTTGACCCGCACCGAACTCCAAATCCAGACCTAACCACTTTTGGAGAGCATTAAATTTTTTTTGTTTTAATTTCTTTTTGGATTGATTCAATTTTTGAATAATATCTGAAATTGTTTCGCTTAATTTTTTATTTAAAGTGGGGTCTATACCTACCAATAGAGCATTTTGTGCCTGCACAATATGTTCAGCATATAAATTAAGTTTAGACGAATCAGTCAATAAAGGAACAAGATCATGCCTCTTAATTGGGAGTAAATCCGAGGGATTAACTTCAATTTGATTTAAGGGTATAAGCTCATTAAAAGATGACATTAGCGTAATTTAAGCAAGTAATCAGCAATCCTCAAATGTAGCAATAAACTGTTCAAAATATACTATTTTTTTGCAAAATATTACACAAAATCAAATACAAAAAAAGCCAGCAAATGCTGGCTTTTTTATTAATGAGGTTTAGATTTTCTCATTCTAAGCCAACATAAACCAATGAGTCCTAAAAGCCCAAACCCACCTAGGCTACCCCCTCCACTCGTACGAGAACTTCCAGGCCCTGTTTCCGTATTTAGAACAGCTAATGTTCCCTCACCTGATGAAGCGCCGTCTGCGTCCAATACTGAGTACTTAAGATCATAGGAAAAGACATCCAAATTATTGTTCAACTGAACACGAATGTTTCCACCATAGCACTTCTTAAAACGGTCATTAGCACATGGCTCTACCCGATCCGCGATAATTGAAACGGGATTCGGTACTCTTGCAAAATAAATTGATACCTCATCTCCATTAGTATTATGGTAAAACTCCTTTTTATTTGGAGGATTGATTGCATTTCTGTTGCCATCACCAGCATCACTCGCTTCAGCCAGTAAATTTACACTGATTTGAGTCGATTTTTTTGGATTGATTGTATATTCCACACGTTCAGGAACAGTTGGCACGATGTTGATAAAATTACCAATTAAATATGCACTTGATGTTTTTTTACTGTCGCTTTTTGAAGTAAGCGTATATGTACAGAATTCAGAGTCTCCACTCGGTGTTATGCGACCATCTGTTCTATACATGACTATCTGCTTAAGCTGCGGTTTCCACTCACATTTCAACCGCTCATCAAACTTACCTAAGAACGTTTTATCGATATCTAATTTCCCAACTCCCACAACCTCAACTTTGACATCATAATTATCAACATTAAGATGCTCAATTTTTCGCACCGTACCATCAGGAGAAACAATTTCATCTGGTAAATTCAATTTAAATGGATCGAACAAAATTGGACGATATTGATTAAGATTATTTAACTCATTCAAAAATGCTTTTTGATCGGTGAGCTCCTTATTATAATAATCAATCACTTCTTCTTTGGTTTCAGGATCGGCAATAGCATCTTCGAATGCTTTAATTCTATTCTCAGTTGATTTCTTTATCTGAACCAGTGATTCATTTGCTTTACTTAAATTGGAAACAGTCAACTTTAAGGTTTCTATCGCACCAATATCGCAAGTATTGGGAGTCGCATCTAAACTGTTGAGCGAGTCCAATCCAATCCGATTAATACCTCGTTGATCAAGCAGCGAACAACCATCAGTACCAAAATCAACTAAATCTGTACCACTAGAATTAATCTTCGGAAAAAAGACAGGATGAAAGTTAGTATTCTCATCATTAACTGGTAACGATGTTGAAAACAGATCATTAATACTCAATTGACTAACATCAAGACTATTTTTTTGTGCATTTTCTGACGCTTTTGCTGGTAGATCACAGTCTATAGATGGATTACTCAGTGGAATAGCATTTGCCAATAATTCAATACCTGCTGACTCAACTTGGCTCACATCACCGTGACTATATATACAGGCTTTAGCCTGATTAAAACCTATCACATTATGATTTAAGGCTTTTACACCTGTATTTCCATACCAAAGCACAGATCGCGCGGTATTCGCGATAATCGTATTACTATCGAGCTTCAAAATAGAATTGGGACTCAAATTTATTTGACCCCCATCTGTTAAACGATCACTAAATTGAAAAATTTGACCTTGTGTAGTATTTAATACATTGGAAGAGATTGTATTTGCTTGCAATTGAGTTGTAGGTTCACCACAAAATGAGAATAAACTGTTTGAAGCTGTATTTCCATTTTCGGTAATAGACATACGGGATAAATCAATCTTACGACGTGTGAACACAAGATTATCCAAACAAGACATCGCGATAACAGCGCCTTGCTGAGCTGTATTACCACTCACCCACCCGACCGAATAACTTAAAGAGCTATCACTGTCATTCAAAAATATCGCTCCACCTCTTAATGCAGAAGAGCTAGTGATATTTACATTATATAAATCAGTCTCGCCTCCCAATAGCAAAGCGCCACCGTTGGTAGATGATTTACCATTTCTCAGCTCTATATTTCTTAAACTCAAACTCGGTCGATTTAGATTGGTCGTATTAAAAATTCGATGTGTATTTTGACCATTAATTATAGTTTGAATTTTAGTTTGCGCAGGATAACTATTTGAAATGACATTCGGTTTGGAATAATCGACAGGCTCTTTACCCCTAATAATCACTGAAGAAGTTGGCTGAAGCTCTGCATTCAAGCTATAGGTACCAGCTTCAAGCTGAATAATGTCAGTTTGTACTCGATCCGTATTACCTTTAGCACAACCTCCATAAGCTCGATTAGTCGAAGCAGCCGTCAACGCTTCTCTGAGTGAACACTTTGCATCATTAGTACCGTCTTCATCATCAAAGGTAGTGACATAAATTATTGTATCTTCAGCAGCCATCAATGACATTGCAGAAAGGACTGCTAAGGTCAAAAAAGCTTTTCTACTTTTCAACATACGGTTACCTTATTATTTTTTTCTACGTATCGCGATTAAAGTCATCAGACCTAATACGGAGATTAGACCTAGCCCCCCACCAGAAGTTTTTACTTTATCGCTTGTATAAGTATCTCTGGGGTCTTGTTTAATGACAGTTGGAATTTCGATATAAGGATTCATTGACTCATTTAACTGACGTGTAGATACAACGACCAAAACTTTAAAATCATCAGTTCCGTGCCAATTCCCTTGAGGTGTATACGTAAACTCTCCATTTTGGAGTAGTTCAGCTTTACCCTTACTTGGAGAATTATTTTGTTGTATGATCATACAGCCCGCTTGCCATTCTTCTTTTTTCGGATGAGGTCCGACTAAGGCATCACATTGACTAGCAGGTATTAGCTCACCATCTCCTAGAAAATCATTAATATTTAACTTAACAATCTCTCCATAAAATATATCCTTGCCAAATCTGCCTGAAGACGTACTTGACTGAATAAGTTCGATTGCGCCTCGATCACACAAAATACGATCCTTACGTGCGTTGCCACGCTGATCAACTGTTTCACATGATGTACCATTTGAATCTGGTCCACGATTAATGATCGGAGAATCTGTCAATTGTCGATAACTAGGCAACACTCTTGGACGGAAATATCCTAAAGCATAGCCAGAATAGACTTTGAACGGACATAAAATGCCAGATGAATTAACATCACATTCACCTTCTACATTAGTCCCAGCTAATAATGTGCGCTCGCCCAGTTTTTCTGAAGCTGTGCCCTCACAACCAAAACCATATAAATTATTGTTTAAATTTGATTGATCGATTGCAGTCTCTACACGGCAGTCTCGATTGCCATTTTTTGCAATTATATTGTTAGTAAGCGATGCCTTCTTAAACGGTGCATTAAAAACCAAGCCAAAATCATTAAAGACCAGCGTATTGTTATTAAGCGCAATACCATCCTTCACATTGATAATATAGCCCTTATTATTAAAAATTGTTGAATTAGTCACTTTGGCATAATTGAGATTGGTCACCTTAGTTTCATCTTCACTCAACACTTTATGGCTATAGATTGCGAAACCTTCTGAATCTGTTGTTTTATTACCTTTAATAACAGAAGCACTAATGTCAAAATCAGGATATTCACTATACAAAACAGCACCTTGTTGTGCTTGATTGTTTTCCAATAACGAATTAACTAAATTCACTCGCGCGGAACGAATTTTGCTGGTTTCGGATTCAATAAATGATTCAACATTATAAATCGCACCGCCAAAATTCGCTTTGCCATTGATAAGATGGCTTTTATCTAATTTTAGCCGTTCATAATTGAGAATTAATCCACCTTTGTCTTTGCATACAGATGCAGTACAACCTTGCAAGGTAATTTCGTAAAATTCCACACCAATTGCAGCATCTCTAATTTCATCATCAGCTTTAGGACGAATTCGCTCAATATGGAAAATTCTATCAGTACCCTTCATTGTTATGACGGCATTTTTTGTACCAGGAATATCGTCAACAATGGTAGTTTCATACTGCGTTCTAAAAACCATCGGTTTAGAGATGCGAACTTGCTCGTTTAGGAGATATTCTTTCGTAGATAAGATAATATTATCTGTGGCATCTTTACCACCACAGCCATTGAGACCTGCTTCAGGTTTACCCTGATTAATATATTCAATTGCTTCACGCAACGAACATTGATCATCATTTTTGGTGATATCTTCAGTGGTCGTAACCACAATATCTGCACTGAATACATGCCCTGTTGCACACAACAATACAAGACCTAAGCCCCGTCTGAGCATTACCATCTCCTTAATTTTTCTTTATTTTTTTAAGTAGCGAACTTTAATTATGTAGCGCTATTTGTCCATTTTGACTAATCTGTCACAAATTTTTAGAATTCTCAATTATTTTTAAGTAAAAAATTGCCGAGTTCAGATAAAGTCTACATTTTGAGTTTTGAATAACATTTAAAAAGCATTTAAGCACTATACTGATCGATGAGCGCGTAGATTTGCTTAAGGGTTGCGTTGGATAACTTAACTTTTTCACCCTGTAGTAACTTTGATAATTGATCAACCGTTTGTAATAAGGTACTGGTCTGTATCGGGCCATTGGTCAGCAGATAATCAATAATTAAAGGATCAAAATGCACACCTTTACGATCTAACACAGAATGTAATAAGGCATAGCGGTCAGCGTAGGATTGACCTGTTGGCACTTTAACACTCACCGCTTGAGTTAATCTCGACTGAAGATCTGGTAATTCAAGTTTCAGTTCAATTGGCGCAGATCTAGATGAAAAGACTAGTTGTCCTCCACCATCATTATTATTATTTATTAAGTGAAATACCGCTTTTTGCCAATGCGGTACACCACTGATCGCTTCAATATCATCTAGTGCGACCAAATCATAACGATCCAATGAAGTAATCGCCTCAATTGGAGCATCGAGCAATTCTAGCAATGACACTTTAATTGCAGATTTCCCCACATCTAGATATGAGTCACATATTGCAGTTAATAAGTGACTCTTACCTGTGCCCGCACCGCCATAAAGGTAAAATCGATTCATTAATCCAGCATGAAGTTGGCGAACTGCATCAATGACGGGTCCCCAACCTGGGCCGGAAAAATCACTGATCCGTGCATCAAGTTGAGGTTCTATATCAAGTTGCAGTTGCCGCATAAATGCTTGGTCACCTTAAGGTTCTTTATTTTGTTTCTGCACATCGATTTTTTCAGATGTTGCAATATCTTGTTGATTATTGATTGATTGTGGTTTGAGATCAAGCTCAATATCAACCTGATCGGTTTGGATTGTAATTTCACCACCACCATGATCAGCTACGGCAACTGGTGGCGTACCATAAATTGTACTCCTTTCATAAGTGTCACGTGCATGTCGGAGCAGTACCACGATTACAGCTGCAACAGGTAATGCAATCAACATACCCAAGAAACCAGCCAATTGTGCACCAGCCAATACAGCGAATACGACCGCTACTGGAGAAAGACCAATTTTATCTCCCAATAAGAATGGCTGAAGCACATAACCTTCAACAGCTTGCCCTACCATGAACACCACTGCAACTAAAAGGAGTTGAGTCCAATCCATACCAAATTGGAAGAAAGTTGCTATCACGGCAGCAATAATTCCTACTGCAAATCCTAAATATGGGATGATACTTGCCAAGCCTGCAATCATGCCAATAATCAAACCAACTTCCAGACCAATCAGTTGTAAACCAACAGCATAAACAATCCCCAAAAGGATCATCACGAGGAATTGTCCTTTTACAAATGCACCTAGTACGCTATGGCATTCACCTACGATTTCAAGCGTTGAAGCTTCATAAGGACGTGGAATGAGTCGACGCAAACTATTGAGCATTCGATCCCAATCTAAGAGGAAATAAAATGCAATAATTGGAATCAGTACAATTGTCCCACCAATCTGAATAAAATTCAGACCAGATTGTGCCAATTTGAGTGCCATCGCTTGGATACTGTCAGCACTATAATTGGTTTGAACATACTCCATAACAGCTGCTGAAATCTGATCTACATCTAATTCTAGTGGCACTATATTGAAAGTATCTGATAACCACGGTAAGAAGCTAAAATTTACCCAATGAACTACTTTCGGGATACTGGATTTAGCATACATCAGCTGTTCCCAAATTAATGGAACCAAATACCACATTGCCCATGTGATCACGACACCAATACCAATAAATACCAAACTGATAGACAACCAACGAGGTAAACCTATCTTATGCAATCGATCAACCAATGGACTGAAAAGATAAGCTATTAAAAATGCACCAATAAATGGGATTACGACCGGTTTTAATAAGTATAAAATCCAGAGAAATAAAGCTATCCCTGCAAGGATAAAAACACGGCGTAGGGTACGATCTACCATAGAAACTCGCCTTTTTTAAGATTATTCGTTATGTAAAGGAAAATATTTTAGTAAAGATAACATTTTAGTGCATAAATAACATAAGAGTTTCGTATATTCGGGTTATAATCCCCGCGCGAATGCGGAGACTTCAATATGAGCAACTCAACTTCTACCCCAAACACTGGTTTAAGCTACAAAGATGCAGGTGTCGACATTGAGGCGGGCGACGCGTTAGTCGATCGTATCAAATCTGTCGCTAAACGCACGACTCGTCCTGAAGTAATGGGCGGTCTTGGTGGCTTCGGTGCACTTTGTAAAATTCCTAAAGGTTATGAAGAACCTGTTCTCGTATCTGGCACAGACGGTGTTGGTACAAAATTACGTTTAGCATTGAATTTAAACCGTCATGACACAATTGGTCAGGATTTGGTTGCAATGTGTGTGAACGATTTACTTGTCTGTGGTGCTGAACCACTTTTCTTCCTTGATTATTACGCAACTGGTCACCTCAATGTTGATGTCGCAGCTAATGTAGTGACAGGTATCGGTCAAGGTTGTGAGCTTGCTGGATGTGCATTGGTCGGTGGTGAAACTGCTGAAATGCCAGGCATGTATGAAGGTGAAGATTACGATTTAGCTGGTTTCTGTGTAGGTGTTGTAGAACAAAGTAAAATTATTGATGGCTCTAAAGTTAAAGCTGGTGATGTATTAGTTGGTGTTGCTTCAAGCGGCGCACACTCTAATGGCTACTCTCTTCTTCGTAAAATTTTAGATGTAAAAAATGTTGATTTAACTCAAATTGTTGATGGTCGTCCACTTGCTGATGTAGCAATGGAGCCAACTCGTATCTACGTTAAACCTATTCTAGAGCTTCTCAAACAGGTTGATGTTCACGCGATGGCACACATCACAGGTGGCGGTTTACCAGGTAACTTACCTCGCGTATTACCAAATGGTGCCCAAGCTGTAGTAAACGAATCTTCTTGGGAATGGCCTGAGCTGTTCAAACTTCTTCAACGTGAAGGTGGTGTAGAACAATTTGAAATGTACCGCACATTCAACTGTGGCGTAGGTATGGTTCTAGTTGTTGATGCTGCTGAAGCTGATAAAACAGTTGAAATCTTAAATCAACTCGGTGAAAAAGCATGGACGATGGGCCACATTGTTGACAATGCTGAATCTGTCGAAGGTGCAGACGAAAAAATTCGTGTGATCTTCGCTTAATCAGTTTATTGTTAAAACATGATTAAAATTGCTGTTTTAGTATCAGGTAACGGATCAAACCTACAAGCATTAATCGATGCAAACCTTTCAGGTCAAATTGTCGGTGTGATCTCGAATAAACCTGCTGCTTACGCACTTGAGCGTGCTGCTCATGCCAACATTGCAACTGCAGTGATTGAACATAAAAACTTCCCAGATCGTGAAGCGTTTGATGATGTTATGCACCAGCAACTGCTCGACTGGGAAGCTGATCTTGTGGTTTTAGCGGGGTTTATGCGCATTTTAAGTGCTAAGTTCGTTAAAGCATGGGAGGGTAAAATGATCAATATCCATCCCTCTCTGCTGCCACATTACAAAGGAATGCATACACATCAACGTGTATTGAATACTGGTGATCTATGGCATGGTTGTACTGTACATTATGTCACTGCAGAACTAGATGCAGGTCAAGCACTTGCTCAAGGCGTACTCAAAGTTTCTCACCATGATAATGTTGCATCTTTAGCAGATCGTGTACATCAACTTGAACATTTAATTTATCCTCAAGTTGTAGAATGGATTTGTAATCAAACCATTCAAGTCACATCCGAAGGCGTGCACTATAAAAATCAAATTATGAAAGGTCCGATACAGTTCTGTCATATTTGATTTAAAAAACGCAGCTTAGGCTGCGTTTTTTAGTGGCGTCAAAATAGTTTTTAAATGCGCAGCCAATTGCTCAGGATGTTCAAGTGGGAACATGTGTCCACCTTCAAAAATACTAAAAGGCACACCAAACTTTTTTCTCACTTTATGAGGGAATTTACGCGCTAAGAATGGACCTTCAGAAGCAACAATTAATTGACTTGAAACTTTGAGCTTAGGTTGAGGCAGCCACCACAATGAAGGATTGGTTCTAAAAATATCCACTTCAATAGATTTTGGAATCGCCAATTCAACGCCGCCACGCGTTGGATCTTCAACTAATGCAAATTGAATATAGTCATTAAAACATTGCTCATCAAATGCTGCATATAATGCTTTGGGTCGAAGTAATGTTGCAGCTTGCTCTCGGCTATCCCAATGATCACGTCGACGTTTAGACAATGCCGCTGGCGACATTTGATCCACTACTTTTAACTTTAAAGACTTTGCAATATGCATAGCAAATGATTCTAGCCCCATAATAAGAGGTGGATCGAGAAGAATAGTTTGACTAAAAAGTTCTGGGCATTTCAACGCAGCTTTGAACGTCAAAACTCCTCCTAAGGAGTGCCCGATACCAATCACTTTACGACCATGGGATTTCTGAACAATATTATCAATCACTTGCTGTGTCATACTTTCCCAGTGTTGATCTACAGGATAACGTTGATCAACACCAAGATTGGTCGTATAAATCACATCGAATTGATCAGACAAAGCATCAAAAAATTTTTGATAAACTTTCGATGGAACCCCGTTGGCATGAGCAAAATGGATCAATGGTTTCATTGGATTCGATTCACCTGCTCAGATTGAATCTGCTTGGAAATTGAAGAAGCAAAACCTTGACCAATTTCACTTCCAAGTCGTCCAAGCACAGAATCAAAGGGGCTACGTTGAATAGTATAATCTACCGTTTTTTCGACTTTTAATTCGCGTTTCAGTGTATGAATATTGCCAATCCGATCTGCAATACCGAGCTTCACAGCCTGCTCACCAGTCCAAAACAAACCTGAAAATATAGCAGGGTCTTGCGATTTCAATTTATTGCCACGACCTTTTTTGACTGCATCAATAAAATGTTGATGAACATTATCCAATACACCTTGTACGTGTGCACGTTGTGCAGGATCAACTGGTTGTGTCATCGACAATAATGCTTTGTTCTCACCTGAAGTCATGGTGCGATCTTCAACGCCAAGTTTTTGCATCAAACCACTCACTCCATAGTTTGGCATAATGACGCCAATTGAGCCGACTAAACTTGATGGATTAACAATAATTTCATCCGCTGCAGACGCTATGTAATAAGCACCTGAAGCACCTGTGTCACCAATTAATGCATAAAGTTTTTTATCTTTATAAACCGACTTTAAATATTGGATCTCTTGCCAAATTTCATCAGACTGAACTGGAGATCCACCCGGAGAGTTAATATTTAAAACAACAGCTTGCGATTGCTTGCTTTCAAATGCTTTTTTCAAACCTTTGATCGTATCTGCACTATTCACACTTTGCTGGTCTGCAGCAATCGTTCCTACAATATCGACTGTAGCAATATGCTGTGATGACACCGCACTATCAGTGGAAGTCGTTGAACAACTTTTCCCCATGACCAAAACTATAAACAACAGATATGCGAAAGTAAGAAATTTAAAAAAGATTCCCCAACGTCTTGCACGTCTCTGTTCTTCTACAGATGCGAGAACAGCTTTTTCTAAAATTTGCCATTCTTTTCCGTTCGGTTGGTTATTTGGTTTTTGATTTTCATTTTGTGGTTCAGGCGGCCAAGCGGACATACATACCATCCAAATTAAATTTAAGCTGACATTATATACAAGGAATGAGGTCAAACTATTTATAAGTCAAGATTTAACATATAATAAACCCAAATCACAATATTCTATGAACTTACCAAATTTTGAATCTAATGCCTGAAACCAAAACATCGACCACAACCCGCCTGTTAAATTTCTTCAGTCGCCGTCCGATTCGTTTTTCTCGTTTTTTTGCAAAAATGCTTGCAGGGCTGATTAATACGCTAAAAATTACAAAAACTACGAATACCATCCGCCTCAATATCGACATTTGCTTACCGCATCTTTCTGATGAAGAAAAACATTTAGTGACTCGTGCAGCGGTAAGAAACGAACTTCAATCTTATATGGAATTTTTTAGTATTTGGGGAAGCTCAAACGAAACCAATATTTCACGAATACGCAATGTCACTGGTGCTGAATATTTTCATGAAGCAATGGCTGAAAAGAAAGGTATTATTTTACTCGCACCACATTTTGGTACATGGGAAGTCATGAATGCGTGGTTCGCACAATATACTAAGATGACCATCATGTATAAACCCATCAAGAATGAAGAAGCAGATCAATTTGTGCGCCAGGCTCGTAGTCGAGAACAAGCAACTTTAGTCCCTACAGATGAGAGTGGTATAAGACAAATTTTTAAAGCCCTTAAATTAGGGGGGACAACTGTGATTCTTCCAGATCACAATCCTAAACACGGTGGTGAAATGATCGATTATTTCGGCATACCACTCGAGTCCAGTAATTTAAGTGCCAAACTCATCCAAAAAACTAAAGCCAAAGGCCTTTTGGTCTATGCAATTCGCAATGAAACTGAAGATTTTGATGTATTTATTGAACCAATGGATGCTTCGATTTATGAAGGCACTCCCGCTGACGGAACGTTAGTAATTCACCGTGCAATAGAAAGCCTGATTCATCGTTATCCTGAACATGCTCATTGGAGCTATAAACGTTTCCGTGCAAATCCTGATCTACATAACATTTATCGTATCCCTGCAGAACAAGCCAGAGTAAAAATAGAGCAAGTCAGAAAAGCAAGTTAATCTATGGGGATATTCCGAGTTAACCACGCTTTTTGATCTCGATGATATCGAAATTGTACATCTCTGTTTTTATCGAAGGTCATTCGAATGCTGCCCTTCGATTGGGTATCGAGTAGCGGAATATTAAGCGCTTTTAAACGCTCTTTGACAACAGGATGTGGATGATTATAGCGGTTATCAAAACCAGCCGATGCAATGGCAATTTTAGGTTTGGTATTTTTTAAAAAGTCGTAAGATGAACTATGTCGACTGCCATGGTGTCCTAAGATTAAAATATCTACTCTAAGTTCAGGATACTGCTTTAAAATACGATACTCTGTCTCCCACCCTGCATCCCCCATAATCAGAATATGCTTAAAATCGTTAGCATAGGGTAATGTCAGATACATTACGCACGAAAGCTCATTACGATTTTGACTGACAAAATTTAATTGTGATTCAACTGGTGAAAGAAATTGTATATTGATCTTACCCAATTGTACCTGTTGATGCTGTCGACAATAATCAAATTCAACATACTGAAACCTATCATCTTTTTCATTTGAGATAACTTGATCAATTTGTATATGTTTTCCAATAGTGCGGTATGCTCCAGCATGATCTTGATCAAGATGACTGATAAAAACTTGATCTAATTTTGATATGCCACGTTGAATTAAGAAAGGGACAACTACATTTTCTCCGATACTAAATGTATTCTCATCAAAGCTCCCGCCTGTATCAACTAAAGCAGTTTTCCCTGATGACTGTAAGAGTATGGACTGCCCCTGCCCTATGTCCAAAATTTCAATGATATCGTATCCATCATCACGTTTAGGCATCAGCAATGCCACACCTAATACGGGTATCCATAATCGAGGGATTACATTCTTTGGCATAAAGAACATGAATACTGCCAATGCGAGCAAAAACATTTGTGCTTTCGTTAACGCTACCCATTTCAATGGATTGTCTAATATTGCTCCCAGCTTAGTCAGTAGCACCAAAAGAACCGATATCAATACATCAGCCAGATGAAATAAAAATTGACCAACAAAAGGAATAAAGCTGAGACAATAGCCCAGTACTTCCAATGGCACGATCAAGGTCCCAATCATTGGAACAGCAACTAAATTAGCAAATGGCGCAAATAAAGAAATCTGTTGAAATATCAGTAGAGTGAGTGGTATCAGTGCAATAAATATTTTCCATTGGGATTGCAAAAGTATTTTAAGATACATTTTTGCTTTATCTATAAAACGATGCTTATTGATTAAAGCAGTGTTTTGCTGTTCATGAACGATCGTTTGGTATACACGAATCAAAATCAAACATGCGCCGTACGAAAGCCAAAATGCAGCAGATAAAATACTAAAAGGGTCTAAATAGAGCATTAAGCTTGCACTGATAAGTAATAGTACAAAAGGCTTAATCTTAAATTTAAATAAAATAGCGATACTAATTAGACAAACTGACAATGTAGTTCTTAATGCAGGAATTTCGAGCCCTGAAAAAAAACTATAAATAATTACCCCACATACGAAAGGGATTAAAAGTAAATATGGTTTGGGAACTTTTAGAAAAATATGAGGACGAAAAATTGATACAAGATACCCCATGAACCATGATAATAAGCCAGCAAAAATTAGAACATGTGGACCTGAAATAGCCAATAAATGCGTAATGCCTAGTTTTTTAAATAATTCTTCTTGTTGCTCCGTCAGTAGACTCTTATCACCTGTGAGTAACGCGACTAGCAACCCCTTATTCCTGAATACTCCCTGTTCGATATCATCCCTAAAAGCTAAACGTGCTTTTTCAATGCTCAGGCTCAATAGTGCCAAAAGGCTCCGATGCACATCGGTTGAAGATAAATAACCTTCAGAATATAACATCGCTTCACTTACAGGTACGATCCAATCTACACGCATTGTTCCAGCTATATTTTGCTGTAACAACCATTTCTCTTGATCAAATACCCCATCTACTGCATAACTATGTGCGGGTCTTAATTTTCCCATAACTTTATAATAGCGCCCTAGATCTAATGTCGTATCAAGTTTTGACTCTCGCAAATATAATAAGAGCGTTTGAGATTGTCCTTGCTTCTTGTCGATCACTTGCGCACGCTGCTGTATTGATCGACCTTCCTGATCCATTTTCAGCTGATTAATTTTATTGATATAGACAACTATTTCTTTTTCTTCAATATATTGAACACGTTTCTCTAAACGATCGTGTAAGGCTGTTTTTGCATATTGATGCCCCAAAACAAATGTGATCAGACAAATTCCCGTTAGCACAAGCATTCTTGATGATGACTGGACAATACTTGAGGTGTGAGGATAAATGAATCGATCAGGTTGCCTCATTAATCGTACAAAGTAACCCATGATCAAAATGATACTTGCCATACCCAGCAAGAGAGTTGAATATTCAACTTCACCCTGAAAGCTGATCGTAGCAACACCAATGATCCAAAAGATGAGAATAAATATTAAAAACATCTAACTTTTATGTTTATTTTTCTTAAATAGATTAAAGCCCACCTAAGTGGGCTTTAACAAGACTGTTAATCGGATTTTTAGGCTATACCCACAATCCATCTTGCATATGCAAAATCTTATCAGCAGTTTGTGCGAGCTGTTCATCATGGGTCACGATGAGCATTGCCATATTAAATTCTTTACGCAGATCGGAAAGCAATTCAAAAATTGTGACGGCAGTTTTACGATCTAAATTTCCAGTAGGCTCATCTGCCATCATCAATTTGGGTTGAGCCACTAAAGCCCGTGCAAGTGCAACGCGTTGTCGCTCACCGCCAGATAACTCACCTGGTTTATGCGTTAAACGATGTGATAAACCCACTTTATTCAACAAATATTCTGCACGTTCTTTTACTTCTTTAAAATTTGCATCTTTACGTAACATTAGCGGCATTGATACATTTTCTAAAGCCGTAAACTCAGGAAGTAAATGGTGAAATTGATAGACAAATCCCAGGTGTTCATTACGTAGGAAACCGCGTTCAGCTTCGCCTAAAGTGTCAAAACGCTGACCATTAAGCATCACTACACCTTCGGACGGACGATCAAGCCCCCCTAATACATGTAACAGCGTACTCTTACCCGAACCACTTGATCCGACAATCGAAACGAATTGTCCTTGCTCAACAACCAAGTCCAACCCCTTAATCACTTCAACAGTTGATTTACCATCTGTAAAATGTTTATGAATATTTTTGGCTTCTAAGACAATATTACTCATAGCGTAAAGCCTCTGCTGGTTGAACTTTAGCAGCACGCAGCGCTGGATAAATTGTTGCAAGGAAACTTAGCGCTAGTGATAAGCTAACAATCACCACCACATCTTGCCAACGTAGATACGATGGTAAATAGTTAATGAAATATGCATCGAATAAATTTAGTCCAAAAGCGGTGTTCAGCCAGCCAATAAATCCACTGATACTCGTTGCAAAGATGATACCTAGTGCTGCTCCTGCCAGTGTTCCTACAACACCAATCACCGTACCCTGTACCATAAAAATCTTAGTGATCGTTGCTGGTGAAGCACCTAAGGTTCTTAAAATAGCAATGTCGGATTTTTTATCAGTAACCACCATCACCAGTGAAGATACAATATTAAATGCTGCAACCAAGACAATCAGGAAAAGTAAAAGGCTAACCATTGCTTTTTCCATCTGAATCGCACTAAAGAGATTACCGTGCGTATAAGTCCAATTTGATGGATAGAAATTGCCTGGTAAATCCATAACAACTTCTTCAGCGACTTGTGGTGCTTTGAAGATATCATCTAGCTTCATACGGATACCTTGTGCACCATCCGGCAGTCTCAACAATGTCGAAGCATCATTTAGCGCGATGTAACCCATCATCGAGTCCACTTCCGCACCAATACTAAAAATACCGACAATTTTAAAACGTTTAAATCTTGGAACAACGCCAGCGGGTGATGGTGTCGCTTCAGGTAATACCAATGTTACATTGTCATTGAGACTTAAACCTAAAGCATCCGTCATCTGCTTGCCCAAAACAATCCCGAACTCACCTTTCTTTAATGAGTTGAGGTCGCCTTGAACCATATGATTTTGAATAATAGATACATTTTTTTCATAGTCAGGCTCAATACCCGTGACCATTATCCCTGCGACCTGTCCTTGGGCTGTTAACATCCCCTGCAACTGTGTAAAAGGTGCAACACCCGTCACATGTTCATGTTGGTCTATTTTCTTTGCAAGCTCAGGCCAGTCTGTTAGAATTTGTGTAGAGGAAACAGTCGCTTGAGGTACCATTCCCAAGACACGGTTTTTTAATTCACGATCGAAACCGTTCATTACAGATAACACAGTAATGAGAACAGCGACGCCCAAAGTCAGACCGATCATGGAAACTAAAGCAATAAAAGAAATAAAGTGATTACTTCGCCGTGCGCGAGTGTATCTCAACCCTATATACAGCGAGATCGGTTTAAACATACCATCTAGTCCGAGGTGTTTTAATGAAAAATCTTCAGCATCAAAGTGGCAATATTGAAAGACGCGTCATGTCACGTATTGATGCTGCCTTAAGAATAAATTATCAGATCATCACTAAAGATGTCGCTTTGAATGATCCCTATGATTCAAATTTTGTACTACCGCGCTATTTTCTCTTACTTGCAGAATTAGATCAATTTGATCATGCGCTTATGTACGAATTAGAACAATTAAATCAAAAAGATCAACAAATTGCTCGGATATTATCCTTATTTAATCAAAAATTAAACCTGATTACGGGCTCACTTTACGACTCTATTGTACAAACCATGTTACCAGTACCTACTCAAGTCAATTTGTCTGAAACGGGTTTTAGTTTTTATGCTGAGCAACATATCCCTGAACAAACCTATATTCATATCACATTGAGTCACCCTGAAAATGATTTTCATATCGCTGCAACTGCACAGGTTGTCTACAGCAATCAAGAAGAAAATGGGCTGTTTAGAACCGGTGCATATTTTCTAACGTTACATCCCCAAGACAAAGTAAAGTTAACAGAAGCCTTGAAGCATTTAAAAAACTCACAGAATCGCTGAGCATCCAACTTAAGGCTTTAATACTTTTTGTTTAAATTTCTGATTCGCTTCTATATCCCGATAAAAATACATAAACAATCCCAGAAGTAGGATCATTGCTCCCAGTATCATACCTAGCGTTAATTTCTCATGATTAAATGCAGCGCCTACACCAAGTGCTAGAACTGGAGTCATTACATTTGTCAGTGACAATGTCGTCGGTTGGATTTTTTTGACCAAATAGAAATAACAAAACATAGCCACTAATGAAGCCATAACAACAGAATATATGATCGCAAGTAATGACTTCATTGAAGGTAATTCAGTAGGTAAATATTTCCATATAAATGGCACAATTAAACATGCAACAAAGGTAGAAACCAGTATTGAACCTGTCGCCTGTGCCATCGGTGCTACATCAGCATTTATTTTTTTTACCCAAAAAATTGACATTGCGTATGAAAAAACGCTAAGCAACATTAAACCAATTCCAATGGGATGGATATGTTGTGATGATCCAGTAAAACTGATCACTACGAGCCCAGTAATCGCGACGATCATTCCTAACCATTGCAGCTTATGCAAATCTTGTTGAAAGATAAATTTTCCAATAAGCCCCGCCATAATTGGTGCTAATCCAAACATCAGTGCAATCATGCCAGAACTTAGATAATCAGTAGCTACATAAGTAAAAAATTGCGAACCAATCAAGCTAAATGAACCAGCAAAATAACTATGCAATGCAATTGAATTTAAAGGAAATTTCACCTTTAAAACTATGAGAAGTAATGCCGCGATAGGCAGTGCCAAGCCTAATCGAATCACCAATGCCCACATTAAATAAATATCTTCTACACTCCACACAATCGCAAGTGGAGTTGTTGCCCAGATGATGACCAATAAGGCATAAATGAGCATAAGTTTAGATTTTTCTGGCATGTGAACTCGATTGATAAGATAAATCAGGCAGTTTTTCTTTTTTGTTTTTGAATCGTTTGATCCAAAGCACTTGAAAATTCACGCTTATCTCTTTCTGAAATTGGCGGTGGTCCACCGGTTTGAACGCCAGCCCCTCTCAAAGTTTCCATGAAATCACGCAAATGTAATCGTGCCTTAATATTAGCTTCTGTCCAAATTTCACCACGTGGATGAATTGCAACGCCACCCTTTTCGA
Source organism: Acinetobacter sp. 25-47-130 (assembly GCF_056779705.1). NCBI lineage: Bacteria > Pseudomonadati > Pseudomonadota > Gammaproteobacteria > Moraxellales > Moraxellaceae > Acinetobacter > Acinetobacter sp. 25-47-130. The sequence continues at coordinate 84,444 of NZ_JBWYII010000003.1, read as the reverse complement.
TGACTTGAGCTGCTAGAGGAATATCCTGCGTCATGACAATATCATGCTCTTTCATACGTTCGATAATTTCTTTATCAGCTTGATCTGCTCCACTCATCACCTGTATTGAATTAATACGAACAGAAGGAGTTATTCCTACATTTTGATTGGCGACAAAAGTTACTTCAAGTTGATAACGATCAGAAGCTCTTAAAATGACTTCACGCAAAATTTTAGGTAATGCATCAGCATCCACCCAGAGTTTAAATGGCAACACGCCTCTTTCCTTCGTTGTCTTACCACGTCATCTTATCAAATTTTACAGATGGCTGGTTTGATATGATGAATATAAAGCGGATCGTTTTTTTATAGTGAGGACCTTCTCTCCATGTTATTTAAATACATGAAAAATCTTATTGTTGTCAGTTTAATCAAAATTAAAACTAATTGATTGTTTTTGCTTAATGTATGAACGATTAAAACTTTTTTTGATACGAAGCTTTTGACAATTGAAATGTCTATCCTTAATATACAAGCACCTCGCAACGTCCCTATCGTCTAGAGGCCTAGGACATCGCCCTTTCACGGCGGTAACCGGGGTTCGAATCCCCGTAGGGACGCCATTATCGTTTCATACGATCACTCAATATTCAAAATTACTATTATTTCATTGAAGAATTGTAGTTTTTAACTACAATAACTCGCTTCATTTGTTTCGAATTTTCAATCCTATGCACTCATCTCCGAATGATGCTTCGCATCAGGGCAATTCTGCGCCTTTACAACGCGCTATGAGTACTCGACATCTGGTTATGATTTCGCTTGGCGGCGCAATCGGAACTGGACTTTTCTTAGGTTCGGGTGAAGTCATTGCACAAACGGGGCCTGTAGGTGCCATTATTTCTTATATCCTTGGCGGGATTATCGCCTACATGGTTATGCTGTGTTTAGGTGAGCTTGCCGTTCATATGCCTGAGTCTGGTTCGTTTGGTGCTTATGCCAAAAGATATATTGGACCAGGAACAGGCTATACCATCACTTGGTTATATTGGTTAACTTGGTCGGTTACATTAGGAACTGAGTTTACAGCCGCCGCCCTCCTCATGCAGGAATGGTTCCCAGATAGTTCCATGTGGATGTGGACTATAGTCTTTGGTGTATTCGTATTTGTTTTAAATATGATTTCCACAAAATGGTTCGCAGAATCTGAATTTTGGCTGGCCTTAGTTAAAGTTATTACTGTTGTTGCATTTATTCTCTTAGGCCTACTCGCAATTTTTGGTGTAATTGGCTATCAAGGTTACAAAGCGGCGCCTTTATTTAGCAATTTAACTGCACAAGGTTGGTTCCCTGAAGGTCTATTCCCAATTTTTGCTACGATGCTTATCGTAAACTTCGCATTCTCTGGAACAGAATTAATTGGGGTTGCTGCTGGTGAAACTAAAGACCCAGCTAAAAATGTTCCTAAAGCGATTAATACAGCGATTTTTCGTCTGTTGATTTTCTTCGTAGGTACAATCATTGTAGTAACGTCACTTCTTCCACATCAAGAAGCTGGCTTAGCTGCTGAAGGTGTGAGTAGCTCTCCATTTGTGACTGTTTATCAGCATATTGGTATTCCCTATGCAGAAGATATCATCCGTTTTGTAATTATTACCGCTTTATTATCAGCTGCTAACTCTGGTTTGTTTGCTGCGTCACGCATGATGTGGTCTTTATCTTACAAAAAGCAGCTCCCTGCAGTATTTTCTAGAGTGAATGCACGTGGTATCCCCTATGTTGCAGTGATCGTGACAATGATCGGTGGGTTACCAGGCTTATTGTCAGAACAATTCGCACCTGAGACTATTTTTACCAATTTATTAGGTATTGCTGCTTTTACAATGGTCGTTGTGTGGATGAGTATTTGTTTAAGCCAATTTAATTTCAGACGCGATTGGTATAAGCAAGGGCGCAAAAAAGAAGAGCTGGGCTTTGCTGCTCCATTATTTCCAATTGTCCCAATCTTAGGTTTTGTGTTCTGTTTTATCACATGCTTAAGTATGGTATTTGATCCAAGTATGCGTATTAGCTTTTTCGGGTGTTTAGCGTTCATTGCTGTATGCTATGCCAGTTATTACCTGTTTTATCACGATAAATCTTGATTTTGAAATAGCGACTTCGGTCGCTATTTTTTTGCTTAGACAGTTCCTATTTTCCCAATGCTTTTCTAATATTTCTTGGATATTTGATCTAAATTTAGCCTTTAAATTCAATATTGTTTTATTTTCATACGAACACACCATTTTTTTAATTTTTTTGCTGAAATGCGTTTGACACCCCCCTATTTTCACCCTATTATACGCCCACCTCTGAAACGTCCCTATCGTCTAGAGGCCTAGGACATCGCCCTTTCACGGCGGTAACCGGGGTTCGAATCCCCGTAGGGACGCCAATTTTCAGAAGTAGATTTTATTAAGTCCCTATCGTCTAGAGGCCTAGGACATCGCCCTTTCACGGCGGTAACCGGGGTTCGAATCCCCGTAGGGACGCCATTAATTTCAATTGAAATAACATGGTTTAAAATATATTTCTGCACTGTCCCTATCGTCTAGAGGCCTAGGACATCGCCCTTTCACGGCGGTAACCGGGGTTCGAATCCCCGTAGGGACGCCATATTCGAGATGAAACATCTCATAAAAAAGCCCAAGCATCTAAGACTTGGGCTTTTTTTTATAACTTAGTCACCCTAAAAATCGAACACAAAATAAACAACATTATCATTTTTGAAGGTTATGGTGGTTTAAACCCTTAATAACGCTTGGAGAAGATGATGTTGGACAACACCGTACTTAATCCCCTAGCATCCCCATCACAATTAAATACAATTAGTCCTAAAACAAATAAAGACTGGGTTGAGTTTTTTTTAGACCCTAAAGTGAATCGTGAATGTAAAACAGAATATGCTGAAACCTATGTTCTTTCACTATTCGATCAACTCAATACGACTCATTTATCGTGGATTGATCAGGTAGACCAAGTTAGGCAACATATTCAACACGAACATGATCAAACTTGTTCTAAATTTCAAAGTTATCTAGATCAACGAAAATCAGGGCTTGGGCGTGACTACTTTCCAACCATCTCTCATGCTTTAGAATTTTTATATAAAGTTGCTCCAGTTAAATATGTAGATGGCTCATGGCTATATTCATCTCTTACGCACCCCTCTCTGTTTAAAAGCAAAGATCTAAGCTATATCTACTTAGAAGAACTTGGCTTGGGAGATGCTAAAGCAAATCATGTTTGCATGTATCAAAGCTTACTACGACATTTCGAGCTTGAACCGTACATTAATTATTTAGATGATATTTATTTTGAACAAGCCGCTGTTCAACTTGCTCTCGCATATATATCACATGATTTATTTCCACTGGTAATTGGATTTAACTTGGGTTATGAACAATTACCACTACACCTGTTAATCACCAATTATGAGTTAGCAGAACTTGGAATTGATCCTCATTATTTTAATGTTCATATTACAATTGATAATGCACACAATGGACATGCTGAAAAATCAATAGAGGCATTTATTGATCATTATCATCAAGCTCAAGATAAATCAAAATATCTTGAATTGGTTAAAATGGGTTTCCAAATGAATGATCTTGGCTTGAGCTCAACAAATATCATCCGAGAAATTGATCTGACTCAAAGCGTTTATCAACTTCTGCAAAGAAAAGCAGTTGTCGGTCAACATATCCATAACCAAAAATGTCAATTTAATGGCAGATCAATTAACGAATGGCTCGCTCAACCTGAATTAATATCTGAATTTATTCAAATCTTAATTGATAAACAATGGATTATTAAAAACAGGCCTGTCGAAGAAAGTCGTTTTTGGAAACTTATTCACGATAGTGATGGCAAAATGTTTGGTGTGTTTAATGCAACTGAGAAAATGCTGATCAAAGACTGGATTCAAGGGGAATCATTAACTGTTCGTTTAAAAAGAATGCCTGTAACAGGAGATCAAAACTGGCTATCAAAATACAATAATCAACATGAACTTGAACAGATCAAACATCAATGTCATTCATTAGATGATACAAACGATAAACTCGCATTATTAATTCCATATCTATCACCTTACTATCATCCACGAGCGATCGGATTATGGGCAACCCAAGAAGTCTCTAAGTTACTTTTCCCTTTTCAAACACTTGCGCTTTAGTTTTAACTCGCCGCATAAAATAAGGAGCCATAAAGGCTCCTTATATGTATTGATTTATACTATGCAGATTTTCTTGAATTAACTTTGCCCTGAATGATAGCCTTCACATTTCCTTTTGCATAATTCAGAAAAACTTTTAAAGGTGAAAGTTTTGGATTAGGTTGATTACCCTCACCAATCGCTTTGAATTGTGCCGCATACCAAATAATTTCCATAATTGCCATTTTATCAATAAATGGAATCCCTGTTTTAATTGGTTTTACTGCATATCTAACATCGTGTCCTGCAATCAAACGATCAGTTAAATCCGTTTCTACAGCGAGCGGGCGTGCAATTCCAATAAAGTCACATGCACCACTTTCTAAAGCATCATTCATCCCTTTAACGGTTCTGAATCCACCTGTAACCATCAGTTTGCATTTTACTTCTTGACGTATTTTCTCTGCGAAATCTAAAAAGTAAGCCTCACGTGCAATGGTACTTGCTTTACGCTGTTCAGCTTTAGCACCTGCCATTGCGGGCGCTTCATACGTACCGCCTGAAATTTCAATTAAATCGATTCCTGCATCATCAATAGCTTTAAATACTTGAATCACTTCTTCTTCAGTAATTCCACCTCGTTGAAAATCTGCGGAATTCAATTTCACTGAAACGATAAAATTCTCGGATGTTGCAGCTCGAACAGCTTTATAAATTTCTAATAAGAAACGCATACGATTTTCAATGCTGCCACCCCATTGATCATTACGCTTATTGGTCAGTGGCGATAGAAATTCACTGATTAAATATCCATGAGCACCGTGTAATTGAACACCTTCAAAGCCCGCTTTTTCGCAAATCGCTGCAGAGGTTGCAAACCTTTGGATTAGATCTAGGATTTCCTCATGCTCGAGAGCCCGTGGAGTAGCAAAGGTAGTAGCCAACATAGCACTAAATGGAACAGCAGACGGTGCAACAGTTTCTTTATTTAAGCCTTTAGGACACTGTCTGCCCGGATGAGACAATTGAACAAGCTGGACCATACCATAACGTTTACCTAGGTCAGCCCATGCCTTTAATTTAGGTAAATCTCGCTCATTTTCGACCACGACGACACCAGGCTCATTCTTCGCACGTAGATCAACCATCACATTTCCTGTGATTGAACACCCTAAACCTCCTCTTGCCCAAGCTTCATACAAGCCTGTGTGCAAATGATTTGGTTCACCAGCAGCATTCGCTAGAGCTTCACTCATTGCGCCTTTAATAATGCGATTTTTGAAAGTTGTATTGCGAATTTGAATCGGCTCAGCAATTTTACTCATCTTGAAGTTCTCAATTTTGTGCTTATCTAAACCTAAAACCAATTAGGCGTGACTTCCCTGAATTTCAGTCTAGAATTGACAATCCTTCTTGTCAAATAACTTTTATAAACTACTTTGTATAAGATGTTGCGTATAAGCATGAATCGGTGCACGGAATAAACGTTCTGTCTCTTGAATTTCTAAAACTTTTGCATCTTTCATCACCATAACTCGATGGCATAACGCTTTCACAATTTTCAGATCATGACTAATAAAGATGTAACTGATCCCTGTTCTCTGCTGTATATCTTGAAGTAATTTCACCAATTTTATTTGTGTATTGCGATCTAATGCAGATGTTGGCTCATCCAGAATGAGTAATTGAGGTTTCAGAATAAGTGCTCTGGCCAGCGATACTCTTTGTCGCTGTCCACCCGACATTTGATGAGGATAACGATCAAGAAATTCTTTTGTGAGATTAACCTCTTCAAGGGCTTGAATCGCGAGATTTAATTTTTCACTCTTTCTCAATTTTTTTAATCTTAACCCTTCAGTTAATAATGACAAAACATCCATTCTTGGATTGAGACTCGAAAAAGGATCTTGAAAAACGATTTGAAAATCTTTTCGATGCGCTCTTAATTGCTTGTCAGACAACTGATTAAGATTGATACAATTTAACTCAATGGTACCTGTTGACTCTATGAGTCGTGCAAGCGCGAGTGCAGCACTGGTTTTTCCAGACCCACTTTCACCTACAATACCAAGCGACTCTCCTTGTTTAAGCTGGAAACTTAAATCTTCCACCGCTATAAATTGAGTTTTAAATACATTCAGAAAATTCAGCTTAGGTGGATAGCGCACTCGAAGATGTTCAGTATTTAAAAGTTCTTTGGGCTGTTCACTGATAGGTGAAATCGAATCAAACTGCTGATTAAGGAGCAGTCGAGTATATTCATGGCGAGGCTGCAGGAATATTTGAGAGACATCACCCTGTTCAACTGTGACACCTTTAGACAAAACCAATACCTGATCAGCATATTGTTGCACCAACCTTAAATCATGACTAACCAAAACTAAGGCCATATTTTTTTGATGCGCTTGGTCTTTAATTAAATTTAAAATTTGTTTCTGTAGTGATACATCAAGGGCTGTTGTTGGTTCATCTGCAATTAAAATTTCAGGTTCCGAAATCAGAGCTGTTGCGATCATTACCCTTTGACGCTGACCACCAGACAACTGATGTGGATATCGCTTGAGGATGTCTGATGAGTTCCCCAACCCTACATCACAAAGCACTTCTTCTATTTTTTTTCGAATGTCTTTCTTCTTAAGCCCCTTCGACCATAATGGTTCTGAAATAATTTTTTTAACTGTATGTAATGGATTAAGCGCTGTCATTGGCTCTTGAAATATCATCGCGATCTTATTGCCACGTATTAAGCGCAACTGATCTTCGTGTTTTAGACGCAGATCTTCATTTTGATATATGATTTCACCACTTAAGTCTAGAGCGCGATCTTGAAGACCTAGAAGACTTAGACAAGCTAAAGATTTTCCTGAACCACTTTCACCAACAACCGCTACTGTCTCACCCGCATTTAGCTTAAAAGACAAATCAGTTAAGATTTTTTGTTCATTCAACTGTATATTGAGCTTGTTGACTTCAAGTATTGGTTTAGCCTCTTGGATCAAATGCATCTCGAGCAGCCTCTCCAATATAAATAAGAATAGATAACACAACTGCTAGACTAAAAAATCCAGATAAAACCAACCACGGTGCTGATAGATTATTCTTACCCTGCAATAAAATTTCACCAATTGAAGCTGTATCAGGTGGCAAACCATAGCCCAGAAAATCTAATGCTGTAAGTGCGGTAATATTAGCGGTAAGAATGAAAGGAAGCTGTGAGAGTGACGAACTTATAGCATTGGGTAAAATATGTTTGATAATAATTTGACTATCTGTAGCACCGAGTGATCTCGCAGCTCGCACATAGTCCAAATTTCTGGCTTTCAGAAACTCTGCACGAACAAGACCAACTAACGCAGTCCAACCAAACATCAGCATAATTAAAAACAGCCAATATACGCTTGGTGTAAACATGCTCACTAAGATCATCACAATAAATAACATTGGTAGACCACCCCACACCTCTAACAGCCTTTGACCGATCAGATCCAACCAACCGCCAAAGTAGCCTTGGACAGCACCAATGGTAATTCCTATGAATGCAGATCCAATAGTAAGTGCAATGCCGAACAGCAAAGAGATACGAATACCATATATTAATCTTGCCAAGACATCACGACCTTGATCATCTGTGCCTAACCAATTCACGGAGGTCGGTGGAGATGGTACAGCTTCTGCCAATTCATAATTAGGTGTTTGATATGAAAATGGGATGATAGGCCAAATCTGCCATCCATGCTCATTAATCAATTCTTGAACAGCTGGATCTTTATAATCAGACTCAGTCTCAAAGACACCACCGAATGTTGTTTCAGGATAAGGCTTAAAAATTGGGAAATAAATTTCTTCTTTATAATAAATAAGTATTGGTTTTTCGTTGGCAATAAACTCTGCCCCCAAGGATAAAATAAAGATCGCGATAAATAAAATGAAGCTGAAGAATCCGAGTCGATGTGACTTAAATTTTGAAATTCGTTGATCGAAAAGTGGAGACATTTTTTATGCTCCTTGACGATCAAAATTGATTCTTGGATCAATCAATTGATATAGAACATCACTGAGTAATCTCAAAATTAGACCGACCAACGTAAAGATAAACAATGTTCCAAAAATTACAGGATAATCACGCTGCTGAATTGCCTCAAATCCGAGCAATCCCAAACCATCAAGATTAAATATAATTTCTACAAATAGATTGCCAACAAAAAAAATTCCGATCAGTGCTTCAGGTAATCCTGCTATAACGATCAACATGGCGTTACGGAAAACATGATTGTATAAAACGCGTGGCTCGGTCAGACCTTTAGCACGAGCTGCCGTCACATATTGTTTATTTAACTCTTCCATAAAAGAGTATTTTGTTAGATATGTGAGGGTCGCAAATCCACCTAATATAATAGTAAGGACAGGCAATGTAAGATGCCAAAAATAATCTTTTACTTTATCAATGAAGCTGAGTTCAGCGAAATTCTCAGAGACCAATCCTTGTAATGGAAACCATTGCAAATACGATCCCCCCGAAAAAATCATAATAAGCAGAATAGCAAATACAAAAGTTGGCACTGCATAACCTACGGCCAATACTAGGGAGGTCGTTTGATCAAACAGACCGCCATGTTTATTCGCTTTTCTAATCCCTAGAGGAATGGCGATACTGTAGATCAGTAAGGTACTCCATAAGCCAAGGGAGATCGTGACTGGCATTTTTTCCAAAATTAATGTTGTTACTGATTTATTTTTAAAAAAGCTCGTTCCAAAATCGAGTTGAAGATATCCTTTGAGCATTTTAAAAAAGCGCTCATGCACAGGGCGGTCAAATCCATATTGCGCTTTGATCTGCTCAACCATTTCAGGACTGAGTCCTCGTGTACCCTGATAATGACTCTGGACTTCATTGATGTGAGATGTCGAACCAGACACAACACCAATGCCTTGAAACTGTTCAGCTCTCTGTATTGCCTGTTCAACAGGTCCACCAGGAGCAATTTGAACGACGGCGAAATTGATGAGTAATATCAAAAATAAGGTGGGAATGATTAGCAAAAGTCGTTTAAGTATATAAAGACCCATAAATTTAACCTTTAACGTGAGCCTTTACTTTGACCAAGATAAGCAGCCACTTTGCGAGCTTGATTTTGATCTACCCACCAATAATCCTCACCAACAGCAAGTTTTGGTTTAATCTGTGGCTGTTTATACATATTCCAATACGCATACCATTCACGATCATTTCCATAAGTAAGTATCTGATAATATCCTGCACGTAATAAACGATCCAAGACACGTGTATTTAATATTAATTTTTCTCGATCAGGTGCATGGATAATACGCTTTATAATTTCATCTATAACGCTATTTTTCACACCAGAAAAATTATAATTTCCCTCTTCATTTGCAGCATGACTGCTCCAAAATTGCGCTTGCTCATTCCCAGGATTTAGTGACTGAGGCATCACCATCGTGGTTAAATCAAAATCATATTGACGCATCCGCTGTAAATATTGAGGCATATCGACTTGGCGAATCGAAACCTGAATACCCAATTTTTTTAAATTTCGAATATAAGGCATGAGCGTCCGTTGTAAGCCCTCTTGATGAAGAAGCAACTCTAATTGAATTGGTTTTCCATCACGCGCATGCAAATTACCATTTTTAAATGAATACCCCTGGTCAATTAAAATTTTCCGAGCAGTGAGTAAGCCTTTACGATTGTAGCCTGTACCATCAGTGACGGGATATTTCCACGCTTTTAATACCCCTTCTCGTTGTAAAGGATGTAACCGAGATAAATAAGGTTTTAATATTGTTAATTCTTTTGGACTTGGTACTGACTTTGCTTCGAGCTCACTAAACTGAAAATGACTTTGTAAACGTTGATATTGTTGATAAAACAATGCTTTATTTTGCCATTCAAAGTCATAAGCATAGGTCATTGCTTGTCTAAAATAGATATCGTTTAGCGGTTTTTTTCGTGTGTTAAAAACGATACTTTGTGTCGGAGCAGGGTTTTGTAAAGCTACACTATATTTTTTAACCAATCCTGAGTTAAATGCTGGAAAGTTGTATTCCGTCTTCCATTTACGAGCAAATTTCTCTTGGTGAAATGTATATTGTCCAGCTTTAAATCCTTCAAATGCAATGTCCGAACTACGGTAATAAACATATTTAATTTGATCAAAATTATAACGACCGCGATTTACAAGTAAATCCTTAGCCCAATAATGGGGATTACGGTGATAGGTAATACTACGACCAGCATCAAGATTTTTAATTGTATATGGCCCTGATCCTAAAATGGGTTTGAGTGTTGCTCGACTAAAATCTTTAGATTGCCAATCTTTTTTAGAAAAAATTGGCATCTGTGAAAGTATTGCTGGCATTTCAGTATTTCTTTCTGATTTAAATACCATTTTTACGGCATGTTTAGACAGAACCTGAATTTTATCTAAATCAGACAAATACATCTGTAAACCGGGATTGGTTTTGGTTAAATACATTTCAAACGTGAATTTAACATCCTCAGCCAGTACAGGAGATCCATCACTAAATCGAGCACGTGGATTTAAATGAAAAATCACAAATTGTGTTCGGGTTGGATCAAACTGAATTTTCTCAGCCAAAAGTGGATAAAACACATTTGGTTCATCTAATGACTTGGAAAATAGCGTATCGAACAAGTAATTTGTACCTTCAACCCAACTTCCTTGCCCATTCATACCGTTTAGATTATCAAATGTCCCATCAGCCGCTTTCACCAACTTTCCACCCTTTGGTGCGTCTGGGTTGGCATATGGCATCGCATCTAAATTCAGATATTTCGGTTTTGACTGTAAAGCAATATAAGGCGTCGTTTGAAGATTTGCCCATGCACTGATATGAATGGGCAAAAAGAGGAGAATAAACTTTGCTTTTGACAAAGTTGATGAAATGCACATCTCGAAATGAAATTCCTGATTGCTTAAGCAGACTTAAGAATGTGGAACTTTAATCGTAGCACCAATCTGTAAAGGTGTGTTTGGTTTCAAACCATTCATTTCTGCAAGCTGATCAATGTCTATACCAAATCGATTCGCAATTCTGTACAGGGAATCACCACTACGGACTTTGTAATCTGTAACAACTTTAGGAACTTGAATAATTTGACCTCTTTGCAATCCAGCACGTAGGTTCAACTTATTGAGATCTGCAAGTTCTTTTGCAGTCATATCAAATCGTGTAGCAATAACATGGAGAGACTCACCTGATTTGACAGCATAATCCTCTGTATCACGCGATTTTGATTGACGGACTGGTGTTTTTTCAGTACTCGCAACCGCCTTTTCAACATTGCCACTTACTTTTAATTTTTGACCAATTTGAAGGACTGATCTCGCATTTAGATCATTCAGCGTAAGTAATGATTGAAGCGACATATCATATTGTCGCGCAATACTTGCTAAGGTCTCTCCACTCTTCACAGTGTGAGACTCCACTTTCTCAGCAACCGAATTATTTCGTGTTGAACTCTGCTTAGTGGAAGCTTTATTTTCATCTTCTTTCAAATTCAGCTTTTGCCCAACTTGTAATCCAGCATTCGTTCGCAAGCCATTCATTTCTGCTAACTGTGCAACAGAAAGATTATATTTTCTTGCAATGGCATTCAGGCTATCGCCTGATTGAACAACATATTGCTCTGGTACTTTAGATCCCACCGGTACTTTAATGGTTTGACCAACCATCAATCCTTTTTCAATATCCAAATTATTCAGTGTCGCCAACTCAACAACGGTTAACTTATTCGCATTTGCAATGTTGTACAACGTATCTCCTCGTTGTACGCGGTAAGTTTCAGTCTGAATTTCAGGTACAGTTTTAGCATTACTCGCGCGAGTCGTAGATGAAGCTGTAGCAGATTGCACTTCTTCTAAAGGAACATTAATTTTTTGACCCGCATAGAGGCTACTATCAGCTTTCAGTCCTGAGCTTAATGACGCTAACTCTTGAGTCGAAAGTCCGTATCGATCAGCGATTAACTTTAAGTATTCGCCACGTTTAACCGTATAAGATTTCGTTTGAACCTTTGTTACCGCTTGTTCAGTTTTGCTTGATTTAGATGCTTGAGACTGGGTTAGATTTAACTTCTGCCCAACCAGTAAATTACTATTGATAGTTAGACCATTCAATTCAGCCAATTGTTGGACACTCAAATCAAACTGGTTTGCAACACTAGTCAGACTATCATTTGCTTTTACAATATAACTTGCTGGCTTTACATCCGTTTTCTGAGCAGATGCTACTGGTTTAGCATCGTAGAGATATAGGGTCGCACCTACATATAAGGTTGCATTTGGATCTACTTGGTTCCATTTTGCAATATCTCTCCAACTTACGCCGTTTTTCATTGCAATAATTGCTAGCGTGTCACCAGGGAGTACCGTATACGTACTACGCTTACCCTTAGGTGGTTCTACAACCACTTCACTTTCAGTTTTCTTAAATGCCTTACCTTGATTAAGCTGGGCTTCCTCAGAAGTAGGCAAAGTACTTTCTGCTACAGATTTAGGATAAGCAAAGCCAACTTTAACTTCTGAACCTTGTCCTGCTGCCACAGATTGACTTGTTTGAATCGCAGTTAATTTAATCTTGCCATCCAACGGATCAACAATCTCAGTACCTTGGGGTGCAATGGCACTAATCTCTCTAACGACTTCCGCTTTTTCTGCTTCAGTGGCCTGTGGTTCAATGACCGAGGCAATAATTTGATCAGAACTCGTAGTTGTTGTGGTTTTTTCAGGTGCAATTGAAGCTAAGATTTTGGCTTTTTCTTCAGCAGTGATTTCTGGTTCTACACGTACAGGTTTAACATTTTGCGCCGGTTTAACAGCAACAGGTATACGAGGTGCGCTTGGCACCACTGCCGAAGCAGCAAAAGCTGCCAATGCATCAGAACCAGAAGGAGTCCTACCCTTCGAAGTTGAAATTGTTGTAGATACTGAAGGTGTTTGAGTATTATTAACTGGCTTCGCTGTTTGAGTTGCCAATACGGAAGCATTTGAAGCTTTTGGTGTATTTACTGTCGTTGTAATTGTGGTTGCTGGAGTAGATGTAGAAACAGGGCTTGAAGCGCTCGCCCATAGACCTGTACTGCTTGGTTTAAGTGCTTTAAGTTTACGATCAATATTTGGATTTAAATCTGCTGGAATTAAAATTCGCTGTGGACTTTGAGGATCAATAATATCACCACGATGCCCTGGATTCAGTTGATAAAGTTCTGCACGACTTAAGCCTGTCAGAGAAGCAATTTCGTTTAAACTCGCACCTGCTGGAACTGGAACTTCTCTAAAGTGAGGACGATTCGCAATTGGTGGTAATCTGACGCCATACTTTTCAGGGGATTTGATAATCTGTGCAACTGCAAGGAAACGTGGAACATAGTTCATTGTCTCTTGAGGCAAACGTAATGACCAATAATCTGTAGGCAAGCCAGCAGCCTTATTACGGTTAATCGCTTGTTGAATACGTCCAGGACCAGCGTTATAAGCCGCTAAAGCTAATTCCCATGAACCGAATTGGTTATATAAACTTCCTAAAAACTCGTAGGCTGCACGTGTAGACTCAACTACATCACGGCGTCCATCATACAAATTGGTCTGTCTTAATCCATAAATACGACCTGTACTTGGGATGAATTGCCACATCCCTGCAGCTGCCGCTGAACTCGTTGCAGCTGGATCATAGGAACTCTCAATGACGGGAAGTAAAGCAAGTTCTGTAGGTAATCCACGGCGCTCTGCTTCCTTTACAGTATGATAAAGATAACGAGAAGCTCGAGCGGATAAACGATCCAGATAAGGCTGACGCGTAATAAACCAACTTCTTTGAGCATCAATCCGTGGATCCCACTTTGTTTCATCCATTTTAAAACCAACGGTCATACGTTTCCAAACATCGCCGTGTTTTAAAATAAGTAAACGATCACCTTCAACTGCACGCATATCAGTTGCAGATAAAAGATCTTCAAGTGAATCTAAGCTACTGGCATCTAATATGCCGAGTTGATTCGACTTTTGCGTCTTTGCAGAAGTGGGACTCGCTGTACAGCCAGTCATTACGCCTAATCCGGTTACTGCGGAAGTAATTACTGAAATTTTAAATAAAAAAGTTGCAGATGGCTGCCACACTGCGGTGGTTGTTTTAGACATACAAATTCCGAAAGACGCATAGTAAATTTATTGTATATAAGCCATTTTAGAGGAGCTCGTTGTTCAGGCAAGTCTCTTCTTGATGAGTAATTGCTTATAAATGTTACAAGACATTAAAAAATATCCAGTTATCGCACTGATGTTTCGCATTTACGTATACAATAAAATTTCCGAACTTGATGTTCAACACTTTATTCGATTGATTGGTTCAAACTATGTCTGAAATAACACTTTATGTTGATGGCGCATGTCGTGGTAATCCTGGGCTAGGTGGCTGGGGTGCTTACATCATCACTAAGGATACAGAACATAAAATATGTGGTGGTGAACCAGACACGACCAATAATCGTATGGAGTTAACCGCTGCAATCGAAGGAATCAAATTTTGTCCTGTTGATGCAAAGCTGATCATTTGGACAGACTCAAACTATGTAAAACGCGGTATTACTGAATGGATCAGTGGTTGGAAAAAGAAAAATTGGAAAGACGTAAAAAATCCTGATTTATGGCAAACTTTGGATCAAGTTTGTCAAGGTCGAGACATTGAATGGAACTGGATTAAAGGTCATGCAGGACATCCAGGCAATGAAATGGCAGATCAGTTAGCTAATCAAGGCGCTGACCAAACGGCTGAACAATTTAAAAATTCCCTGCAAGCGAATGATAAAAAAAAACAGTCTGAAGATTGGTTGCTCAATGATCCGTTTGGTTTAGATCTCAATGATCAAGATGAAGAAGTTGAAATTGATTTAGCAGAAAATGATGATCAAGCTGAATACAGCACGGACGAAGTCACCTCAAACTCCTCAGATATTATTAAGGATATTATTAAGACAGTTGATGCACAGGACTTAAATTCTGAATCTGTAGATCAAAGCGTTCCTCAGTTAGCTGAAAAATCGCATCCACATATTGTGGTCACACCTGCTCGTTTAAATTTACAGGGACCACGCCAACTGATTTTAGATACGGAAACTACAGGTTTTTATTATCAAGATACAGACCGTATTATCGAGGTAGGTGCGATTGAAATGATCAATCGTAAACTGACAGGAAGTTCAATTCACATTTATATCAATCCCAAAAAACCAGTCGGTGAATCTGAAGCAATTCACGGTATTTCTGATGATTTTTTGAAAGATAAACCTATATTTGAAGAAATCGCTGCTGAACTGTACGAGTACTTAAAAGGTGCAGAAATTATCGCACACAACGCAACTTTCGATATGAACTTCTTAGATATGGAGTTCAAACGTGCTGGCTTTGGTACGCTTTCAGAAGTCTGCGCAGTGACCGATACACTTGCAATGGCAAAAGCGAAACATCCAGGTCAAAAGAACTCATTGGATGCATTAGTGAAACGCTACGAAGTTCCACAGCGTGATCGTACCTTCCACGGCGCCTTACTGGATGCAGAAATTCTGTCAGATGTTTATTTAGCCATGACAGGTGGTCAAGTTTCATTTGATATCGATGCACTCTCAGCGCATGATTATCATTCTGAAACTGGACAAAATCAGTACCAAAAAATTGAGGTAGATTTACCAATCATTTATGCTTCTGATGAGGAATTAGCAGCACACCAAAAATGGATCGAAGATTACCAAGAAAAAAATGGCGAGCCGTGCTTATTTGCTAAATAATCTTCCATCTGCTTGATTCATTTTGTAAAGTACGATCAGTTCGGCTATATTCATTTAGAGCAAAAATTCCCCTTATCTGGGATCTGAGCAAAATTAATGGCCAACATAGGTTTCGATCGATGTCTTATCAAAGTTCAATTTATTTTGACCCTACAGCATTACTTATTGTTAAAAAAGAAATTGATCAAATCATCGATCAGGTCGAAAATACAGTATCAGAGCTTATCGAGGATCAAACACTTCCTTTTGGGATAGATGACGCATTCATTCGACTTGAGCAATCCAATCAAGTTTTTGCCATGATCGAACTTCCTCATCTCGCACAACTTGCACACTACTGTGCGCAAGTCATGTCAAAGATGATGCAAAATCCAACCGCAAAAAACCTGAAATACGCCGCCGCATTAAGTGATGGCACAACAATGCTAAAACGATATATTGAATTTATTTGCTTACGTGAAGTCGATGTCCCCCAATTTCTCTTAGATACACTTAACCATCTAGAGCGAGTATTGAATATCCATTGTACAGCATTGGGTAATGGAATTCAGACCACTCAGAAACAATTAACTTTAACACCGCAAGCATCATCGAATCAGATTAATTCATCTGATTATTGGAATACACTATATAAAGATTGTTTAATAAAAATAGTGACGCAAAATGAAACTGAAGACGATTTTGATCGTTTTAAACTCATTGTAGATCATATAGCACTGCTCTCTCTTGAAACACCGAGTCAACAATATTGGCTTCTGATGCAAATCGCATTTAATCAACTTGACCAACTCATTCTCAGTGATGCACGCCTAAAATGGTTGGCTAAAGTTGGCAGTCAGATCCGAGAGTTTTTAAATGCACCCCAGCATTTTCAGGTCGATGAAACTGACTTTGCTAATGCTTTAGCGATTTGTATTAGCCAAGAAAACTACGATTCACAAATGCTTCGTGAGTATTTTCAAATCTCGGACAACATTTTGACTGATGTTCAACTACAAATTTTTAGTCGCCATCTGTTTGGACCTGATCAAAGAACAATCGATACCGTTGCTCACTTGATTACAGAAGAATTGAATCAATTAAGGTTAGATATTGAAAGTCACTATCAAAGTTTTACTGACGATCAAATTTTAGATATTCGCTTAAAGCTGTATCGTATGGCAAATATCTTTTTAGTCATGAATCTTAATGAAGCTTATGCAGAGATGAAACTGCAAGCAGATCATTTTCATCGAACCTATATTCAACAAAATGCCGATTTTGCTCAACGATTAATGAACAGCATGCTATCGGCTATGAACTCTATCGGGATTTTGAAGCGAAATTTCGCACCAACTCGCATTCAACTTGATGTGAATAATATGAATATATCACTGGATCGGCTAGATGATGCACATGAAACGCTGCAAAAAGAAGCTCGAATTCTCTTGCAAGAACTAGGCGATAAACTTTTTCAAAGCAATGATGTTCAAGACACAAATGATTTATTAAACATCACAACCAATTTAAGACAATTAAGCGGAGCTGCTCTATTTCTTGATGCTCAAATATTAAGTAATGCGCTAAAAAATAGTGCTGAGGCGGTTGAACACTATTACGATATTCAGAAATCACTCACCCCCCAACAACTTCAGCACATTCTAGATGTGCTTGCCAGTCTAGAGCTTCATCTTGATGGCTTGAAGTATGATTATCCTATTCATAAATCAGTATCTGAGACTGCACTCATCAGCAGTCAAAAAATTAAAGCGGTTGCCTAATGTCTGAACTCTCTGTTGCTTATATTTTTAAACAACATCAACTTCTCGTCGATGAAAACTTCCAATTACCACGTGTTGAACGTTTAGAGAGTGATCTGATTTTCAAATCTGGTGATCAGGTAATTGCACGAGATCTACATATTGAAGAAGCAATTCCTAAAGGTTATCAACTTGTGCCAATCCGACAGTTGATCACTCAATGGTCTAAGCAACAATTTGAACAAGCGAGTCGAGCAGTTCAATTATTAGAATGGCGTCGTAATCATAAATTTTGCAGTCATTGCGGTACAGAAACGGATGTTCACCGTTCAGAATATGCCATGATCTGCCCAGCATGTAATTATCACCAATACCCTCGTGTTCAACCTTGTGTTATCACCGTAATCACACGAGGTGACAATGAAATTTTGCTGGCGAAAAATGCAAAAAATAAATCCAATATGTATGGATTAATTGCAGGTTTTGTCGAAGTTGGTGAAACTTTAGAAGAGGCTGTGCAACGCGAAACCATGGAAGAAATTGGTCTAAACGTTAAAAATATTCAATATCTTGCCAGCCAACCTTGGCCATTCCCAAGTAATTTAATGATTGCTTTTCGAGCCGAGTATGATTCAGGTGAAATTGTGCTTCAAGAAGATGAAATTAGTGATGCCCAATTCTTTAAATTTGATGACTTACCAGAAATTCCATTTGCAGGAAGTATTGCGCATGCCATGATTCAACATGTCATTCACAATACTCCTTTCAAATCTGAATAAATCAAATCCGAATCGTTATAGATTTATTTGAAGGACTCTTCTAAAACTTTCAGGATGAGAGATCGAGTTTTGAAGAGTCGATCAAATAATGTGGCAGTTGTTGCCATGATTGATACATGTCCAGTACGAGGCACCCGAATGAGCTGGCTATGATTCTCTACAGCTAACAGTGCTTGATGCATCTCTTCAGAATTATGATCTTTTACCAACGTATCTTGATCTGCTAGAAAAATATAGTGCTGAATATTATTTTTCTCTACAAAATAGTATGGCATCACCGCTTTGAAATTTACTGCTTTATCGAATGCATGTTCAGATAAATGATCACCTAGATAGTTAAAGTGATAAGGTCCAGCCAAACCAATCAACGCTTTAATTCGATCTCGTCCTTCAAAGTCAATGAATGAAGGATGGTAAATCAGTGACATCACATTAAAAGCACCAGCAGAATGTCCGATAAGCGCTATTTGATCTGCACAAATACCATATTTATCAGCACTTTTGATTAAATATTGAATTGAATCTGCAAGGTCAGTTACGTAACGAGGAAAAATATGTTCTGGCGCCAGATGATAGTTTATTACGGCGAGGTTATATCCAGCACGAGTCAAACTTTCTCCAAGAAACTTGTAATCGTCTTTGCTTCCTCTACTCCATGCACCACCATGCACGAATATAACTAAAGGTTTATTCGCTGGCACTTGGCAAACATAAAGATCCAGTCGTTGCCGAGATTTAAGACCATAAGCAATATTTCTTTTTACAGAATAGCCTTTATTTGAGGTCAATTGATTTAATGCCAAACCACCCAAATTATATGGGCGAAAAGCATTCAGTTTTTGATTCAATTCGGTCAGTTTTAACTGAACTGATTTCGGAAAAAATTGCGCAATCTTATTCGACATTATTGGTAACTGACACCAGCATCAGGATCAATTGCAACGGGTGTTTCAACATAAGGTTGAGTACTCACCGCTGAAGGGTTCATAAGTGATGATGATTGAACACCTGCGCCTACTTGAGCAGATTCCACGTTATCAATCAAAGTAACAATTTTCGTGACATTCCCTACTCGTTGTAAAACTTCAATGAGATCTTGCTCTTCAGCTGTATTTAAGCGTCCCATCACATATAACACGCCATCTTCAGTATGAACCAAGACTTTACTGTCTGAAACAACTGGCGCACGCATAATTAAGCCACGTGTATTCGCTGTCGCAGTCGCATCTTGCATGATGGTAGAGTAACCAATTTGAGGACCAACAGTGATGTAATTATGAATAGATTTCACATCACTCATCGCTCGAACGTTATCTTCTGCTAACTGTTTCAAATGCGCATCAGGCACTTGACCTGTTAACAAGACATTACTGTGAAAGCTATTCACATTGACTCGAGATTGTTTAAAACGAGCATCCAATTTGTATAAATTGATCTTTGCTGTACGTTCAATTGAAGAGTCAATAAATACCTGACCTAAAGAACGAGCTCCACTCACCACCCCAACTGGTTCTGCGCCAGTTCCACCTGAAATAAAACTTGCACAGCCTGAAAGACTAGCAACACACGCCATCGAAATTACAATACGCTTCAACACTCAATCCGTCTCCTCGTGAAACTTGAATTTTTTCTATTGTTGGAAATGGCTTAGCTCATTCGGTTCATAGATTAATCAAGTCTGCATTTATTGTAAATGCATTTTCAATCCACTCGAGATCATAATCTATATCAGAAATTTCATGCTGTAACGGTTTTGCAATTTTTTTATGAAAATCAAAACAAAACACATCAAAACGATAATAAAACTCTGTATAGCTTGGAAATTTTTGAAGAAATGACATTGCTGTTTTCGCAATTTTAATTTGCTTGCTCGATGATATTGATTCTAGTGCTGAAGCATAGGTTGTTTTTGATCTGGCTTTGACCTCAACAAATATAAGCTCAAGATCACGTTGAGCAATCAGGTCTATCTCACCATAACGAGAATGAAAATTTCGAGCCAGCACAATATAACCCTGTGAGATCAAGACTTTTTCAGTTTGGTCTTCAGCCCATATACCTAATTGTTGAGAACTCATCCATTTAAGTCCTCTTAAATATTTTTTAATCTAAACCATGTTTTCTCGAAGCACGCAGGTTTTCTTTCGATCCGATGCTCTTTAAAACTCAAGTGCCCAGTCTGACCTTGAATTGATATTTGATCAGGATTCTTCGTTTTCAACATCAAATCCGCCAAACGCCAAACATCTTGACCGAAGGCATT
This sequence comes from Acinetobacter sp. 25-47-130, assembly GCF_056779705.1. Classification (NCBI taxonomy): domain Bacteria; kingdom Pseudomonadati; phylum Pseudomonadota; class Gammaproteobacteria; order Moraxellales; family Moraxellaceae; genus Acinetobacter; species Acinetobacter sp. 25-47-130. Next base: position 63,668 of record NZ_JBWYII010000003.1, on the reverse strand, counting down.
GAGACGTTGGAATGCAGCAGTATTTTCTGTTGTTTGATTAGGTTTTTTTAAAAATTGAACCATGACTGGAACATCACAGAATTTAGTTCCCTTCGGAATATCCATATTATGATCAATAGCAAAAGCCTGAACATACAAACGTTTTGAAGGCTTATTCTTCAATGAGTTGATCCACGCCATACTGCCTAAAAGCAACACACCTTCATTTGACTTTATATCAGGCAATTGTTGGACTAGAGAAAATTTACCATGAAAATTTTTAAACACGGCATTTACAAAGCTTAAGCTCTCAGACTCAGTACCAGACTCACGCACTATATAGAGATGTTGAACTCGATCCTTTTCAATCTGTTTAATTAAAACTTGAGCATCATCAGTTTTCGATAAACTAAACTGCCACACTTTTGCATGCTTAGAAGGAACTTCATTCAGTGCTAAAACAGGAATTTTAAGCGGTTCTTTCATTATTGCTTCGACATCCTGTCTGGCTAATGGACCAATAATAAGTTTGGTGTTTTGACTGACTTGCGTCTTTAGGATCTCTTTTAATCGTTTTTGATCCGAATTGACATATTTGATTGGCATTTCACTTTTAGACTTTTGATAAGCCTCATCAATACCATTTTTAATACTATTACTTGCTCGCACCATAGGGCCTGAATCAGGTAAAATAACCAATACTTCCGCTTGGGCTTGGAAAATCATTCCACATAAGCCAATACCAATGAATTCTTTTTTTATTCTTAATAGATCCAACATGGAGAAACCTTATGAGTGCTCAGTTATTTGTTGTAGCGACGCCAATTGGGCACTTAGATGACATGACCTATAGAGCAATTGATGTTTTAAAGTCTGTCTCTCTTATCGCGGCAGAAGACACACGTCAGTCCGCTCTTTTAATGAAACACTATAATATCTCAACTCCGCTTACAGCGTGCCATGATCACAATGAAAGTAACAAAATTGATATAATTATCGATAAGTTAAAAAATGGTGAAAATGTTGCACTCGTCAGTGATGCAGGTACACCATTGATTAGTGATCCTGGTTTTAAATTGGTTCGTGCAGCTCAGGAGCATGGTATTCGTGTCGTTCCTGTTCCAGGTGCATGTGCAGCTATTGCAGCATTAAGCGCTGTAGGTCTACCCAGTGATCACTTTAGTTTTGAAGGATTTCTATCTTCGAAACAATCACAACGTCTTATTCAATTAAATAAACTGAAAGACAACACGCATACCATGATCATCTATGAGGCACCACATCGAATCCTAGACTCTGTAACGGATATGGTCTCTGTGTTCGGGGCTGACCGTGAAGTCGGGTTTGCACGTGAAATTACCAAAACCTTCGAAACAATCAAAAAAATGACCCTTGGAGATTTACAATCATTTATTGCAAATGATCATCACCAGCAAAAAGGTGAAATTGTACTGGTCATTGCTGGAGCAGCCACTGAAAAAGACATGCAGCAAGAAGAATTAGACAAATTACTCAATCGTTTATTGCAAGATTTATCTGTAAAAGCAGCATCTCAACTTGCAGCTGATCTCATCGGAATCAAAAAGAAAGTCGCATATCAACGCGCGCTAGAGCTCAGTGGTGCGAATGATTAAGCAAAATAAAAAAAGCACCATATTGATGGTGCTTTTTTTATTAATCTTTTATTGATTCATCAGGTGGAACTTCAGTAATACGACCACCACGTGCTAGAAAAGCAGCAACTTCATCTTCCAGTGCCTGACGTTGTTTGAGTTTAGCTGTCACTGTTAATGTTTCAGCTTCAGCGACATCGGCATCAGATACAGTAACGTCACTTACGGCCGCACCTTTTTCTGCTGCTTGTGATTCATTTTCGTCTACAACACTGTCTTCGTTGTCATCAAAATCATTTGCGTCTGTCATTTCAAACTCCCCATCAATGTTTTCACGCACCTGATTGGAACGTGCTTTGATTTTTAGAGAAATGTATCAAGCTCTTTATCATTCGCATAGTATCTAAAGCACCTCATTTGTATATTTTTTAATCATATTGGTAAAAAAATATATATTGATGATTCTTTTTAGATCAGATTTCAATTCACTTGATATCTTGTATTACTGAGCTGACTCAAACCATTCGCTTGCGACATAAACGCCGATTTTAACGCACTGATATTTTCAACTTGTTTCAAACCAAAGTTTCTCGCCCAAACAATAGGAAAAACAGGAGCAGATTCCATCCACCCAATCATAGACATACTATGCATCATGGCATCGTTTTGAAATTTTCGTCGATGCTCATATTTCAATAAAGTTTGCTCATGAGCCCAAACGCCACGGGCGTAGTCAGAAAGTAGCACATCGCATAGAATTGCTGCATCAAGGCAACCAATATTCACCCCCTGACCAGCAAGTGGATGAATAACATGGGCTGCATCACCAATTAGCGCTAAGCCATCTTTAATATAACGTTGAGCAGCTCGTGCTTTCAGTGGGAATTTTGCTCGAGGCGTTGCGGCTAATACTTTACCCAACATATGATGACTCTCTCGTGTCAGTAATTGTACGAAATCTTCATCTGAGAGTGACGCAAATTCGTCTGCATAATCATCTGGTAAAGTCCATACAATAGATTGCCAATGACCATATTCTTGATCTTCTAAACTTGCCATTGGGAGAAAAGCCAGTGGCCCTGTTTCTAAGAAGATTTGTCTCGCAACATGTTGATGCGCTTGTTCCGTCTTGATCGCACAACTAATACCAGCCTGATGATAATCCAAAACATCCAAATCAATCATGGCTTGTTCACGTACGAATGAGTTTGCACCATCCGCACCAATCAAAAGTTTCGTTTTCAATTGAGTTTGATCAGCGAGATGAAGAATCCAACAGCCATTTCCTTGCTCAATATGTTTCACTTGAATCTGAGTACGGTAATCATCAATCTGGTCGATCATCATGCTCTGAATCGCAAGGTTCAAGATACTTGGTTCGACCATTGAACCTAATATTTGTGCTTGATCAGGTTTAGAATGCGCTGATGTTCCAAAATTGATTTCACCAAAGCCATTTTTGTTCCACACCTGCATTCCCGTGTAGGGTTGTTGACGAGCCAACTTATCCCATACATCAACATGCTTAAGCAAATGAATAGTGGCTTGACTCAATGCAAGTACACGAGGATTCAATGATTTTAAGGTCTTCTCGTGATCCAATATCGGTGCTGCATCAAGTACAGTCGCTTGAACTCCACCTTTAGCCAGCAATAAAGCAGCTAATCCTCCGACTAAACCACCGCCCACAATCACGACATCTAAAATAGCATCATTCATGCTTTTAACCCCATTGCATAATTGGCAACGAGTGGCTTAATACCTGGAATATTTTCAAAGCACATTAGACCTGTATTTCGCACAAATTTTAGGATTGGATTTTGATTACTAAAGCCTCGCACCACAGAATCACAAAACTTAATCACACGTTGCTGATCTTTGAGTCGAGATTTTTCATACTCTTTCAGTACAGCAGCTTCACCTAAATCGGCATTTTTGATGACTTGTTGTTTTAAATATCGGGTCAATACATATGCATCACGCATACACAAATTAAAACCCTGACCTGCGACTGGATGAATGGTATGAGCAGCATTACCCATAAGTACAACACGTCCTACTGCTTGTTTTTCAGCCAATACTTGAGATAAAGGAAAACTAAATCTACGACCAGTTTTCTCAAATTTACCAGCTCGGTCGCCATACGTTTTTTGAAGAGCATCTAAAAAATGCTGATCATTTCCATCACCTAGCCACTCTCCCTCAGTACCTTTAGGCACTGGCCAAACAACAGAGCGACGGTATTCACCAGGTAAAGGCAACAATGCTAAAGGACCAAGTGGGCTGAAACGTTCAAAACCGACATGGGAGTGAGGTTTGGATGTCTGCACTGTAGTGACAATCGCCACTTGATCATAATCATACACTGATGCACCAACACCGAGTGCTTTTCGACAGAAAGAATCACGTCCATCTGCTGCTATGACTAATTTGGATTGAAACTGCAAATGTTCATTCGCTTTTAATGCTTCAAGATAAGCTAAATTCTCATCCTGTTTAAGCGACGTCACTTGAACACCATCAATTAACTCAATGAGTGGATTTTTTTTGACCTCTGATAACAATACTCGTCCAAGCCATGCATTCTCAATCACTTGACCAAAGCTCTCTACTTTCTCTTGAGCCGCGATTAAACGTGCCTTACCGAAGCTTCCTTCTTCTGTGATATTTACTTCTAAAATAGGCGTTGCATATTGTTGCAGTGAATCCCAAATTTCCAATTCTTGATAAATTTGCACGCTTCGACGTGACAGCGCACTATTACGGGCATCAAAACTTGAATGATATGGTGCAAGGTTAGCATCATCATAGTTAGGATAGCTGATCGCCTCTAACAATTTCACTGCAATGTTAGTTTTAGCCAGCATAAGAGCAAGGCTTAATCCGACCATTCCACCACCGACAATGATGACTTCTTGTTGCATGTTTTGATCCTTATAAAAGCAAGCAATAGCTGCATACACATAAATTCTTAATCAAATTCATCTTACAATAAAGTTTTTACTTTTTATAATGAATTAGCGTTATTGAAGATGAAGCCATAATTCATTTTTCAATATTGAATATGACATTAAAAAAAAGCCGATGTTTCCATCGACTTTTTAGATTTGTGAAAATGGTTAACTCGCCATCAAGGCTTCGATATCTTCAATGGTTTTTACTACTTTAGCAGTCAGGTTTCTCGGTCCATCTTGAGTGACAACAATATCATCTTCAATGCGAATACCAATCCCTCTCCATTTTGGATCGACAGTTTCATCATCAGGGGCAATATATAAACCTGGTTCAATGGTCACCACCATACCTTCTTGATATGTTCGCCATTCTCCATCGACTTTATATGCCCCTACGTCATGAACATCCATGCCTAACCAGTGACCAGTTCCATGCATATAAAATTGACGATAGGCTTCTGTCTCAATGATTTCATCGAGATCACCCTGCATGATTCCAAGATTAAGCAAGCCTTGCACTAAAATACGAACAGCAACGTAGTGTGGCTCTTTATAAGAGTTACCAATTCTAACCGCATCTATTGCAGCGATTTGTGCATCGAGCACTATATTATAGAGCGCCTTTTGTTCAGGATTAAATTTACCATTTACTGGAAACGTCCGTGTGATATCTGACGCGTAAAATTCATATTCACAAGCTGCATCTATTAAAACTAAATCGCCGTCATTAAGTTGTTTGTTATTTTCAACATAGTGCAATATACAAGCATTTTCACCACCACCCACAATACTGTTATACGATGGTACACAACCATTTTTACCAAAAATATAATTCAGCTCCGCTTCTAAAGCATATTCCATCATTCCTGGTCGTACAGATTTCATCGCTTGCGTATGTGCTTGAGCAGAAATATCAGATGCGATTTGCATTAACTCTATTTCTTTTGGCTCTTTGTGTAGACGCATCTCATCTAAAATTGTATCTAACTGAATCAATTGTGTCGGTGCAGCGGTACCACGTCGGCTTTCACCACTTGCTTCTGCAATCCATTTTGTAATTTTTGCATCAAAACTGGCTTGTTGACCAATTCTATAAAATAATCTTTCTTTTCCTTGAAGCTTTGCGATGATTTCTTCGTCTAGTAGATCAATCGCATAAGCTTCATCCGCATCATAATCATCGACTGCACCATCAATCCCTGCACGGTAACCTGTCCAGATTTCCATCTCTCGATTGCGTTCACGACAAAATAAACTGTAGGTATAACCTTCTTCTTCAGTATCAAATGTTTCAATTACAGCAACTGCTTCAGGCTCTGCAAATCCTGTTAGATAAAAAAAGCTGCTATCAGCGCGATATTTATAATCAGCATCACGATTTCTAAACATTTCTTCACGTGTTGCAATAATTGCAATGCTTCTTAGGCCTATTTCAGCGGCTAATTGATCACGTCGTTTTTGAAAATCTGATTGAGTAAGTTTCATATCTTTTCTGCAGCTTAGGCTATTTAATTTAAGAAAATACAGTACTACTTATATGTTAAGTAGTACTCTTGATTAAATGTAATCAACTTGGTCGATGAGGTGTAAACATCTCAACGACACTTTGCTCATTTTTTTTCGAAATTGTTGGTTTTACATGTTTCAGTAATGAGCTTTCTTCAACAGCAATCTTGGTTCGTCCAACAGATAAACTCACTGGAATTAATCGAACAAATTCATAAAGTTCTTGATAGCTAATTTCACCTTCTTCATCATTATCAGAATCTTCAAACTCGACTGCTGCAATATCTTGCAAGTGTTCAATCAACTCAGCTTCATCAGCACGAATATGCCCAGACGCTAATCCAAACCCCAATACCACTCCTGCACACCAATCTGCTAAAGCTTGAACACGCTCAGACAATACATGTTCATCATCAGGCAAAATGGGTAAATAATCTAATTCATCTTCTGATAAAGCATGCGAAACATCTTCAGATTCCTCAGCCAGTAAATTAAGCGCCGTAGGTTCTAATTGAGGCACATTCAATGTAGACAAAATTTGTATCCACTCCTCATGAGATGGCGGTTCAGTTACACAAACAATACCTGTAAGTAGACCATGTAACTCACTAGGACTAGTAATTTCCTCAATTGAACCGAATTGTTGGTTCCAATCTGTCCAACCTGAAATATCGTCTTGCATTCGCTTTTCCAATCTCTATACTTCTGTATATATTACCTTTGATTGCGAAACTACGCGACCTCGTTATGTTAGAACAATTACAGCGTTTACAAACGCATTTAGGCACGCTTAAACATCGTTTGTCCGAAACCGAACAAATGAATAGTTCTCTTGAAGCTAAGCAGAAAGAACTTCAGGAAACTCATCAAACTCAAACTGCTCAAAAAAATAGCGTCATCACTCAAAAGCAAGAACAGATTGAAAGTCTAAATGACAAATACAATCAATTGGATGGTATTTATAAAACTTTAAATCAAGATGCTACTGCTTTAGCAGAACGTTATAGTCGTTTAGAAAAGAGTTGTACTGATTTAAAAAATAGATTTCAGGAAATCTTGGCTGAAAGGAATGAGTTGAGAGTCATCAAAGAAAAAATGTTGGCTGAACAACGTCAAGCTCAAAAAGAAATTGATGAATTGAAGGCTGAAAATCAACGTTTAATCAAAAAAAATGAACTCGCTAAAACTAAGGTTGAGCAAATCATTCAACGATTGGCCATTTTAGGTACTGATCAAGATCATCATGCCCAAGAAATCCAACAATTAGAAAATCCGGCTGAACAAAATGAGGAAGCATAATTATGTCTGAAGTCGTTACAGTCGAGTTAAGACTAATTGAACAAACATTTAGACTTTCAACCACTCAAGATCGGAAAGATGATTTACAACGTGCTGGTGATTTGCTGAATGAGAAATTTCAAGAATTTCGTAGAAAAGCACCTAACGTAGAACACAATAAGCTCGTTATCATGGTGGCTTTAGAGCTTATGCAAGAAGTTTTAACAATGAACAAATCCTTACAAGAATATTCTCATTGTGAACGCTTACTTGCAACAATCTTGGAAGACGTTGAAAAAACTGTATAAATTTGATCTAAGTTTGCACAGTCAGTTTTACTGAGTGAATTATCACGCAAATAATGGGTACACCAAGGTTTGCCAATCTCACTCATTTCGTTATACTTAATTTAACTCTGGGATGTTCGCCAGCGGGTCTATTCCCCTGCCGATACTTAAACTTATGGATTGTGTTCTGTATATTTAGAGCGTATGCCCACCTCGAGTGGGAAACCCAGTAAGTATACGTCGCGTCCACCTTGAACTCGTCGGGTTCAGGGTAACGACACATGCAGCGGCATCTCCGGAGTCTTTATTTTATTTTCTCTTTTTTCTTATTTTTGAATAAACATCCTTGCGCTTTATCCCAAATTAATAATCAATATTAATAATTTTTGATTTTTATCACATTATTTTCACTATAAACAACTTATTAGACACTAATCTAAAACAAATATACTTAACTCTCAATATTATTTAATTATTTAAACCTATTGCTTTATATATATTTAACAATATAAAAAAATTGACATATTATTTGTAAATTTGGTTAATAATGACCTAGTAACTTTTCTAAAATTTAAATTATTATTCCCCATAATAGAAATTACACAAAAAGTATTTCATTTTAATGTCTTCTTATTGTTTAAAGACTTCATATTATTAGTCAAACATTATAAACAATGAGAATAGATTTATATTTAAAGGAAGAGAATATGTCTAAATTAGCAAAATTGGCTGGGGTTGCGAGTATTGCTGCAATACTAAGTGCATGTGGTGGTGGAAGTGAATCGAAGCTTGACACGCCAAATGATAATTATATTAAACCAGGCGATGTGAGCTCTACATTTATACCTTTTAAAGATAAGGATTTTTTAACAAAACTTAAAGAAAAGCTTGGTTTTTCAGAATCTTTGAATGTCATGGATGATCGATTTAATCAAGCATTAGGACATATGATTGGCGAAACATTGGGTGATGGACCCATTACTCGTACAGGTAGAGTAATTGAATTAACAGATCAAGGAACAAGTGCATTTACAATTTTTAGAAATTCAATTTGTACTGAGCTCACTAAAAGTGGAACTACTCAAACAATCAAGCTAAAAAGTGGTAATGATTCTTGTGCAACTAGTTTCGGCAAGGAAGTCGTAACATTTAAAGGAGGATCTATTTCGCTTACTGAAACATTAAGCTCTACCACAGTTGAGTTTAATAATGCGCTTTATACACCGTGGACTGATACATCTAAACTATATTTAGTCACTGGTAAAATTGTAAAAGATACAGTTGGTTCTAATGGCGCAATTTATTCTGTAAAAGATCCTTTAAAATTCCAGATTTTAGATAAAAACAACCCTAGCACTACATTGGAATATATGGGGCTACAGGATTATGAATACCGTTTTTTTGATGATCAATTACAAAGTGTGTCAAGTAAAGGTACAATCGTTGGCCAACCTAAAGATGCTAATTTTTCATATGCATTTAACTTCAGTGTAACTCAACCATTCGAAAAAGAGTGGTGGAGAATTTACCCGAAAGCAGGCGGTAAGTTAGAAATTATTGATGAGTACAATCAAAAGATTGTCGTTGAACAAACTAAAGATTATTCATCATCCGCATCAGTTCGCTTTAACTCAGGCGTGCCAACTAATGTGTCTTGGAGCGATATCGTTAAAAAGAAATAGGCATAAAGCCCCCATCTGGGGGCTTTTTTAACCATTTAATTCCATGTGTTGCGCGTTCTCTGACATTCTAAGCTGCTCATAATGCACTGGATCATATGCGCATGCACTTATCAACAAAGTATAAGTAACTACTGCGATAAAAATTTTCATCTCACATTTACTCATGAACCAATATGTGGGTAATTTAAAGCATGGCTAAAAACAAATAAAACCGATTAAAATTATAAAAACCATCTATTTTTTAGATTATTAGTTACTCATCTTGAAGCGCACACTCATAATTCTTAGGATCATCACTACATCGTATCTTTTTAAGGATAGACATCATTTCAGGATGATAATGCCCTTCTTTTGTCATCTGAATTCTAGCTTCGCGCATAATTTTCAAATATCCAGGTTTCTCAGCATCTCTAATATTCATCCAAAATTTAGGATCAATTTTAGATTCAGTTTGATCAATAAATTTATAAGCTGGTGTCAATTGCTTGGAAATAATCTCCCTTGCTATGGGCCCCATTCCAGCAGGAAATTTATTTCGATGCATAATCAATGTACCCGTCACTTGAACCAGTGGAAAACGAATAATTGCGCCTCGTACCTCGCCCTTGTTTGTCATTCCACGATAGAGTTCCAAAGGTTCAAATAAGATTGCAGGTGCTGCGATAATATCAACTTCCTTATTGTTGAATTTTCCGCCTACAGAAGTTAAATCCACTGAAACTGGTTGAGCACCAACATTTTGGACTAATTTTTTTTGGGTTGCGTCAAAACTCATTACAGCAACTTTTTTCCCAGCTGCTTTAGATAAAGTATCAATTTTACGATCATTTACCATAATATAAGCAGCACCTAAAGGCACAATACCTACAACCTCATAATCCTTATTGACCATTTTCGAATCAAATTCAGGTCTTGCTAACAGCTGAATCACTTTAGTCAGTTGTTTATAGTTTTGAACTGCACCTATTGCATCAATACTTCCAACAAAAGAGTTGAATTGCTTAGCACGTAAATTACTTATTCCAGCACCATCACAACGTTTACTTCTAAAGTCTTCAGTTAAAACCCGTTCATCTGTATAGACTTTTAAATTAACTTCAGTGGATGTTTTTTGCTTTAATTTTGGATAATTCAAATCTATCTGCATTTGTAGCTTAGCCGTACGATTGACAGTCATTTGCACGCCAAAATCTTGAGCAACTTTAGCAATTCGTGGTAATTCACTCATATAGCTCGTCGCCTGCTCAAATGCTTCACCATGAGCACCGCTCGGTGAATACACACATAAGGTGACTTGTTTCGGAATCTGTTGCCAAACTTTTGGATCATTCAGTAGTTTTTTTATTTTATTCACAGAATGGCTGGACAATGATAAATCCAACTTAGAGTTAGTTTGAGCATTTACATGATTTGTGATTAGACCAGAAAGACTAATTACTGTCGTGAGCATAACCATACGATAAGCATGCTTGCTCTTTTTAAATAGACTACCGTTTTTTTTATTTTTCATTATCGTTCCCTTTTCTATTCTTTATGATCAGAGCTTCATTGATCTGATAGAGTTCAGCTTATCGGCTTCAATTAAAAATTAAATTGACCCCAATCTTTTATTTGTTACACCTAGGGTAAATGAAAAATATACTATCGAAAATATTCAAATCAGGTTGATTAAACCTGAGTAAAAATCGATAAACTACTTACCCTTACACATGCACTTAGATTGGTACAGTTTGAAATGCAGTTGCAGACACAACTTTTAAGAAAAAATCTACGTTCTCGTAGAAGACAACTCTCAATTTTTACGCAACGACGTTCTGCTTTTCAGATTTTGTCAAAAATCCAATCTCATTCTAAATTTAAATCTGCACAAAAAATTGGGATTTATTTAGATGCATTCGGTGAAGTTCAAACACATATCCTAATCATGCATTGCTTTTCAAAGCATAAAGTCGTCTATCTCCCAAAAGTCTCCAGACTTGATTCAACTTTAAAATGGGTTCCAATTTCAAAGCATCAATATCTAAATAAACGTTTTACTAAACATAAATTAGGCATGTATGAGCCTATGCATAGATTGGGGCAAAATGTAAAACAACTTGATGTACTGTTGATGCCCCTTGTTGCGTGTGATCATCATGGAACACGTATGGGTATGGGAGGTGGCTTTTATGATAGAACGTTAAAGCATGCGAGCAATCACCCCTATCGCATCGGTTTAGCGCATGACTTTCAATTAATTTTAGATCCTTTAAATCGCCAGCCTTGGGATCAGCCATTAGATGAGTTAATCACCCCTAAAAAACGATTAAAATTCAAACGGAGAATGTTAATTCACCCTAAATCCAACTGAATTTATCAAGATTAGTAGAAATAAATCGAATTTTATCGATTTTCACCCTTGTATTTTTTAAATTACACATCACTATAAAAATATGGCAACACCGTTGTCACTCATTAGGAGTGCTCATGACTGATATTATTATGAATGAAGAAAACTTAGAACTTCAGACCCCTAGCGTGTTACCGCTATTAGCTTTGCGTGATGTTGTGGTTTATCCACACATGCAAATTGCGCTTTTTGTCGGCCGTGAAAAATCGATTAAAGCAGTTGATGTAGCTCGTAACAGTGACAATTTAGTTTTTGTAGTAGCTCAACAAGATTCTCTTACAGAAGAAATTGATCACGACAATTTATATCAATACGGTACTGTCGCGAAGATTGTGCAAGTCGTAAATCATGAGAACGATGAAAACTGCATTAAGGTTTTAATCGAGGGTATTTATCGCTCTAAATTGATTAATATTTACGATCAAAACGATTATTTAGAAGCTGAGCACAGCCTTAGCCCAATGACGATCCGTATGGAATCGTCAACTCAACAAACTCGCCTCGAAGAATTACGTGGTCTTTTCAGCCAATACGCTGAAGCAAAACTACGTAATGCGCGTGAGTTAATTAATGCTGCAAATAAAATCGATGATTTATTGCAACTCATGTTCTTCGTCGCAACACGCGTGCCGTTAAATATCGAAGTGAAACAAAAATTCCTCGAACACGATGAATTTGAAGCTCATTTACAAGAGTTAATGACTTATTTGCTTCAACAGTCTGAAGAACAACAGATTGAGCAAAATTTACATGACAATGTAAAACGTCAAATGGAAAAGAATCAGCGCGAATATTTTCTAAATGAAAAAATGAAAGTTATTCAGCGTGAACTTTCTGACATGAATGGCGGTGCTGAAGATGATATCGCAGAGATTGAAAAACGTTTAGCTGAAGCTGATCTTCCTGAGCATGTTCGTAAAAAAGCAGAAGGTGAATTCCGTAAGCTCAAAGCAATGCAGCCTGCATCGAGTGAAGCAGCCGTAGTTCGTAATTACATCGAAACTATTTTAGATACACCATGGAATAAGGCGAGCAAAGTAAGTATCAATCTTGCTAAAGCTCAAGATATTCTTGATGCTGATCATTATGGTTTGGATGAAGTTAAAGAACGTATCGTTGAATATCTTGCTGTTCAGTCACGTGTAAAAAAACTACGTGGACCAGTATTGTGTCTCGTAGGTCCTCCTGGTGTAGGTAAAACCTCATTAGGTGAGTCTGTAGCTAAAGCAACAGGTCGCGAATTCGTTCGAATGGCACTTGGTGGTGTTCGTGATGAGGCTGAGATTCGTGGACATCGCAGAACTTATATTGGTGCGATGCCAGGTAAGATTGTGCAATCACTTTCTAAAGTCGGTGTAAAAAACCCTTTATTCCTACTCGATGAAATTGACAAAATGGCTCAAGATCATCGTGGTGATCCTGCATCTGCCTTGTTAGAAGTGCTTGATCCTTCACAGAATCACAAATTCAACGATCACTATCTCGATCTTGATCTTGATCTATCTGAAGTCATGTTTATTTGTACTGCAAACAGTATGAATATTCCTGAAGCTTTGTTAGATCGTATGGAAGTCATTCGCCTTCCTGGTTATACAGAGGAAGAGAAAATCAACATTGCTGAGCGTTACTTAGTACCTAAAGCAATCAAGAATAATGGCTTACGTGCTAAGGAATTGAGTGTACATGAAGAAGCAATTCGAGATATCGTACAACGCTATACACGTGAAGCTGGTGTTCGAAGTTTAGAGCGTGAAGTTTCTAAAATCGCACGTAAAGTGGTTAAAGAAGCGGTTAGTAAAAAAGCGAAAAACCTTCAAATTGAAGTTAATTCTGCAAATCTACCTGACTACTTAGGGCCACATAAATTCGATTTTGGTATGGCGGAAGAAGAAGCTCAAGTCGGTCGTGTTAATGGTCTAGCTTGGACTTCAGTTGGTGGTGAACTACTGACAATTGAAGTTGCAGCAATGAAAGGTAAAGGCAAATTCGTAACCACTGGTTCTTTAGGTGATGTTATGAAGGAGTCTATTACTGCAGCGATGACCGTAGTGCGTACACGAGCTGATGCTTTGGGTATCGATTCTACTCGCTTTGAAGAAACCGATATTCACGTGCACTTACCTGAAGGCGCTACGCCTAAAGATGGTCCTTCAGCTGGTCTTGCTTTGACGACAGCATTAGTTTCAGCGTTTACTGGCATTGCGATTCGACCTGATATTGCAATGACTGGTGAAACTAGCTTGAGTGGACGTGCAATGCGTATTGGTGGTTTAAAGGAAAAATTACTGGCTGCGCATCGTGGCGGTGTAAAAATGGTCTTTATTCCACAGGAAAATGCACGCGATTTAGTCGAAATTCCTGATAATGTGAAAGAAGGTTTAGATATCAAAGTTGTAAAATCAATTGATGAAATTTTACCACTAGCATTAACCTCTATGCCTAAACCATTAGTAAAAACACCCATTGTGAAAGCAGTTGACGAATCAAAATCTGCACGACACTAATCGGTCTTTTAACTGAAGAAAGAGAGCTTAGGCTCTCTTTTTTTATAAGATATCAATGGATGCAAATTTAACAACTCATTATGTTTTAACTTTTGATTTTATAAATTCATCACTTTGAAATGTATAATATCGTGAAACTTCTAGTGACACATTTTCATGAAAATTCGTATCTTGACCATTGGTCAAAAAATGCCAGCATGGGTTCTTACTGGTTTTGAAGATTATTTCAAAAGAATTCAACCTTTTGTACAAACTCAAATTGTTGAGCTTCCTATGGCGAAACGCGGAAAGAATGACTCTGAAGCTGATATTTTAAAATACCGTAATATCGAAGGCGATAGCATTTTAAATGCACTGAAAGGAAATGAACTTTTAATTGCACTTGAAGTGGGAGGAAAAGAGTTTAGTACAGAAAAATTAGCTGAAACCATGAAAGGTTGGATGCTTGAAGGGAATGATGTTGTGCTCGCGATTGGTGGACCTGATGGACATTCTGATGCAGTTCGTAAAGCTGCTGCTTGGCACTGGTCTTTATCTAAATTAACGCTACCCCACCCTATGGTTCGCATTCTGTTGATTGAACAACTGTACCGTGCCATGAGCATTAATCATAACCATCCGTACCATCGTGCTGGATAATCGTTCCGAATTTGCAACATGATGTTCAAATTTAAATGGTTACTCTGATTTCTAAAATTTGCGATGATCACCTCATACATCTAAGAATGGAACTACCCTCATGACTATTCAAACGCTACCTGGCTTATTCATCTCACATGGCTCTCCAATGCTGGCTTTGAATCCTGAACAGGTTGGTCCAGCTTTACATCGCTTGAGTCTCAATTTGCCCAAACCTAGAGCGATAATCGTCATGTCTGCGCATTGGGAAAGCAATGCACTCGAAGTAAGTACAGGGGCTAGACCTGAAACATGGCACGATTTTCGAGGTTTCCCAGATGAACTCTATGAAATTCGCTATCCTGCCCCTGGTGCTCCAGATGTTGCTGAACAAGTTTTAAATTTATTCGCTGAGGCACAAATTACTGCACATGCCAATAGTACACGACCTCGTGATCATGGCGTATGGATGCCTTTATTACATATGTATCCAGAAGCTGATATCCCCGTAGTCGAAATCTCTTTACCCATGACGATGTCTGCTGAAGCGATATTTAAAATTGGTCAAGCTCTCGCTCAATTAAGAGATCAGCAAATATTATTAATTGGCTCGGGAAGCATTACTCATAATTTAAGAGAGCTTGCTTGGCATGGTGAAACGAGTGAAGTTCCAGAATGGGCATCAACTTTTAGAAACTACGTGGTGCAGCAGCTCACTCATTCGGATTATCCTGCTATTTTAGCGTGGAATACGATTCCTTATGTTCATCGTAACCACCCTACGATAGAACACTTTGCACCTTTATTTTTCTCTATGGGCACTGGTGATCGTTTTAGCATTGTACATAGTAGTTTTACCATGGGTGCTTTAGGAATGGATATTTATCGCTTTGATTGAGAGAAAATAAAATATCATTTTTTAAATGACCATCACGAATTAATCATCGATCAATGGATACATTTTGATACTGAAAAGTGCAGAATGTATCCATATTTTTTTAAATGCCCTGCGTTATCCTTCTTCTGATCAATACAATTTAGAAAACTTGTTATGAAATTAAAATTAATTGCCTTGGCTATTTTGCCTATCACACTTGCTGCGTGTCAGACTTCCGATCTACAAAAAGCTGGGGATTTAGCTGTGTCTGTGCTTCAACAACAAAATGCTGATCAAACTCTCTCTGCATACCAATGGCAAGCCAATCCACAAAATGCGCCTCAACCAATCACTTTAAACTTCACCACTGATAAAAAACTTTCAATTCATACGAGCTGCAATACTTTATTTGGCGGGTTTGAGCTAAAAAACAATACTATCGTAGCTGCTCAACTTGCATCTACCATGAAGGGATGTAATGGTTTGGCTGCCGAACAAGAACGCTTTGCTGGAAATCTATTTTCCCAAGCTGCTGTTCCTTTCGTGCTTAATTTAAATGATCGTGATAATCCAACGTTGACTTTGGTACAGCCGAATGGTGAAAAGATTATCTTCACGGGTAAAATGACACCTGAAACCAAATACAAAACTCAAGGTGAAACCATATTTCTTGAAATTTCGCCAGAAACTAAACAATGTACAGGTGTAGCTCCCCAAACTTGTCTACAAGTCAGAGAAATAAAATACAACGATAGTGGTATTAAAACGCAAGTCGATAAAGACTGGACTTTATTCTACGATCAAATTGAAGGTTTTTCACATAGTCCGAATGAACGTCAAATCATTCGTGTAAAACGTTATGAAATTAAAAATCCTGCTGCAGATCAATCAAAGTATGCTTATATTTTTGATATGGCTGTAGAGCGTGAAGCTGTAAAAGGTTCTTTATAAAGAATAAAAAACCGAGGCTAAGCCTCGGTTTTTTTATTTTTGAATATATTATTAGAATACACCCTGAGCTAACATCGCATCAGCAACTTTTACGAAACCAGCAATGTTCGCACCATCTACATAATTCACAGTACCATCTTCTTGAGTACCGAATTTTACGCAGTTACGGTGAATTTCTTTCATGATTGCATGTAAACGCTCATCTACTTCTTCGAAAGACCAACCTAAACGAAGCGCATTTTGAGACATTTCAAGCCCAGAAGTTGCAACACCACCTGCATTAGATGCCTTACCTGGCGCATATAGAATTTTTGCATCAACGAATTTTTCAACTGCAGCAAGTGTAGAAGGCATATTTGCGCCTTCAGCTACGCAGATCACACCATTTGCAAGCAATTTATCCGCATCATCAGCATCTAATTCATTTTGTGTGGCACATGGAAGTGCGATATCACACTTAATACCCCAAGGACGTTGCCCTTCAAGATATTCAAAACCATGCTTCGCTGCAAACTCAGAGATACGACCACGTTGAACGTTTTTAAGCTCCATTACTTCAGCTAAAAGCTCTGGAGTTAAACCGTCTTTAATGTATACAGTACCAGCTGAATCTGAAAGTGAAACAACTTTTGCACCCAAATACATTGCTTTGTCAGCAGCAAACTGTGCAACGTTACCCGAACCAGAGATTGTAACTACCTTGTCTTTGAAACTGTCGTTACGAGTCTTAAGCATTTCCTCAGCGAAATACACTGTACCGTAACCAGTTGCTTCAGGGCGCGCTAGTGAACCACCAAAAGTTAAACCCTTACCTGTAAATACGCATGAAGTGTCATTGCTGAGTTTCTTCATCATACCCGCCATGTAACCAACTTCGCGGCCACCAACACCAATATCACCCGCAGGAATATCTGTGTCAGAACCTAAGTGACGGTATAACTCGATCATGAGTGCTTGGCAGAAACGCATGATTTCGCCTTCTGATTTACCTTTAGGGTCAAAATCAGAACCACCTTTACCACCACCCATTGGTAGTGTAGTTAACGCATTTTTGAAAGTCTGTTCAAAACCTAAGAATTTTAGGATTGAAAGGTTCACTGAAGGGTGGAAACGCATACCACCTTTGAATGGACCAATTGCTGAGTTGTACTGAACACGGAACGCACGGTTAACGTGTGTTTGACCTTGATCATCAACCCAAGAAACGCGGAATTGAATCGCACGTTCAGGTTCAACTAAACGTTCTAATAAACCATGAGCTGCATACTTAGGGTTCTTTTCAATAAAAGGCCATAAGCTTGTCATCACCTCTTCAACAGCTTGAAGAAATTCTGGTTGATGTGCATCACGTGTTTTAACGTAGTCTAGGAAGTCGTTAAGGCTGTTGTATTTCAACGCTTAATCCTCAGCAGAAAATGGATCAAAATTGGTCAAAATTTCAATATATTGATAAGTTTTGGCGCAAAGTATTAAATATCTTTTACAGGCACTGTACAATAGTTTTCATAATTTTTTTTAATATTTTTTTAATTTCAATTACTTAATTATAGTATTTGATAATTTTAAATTATCAAATTCATTACTTTTAATTATGGATTAATGCTTATTCGGCGCTTTTATTGCGCGATAAATGACCCATAACAGCGCACCCCAAACTAACACTAATCATGTTAAAATCATTCATATTTCGCACCTATGATCTCCTTTCGCTTGATTAAGTTTTAACGTACATGCACGCACAAATCTCATTGATACAACAAGTTGATGCTTTCCTACCTCAAACCCAATGTGGTCTATGTGGCCACCGTGATGGTTGTTTACCTTATGCTAAAGCTATTGTAGAAGGAGAAGACGCGAATAAATGTGTCCCTGGCGGTCAACCTGTTGCTGACGCAATTGCTCACTTACTGAATCGCCCTAAGCTTAAAGCTGAAGAAAGCGTTTGGCCAATTCAATCTGATGGTCGCCCACAACGTATGAAAGCGATCATACGTGAAGACGAGTGTATTGGTTGCACTAAATGCATCAGTGCTTGCCCTGTAGATGCCATCATTGGATCAGGAAAGTTAATGCATACTATGTTAACTGATCTTTGTACTGGATGCGAATTATGTATACCACCTTGTCCAGTTGACTGTATCGATCTTGTTGAAGATTTACAGCCCATACCAAATGAGCAAGCCCGCATCCTAGAACAAAATGATCTTAGAAATCGTTATTATGCTCATATTCAACGTGAGGAAAATCGCAGTCTTCATCGCAAAGGTCCTGTCGTTAAAGCTGAAATTGATACTGCGCTTTTTGCTCAGTTTTCAAAACAATTACAATCAGTACCTACTATTCAAACGATAAAAAAAACAGCGCTTCATAAGACATTAGATGCAAAATCTACAATCAAACTTGCCAAATTACGTACACAAATTAAAAAGCTTGAAAAACAACTTGCTGTACGTGAGAGTGTCGATAAGCAAGAGCAACTCAATACTTTATATGAAAAACTCAATTCAATTGAGGGTGTTTAAATGAACGTTAAAACACCTAAAACTGTAAAAAACATGACAAAAAAGCAAATTCAAATTTTTTTTGAAAGATTAAGAGCTCAACGCCCAAACCCTAAAACAGAGCTGAATTATTCTTCACCCTTTGAGTTGTTAGTTGCTGTGACCTTATCAGCACAAGCCACTGATGTAAGCGTAAATAAGGCCACAGATAAGCTTTTCCCTGTAGCAAACACACCTGAAGCAATCTATGCCTTAGGTGTAGAAGGATTAAAATCTTATATTAAAACAATAGGTCTCTATAACTCTAAAGCTGAAAATGTCATCAAAGCTTGTGAAATATTGATTAAACAACACAACAGTATTGTTCCTCACAACCGCGCTGATTTAGAAGCACTTCCGGGCGTAGGTCGAAAAACTGCAAATGTGGTATTAAATACCGCTTTTGGTCAACCAACCATGGCCGTTGATACCCACATCTTTCGATTAGGTAATCGTACTGGACTTGCGATAGGAAAAAATGTACTCGAAGTTGAACACCGTCTAGTTAAAGTGATTCCAAAAGAGTTTATTGTAGACGCTCATCATTGGTTAATTTTACATGGACGTTATTGCTGTATTGCGCGGAAGCCAAAGTGCAATCAGTGTGTTGTGAGTGATGTGTGCAACTGGCCTGAACGTTTCGAATATGGAGCGACAAGACAGATCGATTTAAAACAGGTTTAACGATCAAGAGATTTTTTTTGATCTTTTTTCTCTTTATCTAATTTCATCTGTTTTTGACTATCGCGAAGTAATTTAAAACTTATAAATACCAAAAAAGACAATACTGCCAAGCATGCAAGCATCAATAAAATAATGGCAATATTTTGCACTTGTTTACCTTCACATCATAAAAAAGAAGCCCTAATATGACTTAGGGCTTCTTTTTTGTCAAAGCTGAATAATGGTTATTTAGTTTGATCTAAAATTGCAAAAAGTTCTTTTTGAACTTCTTCAATAGGACGAAGTCCATTCAACTTATCATACGTTGGCGCATTTTCACCTGAAGCTGCACGCCCTTGGTAAAAGCCAACCAACTGTTCAGTTTCAGTATGATACGAAGCCAAGCGCTTACGAATTGTTTCTTCTTGGTCATCTGGACGCTGAACTAAATCTTCACCAGTTTCATCATCTTTGCCTTCCACTTTTGGTGGGTTGTAAACGATATGATAAACACGACCTGATGCTGGATGTTGGCGACGACCCGATAAGCGTTTAACGATTTCTTCATCAGGCACATCAATTTCGATCACGTGATCAATATCAATGCCTTCTTTTTCCAAAGCTTCAGCTTGAGGAATCGTACGAGGGAAACCATCAAAGATACAACCATTTGCACAATCTGGTTGTGCAATACGCTCTTTAACCAGACCAATAATCAGTTCGTCAGAAACTAGACCACCATTGTCCATTACAGATTTTGCCTGTAGACCGAGTTCAGTTCCTTCACGAATTGCAGCACGGAGCATATCACCGGTTGAAATTTGTGGGACATTGTAGCGCTTGCAGATCAACTGAGCTTGAGTACCTTTACCTGCTCCAGGTGGTCCGAGTAATATAATGCGCATAAATAAACATCCTCATTTTAACTATATCGACGATACTTGGTTAATGTCTTTGGTAGGCACCAATCCAGCATCTATTTATAAGAAAGCCACAAATAAATGAATCAGACCCGCGAAGAAACCTGTTACCCCACCTAGCACAATTAAGATCCATTCGTCTTCCTGGAATGCAGGACGTAATAGATTTTGAAACTCGCGCGGCGTTAATTCACGGATACGTTCTTTAAACATTTGATAGATTTTCTGTGCGCGGCTCGCATTAAAAGCTGGGTCGCATACAGGCACCATCGTAATTTCAATTGAGCGATCGATCAAGTCTGTCTTGAGTTTTGCATACTCTTTTGGACCTAAAGATAGCTGTAATGATGTACGAACCAATGGTGTTTCCATGATTTCATTGATATGACGTTTAACAATACGGCGTGTTTTGTCTTTTTTTCCACCATACATCATTTCCATCATAATAGATTTCAATGTAATCAAATCTTCAGTCACTACACGGGCAAATACATCAGATACTTCTTCTTGGCGCTTCATAAACGCACCTTGAATATTATAAGAACCAATGCGTGGAATGACAGGTTTTATCCAAGGGAATTTACGATCTTTCGTTAATTCAAAGAATTGTGGATAACGTATATAGTGTGGTTCAACTGGATTAAATACCATCCAAATTGCAATCCAATTTGTTAAAAAGCCCCAAATTGCTGCCCAGAATGGTACAGTCCAATGCCAAGGCACCACAAACCAAACGATCATTTGGAAGATACCGAAGAACATACCGATTAATGCACTGATATGCCAAATGAAGTTAATTTCTTTTTGACCCACTTTTAGGAACATATTGACCATCAATTGACGGTCGCCTTCCATTTGACTCACTACCATCGCACGCATATCCACGAGCGACTCAACATTTAAAGTTAATTCGGTTACGAGCTCTTTCAAAACATTTGGAAGTTGCTTATGTGCTTGCGCATAAATACGTCTCTTGATTGAGTAAGGTAAGTTTTCCCATAGAACCGCATTGCGATCCATCATCACTTCATCAATTAAGTGCTCTAACTCAAAGCCAACCTGTTCACCAATGATACGAGCAGTATCCTCGGGATCCATCGCATCTAAGAACTCTCGTAAGGAGCCAAGTTTTGATAGTGTATTGTCGGTAATAATACCCGATATACGTCCTGCCTTACGTGGAACAATTCCTTGCCATCCCACCGGAAGCGGACCTAAGTGAAACCCCCAAAACTTAATTGGATAAAACACCATCTTGAGTGCCATCCAGACGTGAGCCCAAGTCACAAATGCGGTTACTGGGATAATACTCAGTACTGCATAAAAATCAGGTCGATTGACGAAGGCTTGCCACAAATCACTCACATATCCAAACATTCATGACTCTCATATTCATATATCTAATTGCAGTCGAACTTGAGGTATAAAACCATAAAGCTTTCTAAAATCCTACACTTAAGGTGTAAGCAAACTGTAGTTCTGGTTTAGTTTCAAAAATCACTTGGTTTCCTTGCGTGATTTCCTCTCCTGCTTTTATCCCTACACTAAATGTACTAATTCTTTCTTTATTCAGCATGACATAAGATAAATCTATACCACCACCGAGTTGAGATTCCTTTTCACCATTGACTGTTTTTGATTTTAGATGACCAGCAAATGCACCTAAATAAAATCCATTTAAGTCCTTAGTTCCGAGAATTATTGGGTAACGAAAACCGACTTGAGCACCCACATCGTGGTCGTCATTTAAGAAAGCGCCAAGCTTTCCGTATCCAATACCGTATGGAGTGACGTATTCTAAATTCCCATGCGCTAACCGTTGTGTAACACCAGCACCCACATTTATTTTAGAAAATTGTTCTGGTTTCAATTTTGCTTCAGGATAAAACGATGAAAAATCTGCGTATGCTAAATTCCCTACCCACATCATGACAGCAAAGGAAACGATTTTTCTCATTATTTTCTCCATTTTCTCAAACTGAGAACAATATTATTATTCATCCATAGTGATTCGACTTTAACAGAATAATTTTCGTTCTTATATACAACAAGCTTTAAAATTAGTGTCTATTTGGTCAAATTTTAATTTTTATAACATACGAACTATTTATTAATTTTACAAATTTTATAGTCAATCTGAGTTAAAATACTTAGATATAAAGTCAGCTTTTACCCGCAAAAAAGTAAAGATCTATGAAGCAGCAGTTCCCACTGAAGAATGTACAACAAGAAAAGCGAATTTTTCGTAGTCGAGTGGTGTTTGCTATTTGCGTGGTAATCTTTTTTTTACTTGTTCTATTGTCTCGATATGCTTATTTGCAAATTGTGCATTACGACCAGTTTAAAGATGCATCGGACAAAAACCGAATTCGTTTACAACCGATTTCCCCTGCCCGCGGTTATATTTTTGATCGTAACGGCATTCTACTGGCTGACAATTATCCAGTTTTTACGGCTACATTAAGTAAAGCGGATGTACCTGATATTGAAGATACAGTAGAACGCCTTAGAAAGATTATTGACTTGAGCGAAGAAGACATCGAACGCTTCATGAGTCGTGTAAAAACCGCAAAAAAGACTGAACGTGTAACGCTTAAACTAAACTTAACTGAAACAGATATCGCTAAATTTAGCGAAGTAAAGTTTAAATTTCCTGGTGTTTCCATTGAAACCCAAATGACGCGTTATTACCCACATGGTGAATTATTTGCCCATGTTATTGGGTATGTCGGTCGTATTAATGATAAAGAACTTAAAAGCATTGATAAAGATGCTTACGCAGGCACCAACCTGATCGGTAAAATTGGCGTAGAAAAATTTTACGAAGACCTGTTGCATGGTTCACCTGGCTTTGAATCTATTGAGACAGATGCATTTGGTAATGTCTTACGGAAATTAGGGCGTAAAGATTCTGTACGCGGTAATGACCTCTATTTATCACTTGATTATGGTCTCCAAACAGTAGCTGCTGAGCAACTTGCGGGGCGTCGTGGTGCAATTGTTGCAATGGATCCACGTACAGGTGAAATTTTGGCACTCGTTTCGAGTCCGAGTTTCAACCCCAATTTATTCGTGACTGGTATCAGTCATACAGACTATAGTGCACTGCGTGACAATTTAGATCAGCCGTTGTATAACCGCGCAGTTCAAGGGACCTATCCACCAGGTTCTACCATTAAGCCTATGGCTGCATTAGGGGGTATTCACTACGGTATTGTCGATTGGTCAACTGCTATTTCAGATCCAGGTTATTTCCACTTACCAGGAGACTCTCACAAATTCCGCGACTGGAAAAAAACGGGGCATGGTGTAGTCAATATGCACAAGTCCATTGTTGTCTCTTGTGATACTTACTATTACGTTCTTTCTTACCAGATGGGGATTGATCGTATGAACACATGGATGCGTCAGTTTGGATTTGGTGAGAAAACGGGTGTAGACCTCCCTAGCGAAAGCACAGGCTTGTATCCTTCGCCAGAATGGAAAATGCGTACTCGCAATTCTAAATGGCTCAAAGGTGAAACAATCTCAGTCAGTATTGGGCAAGGTGCATTCACTTCTACCCCTTTACAACTCGCGATGGCAACTGCAATTACCGCAAATCATGGCGCCCATGTTACACCGCATGTATTGCGTGAAACCAAAGGAACAAAGCAATTCAAAGTCCACAATGCACCAGATTATAAAATTGCCTTCAATGGTACTGATGAAGATTGGATTAAGATGCGTGATGCCATGGTGGATGTGATCCAATCTGGAACAGGTAAAGGGATTCGTGGTGGACTGCAATATCAAATTGCGGGTAAAACAGGTACCGCTCAGGTCAAGAGTATTGCGCAAGGTAAAAAGTATAACGAAGCTTTATTAACTGAACGTCAACTCGATCACGGCTTATTTGTAGGCTTCGCCCCTGCCGACAACCCAGAAATAGCGATTGCAGTGATATGGGAAAATGGTCGTGGAGGTTCAGGAGCAACCGCGCTCGCACGTCCTGTATTAGATTATTGGTTACTCCATCGTGATCGTAAGCCAATAAAGCCGATGAATCATGTTGTCAGCGGCGGCTTAATGACAGCAGGCATTAAGCCTGGTGAATTACCTAGCGGATCTAGTAATTTATCAGCCGATCCAAATGCACTTCCTCGTGAACTCCAAACATCACGTAACAGCAACAGTGCAACGAATGCAATGAATGCAACGAATGCAACGAATGCAACGAATGCAACGAATGCAACGAATGCAACGAATGCAAACACTGACACTCAACGTAACACGAGTCAATAAATGAAAAATCAACTCCGCATCATTGGTGGTGAATGGAAACGCCGTGTATTACCTTTTGCCACTATTGAGGGTTTAAGACCAACACCAGATCGTGTACGCGAAACTTTATTTAATTGGTTAATGTGGGATATTCAACAAGCGCAGGTGCTAGATGTTTGCGCTGGATCTGGTGCATTAGGTTTTGAAGCGCTATCTCGAGGGGCAGCTCATGTCACGATGATCGAACCTAATTTAGAGCAAAATAAATTTTTAAAATCAAACTTAGCGCTTTTAAATGTGAATAATGCAAAACTGATTCAAAGCACTGCCCAAATCGCGCTAAAACAACTCTCAAACAATCAATTCGATGTAGTTTTTTTAGATCCTCCCTATAGTTTAAATCTTTGGGAGGAGTTGGCTTCATTGATTGACCCAAAACTCAAAGCAGATGCATTTATTTATGTCGAAGCCGATCAACCATTGTCATCACTTAATCTACCTTCTTCATGGCACCTCATAAAAGAAACCAAAGCTGGAACAGTTAAATCAGGCCTTTATCGAAAAATAGATTAGACATTTAAAATGTCTGATTCCAAAAAATCCGAATCAATCTGCCTCGATCGTAGGGAAACGAGGATAAAAACTCGTACCCTATCGTTTGATTCTGTTTCAGCAAATACTCAACACCATATCCAAACGTAATGCTTAATTGTTCCAGATTTGATAAGTCAAAATGACCTGTATCAAGTTTATTCTTCAATTCATTCCGATCAAAAGCCGTGAAATTAAAAAATTGAATACGTTCGGATTGAAAAATTGAATGCGTCAATACATCAAATCTCGAATATTCTTTCTCATTTAATTCTGCAATCTTGGTCTGTTCACTATTTAAATCTTCTATGGCAGGCTCATAGTGAAGTTCTTGCTGAGCTTCAAAAAAATTAAAAATGAGATTTTGATCATTCGTATTTTCATCATGATCCAAGGAATTCGCGTGAACAGCAGAAATTGAAAAAAACATCAAAGCTTGTAAATAAAGTTTTAAATTTTGAATCATATTAATTTTACGTTTCTATATCTTATTATTATGCATGAAAAAAGCCTCCACTCAGGAGGCTTTTTACTTAAAGCATTAAGCTAGACCTTTTTCTTTAAGTACTTCTAGCATCGTTGAACCAAGTTCAGCTGGGCTACGTGTATATGCCATTCCAGCACGTTCAAACGCAGCGAATTTTTCTTCTGCCGTGCCTTTACCACCTGAAATAATAGCACCAGCATGACCCATTCGCTTACCTTTCGGTGCAGTCACACCAGCAATATAACCAACAACAGGTTTGGTCACATTTGATTGGATATATTCTGCCGCTTCTTCTTCAGCTGTACCACCAATCTCACCAATCATAATAATTGCATCTGTGTCTGGATCATCTTGGAACAGTTTCAAAGCATCAATCTGATTCATACCAGGGATTGGATCTCCACCAATACCAATACACGTTGATTGACCTAATCCTAACTTCGTAGTTTGTGCAACAGCTTCATAGGTCAACGTACCAGAACGCGAAATAATACCGATTCGTCCTGGCTGATGAATATGTCCTGGCATAATACCAATCTTACATTCACCCGGCGTGATAACACCTGGACAGTTTGGACCCACTAAGCGAGTACCATTTCCATTGGTTTCTAGATAGCGTTTCGCTTTCAGCATATCAATGGTTGGTACACCTTCAGTGATAACAACAATCAGTCCAACGCCAGAGTCAACTGCTTCAACGATAGAATCCAATACAAATGGTGCAGGAACGTAAATGACCGATGCATCAGCACCAGTCTCTTTCACTGCATCTTTCATTGTATTGAATACAGGTAGATTTAAATGAGTTTGACCGCCTTTACCTGGAGTCACACCACCCACAACCTTAGTACCATAAGCCAAAGCTTGTTCTGAGTGGAATGTACCATTTTTACCCGTAAAGCCCTGTACCAATACTTTAGTGTCTTTATTAATTAATACGCTCATGATTGATACTCCTTATGCTTTTACTGCAGCAACAATTTTTTCTGCGGCATCAGATAAGCCGTTTGCAGAAATTAGTTTAAGACCAGATTCATCAAGTAATTTTGCACCTAGTTCTGCATTATTCCCTTCTAAGCGAACAACAACAGGCACTGTTACATTTACTTCTTGAACCGCTGCAATAATTGCTTCAGCAATCATGTCACAACGCACAATACCACCGAAGATATTGATCAGCACACCTTGTACTGACTGATCCGCTAAAATGATCTTGAATGCTTCAATTACACGCTCTTTGGTTGCGCCACCACCTACATCCAAGAAGTTTGCTGGTTGACCACCATAGAGTTTAATGATGTCCATGGTTGCCATTGCAAGACCTGCTCCATTCACCATACAACCAATATTACCTTCTAAAGCAACATAGTTAAGGTCAAACTCAGATGCCTTGAGCTCACGCTCATTTTCTTGCGATTTATCTCTTAAAGCAGAAACTTCTGGCAAACGATATAAAGCATTCGAATCAATACCGACCTTGGCATCAACACACAAAATTTCACCATTTTCACGGACTGACAATGGATTAATTTCAAACAATGCGAAATCATTTTCTACGAACGCTTGATAAGCTGCAGACATAATTTTAACAAATTGATTAATCTGTTTATCTTTCAGCTCTAAAGCAAAAGCGACTTCACGAGCTTGGAAAGGAAGTAAGCCAACCAATGGATCTACTTCAACTTTAATAATTTTTTCTGGAGTTTCTTCAGCGACTTTTTCAATTTCGACACCACCTTCAGTAGAAGCCATGAAAGTAATACGACGTGATGAACGATCAACAACTGCGCCTAAATACAATTCACGCTCAACTGGATAGACATCTTCTGCAACGAGTACACTGTTAACTGGTTGCCCATTTGCATCCGTTTGATATGTAACTAAACGAGTACCAATAATTTGCGAAGCATATTCTTTTGCTTCATCAGCTGACTTAACGACTTTAACGCCGCCAGCTTTTCCACGCCCACCGGCATGTACTTGTGCTTTCATAACAGCGAATTTGCCGCCTAGCTGTTCAAATGCTTTTACTGCTTCCTCTGCATTTGTAGCGATGATGCCTTCCTGAACTGGCATACCATATTTTTTTAACAGCGATTTCGCCTGATACTCGTGTAAATTCATTGTTTTACCTTTTACTACTTTTCACTTTTTATGACACACCAATATTTAAACTTCCTTCGCAATAAATATTGGCATTTATTAAATTTAGTATTCTATTTTTAGATGATTATTCAAACAAAAACAACCACCAAATGCAAAAAGAGCGGCCTCAGCCGCTCTTTTTTGTGTTATTTACGTTTACGCTGAATCGCGTGAATTGCTCGCCCATCTACTGCTAGCGCAGCCTCATGAACTACTTCAGAGAATGTTGGGTGACCAAATGTCATTAATTGAAGATCTTCAACGCTTGATACAAATTCAAGTGCGATCATGCCTTGGTGAACGATATCGGACGCAGCAGGTCCAATCACGTGCATACCAAGCAAACGATCCGTTTTAGCGTCAGCAACAAATTTCACGAAACCAGCATTTTCTCCAGCTGCCATCGCACGACCATTCGCTGCGAAACCAAATTGACCTGTTTTAACTTCGTGACCTTTTTCTTTAGCTTGTTCTTCTGTTAAACCAACCCACGCCGCTTCAGGGTGTGTATAAATCACAGAAATAATCGTGTCATAGTTCACTTGAGCTGCGTGACCATGTATACGTTCAACAGCCATTACGCCTTCTTCCATTGCTTTATGTGCAAGCATTGGACCACGTACTAAGTCACCAATTGCATATACACCTTCAACAGAAGTTGCACACCAATCATTTACTTCAACCAAACCACGTTCAGTAAGTTTAATGCCAGAATCTTCTGCTAATAAACCTTCTGCATACGCTTTACGACCCACGCAAACGATCAATTTGTCGAAAGTCTGAGTTTTGTCTTCGCCACCTTG
This sequence comes from Acinetobacter sp. 25-47-130, assembly GCF_056779705.1. Classification (NCBI taxonomy): domain Bacteria; kingdom Pseudomonadati; phylum Pseudomonadota; class Gammaproteobacteria; order Moraxellales; family Moraxellaceae; genus Acinetobacter; species Acinetobacter sp. 25-47-130. The sequence goes on along the minus strand of NZ_JBWYII010000003.1, from coordinate 34,618 downwards.
AGTGTACTTAACTGTCACTTCACGACCATTGATTTCTGTACCAGCTACTTTTGCGCCAACACGAATATCAAGACCTTGCTTAGTTAATACTTTTTGGTAATCTTTTGCCAAAGCTTTATCAGCCATTGGTAAAAATGCATCCATTGCTTCAAAAACAACAACTTCTGCACCCAAACGACGCCATACTGATCCAAGTTCAAGACCAATGACACCTGCACCAATTACACCTAAACGCTTAGGTACTTCTTGGAATTCAAGCGCGCCAGTAGAATCAACGATAAGATCTTGATCTACAGGAGCAACAGGAATATTTACAGGAACAGAACCAGAGGCAAGAATGACATATTTAGGTTCTAAAATTTGAGTTTCACCTTCATGTGGAACAAACTCAACTTTTTTACCAGCTAATAATTTACCTGTACCCTGCAACCATTCAATGCCGTTACCTTTCAACAGGCCATCAATACCCATTGTAAGTTGGTTAACGATTTTATCTTTACGAGCAAGTAATTTTTGAAGATCGAATTTCACTTCGCCCGTTGTAATACCATGATCATCTAAATGATGAACAGTATCTTCATAACGATGTGAAGAATCTAAAAGTGCTTTAGATGGGATACAACCCACGTTCAAGCAAGTACCACCTAATGATGGTTTTCCTTTATGAATACGCTTTTCAATACACGCAACTTTGAAACCCAGTTGTGCTGCACGAATAGCAGCTTCATAACCACCTGGACCACCGCCGATTACTACTAAATCAAATTGTTGAGACATTCTTCTCTCCAAAAATGGGCCTAGAGGATCGCTCTAAGCCCATGGATTTATTCTTTAGAATTAAAGATCAAGGATAAGTTTAGCTGGTTCTTCTAACAATTCTTTGATTGTTACAAGGAAACCTACTGCTTCTTTACCATCAATTAAACGGTGGTCATAAGAAAGCGCTAAATACATCATTGGTAAGATTTCAACTTGACCATTTACCGCCATTGGACGCTCTTGGATTTTATGCATACCCAAAATTGCAGTTTGTGGCGTATTTAAAATTGGTGTTGAAAGCAATGAACCGAAAGTACCGCCATTAGTGATCGTGAATGTACCACCTGTCATGTCTTCAATGCCCAGCTTACCATCACGTGCTTTGAATGCGTAATCACGGATACCATTTTCAACTTCAGCATAGTTCATGCGATCAGTATCACGTAATACTGGAACTACTAAACCACGATCAGAAGATACCGCTACACCGATGTCATAGTAACCATGATAAACAATATCATCACCATCAATTGAAGCATTTACAGCTGGGTAGCGTTTAAGTGCTTCAGTCGCAGCTTTAACAAAGAATGACATAAAGCCTAAACGAGCACCATGACGCTTTTCAAAAGCATCTTTGTACTGAGCTCGCATGTCCATGATTGGCTTCATGTTAACTTCGTTGAACGTCGTTAACATTGCTGTTTCTTGCGTTGCAGCAAGTAAACGTTCAGCCACACGCTTACGAAGACGTGTCATAGGAACACGTTTTTCAATACGCTCACCTACAGCTACGCTTAATGGTGCAGCAGCAGGTTTAGATTGGTGATTCGCCACATCTTCTTTAGTGATACGGCCACCACGACCTGTACCTGAAACTTCTGATGCATTGATACCAGTTTCAGTTAATGCCTTACGAACAGCTGGAGCTTGGTCTTGAACAGGAGCTTGAGCACGTTCAACAACCGGAGCAGCACCCGCTTCTGTAGCAGCCGCAGCTTGTTCAACTTTCTCTTCAGACTGAACAGCTTGAGTTTGAGAAGCACCTGAAACAGCACCTGCTTCAAATGTAGCAATTACTTCATCAGAAAGAACTGTGTCGCCTTCGCCTTTAATGATATTTGCAATCGTACCATCTGCAGGAGCAACAACTTCAAGTACAACTTTATCCGTTTCGATATCACAGATCACTTCATCACGTGATACCGCTTCACCTGGTTGTTTGTGCCAAGTTGCAATTGTTCCGTCTGCAACTGACTCTGGGAATACCGGTGCTTTAATTTCGGTTGCCATTCTTAAGATTCTCCTGATTATTCTGCTACGATCGCAAGCGCTTCGTTAACGAGTTGTGCTTGTTGTTTTGCATGTAAATATGGTGAGCCACAAGCCGGTGCAGCAGATGCTTCACGTCCTGCATAGCTGATTTGAATTTGTTGACCTGACTTCATAACACCTTCGTATAAACGTGGTGCGATGAATAACCATGCGCCTTGGTTCTTCGGTTCTTCTTGCGCCCAAACAAGCTCTTTCATATTTGGATATTGTGCAAGTACTTCCGCTAAACGTGCTTCTGGATATGGGTACAATTGTTCAACACGAACAATAGCAGTGTTGTTCAATTCATTTTCACGACGTTTTTCAAGTAAATCGTAATAAACCTTACCACCGCAAAGCACTACACGAGTCACATCCAACTTATTAATGTTATCAACTTCATCAATCACAGTTTGGAAAGTGCCGTTCGCTAATTCATCAAGATTAGATACCGCTAATTTATGACGTAATAATGACTTTGGAGACATGATAATCATTGGTTTACGAATTGGGCGAATCGCCTGACGACGTAAAGCATGGAAAATCTGTGCAGGAGTTGTAGGCGTCATCACTTGCATGTTTTCTTCAGCACATAGCTGTAAGAAACGCTCTAAACGTGCAGATGAGTGTTCTGGGCCTTGACCTTCAAAACCATGTGGAAGAAGCATCGTTAAACCACAAACACGCTCCCACTTTGTCTCACCAGAAGCAATGAATTGGTCAATAACAACTTGAGCACAGTTCGCGAAGTCACCAAATTGTGCTTCCCAAATAATTAAGCTCTTAGGTAGAGTTGTTGCATAACCATATTCGAATGCCAATACTGCCATTTCAGACAATAATGAGTCATAAATCGCTGTACGCGGTTGATTTTCTTTAATATGGCAAAGTGGAATATACGTCGAACCGTCTACTTGGTTATGAAGCTTCGCATGACGATGCGAGAATGTACCACGACCAACATCTTCACCAGTTAAACGAACAAGATAACCCTCGTCCAATAACGAAGCATAAGCTAGAGTCTCAGCTGCACCCCAGTTCAATGGCATTTCACCAGTTTGCATTTTAAGACGATCATCGATCACCTTAGAAACTTGACGCTGCATCACGAAGCCTTCAGGAAGCTCACGCATTTTGCGACCAAGTTCTTTTAAACGCTCTTCAGGGAAAGTAGTATCCCAAACGTCAGTGTATTCATGACCTAAGTATGGCGTCCAGTCAACGAACATTTTTTTATTCGGTTCAAGTACAAGTGCATTCGCAACATGTTTACCTGCTTCTAAATCAGCACGGTAATCTTCGATCATCTGATCAGCAGTCGCACGATCAATTACACCTTCTTGTACTAATTTGTCAGCATATAATGCACGAGTCGTCGTTTTCTTATTAATGACTTGATACATCATTGGCTGAGTTGCTGCTGGCTCATCTGCTTCATTGTGACCGCGACGACGGTAACAGAACATATCGATAACAACGTCTTTACGGAAAGTATGACGGAAATCATGTGCAAGTTGAGCAACAAACAATACAGCTTCAGGATCATCACCATTCACATGGAAGATTGGTGCCTGAATCATTTTCGCGATATCAGTACAGTATTCAGTAGAACGTGCATCACGTGGATCTGATGTTGTAAAACCAACTTGGTTATTGACAACAATATGAACTGTACCACCTACCGTATAACCACGTGTTTGTGACATTTGGAAGGTTTCTTGGTTCACACCTTGACCAGCAAATGCAGCATCACCATGTACGATTACGGGTAATACGTCATCACCACCAATGTCTTTACGACGAACTTGACGAGCACGTACTGAACCTTCAACTACAGGCCCTACGATTTCTAAGTGTGATGGGTTAAATGCCAATGCCAAATGAACTTCGCCACCTGGAGTCATTACGTTTGACGAGAAACCTTGGTGATACTTAACGTCACCAGAACCTTTCTTGTGAAGTGATTTACCTTCAAATTCACCGAAAAGATCTGCTGGGTTTTTACCCATGATATTGACAAGCAAGTTGAGACGACCACGGTGTGGCATACCGATCACAACTTCTTTACATCCCACAGAACCTGCGCGTTGAATAACAGCATCAACCATCGGAATGAAAGATTCACCGCCTTCCACACCAAAGCGCTTAGCCCCAACATACTTATTGCCTAAGTATTTCTCTAAGCCTTCAGCTGCAGTTAAACGTTCAAGAACATGTTTCTTTTGTTCTGCTGAAAAACCAAATTGACCTTTCACACCTTCAAGACGTTGTTGAATCCAACGTTTCTCTTTAGTGTCAACAATGTGCATATATTCAACACCAATAGAAGCGCAATACGTCGCCTCCATCGCATTGACCATTTCACCTAAAGTTGCTTCAGTTTTGCCAATTGCAAGATTACCTGTATTGAATACAGTATCTAAGTCAGATTTGGTTAAACCATGAGCCGCTAGATCAAGATCAGGCACTTCTTCTCGTTTTGCCAAACCTAATGGATCTAATTTTGCTTTTTGATGACCGCGGTTACGGTATGCAGCGATTAATTGTAATACGCCAATCTGACGACGCTCGTGCTCAGAACTAACTGAACTTTGAACGACAGGCTGAATACGGTTTGAGTTACGACCCAATAAAAGGAATTGCTCACGTACATTGCTGTGTGGTTGATCCCCTTTTGGGAACTTACCAAAGTATTCTTGCCAATCAGCACCGACTGATTCTGGAGCAACTAAATACTGCTCATAAAGTTCTTCAATATACGCTGCACTGTCAGCGGAAAGTTCAGTGTCAAGACGCAATGCGTCAGCAACTTCTTGCATTTGTGGACCCATTTCCTATTGCAAAACATTACAGGGAGCTTTCTAAGCTCGCCCATGATTGATAATGCCAAATCGGTAAATTGACATTCACCCATCTGGTACAAAAGACCATGGGGCGTATAGCATTAGAGAGTTTCTAATACCAATGACGAATCATAACGCCCTCATTGGCATCATCACTCATCTTTATACTCGATAAAATTATCGAGCAATTTTTGCAAATTGACTTAGAAAAAAATAAAAATATTAGTCTTTTCTAAAGCAACTTTTCAATTTGATTATCCCTGCTTTCAGCTTAACACCAAACCACCAAAATGTTGATTTAATGTACAGATTGAATAATATTCATGCTAAAAATTTTGTTCAAATCCTACCATGAACTTCACTTCAAACTGATTTTATTGACACATACCATTCATAAATTAGCTAAATACAACTATAAACCATTGAGATAATATAAGGTGCATTTAGATAAATTCTATTAAAATTCATAATTATTAGACTAAAGCCTAAAATTATAGATTTAAATACATGCAACTTGGATCATAAAACCGATATCTTAACATTTTAAAAAGATATTTGCAGATGCAAAACGTTTTCATTTATCCCTAAAGTGCATATTTTTTTATGATTGGGGCAAATCTAACCACTTCAACCAAAATATCTCGAAAACTAAATTTAACATCAAGTTTTGATTAAAAAAAAAGCACACCTAAGTGTGCTTTTTTTGGAACAGCATTATCCAGCTTGATCTAACAACATGCTACGAATGTGACCAATCGCTTTTGTTGGATTTAGACCTTTAGGGCATACTGATACACAGTTCATGATACCTTTACAACGGAATAAACTGAAAGGATCGTCTAAACGAGCCAAACGGTCTTGAGTAGCAGTATCACGCGAATCAATAATGAAACGATATGCATTCAATAATGCTGAAGGACCCAAGAATTTATCAGGGTTCCACCAAAATGATGGGCAAGACGTTGAACAACATGCACAAAGAATACATTCATACAAACCATCAAGATGCTCACGCTCTTCTGGAGATTGTAAACGCTCTTTAGGTGGTGCAGGTTGATTATTAATCAAGAACGGTTGAATTTTGTCGTACTGATCATAGAACTGATTCATGTCTACAACCAAATCTTTGATTACTGGAAGACCTGGTAATGGACGAATAGTAATTACTTCTGGCAAATCGTTTAGGTTCCAAAGGCACGCTAAACCATTTTTACCATTGATGTTTACACCATCTGAACCACAAATACCTTCACGGCATGAACGACGGAACGTTAAAGTTTCGTCTTGAACTTTCAATGCAAGTAGCGCATCAAGCAACATACGGTGCTTATCAGTCAACTCAAGCTTGAATGTTTGCATGTACGGTGCTTTATCCTTATCAGGATCGTAGCGGTAGATATTAAATGTACGAGTACCTCTACTCATCTTACTTCTCCCAATTAGAATGTACGTGGTTTAGGTGGAATAGCATCAACTGATAAAGGCTTGTAACGTACTGGCTTGTACTCAAGACGGTTATCAGCAGAGAACCATAAAGTATGCTTCATCCACTCATCATCACGACGGCCGTAAGGATATGCTGGATGATCTGGAGATTCTTCAAAATCTACAACAGTATGCGCACCACGACATTCTTTACGTGCAGCAGCAGAGATTAAGGTTGCTTTTGCAACTTCGTATAAGTTTTCCACTTCAAGTGCTTCAATACGCGCAGTATTAAATACTTTTGATTTGTCTTTTAAGTGGATATTACGGATACGAGGCTCAAGTGCAAGAATCTCTTTCACACCTTTTTCAAGAAGTTCAGTTGTACGGAATACACCTGCATGATCTTGAACGATATCGCGAATTGCATCAGCAACTTCTTGCGCATTCTCACCAGAAGTTGACTCATCTAAGCGACGGATACGCTCGACAGTTTGCTGAAGCACAGTTGTTGGAAGCGGCGCATATTCATCACCGTGATGCTTAGTCACATAGTCAATGATATGTTCGCCAGCAGCTTTACCAAATACAACTAAGTCAAGCAATGAGTTTGTACCTAAACGGTTAGCACCATGTACAGACACACATGAACATTCGCCAATCGCATAGAAACCTTTCACTGGTTTAGTGAAATTGCGATCCGCAGCATTGGTAGAATAAGTATCGCTATCTTTGTCGTAATGTGCTTCTAGCGGAGTAGTTTCACGCGATTCAGGAACAACAACTTGACCATGAATGTTAGTTGGAATACCACCCATTTGGTAATGGATTGTTGGTACAACAGGAATTGGCTCTTTTGTGATGTCAACGTTCGCGAACTTCTTACCAATCTCAAATACAGATGGAAGACGTTTCATGATCGTATCAGCACCCAAGTGCGTCATATCAAGAAGGATATAATCACCTTTAGGACCACAACCACGGCCTTCTTTGATCTCTTGGTCCATAGAACGTGATACGAAATCACGTGGTGCCAAGTCTTTCAAAGTTGGAGCATAACGCTCCATGAACGGTTCGCCGTCTTTGTTACGAAGGATTGCACCTTCACCACGACAACCTTCAGTTAACAATACGCCTGCGCCTGCAACACCCGTTGGGTGGAATTGCCAGAATTCCATATCTTGTAATGGAATACCTGCACGAGCAGCCATACCAAGACCGTCACCAGTGTTGATATATGCGTTTGTAGATGCGCGGTAAACACGACCAGCACCACCCGTTGCGAACAATGTTGCTTTCGCTTGGAATACTGCAATTTTACCTGTTTCTTGGTCAATTGCTGTAACACCAAGTACATCACCTGCTTCATTACGGATCAAATCAAGCGCGATCCATTCTACGAAGAATTGTGTACCCATTTTCACGTTGCTTTGATAAAGCGTGTGAAGAAGTGCGTGACCTGTACGGTCGGCAGCAGCACAAGCACGAGGAACAGCTTTTTCACCATAGTTCGCAGAGTGACCACCGAATGGACGTTGGTAAATTGTGCCGTCAGCGTTACGATCAAATGGCATACCTAGATGTTCAAGTTCATATACAACTTGTGGCGCTTCACGAGTCATAAACTCAATTGCGTCTTGGTCACCTAACCAGTCAGAACCTTTTACTGTGTCATAGAAATGGTAGTGCCAGTTATCTTCTTGCATGTTACCAAGAGAAGCACCAATACCACCCTGTGCAGCCACAGTGTGAGAACGCGTTGGGAATACTTTAGTCAATACCGCAACTTTCAAACCAGCTTGAGCAAGTTGGTAAGAAGCACGCATACCAGAACCACCACCACCAACGATGACAGCATCGAAAGTTTCGTGTGGAATATTTGTATAATCTTCTTTAGGGTTTATAGCGCCCATGATTGTTTCCTATCAATTCGCCCAAAAAATCTGGATTGCCCAGATCGCATATGCAAATACAGCAATAATAACTGCTGAAGTCAGTACAAGGCGTAAACCTGATGCTGATGGACCCATTTGACGAGTCGTCACATAGTCAGTGAATACTTGCCACATACCAATCCATGCGTGTGCAACAAGAGATAAGACTGCCAATAAAGATAAAATCTTCATCGGTAATGTCATCATAAAGCCGTACCACTGTTCGAAGTTGAAACCACCATTACAAAGGATCCAACCAAACACCACAACAGTATAAACAGCTAAAACTACAGCACTTACACGCTGGATAAACCAATCGCGAGAACCTGAACCCGTTAAACCAGTAGCACTTTTCATTAGAGTACGATCCATACAAATGATGCAACGATACCAATTGCAGATAAAATTAATGCGATTGTTGCTGCTACACGACCACTTTGTAACTCTTCAGCGATACCCATATCAGCAAGCAAATGCTTGATACCTGCGATGAAGTGGTAGATTAAGCCAGCGACAAATACCCATACGATGAAGCGCACGATAAAGCTATCAAAAATAGCTTGAACTTGTGCAAAGCCCTCAGGAGAAGACAATGATTTGTCTAAGATCCATAAAAGAACTGGTACGAGTAAAAATACGATGACACCTGAAAGACGGTGTAAAATAGATGCAATAGCCACAGGGGATTTTAAGTTTACGTCTAAAACTTGACCCATGGACAAATTGACAGGTCTGTTGCTTTTCACAGCGGGCATCCTGTAGTTAAAAACTCCATCCGGAGTTTGTTGGAATTAATTCGAAGGAAAGCTGGCATTTGTTAGACAAATAAATTGTCTAAACCTTTATACGACACGGAATTATAAAACGTGCAATTTCAAATTACAAACCTACGAAGCAGGCGTCAACCATAAAATATTTTTAAATAAGAATCATTTACATCTACTTTCTTACAGTTAAGTCATCTCTCCATTTAAATACAAACACTAAGCCATTAATATTTATATCAATTTATTTTAATTTAGTGTTACTGAACTCAAATGTTCGATTTGTCTTAATTAGACTAAAGCACAACTCACTACAAAAATATATTTTTTTAAGAAATATAATATTTATTTTATTTTTCAAAAACTTAAAGAAAATTAATTCTCAAATAATTTGTACTTTTAAAACTAATTAGAAAAATGAATATTGCTCACATGGTCATTGTTTTTTTATCTAATTGAATTGAGTAATTTCAAATGTAAAAAAGGATAAAAATCATATGCACTTATAAATTAATTACAAAATGAACTTCATTTTCTAATGTTGAGCTCATCACTTAAAATGTAATGAAACATCATAAATTAGACACTTTTTAATCAATTAGTAAATAAAGTGAAAAAAAATATTTCATTGTCATTATTGGTCTATTTATTCAGTCTATCATCTTAAAAAAACAGACAAATTCTATAAACAATCGCTTTTCACAACCTTTAACATATTGATAAAAGGTATTAATAATCAAGCATTACTTGGTTTAAATCATCAAAATATGCACGTTTTTGTCTTTTTTTTTATGCCACTACCGTTGAAATTGTCTTATTATACGGCGGCGCTAGTGAAAAGCAGATAAATTCCTACTGATTAACTGAGTTTAGAATCAGTCACTTTAGGTCGTCATTTTTATCCATAAGTATAATTGACAATTTTTGACTACTCACTAAGCTTAGAGCAAATTTTGAAACCGTCTAACTCACGGATTACAACAGATTATTTCGGGTTAGATAAAACATTCACCAGGACAGGAGATCTATTGAATGTCTGAAGCAACTGGCAAAAAAGCCGTATTACAGCTTGATGGCAAAGAAATTGAATTACCAATTTACAGCGGCACATTGGGCCCAGATGTAATCGACGTTAAAGATGTATTGGCCGCAGGTCACTTCACTTTTGATCCTGGTTTTATGGCTACAGCGTCTTGCGAGTCTAAAATCACATTTATCGATGGTAATAAAGGTGTTCTATTACACCGTGGTTATCCAATCGACCAACTAGCTACTAAAGCTGATTATTTAGAAACTTGCTACTTATTATTAAATGGTGAGCTTCCTACAGCTGAGCAAAAAGAAGAGTTTGACGCTAAAGTTCGTAACCACACCATGGTCCACGATCAAGTTAGCCGCTTCTATAACGGTTTCCGCCGTGATGCACACCCTATGGCGATTATGGTTGGTGTTGTTGGTGCGTTATCAGCGTTCTATCACAACAACCTTGATATCGAAAATGTTGATCACCGTGAAATTACTGCGATCCGTTTGATTGCTAAAATTCCTACCCTTGCTGCGTGGAGCTACAAGTATACTGTTGGTCAACCATTCGTTTACCCACGTAATGACTTAAGCTATGCAGAAAACTTCTTGTACATGATGTTTGCTACTCCAGCAGATCGTGATTACAAAGTTAACCCTATTCTTGCAAAAGCAATGGATCGTATCTTCACGCTTCATGCTGACCATGAACAAAATGCTTCTACGTCTACAGTACGTTTAGCTGGTTCTACTGGTGCTAATCCGTATGCATGTATCGCTGCTGGTATCTCTGCACTTTGGGGCCCTGCTCACGGTGGTGCAAACGAAGCTGTTCTTAAGATGCTTGATGAAATCGGCTCTGTAGAAAACGTTGCTGGCTTCATGGAAAAAGTGAAGACTAAAGAAGTTAAACTTATGGGCTTCGGTCACCGTGTTTATAAAAACTTCGATCCACGTGCTAAAGTAATGAAAGAAACTTGTGATGAAGTTCTTGGTGCTTTAGGTATCAATGATCCACAGTTAGCTTTAGCAATGGAATTGGAGCGTATCGCACTTTCTGATGAATACTTCATCAAGCGTAACCTTTATCCAAACGTTGACTTCTATTCAGGTATCATCCTTAAAGCGATTGGTATCCCAACAGAAATGTTCACTGTAATCTTCGCACTTGCACGTACTGTTGGTTGGATCAGCCACTGGTTAGAAATGCACAGCGGCCCATACAAGATCGGACGTCCTCGTCAGCTTTACACTGGCGAAGTTCAACGCGATATCGTTCGTTAATTCGAACTACGTCGACAGTCAAAAAACCACCCTTTGGGTGGTTTTTTATTATCTGATTAACAACAAAATATTGTTTTCAGCCCTGATGAAATACAAACCTCGTATATATAGAATATCTACAAACAAAAAAAGCCTGATTAAATCAGGCTTTTTGATCAGTGTTGTGAATAATGATCCAAGTTTAATGAGCTTAACTGCTGTTTTAATTTTGCAAGAGACCATGGCCATGCTGCAAAGTTACGACCATTTTCATCCAAATAGTAACTCTTACAGCCACCTGCATTAAATACAGTGGTTTTAAGATGTTTTTGAACCAATTGATTATGTCGCTTAACAACGTCGTCTTTAATCACAAGCTTGTTAATATTTTGCTTTTTGATCTTTAGTAGGCCATCAAGAATATAATCTAATTGAGCTTCAGCAATACCAATAAATGAGTCATAAACCAGAATATTTGGTCCTAACACCAAAAATGCATTTGGTACATTGGTAATACTTGCACCTAAATAAGCTTCTGGTGAACTATTTTTCCAGCGTTCCGCTAAGAGCTTCCCATCCATATCATAAATGCGCTTACCAATTGGCGGATGCGATACCTCAAAACCCGTACCCCAAATGATGACATCTACTTCATGACGCTCACCATTGGCCGCAACAACCGTATTCCCATCAATCTCAACCAACCCCTCATTGATTAGTTTCACATTATCTTGTTGCAATGCTGGATAATAATTGTTGGCAAATAAAAGACGTTTACAACCAATATCAAAATTTGGTGTGACTTTTTTTCTTAATTCATCATCTTGAATTTGCAACTTCAATAATTGTTTGCTTAAGAAATTCACAGGTTTCAGCACTTTTGGATTACGCAAACCAAAGTTAATGCCATTTAAAATTTGGGCAATACTGCTCCGCCAAGTGGATTGAATAACGGGAAATTTCTGGATCAGTGATTTCGCTTGATCATTCAAATTCATATCAGCTTTTGGCAAAACCCAAGGTGCTGTACGCTGAAACACAAAGAGTTCTTTCGCTAATGGCTGAACCTGAGGAATAAATTGAATCGCTGAAGCACCTGTACCGATAACAGCAATACGTTTACCTTTAAGATCGTACTCATGATTCCATCTTGCAGAGTGAAACATTTCCCCCTTGAAACTTTCTATGCCCTTAATTTTTGGAAATGATGGCTCAGTAATGGGTCCCGTTGTAAAGATTACCGTTTTTGCTAGATACTTTCCTTGAGAAGTTTCTAACAACCACTGCGCCTTCTCGTTATCCCAACGTGCTGCTTTTAATTCATGATTAAATTGGATTTTTTCATTCAGTTGATGCTTCTCAACCACTTCCTCAAGATAACTTAAGATTTCTGGCTGCTTGGCAAACAAATGACTCCATTTGTGACTTGGCGAAAAGGAAAAAGAATATAAGGCTGAAGGAACATCACATCCACATCCTGGATAATTATTATCGCGCCATGTACCACCAACTCGGTTCGCTTTTTCCAGCACAATGTAGTCGCGATATCCTGCCTGATTCATTTTATATGCCGCAGCGATACCGGAAATACCTGCACCAACAACAATCGTGTCATACACCTTTTGTGATTGTTCGACTTTAAGTTCTTTATCTGCGTTATTTTTTTTCTTTACTTTTACTTCTGCTTTTTCAGATTGATCAGCAGTTTGAATTTTTAAATCTGCATTGCTCTCTAATTCGTTATCGAGTGTCATTCTTTTATCTCTCTATTATTTTACAAAACGCTTAAACCATGGATAACCTACACCTAACATTTTGGTATATAAGGTCGGTGAAGCACGCTTCATCAACCAAAATAATTTCGCGTCTGGTTGTGGAATCGTATAAAGAATGCCTTTATCTAAATTGTTTAAGGTTTTTTGTGCAACTTGATCGCTTGTGACAAATGCATGATTCTGCAATAAATCATCCGCTAAACCCGAGTAATTGGAAGGTAATCGCCCATTCTTCATAATATTAGTTGGTACTAAAGTTGGGCAAAGCACATTCACACGGATATTATCTTGATGTAGTTCTGCAGATAACGTTTCAGATAATGCAAGTACACTAGATTTCGTCACGTTATAAGCTGTCATTTCAGGTGCAGCTGTAAATCCTGCTGCTGAAGCAACATTAATAATTGCCCCATAACCTTGTTGTTTAAACTTCGGTACAAAAAAGTGACAACCATGAATCACGCCCCATAAATTGACATGCATACACCATTGCCAATCTTCTAGTGTCACCTCATCAAACTTACCACCTAACCCCACGCCAGCATTATTAATAACAAGTGTCACAGGATGATTAAAAAGGTTTTCTGCTTGATTCGCCAATCGCTCAACATCTTCCTTTTTTCCCACATCGCAGGATTCAGCAAATGCTTTTTGGCCTGTGGTCTGAGAAATCAGCTGAACAGTTTCTTCAGCTGCAGCTAAATTAATATCAGCACACACCACTTGACCACCACGTTTTGCAATTTCCAATGCAAAACTGCGTCCAATACCACTTCCAGCACCCGTTACCACAGCATAAGCCTGATGGCTCGGTTTAATTTTCTTCTTAAAAAAAAGCATGAACTATCCTTATTCTTATACCTTTAAAGCAGGCATGAATTCCTTCGTAAAGTATGGTGTTAAAATACCATCCACTGGATTTAATAAACGTTCTTTGTAGTACTCTAAAAACGCTGATGTATCATGATCATTCGGATGGAAGTCTGGTTTGAGATATTCGAAAATATGTTTGATCGAACTGCCATAAACACCATCTTTTAGACCAAAGATCAAACCTACACTTCGGTACATATCTTTGTAGTAACTCAAACTGATTAGATTTGATGGCTTACGATAAAATGGCACAACTAGTGATGCAGCAGAAATCAGCACTAAAATCGTAATAAGCGCTGGGAAAAAGCCTGCTATTCTTAAAGCATAGTTACTCGAAAGAAGTTGGAACACATCATATGCAATATCTTTATGCTCTGATTCCTCAAGCATATGCCACATCCAAATTGCGCGTTGTTTCTCATCTTGAGATTCGAAGAAAATATGCTCATGATTCATCATGTATTCAGCAAGCACTGCGGTAAAATGCTCAATCCCAGCCATAAGCGATAATTTCATTGGCTGAGGCAACCGATTAAAACCATATTCAAAAACGTGATGCGCCAGAAATCTAAACAATTTGACAGGCAAATCTGCCTTTAAAAAAGCGTCATTTAATTCTTCATGAAGTTTAGAATGTAAAGCTTCTTGCCCAATCAGCGCTGTCACTCTTTGCTTGAGTAATGGATCTTGAATAAAGTCACGATGATAACGTGCTGTATCAATAACGAGATCCTCACCATAGGTTAAAAAAATTGAAAGTGAGGCAAAGTAAGCACTTGCTAATTCCGCATTCAAATAAAATTTTGGATCAATCTTTTGATGATCAAAATCAAATTTCATATGACGAATTGGAATAGCTTTTGATTGATTCTCAGGATCAAATTTAGAACCGTTTAGAAATTTAGAAATTTTTTTTAATGGCTGAGTTAATAACATGGCGAACCTTCTCTTTTATCTCAGTGAATAAATTCAAATAATGTGAATTCTTCGACGTTTCTAAAAAATTAAGATAAAAAGACGAAATAGCCATTTGCATAATAAATCTTTAGAGATGGCATAATTGCTCATTCATCAAGATTGTCTAACAAAATTATTAAGTTTTAATCAGTAAATACCTTTTCATTATCATTAAAGGTCAACACCATTTTTAACAAGTAATGATTCCAAATAGTGATATTTTGAATGTCACATAAACTTTAAGTAGATTAAGAAATAAGTATGATGTTGTGGATGCCACTTATTTTAAAATGGATAAAATTTGACGCTTTTAGATGTAGATCACTCACCCAAGGTGAAATCACGTTGAGCCAAAGTGTCTTTGGTGATCTTATAGATTTTGACAGTGTGAAAATCATGAATCATCCGTTTCTACCGTGGCAACCCTCAGCGGTATTTATGGCACCAAAGGGCTATTTGCATATTCGTAACAAACATTTCAAAACTGACTATTCGAAAGAAAATAAAATCTATCAAGGAATTTTCATTCACGAGATGACTCATATTTTACAACACCAACAAGGACAAAATGTTTTGCTCAAAGGCGCTTTTCTGCAAAGTGTGTATTTTATTTGCTTCAAAAAGTATAATCCTTATGCCTATAAATTTGACCCTAAAAAAAATTTCAATGAATACAACATTGAACAACAAGGCGAAATAGCTAGAGATATATTTTTGAAAAAGATTCCGAATATTATTTTGAATCAATAAAAACTGTAAAATTAAAAGAATATTTTTTATTCAAGCTATTGATTTGTGAATCAGAAACACCATATCAGCTTTGACATCTGATTTACTGTGTCGCAAATCCATTACGATTTAATTTTTTATGTACAAACAATGGCAAAAGCTAGTATCTACTTTTATTTTAGATAGAATACATATGAATCGTAGTTTTTGCTGTGCAAGAAATAAGATCTTTTATCATGTTTTAATGATGTAAATTTGAGCCATTTGGCAGTTATGTAATATCACATACACACAGCTGAATAATTACTCCAATAAAATCAGCACGTGCTGTATATAAACCTATAGGATAGGACTTGGTTTAAATGAATAGTTTTAAAGTTTCTCTTGCTCAATTCTCTCCATTTGTCGGCAATTTAGAAGCCAATGTTCATCGAATGATTGGACTCGCTAACGAAGCCAAACAGCAAAATGCCAATATCATTGTGTTTCCTGAACTTTCGACCATTGGTTATCCTGCAGAGGATCTCCTACTTCGTCCAAGCCTAAGCAAACGTACAGCATCAGCTTTCGAAAAACTGGCTGAAGTGAAAGACATTGTGATGGTATTTGGTTTTGTTAATCAAGCTGATTCGGGTGCACGCTATAACTCTGCAGCCGTTATGAAAGATGGGCAAGTATTAGGTATTTATAACAAGCAAAATTTACCAAATTATAGTGTTTTTGATGAAAAGAGATATTTCGCTGAGGGTCATCAACACCTTGTATTTGAGTATTTAGGACATAAATTCGGTGTATTAATTTGCGAAGATGTCTGGACACTTGAGAGTGTTCAACAACTTGCCAAACTGAATGTTGAAACTGTTCTTGTGTTAAATGCCTCACCATACGAAGTTGGAAAGCCTCAACACCGTGTTGTTACGCTTAAAGAGTTAGCTAAACAATTGAATCTCAATCTTGTTTATGTCAACCAAGTGGGTGGGCAAGATGATCTCATTTTCGACGGAACAAGTTTCGTTGTAAATGCAAATGGTGAAGTTGTACTTGAAGCACCAAGCTTTAAAGAAGACCTTTTTCATGTTGAATATGAAGCAGAGCTTAAATCTTTTAAAGCCGCTACCAAAGCACCTGCATTAGATACGATTGCAGAAATTTACCAAGCTTTGGTTTTAGCAACACGAGATTATGTACAACGCTCAGGTTTCCCTGGTGTCATTCTTGGTCTCTCTGGTGGTATTGACTCAGCGCTTACTCTTGCAATCGCTGTCGATGCTATTGGAGCAGATAAAGTTCAAGCGGTTATGATGCCTTACACATATACCTCTCAAATCAGTGTTGAAGACGCGACTGAGCAGGCAAAACGCATGGGAGTCACTTTTGGTATTGCGGAAATTCACCCAATCGTCAACAGCTTTATGCAGACATTACACCCATTCTTCGGCAATTCTCCTGCTGATGCAACTGAGGAAAATTTACAAGCTCGCGCACGCGGCACCTTATTAATGGGCCTGTCGAATAAATTTGGTAATCTTGTTTTATCTACAGGTAACAAATCTGAATTATCTGTTGGTTACTGCACGCTGTACGGTGATATGGTCGGTGGTTTTGCTGTACTTAAAGATGTTTATAAAACGATTGTATTTGAGTTAGCCAAATACCGTAATAGTTTGGAAGATACGCCTGTAATCCCTGAACGTGTGATTACTCGCCCACCTTCTGCTGAATTACGACCTGATCAAAAAGATCAAGACTCATTACCACCTTACGATGTTCTTGATGCAATTTTATATGCATATATTGAAGAAGATCAGAGTCTTGAAGATATTATCTCTAAAGGTTTTGATCGAGATATCGTGACTAAAGTCATTGGATTGGTTGATCGCAACGAATATAAGCGCCGTCAGGGTGCAATTGGTCCACGTATATCCTCTCGTGCGTTTAGCCGCGAACGCCGCTATCCAATCGTAAATGGATGGAAAGCAGGTGTCTAACTCGACACAACTCAATCAATTTGCTCAAGCACTTATGCTTGAGCAAATTCGGTTTACGCAACAGTATTTATTAAATGCTGAATCTAATGCTGTACTAGACACGTTTGTTTCACAGGCTTATGCTCAGTTCAATCGAATCAAACTAAAAGACATTGTAAATCTTGAACAACTTCATGCTGTTGTTTCAAAATATGCTTTTGAATTAAATCTTGGACCTGATTTACTAGAGTTTATTGGCGCAGTTGCACAACGTATTTACCTTCATTTAAAGGATTCAAATGCTTTAATCGGAGATTTAATTTCTGACCATGATTTTGGGCTATGGCTAAATAAAATTCTTGAATTAGATCAAGTACGTTATGGTTTAAAACAACAAATTTTAAGTAATGAGAAGGCACATTCAGTAAGTCTTCAATTAGCAAATCAAATTTTAGAAAAATATACACCTTGGCTGGATAGGCTTCGAAAAAATAAAGTTCAAAATAATACGGTCAAATCAAAGATTTTTAATTTTCTCCAAGATCAGCAACACACATTAGAGTTAAAACTAGAATCCCAACTTGCAAATGCAATATTGGTTCAATTAGGCGAAATTATCACACTGCCTCAAAATGAACTTTATGAAATCATTCAACATATTTGGTCAGATCTCCAATTTCAAAAAATTTCAGCTCAGCTTGAGCAGATTGAAGCCATTGATGTCGAAGATTTTTTTATTCTGGTGTATGAAACCTGGAGAAATTTGCGCCAGTCTTCTGAGATTCAGTCCATCATTTTAGAAGTGGTTGATGAGTTCTATGAATATTTTGGTGATTACAGTTTACAAGCTTTACTCACGGCTGTTGGATTAACTCAAGAAGATTTAATGATCGAAGCCCATCGTTTTGCACCTCAACTTATCAGCATGTTAAATGATTTTGGCGTTCTAGAACAATTAATTCAAAGTTTGATTCAGCCTTTTTATCAAGCACAATCTACACTTGATATTATCTCAAAACATTTTGAGAAATAAAAAAAAGACCATGCGGTGAGCATGGTCTATAAAAATGGTGGCTATGACGGGACTTGAACCTGTGACCCCCGCATTATGAGTGCGGTGCTCTAACCAACTGAGCTACATAGCCGTAAACTGTGTGCGCATTATCTTAAGTTATCGTAGTATCGTCAAGCATACGAAAGCACTAATGATCACCCTTTATACAAATAAACCTTATTTGAACAAAATTAATCCATAATTATATGATTTTATTGTAATAGTAAGGTTTCAATGACATCAAAATCATGCTCAATCCTCAATATTTCATTCTCATATGCTGTTTAAGCCTTGTGAGCGGATGCCAAACGATTCATCCCATATTTGTGAATTATCACGGTGTACGCATGGATGTCGCTCAATGGATCAATGCTCAAAATTTTATAACCATGCAACAAAAACGAACTCTAGTTCAATTAAGCCGTGCTCAACAAAAGCTCGTGCATATTGATGTTATTCCTGAAGATCATAAACTTGCCGTGAGTAAAGAGAATGCGGTCGCTCTACATTGTGCACATCTTTATTTAACTGAGAAAAAAATTGATAGCTTGCAAAATATTGTGTTTTCAAATGTAAATCAGGCAGCTGTATTAGCACAATTTGAACAAGAGTTTCCAAAAATTAAGCTAGATCCTCAGCTTATTCAGTGCCAATGAAAACTCAAGATTCCACACATAAAAAAAGACCACACTAGTGAGTGTGGTCTATAAAAATGGTGGCTATGACGGGACTTGAACCTGTGACCCCCGCATTATGAGTGCGGTGCTCTAACCAACTGAGCTACATAGCCGTAAACTGTGCGCGCATTATCTACTTGATTGATGTATCCGTCAAGTAATATCGAC
Source organism: Acinetobacter sp. 25-47-130 (assembly GCF_056779705.1). Classification (NCBI taxonomy): domain Bacteria; kingdom Pseudomonadati; phylum Pseudomonadota; class Gammaproteobacteria; order Moraxellales; family Moraxellaceae; genus Acinetobacter; species Acinetobacter sp. 25-47-130. The sequence continues at coordinate 15,096 of NZ_JBWYII010000003.1, read as the reverse complement.
ACTGTTTGATCAAAATTTGTTGAAGTGAGCCGATAAGCCGGGTTCTGTCTAGAACGATCATTCCTCTAGGCATACAATCACTCATATGCTCAAGCGACCTACCCGAATCCAGTATGGGCCATACCTTAAGGATTCCTATTTGGTCTTGCTTCAGGTGGGGTTTACCATGCCATGAACTGTTACCAGTCATGCGGTGCGCTCTTACCGCACCCTTTCACCCTTACCATTTTCTAGGCTAAACCGAAGTTCAGTTGCAAAATGGCGGTCTACTCTCTGCTGCACTTTCCGTAGGCTTACGCCTCCCAGGCGTTACCTGGCACCTTGCCCGATGAAGCCCGGACTTTCCTCCCCTGCTTTAGTCACAAAGACCTTCACAGCAGCGATCGTCTGGCTCACTTCAAGTGGCGCATCTTAACAAACTTTGAGATCAATTGCTCGTGCTTTTTTGAGCAATTAGTTTTTTATACTTTTCCAGCAATTCAACCTCAGATTCCACATGATTAGGATCTTTAGGAATACAGTCTACTGGGCAGAATAATGAACACTGGGGTTGGTCATGATGACCAACACATTCAGTACATAGGTTCGGATCAATTTCATAGATCAGTTCACCCATATAAATCGCTTCATTTGGGCATACAGGCTCACAAACGTCACAATTGATGCACTCATCCGTAATAATTAAAGACACTCTACCAACCTTGCTGATGCTTACGTTCAAATGCCTCAACAACTGCTTTTGGCACAAATTTCGTCACATCACCTTTCAAACGTGCAATTTCACGAACTAATGTGGATGAAATAAACGAGTATTGCTCTGACGGCGTTAAAAATACAGCTTCAAAATTTGAATCTAATTGACGATTCATATTTGCAAGTTGAAACTCATATTCAAAGTCAGACACTGCTCTTAAACCTCTGAGTACAGCTGTTGCCTTTTGCTCTTGAAAAAAATTCACCAACAAACCATCAAAACCAACAAATTCTACGTTATCTAAATGGCTTAATGATGATTTTGCAAGCGCAACTCGCTCATCTAAACTAAACACTGGATTTTTGTGATGACCAATTGCAATCGCAACTACAACTTCATCAAACATTTTTGCAGCACGAGAGACAAGATCAATATGACCATTGGTAATAGGATCGAATGTTCCCGGATAGATGACACGAGTTTTAGACATCCATTTATACTCTAAGATTATTATGTAGGCGCATAGTTTAACAAAAACTCAATTCACACGCACACTTGTTGACAGTGAAATGACTTCACCTCAAGCCAAGTTTGAGGCAAAATAGGCCTAATCTTGGAATATTTGTATTATGTCGAAATCGATTGTAGTTAAAAAAAATAATAGTGGCACTATTGCGCTAAATAAACGTGCACGTCACGATTATTTTATTGAGGAAAAATTTGAAGCTGGTTTAGCGTTACAAGGTTGGGAAGTAAAATCTCTTCGCGCTGGACGCATGAGTATCACGGAAAGCTATATTATTTTCAAAAATAATGAAGCTTATTTATTTGGTGCTCAAATTCAACCTCTTCTTTCTGCTTCAACTCATATCGTTCCCGAAGCAACACGTACTCGTAAGCTACTTCTTTCACGTCGTGAACTCGAGAAACTCCAAGGGGCGATCAATCAAAAAGGTTACACATGTGTACCTTTGGCGTGCTATTGGAAAGGTCGTTTAGTCAAACTCGAAATTGCACTTGTTAAAGGTAAACAATTACACGACAAACGTGCCACTGAAAAAGACCGCGATTGGCAGCGCGATAAAGCAAGAATTTTTCATAAATAAAAAAACCGCTCAAATGAGCGGTTTTTTTATTAACAGAACCTTAAATTTCCATAACAGTTTGGAGCAAAAGTTTGATTTTTAAGTTGTAAATCTTTTAATGGAAAATTTACATTGGTATTCGGCAAATGAACATTTCCAACACCAAGTTTGTCACCAAACAAACAATCAAGTGCATTACAAGATGGAGGATTTCGGCTGATATAATCACTGATTGGTCCAACTACTTGTTTTAACACATCATTTGTAATATCAATACGCTTCTCAGGTGTAACATCTCCAATATTGATCGAATCATTAAATGCCATCCACCAACCTTGCTGTGCAGCAACATCAGCATTTGGCCACCAGATCTCACTATTTTGAACAGAGAGTGAGAATGGATTGTTTACAGGGATTTTATGAATTAAACCTAAGTTTTGATCTACCGTAATGTTGGCTTTTAAGCCCGTAATGTTACCACTGACCTCTTTTTGCAAATTCAGCAATCCTACCCCTAGCACTTGGATATTGGCCTTGAGATCACCACCAAAATTCAACTGATTAATATTGGCAACACCTGTCAGTTGCGCAGAACTCATTCGAGTACCAGATACTGTAGTGCCATTGATTTGAATTGGTGCTGTCGTTTCTTGTAATGCTAGATTATAACTATCCGATTTAAAATCGAGTGTCAAAGTAGGTGCAATAATACAAATCAAACAAATTCTTGCATTCACTTTTCCATCGATAGTTTGACCAGTATCGGCATAGGTCATACTTCGAGCATTAGTATAACCCATACCCTGAGTGGGATTAATTTTTAAATAACCACTGAGTGAGTTAATACCATTCGGTTTATCAGAGTTTTCATCACCAAGCGTCAGTAAACCTAATACTTTTTCAGCACTGAGACGCAAACCCACAACTTCTCGAGTTGATGCAGATGTTGGATTTTTTACCGCAAACTCTAAAAATGGATTGGTTAGCTTGGCTGAAGAACCCGCACGACCCTCTCTAGTGTCTGACATACCACTCAAACTCAGATTTTCGATATCAATATCACATCCACCTGCTCCATTAATACCACCACAGCCAAGTTGTAAATGCTTAATATTTGCATTGAGTTCTATATCTGCTTCCATTCCAAGCTTATAAAAGCCAACGCCTTTACCTCGCATATTGTTTGCCCCGTCATTGGGATCAATATAACTCATACTTAATAAAGCTTGACCGTTTGTCGCAGATAACTCTTCATCAGTCATCATTTTTAAATCATTCTGAATGTTATTAGCAGTTGCAGACAAAGGAATCAACACTAAGCAAGATGTTGATAAAATCAATTTGATAGAAACAAGTAAACTCTTCAACATTAGAGTCTCCGTATTATTTTTATTCAGGCTTAATCCATAAGCAACAGCATTACTATCTATAAATTAATGAAAAAAATAAAGAGGCTCAAAACTTGACTTAACGAATTGAAATAGAGAAATAATAATAAAATTGAATATTTTTAGAGACTTACATCACAATCAACAGTATTAATATGTGATGTAAATAATCATTTATCCGATGAAATGCGAACTCAAAAACTCAAGTACATCACCTATTTAACAGAATCTTAAATTTCCATAACAGTTTGGAGCAAAGGTTTGATTTTTTAGTTGCAAGTCTTTTAATGGAAAATTCACACTTGTATTCGGTAAATTGACATTACCTACACCTAACTTATCCCCAAAAAGACAATTCAAGACAGTACATTCGATGGGATTTCGAGTAATGTATTCACCAATAGGTCCAACCACTTGTTTTAATACATCATTAGTAATATCAATACGTTTCTCAGGTGTAACATCCCCAATATCAATTGAATCATTAAATGCCATCCACCAACCTTGCTTTGCGGCAACATCAGCATTTGGCCACCAGACCTCACTATTTTGTAGAGAAAGTGAAAATGGGTTGTTGAGCATGATTTTATGGATAAAGCCTAGGTTTTGATCAACAGTAATATTGGCTTTTAAACCTGTAATATTTCCAGTCACTTCTTTTTGTAAATTTAATAACCCAAGAGATACATTTAAGGAAGCCTTTAAATCACCATCAAAGTACAGTGGATTGATATGCGCGATACCACTTAACCTTGCAGAGTTCATTCGAGTGCCAGATATCACAGCACCATTCAGTGTTAATGGAGCTGAGGTTTCTTGTAACGCGAGGTTGTAATCATCAGATTTAAATCCTAATGGAATCCCTAAACATCCCAAGATTGGTATACAAATGTTTGGCTTTACTCTCCCATCGATCGTTAAATTAGTATCGCTATAGGACATATTACGAGCATTGGTATAAGCCATACCTTGGGTCGGATTAATTTTTAAATAACCACTGAGTGAGTTAATGCCATTCGGTTTGTCAGAGTTTTCATCACCAAGCGTCAGCAAACCTAATACTTTTTCAGCACTGAGACGCAATCCAACGACTTCTCGCGTTGATGCCGATGTTGGATTTTTTACCGCAAACTCTAAAAATGGATTGGTTAACTTGGCTGAAGAACCTGCACGACCTTCTCTGGTGTCTGACACACCACTCAAACTCAGATTTTCAATATCAATGTCACATCCACCTGCTCCATTAATACCACCACAGCCAAGTTGTAAATGCTTAATATTTGCATTGAGCTCTATATCTGCTTCCATTCCGAGTTTATAAAAGCCAACGCCTTTACCTCGCATATTGTTTGCCCCATCATTGGGATCGATATAACTCATACTTAATAAAGCTTGACCAGAAATGTCAGACAACTCCCGATCGTCCAATTTTTCCATGGTTGTTTGAGCGTGCACCAGTGGTGATAACATGAGAACAAACATTAAAACAGCTGAATTGAACCCAATATTTTTTGAAGTGTAGGTCATGAATGACTCCAAACCTTGTAATTTTTAGGCAACCAAGTCCAATGGCGCACGTTTTTTATTCGATGATTAATTATAATTATTTTTAAAATTTAATGTGAAATACTTAACACTATTTTGTAATTAATTGATCAGCTCTTTGTCTGAATAAACAATTATAAATTTAATTTCAACAACCTAGTTAACTTCACTTCATTTCATCATTACATTTCAAGCGAGCAATAAATAATTAAATTAGATGAAAATGATTTTTTAATCCATGCAATTTAACCTGAATACGGTATTCGCTAAATGTTCACCAAACCATGTGACCGTTTCAATATCCCCACTCGGAGGTGTTACCTCCACAGGCGCATTATCAGACTGCGTCATGAGTCCCCAAAAAACTAGACATACGATTGAGATCTTGATGCGATCTACCTGTAAACATTAGCGGTAGTACAGACCAAATCATGCCATGTTGCATTGCAAAAAGATTGATATGCTGAAGCACAGCCAACTTATATCCACTTAATCCTCCACCATTTGTGAAACCAGCTGCCAATTTGCCCTGCTATGTTCTCGCTAGCCAACGCTTTGAAGATTGATCCATAAATAATTTCAACGCTGAGGTTAGACTTCCCATATAAGTAGGACAGCCAAATACAATAGATTCAGCTTGATCAAGCAACTCCCAGTTCACGTCTGTAACATTGATGAGCAATACCTCAATATTGAGTTTTTGTGCACCAATGGCGATATGTTCGGCGACTTTGTTAGTGTGACAAAATGGGATGTAATAAACGATAGCGATGCTTTTACGAAGTTTGGTCAGTCATAGTATGAAACTTTGAGAAATCAGATGAGTTTCTTGATTACTGTGCATAAATACAAATGTTGCCATGCGGCCGGTTTTTGAATTACGGCGATGAGAATAATATGTCTGATCCTCCGTGTAACTGCACCGCTCACCTCCAAGAACCTGTTCCACCCCTAAACTTTTCAATATATGGCGAGCAATCGCATACAGATCTGCGTAATACTTACCCTCTAGATCTCCCTTTTGAAATGCTGAACTTAATTCTGGAATCCTATCGCAGAATGTGTGCATTACTTCTTCACCCACTTCAAAGCATGGCTGACTAATTGCCGCACCTAACCACGCCCAAGAGGGTTGAGTGCTCATGGCCTTGACTGTATTTTCAATAATACCATTTGCCAATCCTCGCCAACCTGCATGCAAATTAGCGACTTCAGTACCATCTTTGTTACCGAGAACCACCGGTAAACAATCTGCCGTCATCATCATTAATGCATGATGTTTTTGTTGTGTCACTAAACCATCGCCATTTAGGGCGCGTAAGCTCATGTCATCATTTACAACATGACAAATTGTACTGTGCGTTTGGTTCATCCAAGTCAATCGATTCACCCCATAGACCGAGAAGTCATTTAACAAGTACATTCGATGCTGATGAACACGTTCTGGCTGATCATTTACATGCAACGCCAAGTTAAAACCTTCTAAGTCAGTCTGTGGTGTTTTAAGTGCGTGAGGGTGACTTAATTCTGTTTGTCCTACCACAACACCTTCGGGCAAACCTTGCACAATTTGCATGTAAACTTTCCTTTAATTTAGTAAGCCTTATTTTCCGTACGAAGAGTATCAAGTAATGCTGTGAAATCTTCAGGCCATGGTGCTTCAAACATCATTTCTTCACCTGTACGTGGATGTACTAACCCCAATTTTGATGCATGAAGTGCTTGACGTCTAAACTCTCGTAAATGAGTAGCAAGTTTTTCCGAAGCACCTGCAGGTACTTTGACACGACTGACATAAACTGGATCACCGACCAAAGGAAAACCAATATAAGTGAAATGAACACGAATCTGATGAGTACGTCCAGTTTCTAATTGTGCTTGAACACGTGTGAAATTTTGGAATCTTTCTTTCACATTATAGTGAGTCACGGCATCACGACCACCTGGTAAGATCGCCATTTTTACACGATCTACAGGATGACGTTTAATCGGCTCATCAATTTTACCGCCTGCAATAATATTGCCATAACAAATTAAATCATAAATTCGATAAACTGATTTTTTCGCTAACTGTTTACTTAAGGAAAATTGAGCTTCTAAATTTTTAGCTACAACCAAGAGACCACTAGTATCTTTATCGATACGGTGTACTAGACCAGCTCGAGATAATTCTGCTGATTTAGGAAAATGATACAACAGTGCATTAACCAAAGTACCATTCGGGTTTCCTGCGCCAGGATGTACAACCATCCCCACTGGCTTGTTAATGACTAAGATGTCATCATCTTCATAAATAATATCTAAAGGGATATTTTCAGGTTGACTGGTGACTTGGGCTTCAAGCTCTACATCAAGCGTGAGTAGCTCATTCCCTTCACTTTTATATTTTGGTTTCACAACTTGACCATTTACCAACAAATGACCATCCTTCAACCATTGTTTCAATTTTTCACGCGAAAATTCGTTCCAAGCGAGCGCAGCAACTTGGTCTATTCGCTGACCAAGAGAACTCTCATCCACTTGAAATTGCAACGATAAACGTGTTGCAGTTGGGGCTGAAGTATGGTTATCTGCATCCTCAGAATCTTCAAGTAAATTGATGTCGATTTCTGGGAAATTAGAATTAGAAGTTTGTGCTGAAGTCATTTGCTCATTCGGACAAAAGTGGTTTAATAGTGCAATTGTAGCCTATTGCCCGTATAAACAGAGGAATTTTTATGTCGCTACCACGTTATAAAGTTACGATGCTTGCTTTATCGCTAGGCTTAGCAGCAACATTTGTGGGCTGTAGTAGTAATCCCAAGAAGGATGTTGTAGATACTGGACCTAAATCAACCGAACAATCTTATTTCGATAAAGCACAAAAAGCATTAGATCGTGGTCAATATAGCGATGCAGCACAATCATTAGAAGCAATTGAAACTTATTACCCTACAGGTCAATATACTCAACAAGCTCAACTCGATCTTTTATATGCTCGTTTTCAACAAAAAGACTATGAAGCTGTTATTGCGCTAGCAGACCGTTTTATTCGTTTAAATCCTCAACATCCTAATGTTGATTATGCTTACTATGTTCGTGGTGTGGCGAATATGGAGCAAAACTATGATGGTCTCATCCGCTATACATCACTCCAACAGGCTCATCGTGATGTCAGCTATTTAAAAGTTGCATATCAAAATTTTGTTGATTTCATTCGTCGTTTCCCAAGTAGTCAGTATGCTGTAGATGCTGCTCAGCGCATGAAATTTATTGGTCAAGAACTTGCTGAAAGTGAAATGAATGCGGCTCGCTTTAACTTAAAGCGTAAAGCTTGGCTTGCAGCAGTTGAGCGTGGACAATGGGTTATGGAACATTTCCCTCAAACACCTCAAGTACCAGAAGCGCTTGCAACGATTGCTTACGGATACGATAAACTCGGTGACAAGGCAACATCTCAACAATACGTTGAAGTGCTAAAGCTAAACTACCCTCATCTTGTGAAGTCTAATGGTGAGGTCGATTTACGCGCAGCACGTAAAGATGGAAGTTGGTTAAATCGTGCAACCTTGGGTATTTTAGGTCGTGAAGCACGCAGCCAAACAACGGCAGAAGTATCAGCAGAGCAATCTGACAACACCAATACACAACCCGGTTTATTGAATCGCTTAAGCTTTGGCTTGCTTGGTAATAAAGATCACAATGTGGAAAGTGCGCCAGCAAATGAAAGTATGTACGACCCACAGCGTCAATAATCCATTCTTACGAATCAAAAAAGGTGGGATTACCCACCTTTTTTATTGCATGGCTTTATTTATCGTCTTAAGTGTTTAGGATAGACTTAATTCAATCACTTTATTCCTCATTCTTTTGGCTTTTTAATTATGGCAATTCCACAACATACGATTGATCAAATTTTAGATCGAACTGACATCGTCGATCTTATTGGCCAACGTGTGAAATTAAAAAAGTCAGGTCGTACCTATTCAGGCTGTTGTCCTTTTCATCAAGAGAAAACACCTTCTTTTCACGTCTACCGTGATAAGCAATATTTCCACTGTTTCGGTTGCCAAGCCAATGGAAATGCAATTCGCTTTATGATGGATATTGATAATCGCAATTTCATCGAGGTGATTAAAGACCTGGCAAGCCAAACCGGTATCGAATTACCTAAAGACAATCAAGACAATAAAAAACTCTCATACAAGAGAGAACCTATTAAACCTAACCAAGAAAAGCAACCGCAGGCACCCATTGAAGCAGATGCAGCAGAAATCATTTCTCCGCCTACTTCAGCTTTTGATGTAGATCCTTTTGAAGCATTTCAAAACTATGAATTCGATGAGTATCAATTTAATACAGATGACTTGAATTCAGTTGAGGTCGCACCTGAAGGTAATTTATACGATCTTCTTGAAAATGTTGCTTTATTTTATGAAAAACAACTTCCAAATAGCCAAATTGCGCAACAGTATTTTCAGCGACGCGGACTAAGTGATACCACGATTAAGTATTGGCGATTAGGTTATGCCCCAGAAGATTGGCAACATCTTGAAAAAGCATTTCCGCAAGATATTGAAGGATTAAAACTACTCGGTTTGATCAGAACCAGTGATTCTGGTCGTGATTTTGATCTACTACGAGAACGTGTCATTTTTCCTATACGTGATGCAAAAGGTCGCGTTGTCGGATTTGGTGGACGAGCATTGAATGACGAGATCAAACCCAAATATATCAACTCGCCAGACTCTGAAGTTTTCCATAAAAACCAACTACTCTATGGCTTATATGAAGGTCGTAAGCTCAAAGCCAATCATTGGTTAATGGTTGAAGGTTACATGGATGTCATCGCATTACAGCAAGCTGGCATTCCTGGCGCAGTTGCCACCTTGGGGACGGCGAGCAATGCTGATCATTTGAATCTATTATTTAAACAAAACAATCAGTTAACTATTGCTTTTGATGGTGATTCGGCTGGTCAAAAAGCAGCTCGACGCACTTTAGAAATTGCACTTCCCCTCTTAAATGATGGTCGTGAACTGAAATTTTTTATTCTACCTGCGGAGCATGATCCTGACTCATTAGTTCGTAAGGAAGGTGTTGAAACTTTCAATCGACTTTGGCAACAATCACCACTCTTATCTGAGTTTGCTTTTTCACTGCTCAGTCAACAATATCAAATCAATACACCTGAAGGTAAAAGTCAGGTCATGGCTGAGCTAAATCAACTCACCAATCTGATGCCTAAGCAAGGTTCGTATCGCTATTTGATTCGTCAATATTTCAAAGAAAAATTAGGATTCAATAAAAAGTGGCAACCTCAAGTGAGTCTTGACGCTTCATTATCATTTAATATTCGCACACGAGATGAAGATTTCGCAGTCGCAATGTTAATGTACCATCCATTTCTTTATATTCATTTTGAAGTATTACGTGCAGTGATTCCTGAAGATGAATTGCTTGCAAAAGTATTAAAAATTTTTAATGTCATTTTTGATGACCTGCCAGACGACCAAGAGCTAGCGAGTTATTATATTTTGGGTGCTTGTAGCCCATTTCATCATGAACTCTCTGAGATTTTAAAACGTACCAATATTCAAACACTCACTGAAGCCCCTGAAATGGCTGATAAACTTGCCTCAGAATACTCGCTTTCACTTCAAGAAAAATATCTGAGAATCAAATTTAAAGCAGCAAAATCATTAAACGAGTCTAAAAACTTAAGACAACAACTGAATGAGCTAACCAAAAAAATTGGACTACGCTTACTACATGAATAAATAAAAGCGGTCAGTGACCGCTTTTATTTTTTTAGTTTTCGCTGAGCACTAAAAATATCTTCTAAATGTACTTTAATCGTTTCATAGACATCAGGATTTTCATCTTTAGCGACTTCTCTGAGTAAGATGGATGTAGGATGTAATAGCTTTTGCGTCAAACGATGCGCCATTTCCTGCATGACAATGGCTGCATCATCGCCAGAGGCTAAACGATCTAATGCATGGTTTAATTCAAATGCTTTAACTTCTTCTCCATGAGCCCGATACTCACTAATAGTCGCTCCAGCTTGTGAAACTTTCTGCTGAGTCACCAATTGTGTTGCTAATTGGTTGACCATCACTTCAGCTTCAACAGCGGCTTGGCGTCGCTGCGCTAAGTTTTCGTCAATGACACCTTGAAGATCGTCCACCCCATAAAGGTAAACACCATCCAAACTTTCAACCTTAGACTCAATATCGCGAGGAACAGCCAAATCGACCATCAACATTTGACGGTAACGACGTTTTTTGAGTGCTGACTTAACATCTTGATAGGAAATGACCTGATGTAAACTTCCTGTACAACTTGAAATCACATCAGCGCGATGTAAATTTTGAGCTAAATCAACAAAAGGAATAATTTCTACCGCAACACGATGTGATATTTCTTGCGCCAAAATTTCCGCCCGTTCCTGACCACGGTTACAAATTAAAATTTTAGCAACGCCCATTTCAGCCAAGTGCTTTGCAACCAAGCTATTCATTTCACCTGCTGCAACCACCATGACGGTTAATTGTTCAGGCTTACTAAAAACTTGTAGTGCTAACTGTGCTACCGCATAACCCATGGATACAGCATGACTACCGACCGCTGTTTCTGAACGCACTTTCTTAGCAGCATAAAATGCATATTCGAAAATACGATTTAAATTTTGTGAAACAACTTCAGACTCTTTTGCTAAATTAAGTGCAGACTTAACTTGCCCCATAATCTGAGGCTCTCCAAGCATGAGTGAATCTAATCCTGATGCAACACGCATCAAATGTGTCACAGCATCTGTATTTTCATAACGGTAAATATGATTTTGTAATTGTTTTACATCAATGCCATTTTTTTGAGCGAGCCAATCTAATACCATGTCCGCATTATCGGCGATGGCGTAGACTTCAGTACGATTACAGGTTGACACCACAACCATATCGTTCAGCTGGTCATGGTGACTTTGTTCAGTCAACAATAGTTTTAACTTTTCAGGGTTAAAAGCAACTTGCTCTCGTAATTCAACTGAGGCTGTTTGATGGTTGACACCCAATGCAAAGAAAGACATATCAGATCATCAATTCGCTAAATTTATGCTATTGTGCAATAACGGTGTCATAAAAAGCAGTACTTGGATAAAAAAATTGCGTCAAACAATGAGCCGCACAACCGGCATAACAATTCGACAGTATTCTACCACACTCTTGTTAGTGAGTAGCATGACTTACAGTGCTCATATTAGAGCATCTGGAGAATTTTACCATGCCAATTTAAATCATAAAGTTTTACAACAGGCGATGGTTGCAGAATTTGCTTTAGCTGCACATGACACACCGACTGCTTTACACAACTATACCGTACTTGCAATCCAAACCAGTTCAACAGCTTTAAAACAACGTGCACTTAACGTTGCACTCGAACAAAACGACTTACAAGCCGCTTTAGATATTGCAACCCATTGGGTCGTGCAAGAACCCAAAGATGTACCTGCAAAATTCTATCTTGCGCATATCGCATTAAAGTCACACGAATATGAACTTGCTGCTGATGTGCTCGATGATATTTTAAATTTAGATCCTGAATCAGATTTAGAACAAATTCTTGAAGGAATTTCTCCGGAATCCCCTGAGGATCGAGCATATTTATTAAACACTTTGCGTAATAGTAAAACGCGTAACAATCCTTCAATTCTCGTTTTGATTGCGAGTTTACAAGCACAAAATAATGAAATCGAAAATGCCTTAATTACTTTAAATAAAGCATTAAAAAAACGCCCCAAATCAACAGGGTTTATCTTACTGAAAGCCAACTTACTCATGGCTTTAGGCGACGAAGAAGAGACGCTAAAATGGTTTGAAAAAAGTGCTCGTAAAAATCGTAATAATTTAGAGCTCAGTCTGGCTGAAATCCGCTACTTAATTAAACTGAATAAAAATGAACAGGCGTTAAGCAAATTAAAACGCATCATAAAAAAATGGCCTGATTCGGAAGAAGCTCTTTTTATCGCTGGTCTAACCTCAATTGATCTCAAAGAATATGAGCTTGCTGAACAGTATTTGGTCGAACTACGTGCATCTGGACAGTATCAAAATGATGCTTATTTTTATTTGGCATTAAATGCTGAACGAAAACAACATTTTGAAACAGCTAAAGCTTATTATCGACTTGTAGATGGTAATTTATATATGGTTTCTAGACGAAATCTAATTTCAATCTATGACAAACAAAATCGCTTAAGTGATGCGCTGCGCTTTCTGACTCAGGAACGGGTGAATTACCCCCAACATGCGAGTTTCTTATATCAAGCACAAGCTGAAATACTCAAAAAAATGGGCAATAACAAAGCTGCCTTGGGCTTACTCAAAGAAGCGGCTAAAAACTTAACTGATGACCCTGAAATTTTATATTCTCAAGTCTTATTACTTGATCCATTTACGGATCGCGATCAATTAGATGAATTGCTTAAAAAATTACTCACGATCGAACCCAATAGTCCAACATATCTGAATGCGTATGCATATACTCTGGCGTTGCAAAATCGTCGTTTAGATGAGGCGAGACAATATGCCGAACAAGCTTTAGACAATGCCCCAGAACAAGCATCTATCTTAGATACCTTAGGCTATATCTGCTTTCTTCAAAACGATTTTGACACTTCCACCCGTGTACTTGCGAAAGCATATCAACTCAGCCAAAGTCCAAATATCGGCATTCGATATGCTAAATCGCTTTATATGCTGGGTTCACTGGAAGAATTTAGCCAAGTGTTACATCAACTCCATAAAAATCATCCAAATCATCCTCAATTGGATCAACTCGATAGTTTATTGTTGCCACAAAATATCAAAAAGAGTTAATACTGTATGATCTTAAATTTAAAATCATTATTGCTGATTGCCACAAGTAGTGCACTTCTTGGGTTAACTGGCTGTCAAGCAATTCAAACTCAACCATCACCGCCAACAACGCAAAACCTTGAACAATCAAATCAATTTAATCTTCAGGGTAAAATTGGCGTTAAGACCCCCAAGCAATCAGGCAGTGCTTTTTTTACTTGGCAACAGCAAGATGAACAGTTTGATATCGAGTTAAGCGGAATTCTTGGAGTCGGTAAAACTCAAATCTCAGGTCAACCTGGTCAAGTGACACTGAACAGTGCCAAAACTGGTGAAATTACAGCCAACTCACCTGAAGAGTTATTGTTTCGTGCAACAGGTTGGGAAGCACCAATTACTTATTTAGTCGATTGGGTACAAGCTAAGCAAGCGACTGAAGAAGCTGAAATTCAAAAAGACGAATCGATGCGAATCAGTGAAATTAAAGAACAAGGTTGGCATATTCAATTATCTTACAACGGTCAATCTACACAACCAAACCGTTTGATTTTAAAGCAACAACTTGAAGATGGAACTGAAAATCGTATTACAATGGTAATTCAAAATCGTTAAGTTTGATTATTTATGATTCGTGTACCCTCCCCTGCAAAACTGAATTTGTTTTTACACATTACGGGGCGCCGTGAAAATGGTTACCATGAGTTGCAAACTATTTTTCAGTTGATAGATCTTTGTGATTGGATGGAATTTACTCCAATCTCTAACCAATCTATCTCCATTTCAGGCCTATCAGAAGTAAGTCTTGAACAAAATTTGATTTATCGTGCAATGATGATGCTGAAACCCTATGCCAAAAGTGAAAAATTAGGCATTCATGTCAACATCGAAAAAAATATACCGATGGGTGCAGGACTCGGTGGAGGCTCTTCAAATGCGGCTACCGCGTTATTAATCATGAATCAACTTTGGCAATGTGGCTTAAATCGTGATCAATTAGCAGAAATTGGTGTACAACTGGGTGCTGATGTTCCCATCTTCATCCATGGTCGTAATGCATGGGCAGAAGGTATTGGTGAACACTTAACATTCATAGACTTAGATCAAAAACAATACATTGTGTTAAAACCTGACTGTTTTATCAGCACTCAACTGCTTTTTTCACAAAAATCGTTGACAAGAGACACGAAGACCTCTAAATTTTGCGCCTATCAGATAAAGCCATCTGATTTCAGAAATAACTTTGAACCTCTGGCAAGAAGTCTATATGCTGAAGTCGATGAAGCAATGCAATATTTAGATCAGTTCGGTGTTGCAAAACTTACAGGTACAGGTGCTTGTGTTTTTACTGAAGTAACGACTGAAATGAACATTGATGACATTCTTGCTCATTCACCTTGTAAAGCTTACTTAGTGAATAGTTTAGAACAATCACCATTGAATCAAATCATCGTTTAAATGATAGGGGCGTCGCCAAGTGGTAAGGCAGCGGGTTTTGATCTCGCCATCCGTTGGTTCGAATCCAGCCGCCCCTGCCATCTCATTCTATACAT